>JBPRGG010000018.1:0-2023 GCA_051418075.1 Candidatus Cyclobacteriaceae bacterium M3_2C_046 | reverse complement strand
ACATAAGCATATGGTAAGCCAAGCTTTTCAAGTTCAGCTTTCACTACCATCTGGCAGCGAATACAAACCATATTTTTGATGTATAATTTCAATTCAGATTTATCTAAACAACTAATATAAACTATTTAAAGTTACATATATTTTATTGGTTGTAAAAACTTTACATCTTATAGTCACCATCTCAAAGCTATAATGCACACCGGCTCTGCAACGGAGAGTGCTCACCTGCTGACTCTAAGTTCAGCTATCATCTAACAGTTTGCCTAACCTGTTCACCTTGAGCAATTAACAAGTTAGTCCTTTCAAGTGTTTTTTGCAGCTTTTTTGCTTTGTATTGTAGATAGCCTTGCCTGTTTCCGTGTAATATGTATGGATCAAATTCCACTTTTTCAGTAACCATTTTATAAAAAATTGTTGCAAGTTTTTTTGCTGTTGAAACAAGTGCCTGTCCACTTCCTGATTTTGATTTTTTTGTTCTTAGATAATCCCCAATTGGATTTTGTGATCTCCACATAGTGTTGGCAGCTTCTCTGAAAGCTTGTCCGGCGTTATTTTTTTTCTTTTTCATCCGGCTGTAAATTATTTTGTTGCCCGATATTTTATTATCAGGTACAACATTTAACCAGGAAAGGAATTGTTTTAAGGTTGGGAACTTTTCTTTTAAGTTAGGACCGGTTTCAGATAAAATGGTTAATGCAGTAGTTTGTTTAATTCCATATATATTGGTTACATCAACTCCATATACTTGATACAAATGTTGTCGAACGTTAAAGGCGGGTTGATTTTTTGCATATGTCAGCGGCTTAAGTTTTTTTTCAGGAATTGAATCGTCGGCTAATTGGGCGACGATTTTTTCACATTCCTGGTCGCAATCAAGCAATAAATTTTTGTTGAACTTGTACTTTTTATAAGCCATTTCAAGATTGAAAAGTTCCTCTTCACGCCAATTTCCTTCCAGTGATTTAATCAGGGTTTCTTTGGAAGCCTTGATTTGATCATTACTTAATTCGGCCAGTTTTTTAGCATCTTTCTCACCTGCTAAAATCGCATTAAGAATATTAGTTCCTGTTACACCATGAATATCGCTGATAACATCATGAAGCTTTATATTCATTTGTACCATTGCTTTTTGCATTCTTTGGGTTTCAGTAGTCATTTCCTGGATTAAAATTTTTCGTTGACGTACGTAATTACGTAAAGCCCGTGTAAGATTATCAGGTTGAAAACATGCCTTTAGGTAACCACCGGAATGCAACTCCTGGAGCCATTGTGCATCGCTAACATCACTTTTTCTTCCAGGTACATTTCTTACATGATAAGCGTTAACTAAATAAACTTCAATGTTATAATCTAATAAAATAGTGTAAAGGTGATACCAGTATACACCAGTAGATTCCATTGCTACAGTATCTACTTCACATTCAATTAACCAGTTGGCCAGCTTATGAAGGTCACAGGTAAAACTTTTAAAACTACGTACATTTTCTTTACATTTTTCTTCCGGCACTGCTACGTAATGAACCGTAGATGCAATGTCGATCCCTGCTGCATTAGGATTTACTATCTTTGCCATAATATTTATTTTATGGGAATGATAGGTGTTTAGTATGCTTTGAAAATAACTAATATTCTATCATAAGAGGTCTAAAGCCATCAATTGGTAATTTAAAAGCATACATGCCTAAACTGGTGATAGGGCTCTAAGCACCAATGCTCACAAAGGTCAAAACACCTATTGTTCCCTGTTTTGCACGAAGTTACCAATTCCAGCGTTAGATTCTTGGTAATACCGCTATTGCGGTTAAAGGACTGGTGAATAAATTTTGCTGCCTTTATTGAGCAGGTGACCAGAATTCACCATCTCAATGGTTGAGCGGAAAGTGACCTGCTCAAGGTTCTTATGAGCGCAGGTGGTTTATGGGAGATCTTTCCCGGTGAATTACCATGCTTGATCGCATGGTTACAAAAACAGTTCGTTAATATCTTTTTTGTTCAGTTTTTTAAGGATGCTTTCATCGGTGTG
>JBPRGG010000017.1:0-4980 GCA_051418075.1 Candidatus Cyclobacteriaceae bacterium M3_2C_046 | reverse complement strand
ACCAATATATCCCAGTCTGAATTCACTTTAAAATCACCTCTTGCTCTTGAGCCGTATAACACTACTTCAGCTTCAGGCTGAATTAATTTTACTTCACGATTTATTTGATTTAATATATCGTTATTTGTATGCATACTTGCTGGTTTCTGGTTTCTGGTTTCTGGTTACTGGTTTCTGGTTGCTGGTTGCTGGTTTCTGGTTGCTGGTTTCTGGTTGCTTGTGCTCGAAGCTGGAAGGAAGATAAAAAAGCTCGAAGCAGTAAGCTCGATGGGTGACAAGTCAATCACCTAATGAATTAATTAAACCTTTAATCATACTTCCAATTTCAAACGCCTCATTTTCTATTTCATCAAGTTTATCCTTTGAAATCCAGTTTCTTTTGTAAAATAGATTTGACAATGTAACAGTTTCATAAAGTGAACCTTTAGACCTGTGAAATATGTCATCAATTAGCTATTAGTTAAAAAAATACTTATTTCACAGGTCGTGCAATATATAAAAACTGTCTGAATTCTTTTTTTGAATACCTACCTTTTCCTTGCCCTGTGAAATAAATTAATGAAAACTGCATTTTTTTAACAATATCCAGGTTTTAACTAGCATTAAAATAATTTTTTAATCTATTTCGAATATAGCGTTTTCCATAAGTTGATTTGAGGTATTTTTCTCTATGAATTGCATCTTGCTGATTAAAGCTTACCTCATAGTATACTACAATGAATGGAATTCTATCTTTAGTTGATGTGACCTAACCCTGATTGTGTTCTTCAAATCTTTTATTTAAATCTTTAGTGTAACCTGTGTAAAATTTATTATCCTTTTTACTTAATAAAACATATACAAAGTATTTATTCATATTTCACAGGGCTGGGATATATTTTGTGCAATAGATGTAGAGGATGATTCAATTTGTTCAATTAGTCTAAAGTGTTTACCTGAAGTATTAAGATTTTCGGTGGTTTCGATGATTTTATCTGCAAAATCAATCGCTTTTTGCCAAACAATTAAATCTTTAAATTTAAATTAAACTTATTATCAAGCATTTTGAAAATTAATCCTAAAGCCTACTTCGAGCTTCGAGCATCCAGCTTATAGCTTTATCAATGGTGCCGGTGCCGACTTCGCCTAATCAATAAAGTTTGGAGAGGTTTTCGACTTTGATAACTGTTTTTGACATGTTGCTTGTTACTGGTTACTGGTTGCTTGTTGCTTGTTGCTGGTTGCTGGGTTCTCATTATACAGCTTCGCCCGGTCGGTCACATGGGTGGGATGTACCTAAAAGAGAATGAGTAGTAATTTTGCACGAAATAAAAGAACTGTTTTGATATTGTCAAGGGGGTGGGGGGATTTTTTTGTTTCTGGGTGTTGGTTTCTGGTTGCTGGGTGTTGGTTGCTGGTTGTTTGTGCTCGAAGTTCGAAGTTCGAAGCTGGAAGGTATTTAAAGCTCGAAGCTGGAAGCTGGAAGCTCGAAGGAAGTTTTGGCTTCTGATTCTCCAATATGAATTGGCAGTTGGCAATTGGCAAAATTTAAACCGCGAAGGCGCAAAGGTGCGCAAAGGGTATATGGTTCGAAGCTGGTTGCTGGAAGCTGGATGCTGGTTTCTGGGTGCTAGTTGCTGGTTGCTGGTTGCTTGTCTGCCTACCGTTGCAATGGGTTACACGCTGGGAGGCAGGTTACTGATTGTTGGTTTGATCCTCTTTCCCTTTTATGCATATTTTAATCTGCCCTTGGGTTCAGGGATTTGCCTATCAAGACTTTTAGCCGTATCTATCCATTCTTCCATTACTTGCTGAACATTTGTTAAAGCTTCATTATAATTAGCACCGTCTGCCATACAACCAGGCAACTCAGGTACTTCAGCAATGAAAGAATTATCTTCCTCACTCCAAAATATGATTATTTCATACCTAGTCATTTTTTATTAATTTATATTTTGTAACTTAATGTCGAACTTGTTTCACCTGATATGGTTTCGCTTTGGATCCTTTAGACTGAATGTTAACGATTTCTTCAATGTTTTCTCTAAAGAATATCTGATGACTCCCTTTTATTCTTTCTGAAATCCAAGGAACTTTAATAAATTAATTAGTTCACTGAATTCTATATTATTATCAGATGAACCAGATAATATTTTTGTTATTGTTTTATTTATTTTATTCAACGTTTACTAACTATATTGGATTCTATCCTTCAGCTCTTTAAGCTACATCGGCAAAGGTTTTTTCCATCTTTCTGAAATAGAAAGCACCGAAGATAATTGCTTATATGCTCAATACTCATTTAATAATTTGCCAATAACCTCCTTTTGCCGGGCCAACTCGTTTCAATTTATTTTGCTCCTGGAGGCTTTTTATATTTCTTTCAATTGATCGTTCTGAGACACCTGGCAACTTTAAAATCCTTATGGTTATTACGGTCACAGGTCAGTATTAATGTGAGCTTTCAGCTCTGCGATCTCGGTTTGACCCTTGCTTTGGGAGACGATTTCAGCCAAAAAGGCCTGTTTCTCGGCATTGGTGAGCTTCTGGAATTCTTGATGTAGTTTATTTACTGCTGTCATGACGATAATTTTCTCAAAGATAGCACATAAATCATATTTATCTTAGAATAAAGCCATCAATGATAGTATCGGCAAAGTCAATGGATTTTTGCCATACATTTAATTCTTTGAACGCAAATATTTGATCGTTACTACCTTTCACCTTTAGCGTTTTTGACCTTAACTCCCCGAAGCTGGAAGGGTAAATCAAAGAAAATCATATAATCAAAGAAAATCATAGTTCAGATTTTTACTCATCCTTCTGCCACAGTAGCATTACCGGCTGATGGTACTCATTCAGGTCCTTCTGATCATGGTAGATCAGATACCGGATGCGGCGGTTGATCATCTGCTCGGCTTTGGGGATGATCTGTACCAGGTAGTTTTCATCGATCCGGCCTACCAGGATCAGGTCAATGATATTGGTGTTGATGCCGTGTACCATGTCGCCTCCCAGGTAGGCGTATTGCAGGTGGCCCAGGTGTCGAACGATGTGATCGACCACCACATCCAGGCCGGTGAATTTGCGCACCATGCTGTTGATGTCGTTATAAAGCGGGTGCTGCTGGTTGACCCGGAAGATGCGTTTGTTGCCGTTTTGGGTGGAGGTGATCATGTTGGCCTCGGTGAGGCGGTTGAGTTCCAGGCGGATGGCGTTGGTGGATTCCTGGAATTCGGATTCCAGGCCCCGGAGGTGAGCTGCTGTTTCCGGATTAAGGAAGAATTTCAGCAGGAGTTTGACCCGGGTTTTGGATGTGATTAAGGTTTCTAACAAATCTAATTGCAGGTTAATGGTTTGATATAATGATTGGTTGTCAGGCTGATCAAACTGTATCCATAAAGTTTTTCTCAGTCTTGTTGAATATGATAATACCTAAAAACAGGGTAAGTAACATGAAAGCTGCACTGTAGCCCAGCCAGCCCCAGCTGAAAAAGCCGGCTCCAAGGAAGCTGAATTTAAACCCTTCAACTATGGAAGACATAGGGTTCAGCATGATCAAGGTCTTGTACTTTTCCGGTATCGTGGAAACCGGGTAAATGACTGGGGTGGCGTACATGAGTAATTGCACGCCAAACTGGATCAGGAAGGTAAGGTCGCGGTATTTGGCGGTGAGGGAAGTGAATATGATGCCGAAGCCAAGTCCAAGGCCGGCCATGAGCAGTACCAGTATGGGCAGGGAAAGGATGTACCAATTGGGCTGGATGGCCTGGTTGCCGGAAAGCAGAAAGATCAAAAAGATGACCAGGAAGAAGCCCAGTTGGATAGCGAATTTGATGAGTCCGGAAGTGACTTTGCTCAGGGGCATGATCAGCCGGGGGAAATAAACTTTGCCGAAAATATTGGCGTTTTCTTTAAATGTCTTGGAGGTCTGGTTGAAGCTTTCGGAGAAATAGTTCCATATAGTGATACCGGCCAGGTAAAACAGTACTCTGGGTATACCATCGGAAGAGATATTGGCAATTCGTCCGAATACCAGGATGTAAATGGCGGTGGTAAGGATAGGCTGCACGATAAACCAGATGGGGCCCAGGATGGTCTGCTTATAGACGGTGATCACGTCGCGCTTGACGAACATGCGAAGCAGATCGCGGTAGCGCCAGATGTCTTTGAAGTTGATATCTAGCAGGTGGGACTGGGGTTTTATTTCAAGGTCCCAGGTGTCGGTGGTTTGCGATTGTGGAGCAGACATAGGTTAATTACTGGTTAATTTTATTAAACGATCCGAATATTTTAATTGTATAATTTAATTGATCCGGGACTATTGCTGGAATGTAGCTTGTACAGCCGGATTTGGTTTTGATTTATTCCTTATCCCGCGAGGCATCTTTAGGTTTTTTATTTTGAATGTTTATGGTATTAAGATTCAGGTGTTTTCCAGTTTGATCTGTGTAAATATGGAAACATGGATAGGGCAATTCAGGAGGTGCAGAAATCGATCTTCAGCGGAAGGCTCGATCGGTATCAATCCATAGCTTCGCCAGGTCGGTCACAGGGTGGTGTTTGATGTGTCCGGAAATTGAGTAGTAAATGTGCACGAAATAAGCAATATGTTTTCATATTGTCAAGGGTGAAAGCGGGTTTTTTCCGGATTTATGAGTGGCTGGTTGCTGGTTATTTTAAAAGCTCGAAGCTCCAAGCTGGAAGCTGGAAGGAAAAGTAAAATCAATAGGTAGTGATTTAGTTTCTGGTTAGTGGTTGCTTGGTACTGGCTGGTTTTGGAATTAAGCTGAAAGCTGAAAGGATGCTGGATGTAATTAGCTCGAAGGAATTGGCACTTAGCAGTGGTCAATGAGTAGTTGGATGGTAGGTAAAAAGTTTCGGATTCGTCATTGTAGCCTTTGAAGTGGATTTAGAAGGGAAAGTTACGGCAATCAATCAATAATCATTATTTATAGGAGCCTGAGCCAATTTAAAATCTATTATTAATGAAAATTTAAT
>JBPRGG010000016.1:0-84475 GCA_051418075.1 Candidatus Cyclobacteriaceae bacterium M3_2C_046 | reverse complement strand
GTTTTTTGCTAAACCAGGAGAGTGTATTAGTCCTTTTTTAATTAGATAAAGAAAAAATAAAAACTATAATGGTAATCTAAATAATTCAATGAAATTATTTATATATTTAAATATTATATTAAATATATAAATATATAACATATAATAAAAATATATTTATATAAAAATATGGTGTTTAAACAAGTGTGGTTGGATGCCGTGATAAGTATCATGCTATACCAAATTTTTAGACCATTTGGTAAAACGCTGGCCCTGATTTCTTCGGCTATTTAGACCAATAGCTCATCCGGCCATTGGCAGTATAAATCTACTCAACCATTTTCTGGCTTACCAGATCTTGGGAGGAGCTGAATTTCTGGCTCCTTTCAGCGCAGAGCAATTGCAAGCCTTTAGCTTATTGTTTATGGATACCCACCGATATGGCTATTTAATTGCCGGGGCATTTTTTGGGGTTCATTTGTTTTTGATGGGTGTATTGATATACCGGTCTGATATCATTCCTCACCTGTTTGGTGGGTTGATTTTGGCGCTGCTGCTGGTTACCTGATGGAATCGTTTAGTAATTTTAGTGTACCTGACCATGAAGCCTGGCTGGCATTGTTGTTGGGTGTTACAGCCGCCATAGGTGAAGTGGGGCTTACCTTCTATTTCATCATTAAAGGCAGAAAAACACCTAAGCCAAAAGAATATAAGATTGTAAATTCATGAGTTAATGAGAATTGGAATCTGTAAATATCTTCTTACCGATCCAGCCAGGCTTTGAACTCGGCTACTTTTTCCCGGCTGATCAGGATATTTTCATCCTGACAGCTTTGAAGATAGATCTTTAAGCGGCTATTACTAAAAGTAAAGATATCCCGGATAGCCTGATGATTGATGATATATTTGCGGTTGATCCGGAAGAAGTCCATGGGATCCAACAATTGTTCTAATTCCTCCAGGCTAAACTCTATCATCAGTCGTTTACCGGTTTTGGTTTGCAGAAAAGTAGCCTTCTGAGCGCTAAAGAAATACAACACTTCATGAACATTGACGGAATGAATACGCTCACCTACTTTTACCATAAATCGCTTTTTGAAATTCCGAAGATGGTCCTGAGCAATAAGTGACCGCAGGGTTTCCATATTAATGGGTTCTGTTTTCACCAGGAGGCTCTCATATTTTTCAAAAGCCTGCATCAGTTGTTCCGGTTCAATAGGTTTTAATAAATAATCGATACTTTTCAATTTAAATGCCTTCAGGGCATACTCATCATAGGCTGTGCAAAAGATCACCGGAGCCTGGGTTTTAACCTTTTGAAAGATAGAAAAGCTAAGCCCATCAGCCAACTGAATATCCAGAAAGATCAAGTCAGGATCCGGGTTTTCAGATAACCATTTCACGCTGGCTTCCACACTGCTTAGTCGTGCTACTACCTGGCTGTCTGGTTTGGTTTGAGTGATCAGTTGTTCTAGTCTTCTTACTGCAGCAGGTTCATCTTCTATTATACAGATCCGCATATCAATTTGATTTTATTAGTGGAACAATGACAGTGAAAAAATCATCCTCAATAATTTCCAGTTCCCTGGGGATAAAATAGGAAATTCTGGCGTTGATGTTCGATAAGCCAATGCCTGTATTTTGCTGATGCTGCTCGATCTTTTTTCTCAGGTTATTGCGAACGATCAATTGACCTTCCACTTGTTTAATAGATATGGTCAAAGGATAATCTTCTGAGATCACATTGTGTTTGATGGCATTTTCGAATAAAAGCTGAAGGGTGAGGGGAGGTATCAGTCCGGATTTATTTGGTACATCTACTTCAAAATAAAGATTTGAACCAAACCTCAGTTTCTGCAGGGCAATATAACTCTCAGAAAATGCCAACTCCTCTTCCAGGGTGACCAGTTCTTCCTTTTGTGTTTCTAGTACGTAACGATAAACCCGGGATAATTCCTGAATAAATTTGGCTGCCTGATCCTGGTCTTCATATACCAGGTTGGTCAGTGTGTTTAAAGAATTAAATAAAAAATGGGGATTTAACTGATCCTTCAAAGATTGATACTGACCCTGGTATCGATCTGCTCGGAGTTTTTCCGCTGCAATAGCTGCCTTTCTCCATTCTAAAAGGAAAGATCGGCTGGTCATAAAGGCTGTAATACCAAGGGATACAATTACCGGCAGGTAGGTGGCACCAACCATTTCCCTCCAGGGGATATCATCCAGGGTAAAGCTATTCCTGATGAAGTAACTAATGGCAAAAGCTATGATGTATCCCACACTAAAAGAATATACCAGTACAGCCACTAATTCCACCAATAACCTTTTTAAGGGTGCGTGTATCCAGCTGAAATATTTACCGGTAACTATAATAATTTGGTAAATACCTATATTCATCAATAAAGAGATCAGGAAGGCATAAATAAAGACATCCCAATGCTGAAATATTTCCCCGGTGAACAATTTCCTGTAATAAACAGAAATCATAATGCCCAAAGCAATAACCAGGTTCCAAAGAATATATTCCCGGAAAATATACTTTATTTTACCCCTGTTTATGTTCCACTTCATTTAAAAGAAAAGAGTTTTTATATTTTTCAATTAAATATATCAATATTATATCTAATTGAAACTCTTTTTTATAGTTTCAGGCGTTTATCTCCTAGTGTGTTAATTACTAAATTCACTCACTATTTTCACCCCTCTTTTTACTTTATACTATGTTAAAATTTTCGACCGTAGCTTTGGCTATGCTCTCAAATTTTGCCTTGTCTAAAGAAAAAATATGAGCAAAAATTTAGTAAGCCAATTTAATAATTACCACACTAGCCCTTTGGTATAAAGCAAATTATGGTGATGTCCGGATAGTTGGAAGGATGATTTTAACTGGTCATAGTAAAAGGAATACCTCCCAGCCAATCCAAAATGAAGTCTAACCATTTCCGTTTCATTTCTGGAAATACTTGTTCCGGAAGAATCATAATCAATTTCATGATAGTCGATATGCACCTGATCCAGTTGCAAGGCTTTTTTGTGGATTTCCTTTATCATAGGCGCGTTGGAGACCGATAAAGTTAGAATTTATGGGTGAAATTGGCAAAAACCATCAGATTTCAGGATCCAGGCCCTCCTATTATATTCCACTATCCCTTTGAACATAACAGGTGAAGGAATAACTTACAGTTCTGGAGCCGTTGGAAAAATGACCAGTGAGGCTGATGTTTTTACAATAATTTACATCATCTTCAATCATACCGGCCGCTGGTGGCAATCTATACCACTTTCAAGTATGATATAACAATTAAATTCAGGGTTGAATTCAAATTCAGAAGATTCGTTTATTGAGATATCCTGACATAGGAAGGTGCCGGCTCCGGTAGAATTTGAATTTCATCCATTTCTAATGAGGGCTGGCAATTAGTAAAAAAAGAAAGTAAGTAACTTGATCAAAAGATAATATTTTCTCATGATAAAATTATTTTAAGGTGAAATGTTAAAGAAAATTAGAATTGCGAATAGCTAAAATCTTCACCCATTATATAAAATCCATCCTGACTGCTTCCCATTCCAGTACCGGTGTATTGATTGCGATAGAAACTGCTGCCTGAACCCTGCCGGTAAAACTGGCTGGCCAGGTGGTACAAATTCACCAGAGCCCCCTGTCCTTCTAATCCAGCCCATCCCTGGGCGTTTAACCAGTACCGACCTGGTTGAATCGGTGTACCCGTTATTCTGATTAACTCTTGTTGTTCTATTCGGGTGATCTGTCGCCCATTAATGAAAATATTGGTTTGGCCATTGGAGGCATCAGCCTTTAAAGGACCACCCAGGTTGAGGCCGGGCAACATAATGCCGGCCGGCGGAGAACCCTGAAGGCCCCAGAAACCTGAATTCTGGTCATACCAGTAAGCTCCTGGTTGGATTTTTACCTGGTAAGCATTTTCCAGCAATCGGATAATTTCCTGAGATAAAGTGTCTCCATTGACTGTCACCTGTTTTTGAGCCTGAACTGAAAATGTCAATAGCATAAATCCGGTTAAACAGTAAATAATAATCTGGTTTGGCATTTTATGAAATTTAGTTACAGTTATCATACATTTTTTGGATTTCATTTTGGGTATAAAGATCTTCAAGGCGGGGAATGCAACCGCCATATACTATGCTTTCTCTGCTTCCAGGATTATCTTCCGGGCCTATGATGATTACTCTGCTGCTTCCTGGAAGTAGTATTTCTCCTTCCTGACATAAGGCTCCAGTCATGGCTCCAAAATGCCGGACAGCATGCTCAGAAGCATTTTCATGGGTGTAGGTAGCGCTGGGCCCATATTTATAAGTACGAGTCTGAGTAAATTCATATCTCCACTTACTTCCCCCTTCATTATAAGCTATTCCTTGTTCTGAAATTCTTGATAACTCTTCCTGTTCTCCACTGGAATAGTCATACATAACATAGTCGTATTTCCAGCTATAGGTAGCTCCTTCTCTGAACCAGCAGCCTGGTAAGGTGTCGGTATGTACAGGTTGACAAGTAAGGCCTTCACCACAAGACTCCCCATCAGTAGTATTGCACTCATTTTGCTCATAAAGCTGGAGAGCATCCTGTGCCAGCCACTGACCCGCCTCACTGGAAAAATTAAAATCCCCATCTCCTGTCTGGCCCGGCTCGAAATAATGTAAAGGGACGCATCCTGCACTACCCGGTGGAAAACCATCACCTCCCTCACCTGGTATGCCAAATATGATTCCCCATATATTTCCTCCATTTCCTGCCTGACCTTGAGAAAGCGGATTATTCAACACATGCCCCCCATTGCCGCCTCTTCCCCAGATAATCTGACTGGAATTGCCACCATCTCCACCAGGGCATCCCTGACAGTTGGAATTACCATTTCCTCCATTTCCTCCAACTATAGCAAAGTTAAGATTAAAATGATCCATGTCTTTTAAACCGGCCATATCCCGCAGTTGGTAAGGGAATTCTGATTCAGCTATTTGGGAATGGCCACCTGATCCGGCTATAGCCACATCAGCTTTTACACCCTGCTCTACATCCCCACCATTTCCCATATTGAAAAATATTTCACTTCCATCAGCTCCATTTTTATGAGATTGGTTGCCATCCCAGCCACTATTTCCCCAGGCTACCACTCCTCCACCATCTCCGGCTATTACTTCATGTTGTGGTATGCGCACATCGATAATATTACCTCCATCAC
Source organism: Candidatus Cyclobacteriaceae bacterium M3_2C_046 (assembly GCA_051418075.1). Classification (GTDB taxonomy): domain Bacteria; phylum Bacteroidota; class Bacteroidia; order Cytophagales; family Cyclobacteriaceae; genus JBPRGG01. The sequence goes on along the minus strand of JBPRGG010000016.1, from coordinate 79,280 downwards.
CCCCCTCAACACTTATTGCAGTTATGCGTTGTCCCACAGGGTTGATCGGGCGATCACTCCAATATACCGCCCAGCCTCCTGAACCAGCAAATTGAATGCTTGCACCACCATTTCCGCCCCTTAAAGAAAAGACCCGGCTGGTAGATTGCTGGCTTATTTCTGCTAAATCCATATTAATTCCTTGGCTGGTATTATCCCAAAGCACATTACCTCCTTTCCCTCCTTTTCCAGACACCGTGTAAAAATTACCCTGGTCAACCAATTCACTCAGATCGATGATGTTTTCCACAATACTGGTATTGAATATGATTTTACCACCATTACCACCATTTCCGGCCAGGATATTCACTTCTTCTGAATTACTGCTAAATGCCCGGTCCACCATGATATCTGCCCCATTTCCTCCATTTCCCAGATTAAACATGGGTTTTGAGGAAGGAAAATCCAGCTTAACCCGGCCATTCGGGGCTTCCAATAAAATATCTCCCCCCTTTCCTCCTGAGTTGCCGGTTATTCCGGCAGGGTTTGCCCCGGTTAAAATCTGTGTGGCTGCGTCTTTACCATGATCTGTTTGCAATGTCACCTGATTGGTGATGTGTAAAACAGCATTTGCAGCATACGCACCTAATTGCAGGGAAGGGGCATCAAGGTTTTGGGCTGCTTGCAAACGGCCTGAATTGCCATCCGCCGGAGAGTTTCTTAGAATGATCTTTCCGGAAATGGTCAAATCTCCACCTTCGACCTGCAATGAAAACCGGTCGGAGGGAGTTTCTTCGATGACCAGAGTTCCTTCTATCCGGGCATATTCCTTCACTTTTACCTGATCCTGGTTGCGCAAGGTAATGGTTTCTTCGGCTGGCACGATCAAAATATCATATTCCGGTTGGGTCGGGTCATTTAAAAATTCCATCAGCCTGGGATCTTCCGGATCCTCCTGTTTACATCCTGACAAAACGATAATGATAAAGAAAATGATTATATGGCATGAAGTATTCATAACAACAAATTTCTTAGGATCTTTTTTGAAATAAATACCAGAATTCAGGTATTTCAAAAGGGAAAACAGGTATTTTAGATTAGTAAACCTGTTACTGAGTATTGGCCACAGTGACTTTAGCATTTGCGATGGTAATTTGGACTTCTGATAATAGCATTGATGATATAGTTTCATGATACTTTTGTATAAGCAGTTCAGGTTACTATCAGATGATCAATCAATCAGGCCTTTTTTCATGGCATACTTTATTAATCCTGCACTGTTTTTTAGGCCTAGTTTCAGCAGGATGTTTTTCCGGTGGGTTTCCACTGTATGCTTGCTCAGGAATAACTGATCGGCAATTTGTCCGGTGGTTTTTTGATCTGCAATCAGCCTGATAATATCTATTTCCCTGGGAGAAAGGTCTCCGGTGGAGGATTTTGGTTGGGAAAAACTATTCATGATATTTTGGGTGACTTTTTGTCCAAAGTATTTCTGGCCGGCAATAATGGCTTTTAGAGCTGTTTTTAACTCCTCCTTTCCAGCATCTTTTAGTATATAACCATCGATGTTCAGTTTTAGCATCTGGCGGATAAATTCAGGTTCATCATGCATACTCAATACCAGGATTTTGATAACCGGAAATTCTTTTTTCAACCTGGTGGCCACCTGAATTCCATCCATTTCCGGCATCTCTATGTCTAAAATCAGTACATCAGGCTGTCCCTGGAGCGCCATGATATGAAAAACTTCTTTACCATTTTTAGCTACTCCGGCTACTTCCCAACCTTGATCCCGGATGAGGTAAGTGATGCCGTCGATAAACATTTGATGGTCATCTGCCAATAATATTTTCATTGTTCAAACGATTTAAGCCAATTATCAGGCTCTGCCAACTATTTCCTGCATAAAATATAACAAATTTAATAAATATTTGAATTAAATTCATTTTATTTAAGCTATTATTAAGATTAAATTGATAAACACCTGTATCCGATTGGTTTAATCTGCAATTACCGGAATACCGGTAATTAGTATTATACCTGTTTTCAGGGATCATTTCAACGGGAAGCTCACCTATTTTTGCTGATGAATAAAACCTTAAAACCATGAAAACAAAGCTTTACCGTATTTTTTCCAGTATTATTCTGGTAATTATCATTTCAATAAACGCTGGATGCTGTGCCTGGTGTCCTACCTGCGATATTTGCGGGAACCAAACCAGTATACCTTATAATAAGTCTGAATTCAGGAGCCAGGTAGAAAAATCTGATCAGCCTGTAGTAGTAACCTTAAATCAGGATTCCAATGAAGAATAAAAATATAATCGCCTTGTTTGGATTAATATTTTGGTATGGTGCGACATATGCACAATTACCAGTACCATTACAAAAGGTAATTTGTTCGGCCAAACTGGAAGTACAGGGCGGAGCTAATTTTTCCCGGTTATCCGCTGAGGATCTGTCAGATTCTGAGTCTAACAACTTAAGGCCAGGCTTTCATCTTGGTTTGAGAGCACATACCACCTTATCAGACAATCTCTTTTTTACTCCTGGGGTTAGCTTTGAACAAAAAGGCACCAATTATGAATACAGCTATAATTATGAGGAGGAGTATCCTGATGGACTGGGCCAGGCCAATTCAATAGCTTCCGTCCAGGCTGTAAGCAGTTTATCTGCATCACAGGCAAATGAAAACAGCCTGACCCGAAAAACATCCTTGTCTTATCTTTCATTTCCATTGATGTTAGGGTTTAAACCTTTTAAAAAGGTCAGGCAGTTCAGCTTGATTACAGGATTGAACCCGGGATTCTTATTGGGCAGTAAAACACACATTAACAGCTTTGGCAATAAATCAAATGAATCAGGTACCGATAATTTAAGGTCTTTCGACTTAGGAGTCATGTTGGGAGCTTCTTATTTAATAACAGAAAGATTGGGGGTGAACGCTTTTTATGATCATGGCTTGATCAATGTCAATCAACAGGAATTTGCGCCACAAACTTATAACCGGTCCTTAAAGCTGATGCTGTTTTTCCGGTTTGATTTTAATCCTATTTTTCTGGAATCATATACTGGTTCCCGGAAATGATAATAGACAACCCATTCCTGACAGGAGTGGGTTGTTAAGTCCTTCTATAAATTATATTCACTGTCGGCAAAACAGACATCCTACTTTCCTCCATCTTTTGTCCTGTCCGGACGGGACCTGCTTTTTTTCCTCTTAAGAAACACCTGCTTGTAAAGCAGAGGCACCAGTGACATTATCGGTTGAAACCAAACTTGATCTTATAAATCAAATTTGCCAACTGTGGCTGGTGATCTAAATATTCAGCTAATTTCTCATAGAAATATATCAGAAAAATATTGACTACAAAAAATTGATTTATAAAGTATTTAACGCCTTAATATTTTTAGGCTCAAGCTCAAAATTAATTTCAAAACAGCCTACGAACTGCTTTTTCATAGCTATTTTGAGTTTCTCCGGATCCTGACAATAGAAAATAAAAGCGCCTCCGCCTCCCGCTCCGCAAATTTTACCTCCCAGCGCTCCATTTCCCCGGGCAAAAGCATACATATCATCCAGCTTAGGCGTACTGCTGGCCGGAGCCAACTGCTTCTGAGCCTGCCAGTTCAGTTCCATGATCTGGGCACATTCATTAAAATGACTCTGACTTAATTCACGGGCAAATTGTTTCCCCAGGTCTGCCAATTGGCGAATCGCTTCTTTACCTGAAGGTTTATTGTAATTCTGATAAACCTGCTCCACCACCGTCTGGGCATTGCGTGACTCACTGGTATGGATCATCAGCAGTTTTTTATGAAATTCCTCCAGTATTTCCCAGGAAACATCAGGTCCAATACTTTTTCCGTAGTCCTGACCGAATTCAAAACAATGAAAACCGCCATATACAATGGCATATTGATCCTGCCTACCGATAAACCATTCTAATTCTTTATTTTCCAGGTTGAATAGGTCTTCTGCAATATGGTCCAATGATTTAGGCTCCGCATTGTAATTCTTCGAATTAAGCATTTGTAATAATTTGGCAGCGGTGGAAGTACTTAATCCACTGCCACGGGGATAGCCGGAAAAATTAAATTCTCCCGCTTTATATTCAATCAAAGGGCGAATGGCCACATTAGAAACATAACCTGGCTGCCCGTTCATGATATATGGTACATCAGTCCAGCCCCCGGCAAAATCGATACGTAAAGGCGCTTTGAGTGAATAATTTATCTTGTTGATGATCCTGGTGGTGGAGGTAGGTATCAGTTCCGGAGGTACCTCTCTGGATACAAACTCAATTTTAATACCCAGAGCATCACATATCTCCTTTTTTTCGGCAACGGCAGAATCATCATCATTGAGTATAAATATATCAGGACGCAACTGCTCCAATACATTTTTAAAATCAACTTTTCCTTTACCTATCTCCAGGTCGTTTAAAACAGCATAATCCACATCCTGCAATGATGCCACCAGATATACCCGGTTGGATTCAGGATTTACCGGGCGGCCGGGACCTTTCAATTGTTCTATGGTATTATCTCTGCCTACTCCCACAACCAGTAAATCGCCAAAAGATTTACATTGGTTAAAAAAAACAGCATGGCCCGATTGCAGGATATCATAACAGCCGGTACAAAATACTACTTTCTGTTGTTGGTGTTTCTCCCGGATTTGTGCCAATTCAGCTTGTGGAACTACTTTTTTTCTGATGGTTTCAAACATGGTTATCATGAATATTTGCCGGGCCAATTTATAAAAATATTGACAAAAAAACAGTATTAACCTGTATAATTATAGCGTCAAGCCCCTGCTGTTTTTTCTAGAAATATTGTTCAATGAACGATTTCAGGTCCATTAATTTGGATTACCTGTTGTAACACTCTCTCTATCAATTCATTACGTAATTTATTGGGGTCCTTGCTCAGCTTGCTCTTCACCCGGTTGGCGGTCACTATATTAAGCGAGATCACTTCATGGCCCAGCAACCGAGCCATGGCATAATGTCCGGCAGTTTCCATGTCAATATCAGTAAGCCAAAAATCATCCAGATGCAGAAAGGTTAAATCATCCAGTAAATTTTCATGCTTTAAAGGCAACCTTAGTTTACGGCCCTGAGGCCCATAGAAACCAGGGCATGATACGCTATTCCCTTTGATTACATTATCAGAAAAATAGGGCCTCAACAATTCTGAACTACTTACACAATAAGGTAAAAAAGGCAGGTTGAGGTTATCCTTGATAGCAGTAATAATTTGTTTTTCCAGTGCAGATTGAGGCAACTCATAAAAATTAAAAATGTTATCCAGGCCTATGCCATATTCAGCTAATATGACAGAGCCTATCCTGATATCTTCCTGCAGGCAACTGGAGGTGCCCATACGAATGATCTTTAATTTGGATTTATCCTGTTTTACCACCCGCTTTTTAAGATCTATATTGACCAGGGCATCCAGTTCATTATAAAAAATCTCGATATTATCTGTACCGACACCGGTACTGGCGGCAGAAAGGCGAACCCCCTTATAAGTGCCGGTATGGGTACTGAATTCACGTTTGTTCATTTCAAATTCTATGCGATCAAAATGCTGGCTGATGGTATGTACCATGCCTGCATCTCCCACAGCCAAAATGATATTCGCAATATTCCCTGGCTTAAGATTTAAATGAAAGACACTGCCGTCCTTATTAAGGATCAGATCAGTTTCCGGAATTTTAGGTTGTGTGCTGTTTTTTTTCAAGATGCTCCTGCTTTTTCCTTCTTAATATGCCCCTATAGGGATTATAACCATTTAATTGTTTAGCATAATAACCGGTGCCATTGTATGGTCTTTTTTCCGGATGATTTTTACAGCTTTCAGAACAGGCGCCTTCCATTTCCCACCCACATTTTTCACATATAGGCGCATGCCTGTTACAGACCGGGTTAGCACAATTAACCATGCGATCACTAATATCACCACAAACATAACACCGGGAAATCACCTGAGGATTAGCCCTGTTGATATCTACGGTGAGACGATTGTCAAATACATAGCATTTTCCTTCAAAATCCTCGCCTTCTGTTTCCAGACCATATTTGATAATTCCGCCGTGCAGTTGATATACATTTTCAAATCCTTGTTCCAGCAGGAAAGCACTGGCTTTTTCACATTTAATTCCTCCGGTACAATAAGTGATTATTTTTTTGTGCTTATATTTTTCCAGCTGCTTTACCTGGTCTTTGAATTCTCTGAAATTTTCCAGGTTCAGGGTTACAGCCTTTTTAAACTTACCTACCTTGTGTTCATAATTAGAGCGGACATCCAGAATCACTACATCCTCGTCATCTTTTATCTTTTTAAATTCTTTTGGTTCCACATATTTTCCGGTTTTTTGATTAGGGTCAATATATGGCAATCCGGCATGAACTATTTCAGGCTTTAATCTGATATTGAGCTTCTGAAAGGCATTTTCCTGGTGCTCATCTATTTTAAAATCCAGTTTAGCAAATCGGGGATCTGCTTTCATGATATTCATATAACGCTGACAATCAGCCTTTAGTCCGGATACGGTCCCATTAATGCCTTCTGATGCAATAATGATCCTGCCTTTCAGGTTCAGTTCAATACATAGAAAATGATGTTCTTCCCTGAATTTTTCCGGGTTCTCAATAGGCGTGTAGCAGTAATAAAGTAAAACGATGTATTCTTTCATAACTTCCTTGTTTCAGGCAAGGTGTATCTTTTTATTTAAATTAAAACAAATTTTCTGGTGAGCCAATTCAGTTTCAGGGTTTTTAAATATCTACTGCTTTGGCCGGATTGCCAAATACGGTGGATCCTTCTTCCACATCAGCAACAACAACTGAACCGGCTCCGATACGGGCACCAGCACCTATTTTTACTCCGGAAACTATGGTGACTCCACTTCCTACGAAAACTTCATTTTCTATGATGGCAGATGAATTGATAATAGTGCCAGCCCCTACCTGGACAAAATCACCTAATTGGGCCAGATGTTCTATCAGGGCTCTTGAATGAATAATGCAATGATTGCCAATTTTTGATTGAGCTCCTAAAATAGCTCCGGAATTAATCAGATTTCCATGACCCAGAAAGGCGGATTTGGAGATTGTAGTGTCACCATGTATGGCATTCACCGGCATGGTTTGCCGCTTATCAAGCAAGAGGGAAACCAATTTTTTCTTATAGGTATTTTCATCTGCCGCCACAAATACTTCGCAGTTTTTCCCGATCAGGTTAAGCAATTCATCATTGTCCGGGCTGCCAATAACAGTAACGTCCATAATTTCCTTTTGATGAAGGGTTTGATCCTCATCCAAAAATCCATAAACCTCAATCTGATTAGTTTTAAAAATCTCAAGGGCTGCGTAACTTAGCCCTCCCGCCCCGATGATCATGACTGGCTTCTCCATATTCTTTTTTTGCAAAGTTACAATGAATCATCCGATTGCTGCAAGATATTGCTTTTGTAAAAAATGGTGATAGTAGGAAATAATTAAGAAAAGCTTTATTGACTTTCTGCATCTAAGTGTACATGCTACCTTACTCCTTTTTTTTCTGGCCGGAAGGGCCATATCATTTGGCTTGATACAAAAAGCAGGAAAAAAGATCAAGACCAAAAAAAGCCCGCAGCTTTGACAGCTTTGATGAGCCTTTTCTTGTATTTTTTCATCTGATGTTACCTGGTGGCAAAATCGAACGAATTTTCTCAAAATGAAGCAGGATATTTTTATAAATTGATTTAAAAAAGTCATGCAGGAAAATTTTCTCCACTTTATCTGGCAATTACAGTATTTTAACCGTCAACAACTTCATACCCACCGGGGAGAACCTGTTAATATTATTTTCCCAGGGCGACATAATGAACATGCCGGTCCGGACTTTACCGATAGCAGGATCTACATTGATGATATCCTTTGGAACGGCCAGGTAGAAATTCATTTAAACTCGTCAGATTGGTACAGGCATCGGCATCAAATGGATGACGCTTATCAAAATGTGATCCTGCATGTGGTGTGGCATCATGATCAGCCGGTTTGGAGGAAAGATCAAACGGAAATACCCACTCTTGAACTGAAAGATAGAATTGACCCGGAATTTTATGCCAGGTATGCTTACCTCATCCAAAATACACAGCATATCCCTTGCGCAGAAATTATAAAGAAAGTCAAACCGGTGACTTTGCTGTCCATGCAGGAAAGTGCCCTTATGCAACGTCTGGAAAGAAAATCTGAGGGAGTTCTGGATCTTCTAAGCCATAACAGAGGTGACTGGGAGGAGACCACCTACCAGTTGGTTTCAAAAATTTTGGGAAATAAGGTGAATGCAGATCCTTTCTTGACACTTTCCCAAAGTTTACCCTTTAAAATAATATCTAAAAACAGAAATAGTTTGCTCCAACTGGAATCCTTGTTATTTGGCCAGGCAGGATTTCTTAGAATGAACGGGAAAGATCCCTATTTTCATCAACTATCCAAAGAATTTCAATATTTACATCACAAATACAGTCTACCTCAACCCATGGAATTGATGCAATGGAAATTTCTCAGGCTTCGGCCTGCCAATTTTCCAACCATCCGACTGGCTCAGCTGGCCCGCTTTTTACATCAGCAGCGCTCCATGTTTTCTCCGGTTAAATCAAATACTGATCTGGAAGAACTATTAAAATTGTTCAGACTAACCCAGTCTGTTTACTGGCAGGAACATTACCAGTTTGGTAAAAAATTCAGAACACCCGTAAAGGGAATGGGAGAGCTCACTATTTACAACTTGCTGATAAATGCTGTCATACCCATTTGGGCAGCCTATGGCCGCTATATTGATGATGTAACTTACATTCAGCGGGCAGTTTCACTTTTGCAGATGATACCGGCTGAAAAAAATAAAATAACCCGGAGCTGGAACAGTCTGGGCCTGAAAGTGAAAAGTGCATTTGACTCACAATCGCTGTTGGAGCTTTTCAATGAATACTGTAGTTTTAAGCAGTGCTTGTCCTGTAAAATTGGAGGTGAAATATTACAGGACCGACATTCACAATTTCGTGATGTTTGTATCCCTTATTATACTAAAAACTGATCAAGATACCGGGCCATCTCCTGTTGAATCGCCCGGGCCTGACTGGCAGCAGCTTCAGCAAAATCTTTTCCCGAAGAAGCATAAATAATACTTCTGGATGCATTTACTAGCAGGCCAGCCCGTTTATTTAATCCATATTTACTGATTGCAGCCAAGTCCCCTCCCTGAGCACCAATACCAGGGACCAATAAAAAATGATCCGGAATAATTTGCCTGACAGTTTGTATGCTGTCACTTTGAGTAGCTCCTATCACATACATCATCTGATCCGGCCCGGCCCATTGCTGACTCTTTTCCAAAACCTCCTGGTACAGGTGTTTTCCATTTTCTATTTTAAGGTGTTGAAAATCCAGGCTGCCGTTATTTGAAGTAAGCCCCAGCAGGATCACCCACTTTTCCGGATAAGTCAAAAAGGGTTCAATAGAATCATGACCCATATAAGGAGCTACTGTAATGGCATCGAAGTTTAATCCAGCCGCTTTCTTTTCAAAAAATGTTCGGGCATAAAGATGAGAAGTATTGCCAATATCTCCTCTTTTGGCATCAGCAATTGTAAAAATATTGTCCGGGATCAGTTTCATAGAACCAGATAAACTGGTCCATCCGGTACTGCCCCGGGCTTCATAAAAAGCAATGTTAGGTTTATAAGCCACACAATAGGGTGACGTGGCCTCTATGATTCGGCGATTAAATTCAAGTACAGGATCTTCAAATTTCAGCAAATGAGGTGGGATTTTCCTGATATCTGTATCCAGTCCGACACATAGATAGGATTTTTTTTGTAGTATTTGATCAAAAAGTTCAGCCTGCTTCATTTAATAAGATTTTAACAGGCCAAATTTACAGATATTTTGGATTACAAAAAGACCAGGGCCAGTCTTTCCAGTAATTTATCAATCCAGCCTTTACCGGATTGTTTAAAGTATAGCTGATCATATGCACCATCTGCTGGTTATCTGTTAAAATATCTGCAAATGAATCCCGGTTCCAGTGTTTATCTGGTCCGTAAAAGGTAGTTAATACAGGAGTGGTTTGTTCCTTTACATCGGTAATGATCCTGTTTATTTGCTTAATGGTTTTTTGCTTGTTATCAAGGGGTTCTACCAAAAGATGAAAATGATTGGGCAGGATAGTATAGCAGATTAAGTGGAAGCTGATATTATCCATTTCATGTAATTTCTTTTGCAGGCTGTTGGCTATTTCCGGATTGCTCAAAAGGGATGAAACTGTGATCGCCCGATCCAACATGTTGTCAAGACGGCCAAAAAACAAACTTTTCACTTTGTCAAACTTTCCCGAGGATGAGTTTTTAACATCCAAACGATTTTGGACTTGGGTGTATTCTCTCTCCAGTAAGTTAATAGAATCCTGAGGTAAACTTTCTTTGAGGCTAAAAGTAAAAAAGAATTTAGAGGAATTAATAGTTTGAACCGGTTGTTTATGATTAAATAAATTCATCGCTGAAACAGTTTAAAAAATAGGTTCTCTTTTCTTTTTTAAAGTTAAGGATTTAAAACCAATATCCAAAAAGCATAAATAACAAGAGAGGTTGTTCAAGCTACTGTTAGCAGGATGATCAACCTCTGTTTAAATCATTTCATGTGTGCAATGTTATCTCAGGTCAATAATTTCTACTCCCCGATGGGCTTTGGGATCAAATTCAAAATAAGAGTCAGATACTTCTATGTCGGGATCAAACTCTTTGATCAGGTATAAATATTTGCTTCCGGTACGGTCAAATACCTGCCATTCCTTCAGGTGTTTATTTTCTTTATTGATCTTGAGCCGGATTTTGTAAAATTGAAAATTATTAGCTTCTGGTTCAAGGTCAATAATTTGATATGTATTGCCGCTTTCATTCACTTCCTCCATATACTTATATTTATATCCATCCTGGTAGGCAGTGATGATTTTTGTAGGGGTCATGTCTCCGTTTTCAGGATAGTAGTTATCGATGTTTACCTCGTTGATATCAGGCAAATAGGTCCAAACTGTACTACCGTTATTATATACCTCCTGCCCACTCATTTTCAATTTGAATTTGTCGCCCATTACGGTGATCTCACCGGCAAACTCCTCATTGATATTTTCCATCTCATTTTCCAGAGATTGTACAAATTCGGCTTTATAAGCTTGTAAATCGCTGTAGTTACCGCTCATCTCATCCAGGATCTCTCTTGCTTTCGGATCTTTGGTATCGCTTTGCCCAAATGAACCCAGACCCTGGCTCACCAGTATCATCAAAATAAATATCTTTTTCATATTTTATTAATTATATGTCAATTGTTATTACTCTTTGTCTATGCTATTCAATAATTGTTCCAAAGTATATTCATCCTGAATTAAAACTTCACGGGCTTTACTTCCTTCAAAAGGTCCCACCACACCGGCTGCTTCCAGTTGGTCAATCAACCGTCCTGCCCGGTTGTATCCCAGCTTCATTTTACGTTGTATCAAAGAGGTACTTCCTTGCTGATGTGCTACAATTAATCGGGCTGCCTGATCAAATAATTCATCCCGGTCACTCAGATCTACCGCAGTGACATCATCGCCTTCTTCATCTCCTGAGTATTCCGGTAAGGGATAAGCGGTGGGATATCCACGCTGGGCTCCTACATATTCACAAACATTTTCTACTTCAGGTGTATCAATAAAAGGACATTGTAAGCGAATTAAATCAGAACCCTGAGATAACAACATGTCTCCCATTCCAATCAGTTGTTCGGCCCCTCCAATATCAAGGATAGTACGGGAGTCAATTTTGGAAGTTACTCTAAAAGAGATCCTGGCAGGGAAGTTGGCTTTTATGATCCCGGTGATCACATTCACGGACGGCCTTTGGGTAGCAATAACGATGTGAATACCAATAGCCCGGGCCAACTGGGCCAGCCTGATGATCGGTGTTTCAATTTCTTTACCGGCGGTGATCATCAGATCAGATAATTCATCAATCACCAACACGATATAGGGTAAAAATCGATGCCCCTTTTCCGGGTTTAGCCGGCGATTGATAAACTTTTGATTATATTCCTTTAAATTTCGGCAACCCCCATCCTTGAGCAAGTCGTAGCGACGATCCATTTCAATACAGAGGGAATTGAGGGTGTAAATTACTTTTTTGGTATCGGTAATAATCGCTTCTTCGCTGTCAGGCAATTTGGCCAGGAAGTGCCTTTCAATGGTATTGTACAGGGTTAATTCCACTTTTTTGGGGTCTACCAGCACAAATTTCAGTTGAGAAGGATGTTTTTTATAGATCAGGGAAGCTAATAAGACATTTATTCCAACGGATTTACCCTGACCTGTAGCCCCTGCCATCAGCAGGTGAGGCATTTTGGCCAAGTCTCCCACAAATACTTCATTGGAAATGGTTTTACCCAAAACCACCGGCAGTTCCTTATCACTTTTTAGAAATTTTTCGGTAGATAAAACTGATTTCACCGAAACCATTTCCCGGTTTTTATTCGGAACCTCAATCCCAATGGTTCCTTTCCCCGGTATGGGAGCAATAATTCGTATACCCAAAGCGGCCAGGTTAAGGGCAATATCATCTTCCAGGTTTTTGATTTTGGAAATTTTAACCCCTGCTTCAGGCACAATTTCATATAAGGTTACAGTGGGGCCAATGGTTGCTTTGATACTGGAGATACCGATCTTGAAATTGATCAGAGTTTCAAGGATCTTATCCTTATTTTGCTCCAGTTCCTCTTTGCTCACTTCTATATTCCCGCTGGAATGCTCAATCAGCAGATCCAGGGGAGGGTATTTATAACTGCCCAGGTCCAGGGTGGGATCATAATTTTCCAACTTACCGGAAAACTGCTCTTCTTCTTCAGTTTGGTGGATGTCCAGTTCCAGTTTTTCTTCTTCCGGAACAGGATCCGGTACCACTGGTTTTTGCTGCCCGTTGGATATTGGGACATTACTTTCGGGTTCCGTTGATCGGCGATCATCCACTGCCAGTTCTAAACCGGTGGATGAGGCTTGCTTATTTTTCTGTTTAGCCAGATCTTCTTTTTTGATTACCCAATTGGCAATTTCTTTTTCACTTTCCTCTTCTGGCTCAGTGACATTCTTTTCTTTTGATTTGCCTTCATCAGAAGCAGGCTTAGCTGCTTCTTCTACTATTTTGGGTTTGGACAGGTTGATGCCGGAAAAGCCCAATAGCCGGGTAATATCAAAATAATAAATAGAAAATACGATCAGGGTAAATAACAGGAACAAAAAAGTACCCCATCCAACCAGGCTATCAAACAGAAAAGCCAGCTCAAATCCTATACCTCCGGAAAGAAAACTCCAGGTATTAATATGCGATGTATCTAGAGTAAGATAACCCATCAACAGACTGATCCAGAATGTGAAAAAGAAACTGAATTTAAAAATAGATAATGGAGGTAAAATGTTTTTCCGGAAAACCAATCTGAAACCCAGGATAAACAATAGGGGAGGGGTGAAAAAGGCTGCAATACCAAACCATTTGAATATGAAATAATAGGAACTGATGGCACCAAAAAGCCCCAGCCAGTTCTCTGTTTCTATGCCGGAGGCTTTTAAACCAGTTTCATTAATGGCTTCCACCACACTTTGATCAGCTTTATAGGTAAATAAATAGGATACAAATGAAGTTAACAGAAAGAGGGATAAAACCAGCAGGAAAAACCCTGAAGCCAGTACAAATTTCCGGTCTTTAAGAAAACCAAAGTTAAACTTAAAGCTGATCTTTTTTTTGTCTTTTGCAGGCTTTTTAAATGTATTCGATTTGTATGTGTTTTTTGCCATGGAGAATATTAATGAACAAAAATAATGAAATCAATACAATAATTATAATTAATTCAGTAAACCGGCTTTTATGTTTTTAAACAAAAAATCTGGGTAAAAATTCCAATCCTAAAACGAACAGAAAATTAAATATTTTCTTTCAGGATCTTTTTATTAATTTTTTTTACCAGGTAGGGTCCTTCATATACGAATCCGGTATATAGTTGTATTAGGGTAGCCCCGGCTTTTAACTTTTCCAGGGCATCATCCGGCTGCATAATGCCGCCCACTCCAATGATGGGAAAAGCGCCCCCCGATTTTTGATAAAGGTAGCTGATCACCTGGGTAGATTGTTCTTTTAAGGGCTTACCACTTAGCCCTCCCGGGCCAATTCCTTCTATTATTTGATTAGGGGAGGTCAGAGATGAACGAGATATGGTAGTATTGGTGGCTATGATACCGGCAATGCCAGTTTCCAGAACGATCTCAATGATGTCATCTAGTTGATTTTCATTTAGGTCCGGAGCTATTTTGAGCAGTACAGGTTTTTGAACAGGCATTTGCTGATTCCTTTCCATCAAAGCAGATAAGATCTTTTTCAGAGGTTCTTTATCCTGTAACTCCCGTAAATCAGGCGTATTGGGTGAACTGACATTCACAGCAAAATAATCTACATAGTTATAAAGTTCCTCAAATCCCCTGAGGTAATCGTTTACTGCATCCTGGTTGGGAGTTATTTTATTTTTTCCAATATTTCCGCCTACAATGATCTGACTTTTTCTTTGCTTAAGCTTTTGGCCTGCTTTGACCAAGCCCTTATTATTAAAACCCATTCGGTTGATCAGTGCCTGGTCTTTTTTTAGCCGAAATAAACGTGGGCGGGGATTGCCTGGTTGTGGCTCCGGAGTTAAGGTGCCAATTTCTACAAATCCAAAGCCGATGCTGGCCATTTCGTCCACCAACACTGCATCCTTATCCATGCCGGCGGCCAGACCCACCGGGTTGGGAAATTTCAATCCAAACACAGTTCTTTCCAGCTTTATATCATTAACAGATAATGATCTTTTAATAAGTGTCTTAATTAAAGGCAGGTTGAACCATAATCTGATTAATTTAAAAACCAGATTATGGGCCTTTTCCGGAGAAAAAAGAAAGAATAATGGTCTAATAAAGATTTTGTACACTTGCAAATAGTTTGAATTTGCCGCAATGTTAAATGATTAGGGGTTGATCTCAAAAATAATTTTTCTGCATAATCCTTAGTATCCTTCACCCGGTACACTGTTTTATTTTATTCCTGGTCCTATAAATGTGGCTGGGGTGGACAGAAGGATCATCAAAAATGCTTCCATTTCAAATTTTAAATATGTATAAATTAAAATACCCAAAAATGGAGATTGTACTAGCAGAAGCAACTTAATATCTTTATATTTCATCAATTCACAAATTACCACTTTGAGTTACCAAAGGAGAACATTATATCCCTCTAAAAATAACTTTGACAGGATCTGGAATACCATATCAATGGAAGAAATAGTGATTTCTCCGATTAAGTGAGATGAATTTTTGCCCTATGAATGGAAGGAATTTCCAATAGTTGTAAAAGATATGCTTTTTGAAATTTCACATAAGCTTAAAAACAGATATTCTTGGCTTATTTACCTTCAATTCTACTAATCCGGTGCCTTATAACATTTTCGACCACTCAGGCATGCTCCGGGCGCCACCGGTCCATTGTCCGGGCCACCCGCTCCCAATGACTTCACACACCAGTAGATGGTATTGGCATCATCATAGGTAAACCATCCCTGATTACCTCCTTCCAGGGTTCCATAAGGGTTTTTTGCCTTTAAAAAACGACAAAATGGTGTCTTTGTAGGATCAATTTTCTGCATATCAAACACAATTTAGCAATGCGCGTTTTACAATCGTTTCAAAAATAGGGATCTTGTATTTGTTACCTGCCAGCGGAGTGGCTTCTTTCATGGAGGCTTTTCCTGCTGCGATAGCCACCGACTCATTAATTTTGTTACCTACTACTTCTTTGGCTGCTTCATTTGACTTTATCGGAACCGGAGCAGCAGCTCCTAACACGATTTCTGCTGATTTGCATTTGCCTCCGCTGGATTGGGCCACCACAGCCACATCGGCAATAGCCCAATCATGTGATTCCCTGGCCCCTTGCTTGATATAATAACTTTTGGTTCCTTTTTCCGGTACAGGAATTAATATGCCGGTGATCAGATCGCCATTTTTCAAGATCGTTTCATTTTTCCGATACTGTTCCGGATGCACAAAAAAACTTTCCAGTGAAAATTCCTGAATTCCCTCGTGAGGACGGGTAATATATACTTTAGTATTGAAAGCCATTAAGGCAGTTGCAACCGAGGAGGCATGGACACTGGCACAATATTCATTGTCTATAATGGCATGAAATTCATTTTCACCATCCTGGGCAAAACAGGTCCTGGTTCCCTTTCTGAAACACTTATGATCAATGGACCTAAAATACCAGCAACGGGTCCTTTGGGCCAGGTTGCCTCCTAAAGTGGCCAGGTTTCTCAATTGGGGAGTACCTGCATGGGCTACTGCCTGATAAAGCGCCAGGTACTTTTCTTTGATCAGGGGGTGATACTCTATGTCAGATAAAGTCACATTAGCTCCTATCTTTAATCCTGCTGTTTCATCATATTCTATTTTATCCAGGCCGGGGATCTTTTTTACGTCAACCAGACCAGAAGGATTTACCAGCCCTTCCTTCATCAGATCCAGCAGGTCTACGCCTCCGGCTTTATAGATCACAGAGGTGGATCCCGGAAGGGGATTGAATAAATCAGATGCTGTAGTATTGACTTTATCAAGGGCATCTTCTATTGATTTGGCTTGGTACCAGCTAAACTTATTCATAGGTTAGTTATTAAATTTTATTCAAAGCTTTAAGAATCTTGTCCGGGGTCATGGGTATTTCATATATCCTAACTCCGATGGCATTATATACCGCATTGGCAATAGCCACTGCAGTAGCAATATTGGAAGGTTCTCCGATCCCATAGGCATCTGTAGAAGAAGCTCCGGCATAGTCTTCGATGATGATAGATTCGATTTCAGGAATTTCCAGGGCATAAGGCATTTTATACATATCCACATTGGCATTCATCATCATGCCCGTATGTTTATCCATAGACCGGTATTCATATAAAGCATAAGACATGCCCTGGATCACACCGCCATTGATCTGACTTTCCACCTGGGCCAGGTTAAGCGGCCGGCCACAACTATGTGCAGCCACGATCTTATCTACTTTGACAAATCCGGTTTCTGTATCTACTGATACTTCGGCAAATTGAACTGACCCCAGGTCGCCATAGGCCAGCCCCCATTCCTGCTGAAATCCGCCATAATCATCTGACCTGGAAGCAGTGGCTATGATTTGGCCCGTACGCATACCTTTCAGAGCTTCTTTAAATGGAATGGATTTTGAATTATCTGTTTTGTCAGAGATCACACCATCTTCAATAACCAGGTTTTTGGCTTCGGACTTCAATTTTTTGGCCACTTGCTCAAACAGTTCCATCTTGACCTTATATGCGGCATTTCTGGCCGGAGGCGTAATAGACCCAGTAGCTACACTGCCGCCTGAACTGGGTCCGTTGGGGAAATAGGTATCTCCAATTAATACGGTAACATCTTCTACTGCTATTCCCAACTCTTCTGCCACTACCTGTCCTAATATCGTTTTAGTTCCGGTTCCAATATCCTGTACGCTGGATCTGATCTCCACACCTCCATCTTTGAGGATCCTTACTTCTGCGGTAGAATCAAGGTGGACAAACCGGGGCCAGGTAGATTGGGCAACTCCCACGCCTTTTTTGACCGGTCCTTTATCTGATCCGGCTGCTTTTCGGCGGTTCCAGCCAAACTTTTCTGCTCCTTTTTGCCTTTCCAGTTTCCGTATTTCACTTTTATCGATTTTGTCCCGGTATTTTAAAGGATCCATTCCTAATTGCTCTGCCAGTTCATCAATGGCCTGTTCCACCCCATAAGCTCCCTGTACATTGCCCGGTGCTCTCCAGGCTGCTCCGGGACCAGCATGAGTATAAACATCATATTGTTCGGTAGCAAAGTTAGGGCAATCATACAGTACCTGGGCAATACGTCCCACCCCAGCTCCCAGGGCTACACCGGCAGTACCGTGAGATTTTTGTTGTATGGCGGTTAATGTGCCATCTTTTTTGGCACCAATCTTCAGATAATGTATTGAATTAGGCCGGTTTCCTTCAGCAATATGTTCTTCTTTGCGATCCAGCATAAGCCACACCGGCCTGCCGGTTTTTTTGGATAAAGTAGCTGCCATTGGGCCATATACACCGGCACTATGTTTAGCTCCAAAACCTCCGCCGGTATATTCAGAAATCACCCGAACCTCACCGGTGGATAGTCCAAAGTAGTCGGCCAGTTCGTCCCTGAAGTTTTTGGTATTTTGAGTAGAAGCATAAACGGTCATATGTCCAGGCTTCCAATCCACCACTACCCCATGGGTTTCAAGTGGAACATGCGTATGTACCTGGGTCCGGTAAACCTTTTCCAGAACGACATCCGCTTCATTGAAACCTTCCTCTAAATTACCTCGTGGCCCCCCGAAAAAACTACTGGTAGAGGGGCCTACTACATTTCCCTGAGCCCGGGAAGCATCATGTGTTACGCCAACATCTCCCGCATCCTCTTTCGCCTCAATGGTTTGCTGATGCACCAGGGGCGCTTCCGGATGCTGTGCCTCCTCTACATCTACTACGAATTTTTTATTTTCGTAATCAATTTCTATCATTTTAATAGCCTCTTCTGCAATGGCCAGGCTTTTAGCCGCCACGGCTCCCAGGGGCTGACCGGCAAACTTAACCACCGGATAGGCATCATCATCACTTTTCAGAATATGGATGCCATACACGCCATCCATACTTTCTGCTTTGGCAGTATTTATGGATCTGATGTTGGCATGGGGTGTGTTTGACCGGAAAAATTTAGCATAGAGCATACCCGGCAGTTGGATGTCAGCTGTGTATTTGGCTTTGCCGGTAACTTTTGCTACTGCATCATAGCGTTTCACTCTTTTTCCCACATGCTTTAGCTGGTCATTTATAGGCCAGGCTGGTGGTTCATTGATGGGTACTTCTCTTTCAATTTCACCCAGGTTATGTCCTGGAATGCCTTTGGGTAATACTATTTTTTTGGTGTCCATAATTCAAGTCGTTATAATTTTTGGGAGGCTGACAAAGTGGCTTTATACACATTAGGATGGGTTCCGCAGCGGCATAAATTGCCTCTCAGGGCCACTTTTACATCCTGTAAATCGGGAGCAGGGTTGTTATTCAGCAAATGAGCCGCAGTCATGATCATTCCAGGGGTGCAAAAACCGCACTGAGAAGCATCATGATCAATAAAAGCTTGCTGAATCGGATGAAGGTTCTCTTCGCTGCCCAGGCCTTCAATAGTGGTTATTTCCTTTCCCTGAGCCTCTACAGCTAATACCAGGCATGAATTTACCGGTTTACCATCCAGCCAAACTGTGCAGGCAGAACAGGCACCCCTGTCACAAACCACTTTGGTGCCGGTGAGCTGTAGATGATCCCGCAATGCATCGGCCAGCGTGGTGCGGGGTTCTATCAGTAGTGACCGGGAGTTGCCATTGACATGCAATTTGACAATTGATTCTTCCGGTCCGATAAAGTTTTCATCTGCGACATTTGGGTTAAGGGTATTACCCAGAACTCCGGTTTGCATGGCCATGGTACCCACGGTGGTCAATCCGGCGCCTTTTAAAAATCCACGTCGACTGAGGCCTTTGCCAGGTGTTTTTGCATTTTCGGCTGGGCTGGTTTTATTATTTGAATTCTGATCATTCATGATGAACTTGATTAACAGGTAGTTGTAGAAAATTGATTATGGTTAAGTTAACTATAATGTCTAAAATATGCCAAACAAATAGCTTTATTTTTTATCGAAGAATCTCAAATTTTATTTTTATTATTTCTTCCAAATGATAATTTTTTTACTGACCGGAAGTGTATTTTAATCAGTGTAGTTTGGATATGACAGGATGAAAAAGTATTACTAAACTGACTTATGTCATTTAATTTTTTTAAAAAAATCACAATCTTTAAGACCTATAACTAATGTGCTGAACTATGGAAACTTCTAAAATCAAATCGGCTTTATCCAACAAACATATGTATCTGTTGGTAGTCCTGAGAATGGCCATTGGCTGGCATTTTTTATATGAGGGTGTTACCAAATTATTTACGCCTGGTTGGAGTGCTTATGGTTATCTCAACAATTCTTCAGGCTTTTTGTCAGGATTCTTTACCGGATTGGCCCAGAACGATTTTGTGTTAAACCTGGTGAATCTGGTTAATATATGGGCCCTGATCCTGGTGGGATTGGGCTTGATGCTGGGATTGTATACCCGGATAGCTCAGTATGGCGGTATAGCCTTATTACTTATGTATTACCTGGCTAATCCACCTTTCCTTTCTCATTCAGGCGCTGGTTTCGAAGGGAGTTACCTTTTTGTAAGTAAAGATTTCCTGGAAATTATAGCCCTGGTGGTTTTGTCATTTTTTCCAACCGGCAGGTTTCTGGGCCTGGATGGACTGTTTGAGGCCTATTACAAAAATCGATTAAAATTAGTAAATCAGATTGACCGTCAGGAAAAGCCGGCGAAACAAACAAATTTAGAGCGAAGACATATATTAAGACATATGCTTACCCTGCCGGTTTTAGGAGCATTTTCTCTGGGAACAGCCGCAAAAATAAAAATGTATAGCGGAGAAGAAAGTCAGTTGGCCGATGCTATATCCGGAGCCAGTATAAAAAAGTTTGATTTCACCGGATTAGATAAATTAGAAGGTGAACTGCCCAAAGGAAAGATTAAGGATAAATTGTTTAGTAAAATGATTTTGGGAGGAAACTTGTTGAGCGGTTGGGCCCATTCCAGGGATCTTATTTATGTATCTTCCCTGGTAAGGGCTTATCATACCAAACAAAAGATCTTTCAAACTTTTAGCCTGGCTGAACAATGCGGAGTGGATACCTTGTTATCAAATACCGTGATTGGGCCTGTAATTAATGAGTATTGGAAAGCAGGTTACGGAAAAATGCAGTTTATAGCCGATTGTGCCGGGTTGAATTATGACGGAACTGGTACACCAACCCCTAAACCATACCAGGAATATCTTGATATCGTGAAAAAAGCCATTGATGATGGGGCTACTGCCTGTTACGTGCAGGGAGAAACTGCCGATCATTACATCAAAGAAAACCGAATTGATGAAGTAGTTGGGGCTATGGACCTGGTGAGAGCCGCAGGCCTGCCGGTAGGTATTGGAGCGCATAGAATCGAGACGATTATGCGATGTGTGGAGTTAGGACTGGAAACAGATTTTTGGATGAAGACCCTGCACCACCACAATTATTGGTCAGCCCAGCACAATGAATGGCATGATAATATGTATTGCTTCAAGCCTGGTGAAACCATTGAATTTATGAAATCCCTGCCCCAGCCCTGGATTGCCTTTAAAATACTGGCTGCCGGCGCTTTAAAACCACAGGAAGCTTTTACATATGCTTATCAAAATGGTGCAGATTTTATCTGTGTGGGTATGTATGATTTTCAAATGGTAGAGGATACCAATATAGCTGTTAAAGCCCTGGCTCAGGCTAAAGAGCGGGATAGACCCTGGATGGCTTGATGTGTTGTAATTTTAGTACTTTATTGGTTTGGCAGATCTGTTTTTTATGAGGTAATAAGTGGATGATTTGGCTATCTGCATTTTATAATCAATCTACCTCTCACGGCCATCCTGGTCTGTCACACCTGTCTACCTACATTTTCAGTCTGGCCTGCCCCTTTTTTATTGTTTCATATGAATGTTTCCTGGACAGCAAAATGACTGCTTAGGCACTATGATCTTTTTATATAAAATACAATATCAAAATGTATTAAAGTAGACTGTGTCTTTTATTATACGGTTCACTTTAACGCTGTTATAATCATTTAACATTAATTCTTTTTATCAAAAAGTGTCACTTTTTTATCAGAATGCCCTTATAAATACGTAAAGCATTGAATATATTTGTCATAGGCTTAATTCCTGAAATCTGATTAAACCTTATTTGATCAAGGTTTAATCAATATAAAAAGTAGCTATTTTTTTAGACCATTTTTATCAATGTAAATCAATGATGATTGTCAAAAAAGATCAATTTTTCCCAAACTCAGGCGCTTTAACCTACAGATCCTATAGAAAGGCAAAAGTGAAGGATCAAAACAGTTCTGCTGGAATGGAGCTGATTCAAAGTTTAAATGGGGGTAATCATCAGAATAATCCCCTTAACTGGGATAGCTGTTTTTATCATGCTTTCCCGCAAAATAACAAGACGATTCGCAACGCCATAAATAATAAGAATAACTTTAAAAGATTAGCCCTGACTATAAAAATATATATTCAGCCGGAATGTAGTTGGACTTTGAATATTTAAGCTTAACTGTTAAAAAGATGAGGATCAGGAAATTGCCGCTTCTCTGATCCTCAGGGAATTTAAATGTTTAATTAAATAACGTGCAAAATTATGAAAAAATTGCTACAAAATCTCTTGTTTCCTCCCAGATTTCTACTCTTTTTTAGTTTTTTGGTCCAATGGTTTTTTATCATGCCTTTGGCAGCTCAAGACCAACAAGTGACAGGTAAGGTCACTTCCCAGGAAGATGGGGAAGGGCTTCCCGGAGTTAATGTTGTTGAAAAGGGATCCAGTAATGGTACTGTAACAAATGTTGAAGGTGTTTACAGCCTTGAAGTTGCTCCTCAGGCTACCCTTGTTTTTAGTTCAGTAGGTTTTACCAGTCAGGAAGTAGAAATCAATGGCAGAACTGTGATCGATTTGACCATGTCTGCAGATGTACAGCAATTGGAGGAATTAGTGGTGGTGGGTTACGGAACCCAACGCCGAAAAGACATGACCGGATCAATTTCACGGGTTTCGGGAGAAGACATTATCCAGCCTTCTTCTATCAGTTTTGATCAGATGTTGCAGGGCCAGGTACCCGGTGTCCAGATTTCTCAGACTTCAGGAGCACCCGGTGGCAACACCAATGTCATGATCAGAGGGATCAGCTCCATTACCGGAGGCAATCAGCCTTTATATGTAGTTGATGGTTTTCCCATTGGTACCGGTGGTGGTGGTTCCAACATGCTTAACTTTGGCAGGAATACCTATTCCTCCGAAGATATGGCTAACAATACTGCCACGCGGATCAATCCTTTGAATTTTATCAATCCCAATGATATTGAATCGATTGAAGTACTCAAAGATGCCTCAGCTACCGCCATTTACGGCTCCAGAGGGTCAAATGGGGTGATTATTATTACCACCAAAAGGGGAAAAACCGGACAATCAAGTATCAATGTGGATGTTTCTTATGGCCTACAGGAAGTAGAAAATCAAATAGAGGTGCTGGATGCTCAGCAATATGCCGCATATGTAGCCCTGGGCCGGGACAACACCCGGATTTTTGATGGAGGATCAGCTGATGACCCCAATAGTGAAAGGCCACGATCCCGCCAGGTACGTCCCGAATTTCGTAATCCTGCATCTATTACCACCAATACCAACTGGCAGGATGTGATTTTTCGAACCGCCCCGGTTCAAAACTACCAGGTTTCTGCTGTTACTGGTAATGAAAATCTAAAATTTTTTGTATCAGGCGGGTATTTCGATCAGCAGGGAATTGTCATTACCTCTGATTATAAAAGGTTTAATTTAAGAACCAATGTAGATGTGTTGCTTTCCGAAAAACTCAAGATAGGCACATCACTGACTGGTTCTTATGCTTATGGTAGATTTCCCAATACCAATGGACACTATGGCAACGGAGGTTTAATAACCATGGCTCTGGCCGCCGCTCCCACCATACCGGTTTACGACAGTGAGGGTGAACCTTATTTTGATTTCAATGATGTAGCTGATGGACTGGGTTGGGTAGGAAATCCGATAAGTGTGGCTAATGGGTTTCAAGATAACCGGAAAACTGCCGATATTTTGTCAAACACCTTTCTGGAGTATGAAATTATAGACGGACTGACCTTCAGGACTTCGGCAGGAATTAAATATAATACCAATGTCACTCATTTGTTCAGGTCATCTTCGGTGCCCAGAAATACAGCCATAAATTATCCCCCAACTGGTGCATCTATTAAATATGAAACCATCAATTGGCTAAATGAAAACACCTTAAATTACAGGAAGATTTTTAATCAGGAGCATTCCCTGGATGCATTGGTGGGATTTACTGCTCAGAAAGATAGCTATGACCGTTTATCTGCCGGTGCTTCAGACTTTCCCAATGACTATGTCAAATATATTTCTGCTGGCATTGTCAATGCTGGTACGCATTTAATCACGGAATGGTCTATGCTATCCCTGATGGGAAGGGTGAATTATGCCTTCCGGGAGAAGTATTTGGTTACAGCCACGGTACGATCTGACGGAAGTTCCAAATTTGGAGAAAACAACAAATGGGGTACATTCTCTTCATTTTCTTTGGGTTACAATATCTCAGAAGAACCATTTATGAGTAATCTCACCTTTATCAATAACCTGAAATTGAGAGCAAGCTATGGCTTTTCCGGCAACAACCAGATCGGTAATTATGCCCATATCGGGTTGCTGTCAGCAGTGAATTATGTCGCAAATAATTCGGTGAGGCCAGGATTGGTACCTACCAGTATGTCTAACGATGATCTGACCTGGGAAAGATCCGAGCAGGTTAATTTTGGGTTCGATTTGAGTTTATTTAATGAGCGGATCTCATTAACTACAGATATTTATCAAAATACCAAAACTGATCTATTACTGGCAGTACAATTGCCGGCTGCTTCAGGTTTCAGCACTTCTACCCAAAATATAGGAGATATTGAAAACAGAGGAGTCGAAATTGGATTACAAACTGTGAACATACAGTCAAATGATTTTGAATGGACCAGTAATTTCACATTCAATGCCAATGAAAATGAAGTGCTGAGCCTGGCCAACCAGGGAGGCCGGATCTTTACTTCCCGCTACCAGATTGCCGAAGTGGGATATCCCATCTCCAGTTTTTACTTATTAAATGCGCAGGGGGTATTTATGAATGAAGAAGAATTGCAGGATGCCCCTGTCCGTCACCCGCGTACACAACCAGGGGATCTGCGTTTTGAAGATGTCAATGGAGATGGACAAATATCATTTGATGATGCCAAAATTGTAGGAGATCCCTGGCCTGATTATGTATGGGGGTTCAATAACAGGTTTACCTATAAAAATTTCAGCCTGGGTATTTCATTAAATGGTTCTCATGGAGGGAAATCCCTGATTTATGATGCCGTCATCAATGGAGCATCCGTTCAGAATCAATTGGCCATTACAGCAGATCGCTGGCTCTCAGAAGCTAATCCCGGAGGCGGCAAGTGGCCCCGTCCAATTCGTAACAATTATGCTTTGGGGTTTGGCCGGGGAACTACCCAGGCGCTGTTTGATAATTCCTTTACCAGGATCAGAAATGTCAATCTGGCTTATAAATTGCCTCAAAGCCTGGTATCCAGGTTGAATATGACCAATATGTCGGTTTACCTCAACGTAGCTAACCTTTATACCTTTACCGACTATCCAGGTTTTAATCCCGAATCAAGTACAGCCGGGGATGAGGTAGTCAATACCGGACTGGATGATTTTACCTATCCACTTCCCCGAACCTATACTTTGGGAGCAAAATTTACCTTTTAAACTTTAATAAACTGAAAGATCATGAAAAGATATATTTTAATAAGTTCGGTTTTAATGTTGACCCTGACTGCCTGTAATGACTTTCTCACCCTTGAGCCGCCCAACCGGATCAATGAACTGGATTTTTATGAAACGGAAAATGATTTTGAAGCTGCCATGTTTGGTACCTATGCAGGGTTGCAGGGACTTTACAGTACGACCCTTTTACGATTGGCTGAATTAACTACTGACAACGCCTGGATCTTGTGGACTTCTCCTTCCATTTCGGAAATTGAGGCGGAAGAGATAGATTTTACCTCGGCTAATGGATTTGTGGCTGGGGTATGGGATAATACTTATCGAACCATTGCCCGGAGTAATAACATAATTAATCAATTGGAAACTGCTAATATTGATGAAGGAGCTATACAACAGTTCCGGGGAGAAGCCTTGTTTCTGAGGGCTTTAAATTACTTTTATCTGGTACAATTTTTCGGCGATGTGCCCCTGGTTACCAACACCTTCAGAAGTCCTGACCAGGTTAATTCCTACGACTGGACCCGGAATCCGGTTCAGGAAGTTTATGATCTGATCATCAGCGATCTGCAGGAGGCGGCTACTCTGTTAAATAATATGGATTTGGGAAAATCAAGGGCTTCTACCGGTGCGGCCAAGGCTTTATTGGGAAAAGTATATTTGACCCGGGGCAATCACCAACAGGCTGCTGATGTATTGAAAGAGGTGATCGATATGAATGAATATGAACTTCAGGAGGATTACCAAACATTGTTTACCAATAACAATGATGAATTACCAGAATCCATCTTTGAAGTCAAGTATTTGTCCGGCATGATGGGTGAAGGGAATGACTTTACCAGCGTATTTGCTCCGGAAAATTTTGACATGGCCATATTTCCTAATAACCGGCAGGGGTCAGGGCGTATTGTCGTTACTCCAGATTTAGCCGGCAGTTATGAGGAAGGAGATCTTCGCCGGGTGGCCACCATCAGGGATTCCTTATTGTTGCAGGATGGCAGTTATGATCAGGTAAAATATGGTGTTAAGTTCGTGGATTTTCAGGCTTTAGCCGGAGATGATGGCGGCATTAATTTTACTGCATTAAGGTATGCCGATGTTTTGCTGATGTATGCTGAAGCCCTCAATGAATTGGGTAATACAGATCAGGCCCTTGAATACCTGAATAGGGTAAGAGAACGGGCTGGCCTGGAGCCTCTGACCGGTTTGTCCCAGACAGAATTTGCCCTGGTAATGCAACACGAACGAAGGATTGAATTTGCCCAGGAAGGTCATAGATGGTTTGACCTGGTTCGTACAGATAGACTACAACCTGTGATGAATGATTACTTTCAGGGGAATGGCTGGGAATTTTCGGTTGAGGATTATGAAGTGATACTTCCCATTCCCCAGAATGAAATTGAGATCACGCCTGCTTTGACTCAGAATCTTGGATACTGATTTTTCATAATGCTGATTTTTAAAACCTACCCTGTTGGGGTAGGTTTTTGTTTCCAGGTTAACTCTTTAAAGTAGGGGATGATAATATAAAATCAAGAGAGAAAAAATTCCCACACCCTGGCGGCCTTTCTGCTTCAGGCCATCGTACCCGGGCACACCTTCGTTCCCAAATTTTTTGTCGTGCCTTCGCTTTTTTAATACCATTATTCTTTAAAATGATATTTACTTCAAAACCAATCAATTAGATTTTGACAACAGCATTGACTAAAGGGCCTGGGTTTATCGGCCCTGGAGCGAAAAAGATAGTAAATTGCAGATAATGATTGTTGAAACCATCCACAGCTCGCTACATCTACATAGAAAACGTCATTATCTAATTGTTTTTTAGCTAAAATCTGGGATTACCAATAACGTTATAGTGTACACAACTTCTGGATCCAGCCAATTTAACAGAATCTTTTTTTATCTATTTTACTGCCGGAATATCCGGGTGTGAAAAATCTGCTCTTCCGAATCTATCCACCCACGGTACATGCCTTCAGAATTAAAGGGTAGATCAAAATTTCCTTTGGCATCCAAAGCAATTAATCCCCCTTCACCACCAATATTTTTCAACTTTTTCATTACAACCAATTCACAGGCTTCCTTCAGGGGCAGTTTTTTATATTCCATTAAGCAGGAAATATCATAGGCGACTACATTTCTGATAAAGTATTCTCCATATCCGGTACAGGATACTGCACAAGTAGAATTATTGGCATAGGTACCCGTACCAATGATTGGACTGTCCCCAATCCTGCCATAACTTTTATTGGTGAGACCTCCGGTAGAAGTGGCAGCGGCCAGATTTCCTTCCAAATCAAGCGCCACTGCGCCAACCGTGCCAAACTTATGAGCCCCGCTATGATCCAGGATGGTTTCGCCGGTTGCCCTGGCTTTTTGCCATTGCTCATAGCGTTCCTGGGTATAAAAATAGGCATCATCAGCCATTGAGAGTTGATGTTTTTGAGCAAATTCAGCCGCACCTTCCCCATTTAAATAAACATAATAGGCATCTTCCAGTATTTTCCGGGCCAAAGTTACAGGGTTTTTGATCCGGGACAAGGCAGATGCCGCCCCTGCCTGTAAAGTTTTACCACACATGATAGAAGACTCCATTTCATGCGTCCCCTGTGCATTAAATACAGATCCCTTACCCGCGTTAAATAGTGGGCAATCCTCCATAGACCCCACTGCCGATTCCACCGCATCCAGACTTTTCCCCCCTGCTGATAAAATCTTTTCGCCCGCTTTTAAGGCTTTATGAAGGGCTTTTTTATAATCTGAAGCTTTTTCCGGAGTAATAGATTGCTCAGAAATGGTGCCGGCTCCACCATGGATCAACAACACGAACTTATTCATAAAAAGAAGAAAGATTAATGAAACATTGATTGAAAACAGGATTAATAGCAACGGGAAGGGTTGCTTAGCAATCAAATATGGGCTGAAGATTGATCAGCTGAAATGGCTTAAAATGCAATATTTTACCCGGATGACACAAAGGAATCATATAAACAAATATACTATTAAAAAAGTGAAATTTTTACTAATTGAAAAATTTCCTTTGGTTTAAATTTAATCATAATTTTATAATGCGGCTAAATCCTGAATTCTTCAGGTTGCTTTCAGGATCTTAAGATTTGTTTCCAGGCTTCCTCAACAGTATGTACCGGAAGCTGACAGGTTTTATTAAAGCATACATAAATAGTATCCTGACCATTGATGGCAGATCTTTCTTTTAACAAAGGTAACTGGCTTGTAGTATAGGTTCCGGCTAGTATTTTATTAGGCCAGTACTGCTGGTAAAATTGATGTTTTAATGCATTTATATCAGAACCTATCAGCGCTACTTCAGCCGTTGGCTGGACTAATAAAGTGAATAAACTGGCCCAATTGCTCAGGTATTGGGGATCTTCCAGTAAAAGTTTTCCCATTTGTTTAATCATTTTCAGGCTCATTTGGGTGTAATGGTCATTTTCCAGCAGTATCCCCAATTGATAAAGGGCATGCGCCATCACTGAATTAGAAGCGGGGATCACATTGTCAAAAATCTCTTTTTTCCTGGCAATTAAAGCATCAGAGCTGCTGTCAGTAAAATAAAACAAATGTTCCTTTTCATCATAAAAATGGGACAAAACATATGTCATCAATTGATCAGCCTTTTGAAGCCATTTTTCTTCAAAAGTTGCCTGGTACAAATCTGTAAAGGCCAAAATCAACAGGGCATAATCCTCCAGGTAAGCAATCACCCCAAGTTGGTCGTTTTTAATATTACGGTACAATTGAGGCCCTTTCATAAGGTTATTAACCAGAAATTCTGCATTTTTAAGCGCCATTTGGATAAAATCCGGCTCTGCAAATACCTGGTAAGCATTGACCAATCCGCGAAGCATCAGGGCATTCCATCCGGCCAGGATCTTATCATCCAGTCCCGGCTTCACTCTTTTTTGACGATAGGCTATAAGAGCTTTATTGGCTTTCTGAAGGTTGTTTTTGAATGATGTCGGCTCAAGGTCATGTTCCCGGGCAAATTCATCAGGGTCTTGTTTTCTCAGTAAAATATTTTTGCCAGGCTCCCAGTTTCCTTCCTGAGTAAGATGATAGAATTGAGCTATAAGCAACGCATTTTCCTCAGGCAAAACTTCTGAAACCACAGTTAAGAATTCACTGGTATCCCAAACATAATATTTCCCTTCCTCACCTTCACTATCCGCATCCAGGGCAGCATAAAATCCCCCGTCAGAATTGGTAAGTTCCCTGGCCACAAAATCAATGGTTTGATATACCACCTGTTTAAAATGAGGATCACCGGTAGCACTGTAGGCTTCAGCATATAGGCTCACTAACTGTCCATTATCATAAAGCATTTTTTCAAAGTGAGGTACAAACCAATAGGCATCCACGGAATACCGGGCAAACCCTCCTCCAATCTGATCATAAATGCCTCCTTTGGCCATTTCCTTTAAAGTAAGATTGACCTGGGTCAATACCGATTCATTTTGGGTAAGGGCAAAATATCTGAGCCCAAACAACCAATAAGAAGGCATGGGGAATTTAGGTGCCCGGTTCATACCTCCTCTTTCCCGATCGAATTTTGCAGAAAATGTTTGGTAGATCTGGTCAAGGTCATCCTGCTTAAATTCGCTTAAAGGATTTTGCAGATCGTATTTAACAATATCACTTACAGAAATAGCCTGAACAAACTTTTCCGCAGATTCCTTTATTTCCTGATTTTGCTGTTTGTAAGCCTGGGAAACATTGTTTAATAGCTGAAGCCAGCTGCGGGTAGGAAAATAGGTGCCTCCGTAGAAAGGTTTTTGATCTGCAGTCAGAAAGACATTCAAAGGCCAGCCTCCATTGATACCCATAAGTTGCACAGCATCCATATAGATTTGGTCTACGTCTGGTCGCTCTTCCCTGTCTACTTTGATGCAGACAAAGTGCTCGTTCATGATTTTGGCTACTTCTTCATTTTCAAACGATTCCTTCTCCATAACATGACACCAGTGACAGGCTGAATAGCCAACGGATACAATTATTGGCTTATCTTGTTGACGGGCTTTATCCAGGGCTTCACGGCTCCAGGGATACCAGTTTACCGGATTATAGGCATGTTGTAGTAAATAGGGGCTGGATTGATTGATCAGCTGATTAGGTTTTCGGCTTGTATTCATTTAACTGGTGTTTAAGACTCTCAAGTTCAGTATCAACATTCACTTTATGCTTAAACCTGTTTAATTTTTCAATTGTTTGCTCCAGGAACTTTAAATGAGCCGCGGAGCCGGGAAAAAATGGCTTATGAGCCAGCGCCTTATTGATTTTTGCCCATTCCTGCGCCAGGGATTGGGTTTTCTGGGTAAAATATTTTTGAGTAAATTTTTGCCAGATATAGGTTTCGGTGGTAGAATTGGGGTGTAGCATGTCAGATTCATAAAAACGGTAATCCCTCAGATCATCAAGCATAAATTCATAGCTGGGAAAATAATCCACCTGGTCATATTTTTGTTGTAAAATCTCACAAACCACCCTGAGAATGGCCTTGCTGGCAGAATTGTTGACCAATCCATCACGGATATGTCTGACCGGACTTACTGTGATGATCAGCCTTAATTGAGGGTTAAATTTTAATAACTGGTTTAAAATTGATTCCAACTGCTCCCTGATTTCATCAGGTGTTAACAATTCCCGTCTGAAATAGCTGGCAGGCAATTTATGGCAATTGGCTACAATGGCTTCTTCCGGCTGTTTTTTATAAACATAAGCTGTGCCCAGGGTCAGGATCAGCCAGTTGGCATCTTTAAGGAAAACATGAAGCTGGTCTATGGTGGTGTGGGTTTTTTTCTGCAGATTTTCCAGGGAGAGGTCGGCAAGGTCAGAATGAAAATCAAAATGACGCCATACCTCCTGGTGCTTTATATATCCCTGTTCTGCAGGATATTCCTTGTTCAGGATGAATTGCAACAGTTTAGTCAGTGAAATGGGATTATAGATCACTCCAAAAGGATTGGCCTGACATTGAAATTTGTGTTTGACCAGTTTAGAGCCAATGATGCCAGCAAAACATGAACCCAGGGATAAGATGGGGGTATCCCAGCTAATAGAATGGCTGGAAGGGGAAAGCAAAATTTCAGTTCGGAATTCCATCAAAAAAATTTAAAAAAAAAGAGCCCTTCTTTTAGAAACGCTCTTTCAGATAAAATGATACGATTAATAATAAACAGTGTGCAACTATTCTGCCACCACTTTAAAAGGAATTTCCTTTTTTACTTCTTTATGTAAATCCAAAACCGCTACATGATCGCCAACATTCTTTACATCTGATTTAAAAGAAATATTCTTACGATCAACTTCAAAACCTTTATTCTTTAAAGCATCAGAGATTTGTAAGGTCGTGATGGCTCCAAAAATCTTGCCGCTTTCACCTGCTTTGGCAGGGATAGTCAATTCAAGATCTCCTATTTTAGCGGCCAGTCCCTCAGCGTCAGTTTTAATTTTTTCGGCTTTATGAGATGCCTGGCGGATGTTTTCTTCTATTCGTTTTTTATTAGATGTATTAGCTACAATAGCCATTCCCTGTGGGATCAGGTAATTTCTGCCATATCCCGGTTTCACGGTTACAACGTCGTTCTTATATCCCAGACCTGTTACATCCTGGGTTAAAATGATTTCCATGGTCAATAATGTTTAAATTACTTTAAAGAATCGGTTACGAAAGGCAACAAAGCCAAATGTCTGGCTCTTTTTACCGCCTGAGCTACCTTTTTCTGGTATTTCAAACTGGTGCCCGTAATACGTCGGGGTAGAATCTTACCTTGTTCATTGACGAATTTCAAAAGGAAATTGGCGTCTTTGTAATCAATATATTTTATGCCATGTTTCTTAAACCGGCAATATTTTTTCCTGGTTTCCCCTCTGTTGATGGGTTCATTCATTAATGTCATTTAGATTGCTCCTCCTTAGCTTCAGGTTTTTTGTTAAATTCTCCTTTTCTTCTTTTTTCGTTGTATTCAATGGCATGTTTATCCAGTGAAATAGTCAAAAAACGTAACACTTTCTCGTCCCTGCGATACTCCAGCTCTAAAGCTGCCACTATGGTAGGATTTGCCTCAAATTCAAAAAGCTGGTAAAAACCGGTTGATTTATGAAGAATTGGATAGGCCAGCTTCTTCAATCCCCAGTTCTCTTCATGGACCATTTTAGCCCCATGCTCCTGCAGCACATTTCTGAACTTGTCGACAGCATCCTTCATCTGAGTATCAGACAAAACGGGAGTTAAGATGAATACTGTCTCATATTGATTTGTAAATTCCATCAGTAAATTTTTAATTATTTTTTTAATTTGAGCCTGCAAAATTACACGATTTATTCTATTGTTTCAAATAGAACTTAATCTTTTACTTAAAATAATCGAATTTTCCTTTCCGCCTGTTGATGAAGTTGCTAAAAAAGAAGGCTGTCGGCCTGCCAGCTACAAAACATTTTTCAGAAATCTTATGATCCTTTCCTTTACCACTTCTTTGTCATGCCAGAATTCCCGGCTGTAGAAGTCCCTGAAAGGCCAGTTTTTTTGATTGAAATTGAATGTTTTGTAGACATGAGCCTCTTTGGCTGAAACCGATTCATGGTATAAGTTATCGTCAGTAAGAATAAGGCCGGCATAGGCATTTTGCTTTTCAATGGAGAGATCGGCAAAAGGCAGGTCTTCCTTAAATTCAAATTCTGTTTCAATATCCCTGATTAGCGCTACCAGTTTTTTCTTTAAATACCAGTTGACCTGATGGTTTTCCTGAGCCGGTAAGCTGGGTTTGAATTTCCCCTCTGATACATTCAAAGCATAATTTAGATAAGCTTTCAACAGTTTGGGGCCTTCATTTTTGGTGTTATCCACTTTAAGCTGGTGGGGGAAAATACTGCTCACAATAATCACTTTCTCCCTGGCCCGGGTAACTGCTACATTCAGCCGGTTTTCTCCTTTTTCCTGGTTCAGACTACCAAACTGCATCATCATCTTTCCTTTTTGGTCCGGAGCATAGCCAATGGAAAACAACAGGATGTCTTTTTCATCGCCCTGAATGTTTTCAATATTTTTTATAATCAGTGAATCAGGAATGGTGGTTTTATGTTGAGCCACCGCTTCATCCAGCAAGTCCATGATCAGGTATTGTTGTTTGATATTGAATGTAACAATACCGATTTCTTTTTTAGGTTGGTCTTGGATCAGTTGCAGGGTGAGTGCCACTATTTTTTCTGCCTCCACCTGGTTTTGGTTACTTTCCCAGCACCCATCTACTTTGATATAGGCAATAGATGGTTCTTTTTGATTGAAAGTTAGCCTTTCTGGCAATGTGGTGAGGGCTCCATGATAAAAGTGCTGGTTAGAAAATTCAATCAGGTCCAGGCTCTTACTGCGATAATGGCCTCTTAGTTGTACTTGCATAAGGTACTGCTGAGTCAGGTTCAGTAAAGAATCCACTTCCAATGCCGGATCCTCTTCCTGTTCTTCTTCCCAGCGAACCTGATAGAGGTCATAAGGGCTTAATTGCTGGTCATCACCTGTAACTACCACTTGTTTACCCCTGTACATAGCTGGTATACCTTTTTCAACAAAACACTGGGATGCTTCATCAAATATGACCAGATCGAACATCTGCTCCATGGGAAATATTGCAGATACTGCTTCGGGAGAGGCCATCCAGCAAGGGATTAAATCAAAAAGCTCATGGTTAAATTGATTGATCAACTTTCTGACCGGCCATATCTTCTTCTTTTTAGTGACCTGGTGATTAAGGTCCCGGTAAGTCACCATATTATTTAACCGGTTGAATTCCAGGTCATGATAGGTGCGTTCCCTGGCTTTCAGCAATACAATTTCATTGCTCACCTGTTGTTTGAGCTTCACATTTTCCTGAAATTCCTGTTGCAGCTTTTCAAATTTCAGCGAGGAAACAGATCTTAGGATGGGATATTTGGTTTCAATATGTTCTATCCAGGCCAACCTGATACTGTTCTGGAACAGGTTGAGTATGTTGTGCTCAGAGTAGTCGCTGGTTTCGTCCAATAGTTTATTGATCACATCCTGCTCAGGCTGGCTTAAGCTATCATTAAGGTTGTCAAAATCACATATTCCTTCAAAATCCTGCTCCAGGGTCTGCAGGAGTTTTTGGCCAAAAACCGGATCGTTCAGGATCTGGTGGATCTGGGAAGGAGTGAGATAAGCCTGCCATCGACGTTTGGTTTCCGGGATTATACGAAGGATGCCCAGCAGGTTTTCCAGCCGGATCCTTAATTCTTCATAGCTTAGCTTATAAACGTTAAAATATTCCTTGAAATTTCTTAAAGAGCTGAAAATCAATTTGGCCAGAACAGCCTTTTTCTGATGGGTAAACCATGCTTCAAAAGTACCCTGATCGTAATCAACCGGAACATCTTTTAAGGTTTTATAATTTTTTAGTTTGGTGATATTATGTTCCAGGTTTAGCCGGTTGTCCACTTTTTCTACTAATACCTGAAAATCTCTTTTATTATCCTGCAGGTCATTGGCTGAAAGGATCTTTTTCAGATATTTCTTTTCTTTGGCAAATAACTGCCACTTCATAAAATCTATCAGCCCCTTTCTGGATTCTATTCTTTTTTGAATAGCCTCCTGTACCTGTCCCAGGTCGGCAGTGCTGAGGGTAACTTCCGGACCGGCTCCTCTGAAGCATTCCATCACCACCCGTTCCATAGTACCTATCCATAGATAGTCAGTTTCCTTATCTTTGAAACTGATCATGAAACGGAAATAATCGTAGACCTTTTCCTGTCTGAGGTGTCTCAGCAGCTCCTTAATCTTTTCTTCCCAGGAAAGAATGGCTTCAAATGCTTCAAGCGACAGATCAGCCTGCAAGATCTTTTTGGCTTCTGCCGATAGCTGATCCTGAAACCGGGGAACCTCTTCTATTATTTCCCGGATGATTTTTTGGTCAGAGATACTGTAGTTCTTAAACCGGACCCGGGTTTTCCAGGGATATTCTTCTTTATTGAATTTGGCAGCATAAGCCGCGTATGTTTTAAGCCGTGGTATAAACTGATTTACCTGTTCGAAGGGGAAATGTTTATATTCCTGTTTCAGGTTAATACTTGGCTGATAAAAATCACTGGTAAGGTACAACTCCTTGACCGAAAGGTTACATTCAGATTCATCAAATAATGCAGCTTTGAATTCTTCCAATTCTTCAGCCACCTGGTCTATCCTGCGACTGGCTTGCTGAAACTGCCTTTCTAGTTGAATGGCATCAAGACTGTTGTTTTTAGTTTTATAGTCATAAAGATTATCTATCTGATTGGCTATCTGCTCATAGATGTATTTTCTGTCATTTTTAAAATCATGGACCAGACCAATAAAATCATGAAGTTTTTTTTCCTTCAATCGATTATAAACCACATCCAGAGCCACTCTTTTCTGGCAAACCAGCAACACATTTTTGCCTCGTGCGATAAAATCTGCAATAAGATTACAGATGAGTTGTGACTTTCCCGTTCCGGGAGGGCCCTGAATTACCAGGGAATTGCCTTTTTTGATGGCTTTTAGGGCATTTTCCTGATAGGCATCCAGTTCAAATGGCGTGAAGGTTTGCTCTTCCTTTATTTTATTAAGGAAAAAGAAATATTTGGAATGTGAAGACTGTACTTTATCATCCTCCTGGGTCCTGTGCAGAAAAAAGGCCTCTATATCTTCTATTTTATTATTCTGAATCAGGTTCAGATAGTCAGGTACCAATTGAGAGCCAGCCTGGGGAAAAATCCCTAAAACAGCTTCCGGGAAGAGCTTAAGCTCACCGGTCTTATAATTTTTTTCAAATTGAGCCTTATTATAGTTCTCAAATGCGATCAGTTTATCCAGAAAGTTTTCCTGATTAAAATTCAACTCCAATGGACTTTCTTTAAGGAGTTGGTATAATGAAGTTCTGAAGACCCGGCTGTCTTTGTCAAAATCATCAAATACATGTTCAATTAGCTGTTCATCCAGTGGAACCTGGTTGAAATAGGAAAAAGCCAGTAAAAATGATTTGTTGAAAGTGACATTTACTTCCTGCCTGATTTTGATTGCCCATTCATCATTATATAGTTGCAGTGACACAGGGAAAAAAATCAGGGGACACCTTACCGGTGTATCATCATAGAATTTCCCTCTGATAAACGGCCAGCCTATATAAAGATCTTTTGAACCGCGTTCTTCAAAGATGAATTGATCGGTTCGCTGAATTTTTTTTAGCTTATGGCTTACTTCGTTATTTTGATTATCCCTGCTATCCAGGAGCCTACAAACTTTGATGCTATTCCTGGCATCAATCAATTGCTGAATTACTGAAAATGAAGGTTGGTTCAATAAGAAATCAAACTGGTGAACATCGATAAATTGTTCAGAAAGCCGAAGTAACAGTAAACTGCGATTGTTGCTGGACAAGTTGGTCAGTCGTCGGAGATATGATTGGAGGATTTTGTGCATTTACTACAAATATTAAAAAATAATTGAACAAATGATGTCATAAGAAGGCGATTTTCTTACTTCCGGATGCAGGAGCATTTCCGTACAATGGCAATACAGAGGTTAATTGAAGGCCAGGTTTTCTAAAAGGATAAGTAGGGGACCAACTTGTGATAAATTGAGTCAGTTACTAGCTGTTGATTAAGCAGATCTTCTTTTTGCCGGAAGGGGCCATTATTACTGCGATGGTTTATAATCTTTTTAGTCGTCTCATAATCAATATACGGATGCTTTAGCAGGGTTTTGAATTCAATAAAATTGATGGGGATCAATTGAGGCTTATACCCTGTTTCGATATAGGAGTAGGATCTTAATTGGTCAATTACATATGGATTGAGCCCATAAATATCCTGAAGCTGATCAAGACTGATAAAACCTCCCAGGATTTCTCTGTATTTTATTATTCGGCTGGAAAGCTTGCTGCCAATTCCTTTAATCTTTTTCAGCTGGATTGTATCAGCCTGGTTCAAATCAAAAGTAGTTATAGAGACTTGTGGTTTTTCATGTTTTGGACTTGGCTTTTTTTCAACTACTTCAGCTAGTTCAGCTTTTCCGGCGGTGTTAATTGCCTGCTTGATTTCATCTGGCAAACTTACATAAGGATGTAATTTTTGATACAATTCCGGATCAAGCCCATAGATCTTCTGCAGGTCTGATTTAACAGAAAAAGGCCGCACCTTTTCCCGGTAGTTGATGATTCGCTGAGCCAGCCACTCCGGCAAACCAAATTGAAGAAGCTCCGGCAAACCAATTGTATTAGGATCAAATACAGCCAGTTGAAGTTCAGGCTGGACCGGTTTTCCAGGTTGATCAGATGAAGCAGGTTTTTGCCTCATTTGGGCCACAACACTGTCCAGTAATTGTTGATCTGGTATGGCCTGGGTATATTTTTTGGTTACAAAATAAGGGTAAAGAAATGGAGCCGCAATGAAAGCCAGCATAAGCAGGGAAAGTACAACAAAACCGTTAGTTTCGGTCCTGGAAAAGCCAAAATAATTTCTAATCCATGATTTTATCAACGAAAGC
The DNA here is from genome assembly GCA_051418075.1 of Candidatus Cyclobacteriaceae bacterium M3_2C_046. Lineage (GTDB taxonomy): Bacteria > Bacteroidota > Bacteroidia > Cytophagales > Cyclobacteriaceae > JBPRGG01. Next base: position 41,095 of record JBPRGG010000016.1, on the reverse strand, counting down.
ATTTTTACCTCTTTTTCCTCAATTACTTAAAAAAGGCCCACTGTAAAAAGTAAAATTATATTAAAAATTAATGGAAGTAATAATTATGGTAAAAAAGGCCGGGATGGTAAATCAGGTGGGCTGATCTAAGCTTGATCCCACCCAACCTGCTTGGTTTAAGGGTTAAACCTGAAATATAAAACCCATAATGATAATAAATATCAAGATTAAAAAGTAAAACAATCTATATTTAGGCTTCGGTTTGCCAAAAAGCCAACTATTGATACTGTATTTAGTTCTCTTTTCAAACTCTGTCTTCATCCTGCTAAATTTATATTATTGTAATGTTAAAAAAATATTATATAATTGTTAACAACCTAAATTTATAAATAATTCAAATAAATTACCGGTCGTTTTAATTCATTTATTACATCTTAATCAACATTTTTTTATAAAATTGGAAAAAAAGAGAACAAATCTTAGATTAAAACGATTATAGCTGGTTGTAGAGAAAAAATTAATGAATGAAAGTAGCTTAGAATGGCAACAATTTTAGACCTAATTGGAAATACACCCCAGGTAGAAATTAATTCAATTATTAATAAGCCGGGTGTGAAAGTATATGGTAAACTAGAAGGAAATAATCCTGGTGGTAGTGTTAAAGACCGGGCAGCCTATAGTATGATAAAAAATGCCATAGAACGAAAGGAATTGCAGCCTGGCATGAAATTAATAGAGCCTACCAGTGGCAATACAGGTATTGCATTAGCCATGATAGCCAGCATGTTTGGTTATCAAATTGAATTGGTGATGCCAGAAAATGCTACCCGGGAAAGGATTTTGACCATGCAGGCATACGGGGCCAAAGTGACCCTCACTCCCCGGGAAAAGTCTATGGAAGGTGCCATTGATTACGCCCGGGATAAAGTGGAACAGGGGGGCTATCTGATGCTCAATCAGTTTGCTAATCCGGATAACTACCAGGCTCATTACCTTACCACCGGCCCTGAAGTTTGGATGGATACCAAAGGAAAAATCACCCATTTTATTTCTTCCATGGGCACTACCGGTACTATCATGGGGGTATCCCGTTTTTTAAAACAACAGAATCCTGACATCAGGATTGTGGGGGTTCAACCGGAAGGTGATTCATGTATACCAGGTATCAGGAGGTGGCCTGAAGCTTATTTACCTAAAATATTTGAACCAGACCGGGTAGACCAGGTTATTGATGTAACCCAGGCAGAGGCTACCGAAATGGCTAAAAGACTGGCCCGGGAAGAGGGCATTTTTTCGGGAATGAGTAGTGGAGGTGCCATTGCAGCTGCTAAAAAACTGGTGGAACAAATAGATGAGGGCCTGGTGGTTTGTATTATTTGTGACAGGGGCGATCGCTACCTTTCTTCCAATCTGTTTGAATAATCCAGTTCAAAGTATCTTAATCCTGAGGAAAGGACAATTGGTATACCTGAAATTCATCGGGTCCTGCGGTTAATGGCTGTGCAACCTCTGCTGATAAAATATGGAAAAACTTTTTAAATAATTTATGAAATAGTTGAACTTCTGTAATTTAGCGATTGTTTTCCAGAGTTATTAATGCTATAGATGAACGCTAAAAAAGTAAAAATAGGGATTATTCAATCCTCCTGTACTGCTGATAAACAGGAGAACCTGGAAAAGGCAGTGAATCATATCAGACAGGCAGCGGCTAAGGGAGCTCAGATCATTTGCTTGCAGGAATTATTTTCTTCCCTGTATTTTTGTGATACAGAAGATTGGCAAAGGTTTAGCCTGGCCGAAGCCATACCGGAAGGAGAAACCACCAGGATGCTTCAGAAATTGGGCGCTGAATTACAGGTAGTAATAGTGGCTTCCTTATTTGAAAAAAGGACCAGTGGTATTTATCATAATACCATTGCCCTGATAGATGCAGATGGGAAATACCTGGGGAAATACAGGAAAAACCATATTCCCGATGATCCGGGGTATTATGAAAAATTTTATTTCACGCCAGGTGATTCAGGCTATAAGGTGTTTGATACCAAATATGCTAAAATAGGCACCTTGATCTGCTGGGATCAGTGGTATCCCGAAGCGGCCAGAATAACCAGTTTGATGGGAGCAGAAATCTTGTTTTATCCTACCGCCATTGGGTATGCCGAAAGTGAACCTGCTGAGGAAGGAGAGGAGCAGTTTCAGGCCTGGCAGACCATTCAAAAAAGCCATGCCATTGCTAATGGCGTACATGTAGTGGCGGTTAACCGGGTGGGTAAAGAAGGAGATGCCACTTTCTGGGGATCTTCTTTTATCTGCAACCCCTTTGGAACAGTTGTTTATCAGGCTGATCAACAATCAGAAGTAGTGCATGTTCAGGAAATTGATCTAAATAGTTCTGAGTATTACAGAACCCATTGGCCATTTCTGCGGGACAGGCGGATTGAAACCTATGCCCCAATTCTCAATCGTTTTATAGATCATGAAGATTAGATCGGATCAATCTCCCAAAGCCAGGGGATACAGGTTTCCGGCTGAATGGGAAAAGCACCATGCCACCTGGTTAAGTTGGCCTCATAATCTTGAAACCTGGCCGGGTGAGAGATTAAATAAGATCCTGCCGGCTTATCTCGAGTTTATCAAAGTGGTCAGCCAATCTGAAAAAGTGCGAATAAACCTGAATAGTCAAAAGGAACAGGATCAGGCAAGGTTGATGGCGGATCAATATCAAATCAATTCAGATCAGCTGGAATTCTTTCATCATCCCACCAATGATTGCTGGTGCAGGGATCATGGACCTGCTTTTTTAGTCAATAGTAAGGCAGAAGCGCCTAAGATCCTGATCAATTGGGAGTACAATGCCTGGGGAGGAAAATATCCTCCTTTTGATCAGGATAACCTGGTTCCATTACGGATGGGAAAAAGCCTGGATCTTCCCGTGGTATCTCCCGGAATAATCATGGAAGGCGGTTCGGTGGAATTCAATGGCACTGGTACCATCATTACTACAGCCTCCTGCCTGTTGAACAAAAACCGAAATCCACACCTGGCCAAACTTGATATTGAAAAGTATCTGGTAGATTTTTATGGGGCAGATCAAATCATATGGTTGCATGAAGGAATAGCCGGTGATGATACAGACGGACATGTAGATGACATCACCCGGTTTGTTAATGCTGATACAGTGATTACAGTTTATGAAGATCAGAAATCAGATGATAATTATCAAACGCTGAAAAAGAACATAGATCACCTAAAATGCCAGCGTTTGTTGAATGGCAAACAGCTCAATATTATCGAAATTCCCATGCCAAAACCTGTTTTTTCGGAAGGTTTAAGGTTGCCTGCCTCTTATGCCAACTTCTATTTTGCCAATCAAGCTTTGATCCTTCCTACCTATCAAAGTAAACAGGATCAATATGTATTGGAAATGCTAAAACAAGTAGTGACAGACCGGGAAGTGATAGGGATTGATTCCACAGAAATTATCTGGGGTTTGGGCAGTTTTCATTGCCTGAGTCAGCAAGAACCGTTCGTTTAGGCTTTTTTTGATTGGGCAGACATTAAGATCCCTAAAAACAGAACCAAAGCAGAAATAACGATTGGGGTGAAAAGGTCTGGTGTATTTGCATTGTTCATCATCTGCTGATAATTCATTTTCTGAAGGGCTTTAACCGAAAAAACCAAAGTTCCGGTAACTCCTATGATGATCCAAAATATGCCAAGAGGTTTGTACATGGGTTTTATGTTCTTTGTTTTTAAAAATTTGGCTTCCTCACTTGCTCCATGATTTGAAAAAGAGAAAATATTGTGCCAGAAACTTGCTTCTTAAGAAAAATCCTGGATATTTTCCTGGGTGGAGGATTTTTATTATTGAACAGGGTAAGCAGCAGCCTAGGCACTGATCATGTTTATCTGTCAATATGTTAATTGTGGATTTTTTCCTCAAAAGAACCAAGTTTTCTGGGCATAAAATCATCAGGATCAACGAATTGATGTAACTAAACCGGACATATCGTTGTTCATTAATGAACAGGCTCATGTTCTTCCTTTAGTAGCAAAGTGAAATAAACGGTAAAGGGATATGCCCACAAAGCTGGCTGCTAAAGGCATGATCATTAGGAGTATGGAATAACCTTCCCAGATTACCAACACCAGGAATACCACCAGGGCGAAAATCTGGACTGCCCTGACCCGGAGTAGGTGTAAAGGTGTGGGTTCAAGGTCTTTATCAGATCTCACGGACCTGGTCAGAAGAATCACGGGAATAAAGAGTAAAATGATCACAACTTCATAAATCAGGTATTCCTCTATATAAAAACCATTGATAGGATTTGACGGGGCCAGCCAAAAGCTCAGGATGCCTGTGGCTAAAGACAAGCCGGCAAATAACTTTTGTCTTCTTAGCGGGTCAGGTAAGCTACTATCCAGCCAAAAGGCAATGGCTAAAACAAAACTAATGATATAACTTAGCTCAAAACTTAACCAAATACCTACTCCTGCTATCAATATTGAATCAATCCATTTCGCCGGAGGCCCTACAGTTCGGTTGATCAGCCGGAATACCAGCAGTAAAAACAAAAGTAGCAGAAAATCAGGATATAATTCCTGAATAAAAATAATAGCCAGGCCCACTATTCCTACCGATATAAATGCGGCTATCGGATAATCAGGGTCTAATTCACGGGAGATGGCCCAACTGATAAATACCATGAAACCGGCTGAAAGGCTCCACAGAAAGCTGTTGAGTATAGCTATACCTTCAGGCATTTTAATAAAAGTGCCTGCCACAATGGTGAAAAGGGTCAATATCAGAATATATAAATTGGTTTTATTTTTGATATCCAATGGACGGGCCAGGGATGAAAAATTGGTAGATTCCATACAAATAATATTATTTTCAGAATGGGCATACAGCAGCTATATGTTTTTAACCACCACCAGTAATGAATGTTAAATAACCGGGTACATTACAGGCTATGCATATGGCAACTTTTTATCATCTTTATAGTTCATTCAAGAAAATTGTTATATGAAATTCGGAACAAAAGCAATTCATGCCGGTATCAAGCCGGATCCTTCCACAGGGGCTATTATGACCCCCATTTTTCAAACGTCAACCTATGTGCAGGAATCACCGGGTAAACATAAGGGGTTCGAGTATTCCCGCAGTCAGAATCCAACCAGATTGGCACTGGAACAAAACCTGGCTGCCCTGGAAAATGGGGCTCATGGTTTATGTTTTGCTTCCGGGTTGGCTGCCATTGATGCCATTTTAAAACTGTTAAAACCGGGGGATGAAATAATTTCTACCAATGATCTTTATGGAGGAACTTACCGATTGTTTGAAAAAATTTTCAGAAGTTTTGGTCTGAAATTCCATTATATTTCCATGCGTAACCTGGAGGATCTGAAAGAAAAAATCAATGATAATACCAGGTTAGTTTGGGTGGAAACACCCACTAATCCTTTGATGAATATCATAGACATTGGTCAGGTTGCAGACATAGCTCACCAACATAAAATTCTGGTGGCGGTGGATAATACATTTGCTACCCCTTATCTTCAATTGCCTTTGGAACTGGGGGCTGATCTGGTGGTGCATTCCCTGACAAAATATTTGGGAGGGCATTCAGATGTGGTAATGGGAGCGATTGTAGTAAATGAATCCGAACTGGCCCAACAATTAGCTTTTATACAAAATGCCAGTGGAGCAGTGCCTGGTCCGCAGGATTGTTTCCTGGTATTGCGAGGGGTCAAAACCCTGCATCTTCGTATGCAGAGGCATTGTGAAAACGGGAGAGAGGTAGCAAAATATTTAAAAGAACACCCTAAGGTAGGCCAGGTAAACTGGCCGGGTTTGGAGAGTCATCCCGGTCATTCAGTAGCCCGAAAACAAATGAAGGATTTCGGTGGCATGATCTCATTTACCTTAAAAAATGACGATATAAAGATTGCCATGAAAGTTCTGGAAAGCTTTTGTATATTTTCCCTGGCTGAATCACTGGGTGGGGTGGAATCTTTGTGTGGACATCCGGCCAGTATGACACATGCCAGTATTCCGGCAGCTGAACGGGAAAAAGCAGGCTTGAAAGATTCTCTGATCCGGTTAAGTGTAGGTATTGAAGACCTGGAAGATTTGCTGAACGATCTGGATCAGGCTTTGGCAAATGCCTGATCGATTCTCCTGATTTACGCTGGTTATAACTGCTTTTTTATGTAATATTTAGTACAATATTTCATGAAAATCATCTTTCATAAAATTTTTTTTAGCCTGGAAATTAATTAATTTTAGAGACAGGTAATTATTTTCACTTTTTTGTTTACCTGAGGTGTGTAGTTTGTAATTGGTAAAAATCATATTTTCCTGGTTATTAAATGAAGACGCTATTGATTCGATGCAACCATTGGATCATGGGCAGGATTTAGTACTTTTCCTGGAAAATCCCTATTTCACCAAAAAATCTGTAAGTCCGGGAGATTGGGTAGTTACCAAAATAAATGCTGCTTTTGCATCTGTCATCTTAGATCGGACTGATGAAATAATTGGAAAAACACTGTTTTGTTTGAAAGATCACCCGGATAGCCGGATTTCTCAATGGATGGGTTTGATCCTGAGCGGGCTGGAAAATTATGATTTACATAGGGGCCTTTTGGTTCATCCGGATTGGCTCCAAACCTATCAATTGATTCCAGTCAAATTAGAAGCGGACGAATGGATATTGACACTAAAAGCGGTAAAATCCTTATCTTCCGGCTATTCGGAAAACTTATCCTATCAAAACCTTCCTTATGCCTATCAATCACTTGATTCTGAAGGTAAGATCATCCTGGTAAACCAACAATGGTGTCAAATGATGCAATATGAAGCCAAGCAGGTTCTAAACCGGTCATTTGATGAATTATTAACACCGGAATTTAAAAAACACTTCAGAACAAATTTTGAAAGATTCAAGCAGGCTGGAAAGATCAGGGATGGACAAATGGAAATGATCAACCGGAAGGGACAGGTCCTGATTGTAAGGGTTAATGCCAATATAACCACCGACCAGGAGGGGAATTTTGTCCAAAGCCATTGTTTCCTGAAGGATGTGACCCTGGATCGGAAGATTGAAAAACAAAAGATCCAGCTGATCAATGATTTTTCATTTTTAAGTGATATTACTTTAAATCTTATTGGTCAAAGTGAAGATCAAATTTATGAATATGTCGGGAACAAACTGCAAGAAAAGTTTCCTGATACTATCGTCCTGATCAATAAGAAGTATGGCGATGGTGATCAAATGATCTTTAATGGAATATATGGGGTAAATCAAACGCTGATTTATAAAATAATAAAAAAATTAGGCTATTCCCTGGAGAATAAAATATTTCAGGTGAGGCAGGATTTGATCAATTATTTTCAGACTGGTAAATTAATAGCCGTTCCGGGCAGTTTTGCTGAATTTGCTGCCGGTGATTATTTATCTCCTGGTTTTGCCAAAATATTGCAACGTTTTTTCCGAATTAAGAGAGTCTTTGTAATTGGTTTTGTAAAGGATCAGCGATTTTATGCCGGGATCCAAATTTATGCGCCAAATGATCAGTTGACGAGTCAGGCCTATTTGCTGGAAAATCTGATTCAGAATGCATCTATGGTCATACAAACTCACCAAGCCCAGAAAGCTTTGGCAGAGCATAAGCATTTTCTGGATAATATCATCGAAAATTTGCCATTGGGTCTTCAGGTATATAGTAAGGAAGGTGTTTCGTTAAGCATGAACAGCAAACAGGCAGAATTATTAGGCCTGCCTGATAAAAATGTGGGAGTAGGGGTTTTTAATGTACTTAACGATCCTTTTTCCAGGGCTAATGGGGCTGCGGCATATTTTCAAAAAGTATATGATTCAAAAGAGATGTTGATAAGGGAATATGAAAATAATTTTTATATACCTGATAACCAATGGCTTACAGCATCGAACAATAAATTTTTCAGGGAAACGATTTTTCCAATTCTGGACCAGAATCATCAGTTATTGTCAGTGATAACATTGCTGGAGGATATCAGCCAGCGAAAACAAGCAGAAGTTAACCTCATCACCAGTGAAAAAAGATGGAGCTTTGCTTTAGAAGGTTCCGGTGATGGTATCTGGGATTACGATATTATCACAGGTGGAATTTATTTCTCAGATCAGTTTAAGTATCTTTTAGGTTATCAGCCGGATGAGTTTTCTGATCAACTGGAAGCTTGGGAAAGGCAGGTTCATCCGGATGATATAGAAATATGCGATAAGGCGCTTCATCAACATTTGGAGGGAGAAACAGAAGTCTTTATCAGCGAGCACAGGGTAAAGCATAAAAGTGGAAAATATATCTGGATGCTGGCCAGGGGAAAGATCTTTGATTATGATGAACAAGGAAATCCAATCAGATTTATAGGGACCTATTCTGATATAAATGATCGGAAGGAAATGGAAAATACCTTAAGGGAGAGTGAGGAAAAATACCGTGGACTGGTAGAAGCTATGCATGATGGCGTTGTTTTACAGGATCAGCATGGGCGGTTTGTGACCTGTAATAAAGCTGCCGAAGAGATACTGGGATTATCTTATGATCAAATAGTCGGAAAAGCTTCCTCCAACCCCAAATGGAAGGCTATTCGGGAGGATCTTACCGAATATGATAAAAATGATCATCCGACCATGATAGCTTTAAAAACCGGTAAAAAGCAATTTAATCAAATCATGGGCATTTATAAGCCTAATCACCATGGAAACTTAACCTGGATTTCCGTCAATGTGGTGCCAGTCTTTCATAAAAAACAAACCGAAGACCCCTCCTATGTGGTATCATCCTTTTTCGATATTACCCATATCAAAAAGGTAGAAAATGAACTTAAGCGATCACAACAGGAATTACTCAACTTAAATACCACCAAAGACAAGCTGTTTAATATCATTGGACATGATCTTAAAAATCCTTTCCAGCAACTAATTCAACTATCTGATTTTATTGTAAAGGGGATAAATCAACTCTCCCTGGATGAGATAAAGGTTTATGCTGAATTGATCAGGAAGTCCTCTAATCAGGGACATACCTTATTAGTGAACCTTTTGGAATGGTCTCGCAGCCAAACAGGAAAAGCAGAAGTGAATATTGAGGAAATCAGTCTGGAGCCCCTGATTAGGGAAACTATGGAATTATTGGCATCTCAAGCTTATAATAAACACATAACTTTAAACCTGAAGATGCTGCCAGTCACAGTACAAGCCGACCGTAATATGCTTAAAACCATTTTACGTAATCTGATCAGCAATGCGATTAAATTTAGCTATAAGCACAAACAAGTAACTATACTGGTAGAAATTATGGAGCAGGAAGTTGTGATCAAGGTAATCGACCAGGGAACGGGTATGAAACCGGCAGACCAAAAGAAAATATTCGATCTCAATGCTCATTTTACCACCAGGGGAACAGAAAATGAAAAAGGATCAGGGTTAGGATTGATCCTTACCCGGGAGTTTGTTGAGAAGATGAATGGAAATATGGAAGTGCAAAGCGTCTTTAATCAGGGAAGTACATTTTCAGTCATTTTACCGGCAATTTAATATTTAATTTTCAATCTCCTGCTTCATCAAATGGTTTTACGGATAGTGTTCAAACTTTTGACTTAGTACCATGAGCTCGATAATCTGGAAAAAAACAACCACCTGATAATTTCAGATGGTTGTTTAAACTAAGAAAAAAGGATTACTATTACAAAATCATGGCGTTTTTTTTTAAATATCGACAGTTGTCGAATTATTTTCAATGTGTTTTATGTCTTTTGTATGACTGATGTCAGATTTTGAAAAGCTTGATCTGTTTTTGAAGTTCTGATTCGTTTCGATCTTAAAATAGGCAATTAGTTCAAGCAATTGCTGGGCCTGAGAGGATAATTCTTCAGAACTGGTAGCCATTTCTTCAGATGACGCGGCATTTTGTTGAGTTACCTGGTTCAACTGCTGGATGGCTGAATTGATTTGTTCTGCGCCAGAATTTTGTTCTACGCTGGCGGCACTGATCTCCTGTACCAATTGTGCCGTTTTTTGTATATCAGGTACAATTTCGGTTAATAATTTGCCCGACTTTTCAGCTACAGAAACACTGGATTTCGATACCTGATCAATTTCAGCTGCAGCTACCTGGCTTCTTTCTGCCAACTTTCTTACTTCTGCCGCTACTACAGCAAACCCTTTGCCATGTTCCCCTGCCCGGGCAGCTTCTACCGCAGCATTTAGGGCCAGGATATTGGTTTGTCTGGCAATTTCACCGATAATACTGATCTTTTCTGCAATATTTTTCATCGACTGTACTGTCTGATCAACTACTTTGCTTCCCTCTTCTACGCCTTCAGCCGCTTTTATGGCTATTTTTTCAGTCTGTTGCGCATTTTCATTATTACGTTGAATATTAGCGGTCATTTCTTCCATGGATGAGGAGACCTCTTCGGCCGAGGAAGCTTGTTCATTGGCCCCATGAGACATTTCCTGAGAGCTGCCACTCATCTGATTACTGGCAGCAGATATGTTTTCTGCTCCGGCCATAACGTTGCTCACTACATCGCGCAGTTTATGGACCATGCCTTTAAGTGCCTGGGCCAGTTGTCCAATTTCATCTTTCTGATCCACATCAATTTCAGCTGTCAAGTCACCGGAAGCCACCTGTCGGGCAAATTTCACTCCTTTCAGAATGGGGCTTATCAAAGCATTTGAAATTACATAAGCCAGAACTAAACCAATGATAATAGCAATCGTACTGAAAGTAATAATACCCCACCGGGTTTGATCTGCCTGGGTAAGCATCACTTCATCTGTCATCACATAATCCTTGGACAATTCAATGGTTTGGTTAAAAAGATCTCCCATTTTATTCAAATGGACTTCAGTTTGATCATGAAAGATCTTACTACACTGTTTCATGCTTGCCACCCCTTTATCATTCCAGGCAATTGCCTGATCCAACACTTCTAAAACTTCATAGGTGGTGGGTTTGGTCACATCCATATAGTAGGATTTACCATTGGCTATATCTCCCTGTCGGAAATATTTTTCTACAATCAACACTGATTGATGCAATCTTTGATGTGGATCCTTTACCTGATCCAGTATGCGGCCAAATTCCGGGTAATGATTGATCATTTCTTTCACTTCAGATGATTTTAACCATTTGCCAAACCTGCATTGGGTGGGATCTTTTTCAACTTCAATATGGTCAATTCTCACCGCATTTACACATACATCTTTCACCCTGTGGGCCCAGATGAGGTGATCACTTTTAGCTTCTCTTAAAGAGGCACCTATCGATTCATCAGCTTGTATAAAGATTTCCTGAATCTGTTTGGCTGAAGCATGCAGTAATCGATGAGGCTCTTCAAATTCAGAAAATTTACCAGCCAGTTCAGGGATGAGTAATTCTGCTTGTTTTCTACCTGGCCCAAAGTACCATTGACCAAAATCACATTTATGATCATCCAATTGCACCTTAAGCTGAGTTTCCTCTTCATTGGTCAGTAAATTATTTACTTCTGAGGCCCATTGCAGGTGTTGCACATATTTATGTTCCAGGTCTGTCCTGAGTTTATTTCCTTCAATGACTTCTTCGGCGTTGTTAACAATGCCACTAATACCAAAAGTTGACCAAAATACGACAAGGATGAGTAAAAAAATGATTGTTCCAAAGGCCAGGAACATCTTTTTGCCGAGGGATAAGTTTTTGAAATTCATTGCACTTTATAGTTGGTGTTTTTAACTTTATTAAATCGAGGGCAATTTAGCAGCTAAAATCACTTGAAAAAAGTGTACTGAGGTTGTAATCTTTCCAGTGTAAGATTGAATACTTCAAAGATTATTTTTGATAATTCCTGAAATGTTAGTTGATCCAATCTAAAGCAATATGCTTTTCAGAAAAATCAAAATATCTTACTTCTCCAGGAATGACCAGGTTTGTCAAACCGGTTACCATTGTCTCCCAATCATCCTTACCAATTATGGCAATTTTTTCAAACTCATTCCAATGTTTAATTTCCTTGAAGTCTTCCCAGGCAGCCTTGGGAGTAAATCCCTCCAAATCTTTAATTTCAAGATAAAGGTTTATTTTACCATATTTTTTTATAGCGTTATCAATTTTGGGGTTGATTAGCTCATAGTCCTGTTTGTTTATTTTACCTGTTACTTCCAAACCCAGAACTTTTTCTTTGTCAGTTTCTATTAATTTAATCATTGCATTTATTATTAATAGAAAAAGCGAAATTAGCCTTCAAAAACCATTTCGCTTTTCTTAATTTATAAATTTTTAGCCTTTCTTACAATCCGAATGCATAATAATAAGTTTCAGAATTACCAGGATATACACCTGCAACAATCACACCACCACTTTTATTTTTTAAAGTATTGGTAAGTTCAGCCACATTATTAATATCCTGGTTGTCCACTTGCTGGATTATAAAACCTTCCATCATTTGAGTGGACCTGCCAATCAGGCCATTAGGTTGTATACGCATCACTCTTACTCCGGCATCAATACCTAATTGTTCCTGTTCAGCTTCAGATAAGTTGGATACACCAATACCTAATTGATCCAACATACTGGCTGTGGTTTCTCTGACTAATTCTGTGTTTCCCTGCATATTTTTCAGGGTTACATCCAGATTACGACGATTCCCGTTTCGCAATACTGTAATATCAATTTCATCGCCAGGTCTTTTCTCGGCAATGGCTACCTGTAATTGAGAAACATTTTCAATGTCCTGGTCTTCTACCTCTACAATGATATCACCTGATTGAATTCCGGCGGCTTCAGCAGCACCGGCATCCACCAAACTGTCTACATAAACACCCTGTCTGATATTGATATCTTCTTCATCGGCCAGTTCCTCATTGATGTCCCTGATAAAAACACCCAGATAACCTCTTTGTACTACGCCATAATTTAACAGGTCATTCACTACTTTTCTGGTCAGGTTGATGGGCACAGCAAAACCATAACCAGCATAAGCACCAGTAGGTGAAGCAATGGCGGTATTAATACCCACTAATTCTCCATCAAGATTTACTAATGCGCCTCCGCTGTTGCCGGGATTAATAGCAGCATCCGTTTGAATAAAAGCTTCTACAGCTGCCTGTTCCCTTAAAATGTTGATACTCCGGGATAATGCACTTACAATTCCGGCTGTTACAGTGGAAGAAAGATTAAAGGGATTTCCTACTGCCAATACCCAGTCACCAACTTCTACCTGATCTATATCACCGAATGGAACAAACGGCAGATTATTTGAAGGATCGATTTTAACCAGGGCCAGGTCAGTAGTGGGGTCAGTGCCAATGACTTCTGCAGTATAAGTCTGATTATTGTTCATGGTGACCTGCAGATTATCAGCATCTGCGATCACATGATTATTTGTGACAATGTAGCCATCTTCTGAAATAATAACTCCAGAGCCAGAACCTTGACGTGGTTGAGGTCTTTGAGGCCCGGGTAAATTAAAGAATTGTCTTAATTGTGGTGGAATTTGATTTTGTCTTTGTTGACCAGGGGTAGGATTGATGGTTGAAATAATGTGAACTACGGCAGGCGTAACTTCCCTGGCTGCTTCTGTGAAATTCAATGCAGGTGGAATATCAGCTTCCTGAGTTTCATTATTTCCAACATAACTACCTGAACTAGTGGCATTTTGTTGCTTTTGTTCAAATGTGGTAAGCTGACTGGTCTGTATTTGTTCTGGAGGATTATTTTGCCCGGTACATGATATGTAAAACAATAAAATAAAGACCAATGAAAAAAGATTACTACCTTTCATTTTTAATATTTTTTAGGTTAAAAAATTTCTTTCTTTAGAGCATTTTGTCTACTTATATAATCTATGATTGGCTAAATTGTTACTGTTAAATTCCTATAAATTAATAAACAAGCGGGTGAGCTTTTGACAAAGGGAGGAACACAAAAAACAGGTTGACCTTTTACCAGGGTCAACCTCCATGATTAAAAATTATTGAATAAATTATGCTACCGGTGTGAGCTTATCTTTCTCAATTCCTTTAAGAAAACCACGGAAAAGTCTCAGGTGCTTTTCCTCATCGGCTTGAAGTTCAATGCACAGATCCTGGGTAACAAAGTCAACCCCATCTGTTATTTCAATGATATACTTATAATGCTGAATGGCATCTTTTTCAGCATCTATTACTCCTTTCACCACACTTTCCAGATCAGTAGTGTCTGATGGTGGCTGGCTGGTTTGTTGTTCAGCATGGAAGGAACTCGATCCTTCAACCACGCCATCCAGTTCCTTGATCCTTTCTGCTAATTTTCTGGAATGTCCCAGCTCATCAGCCACCTCTTCTTCCAGGATTTCACGAATTTCATGCGCCCGGATCCCATCCAGGTTGACTGAATTGGCCTGGTAATTCATGATGGTTTCAATTTCTTTCCAGTAAGCTTTTTGAAGGGCTTTTATAATTTCATTTTTCTTTTCCATTGATATTTTAATTTTAAGAGTTAAAAATTTCTACCAATAGAACAATTTGTTACCGGAACTGTTCGCAGTAATTTTAAATTTCCCGATATGGGTTTCAAGAATTATCCTAACACCAGCTTTTGACCGGGTTTAATTTCACTGCCTTTCAGGTTGTTCAATTGCTTGATCTTTTCAATACTCAGACCTTCATATCTGCGGGAGATATGCCAGAGGGTATCTCCTGGTTGCACAATATACACTTTGTTGGAAGGAAGGGGGGCAGGCCTGCTGCTGGAAGCTACCCGGCTGGGAACATTTCCTTCTCTGACCCAAATACTCAGGTTTTGTCCCACCCTTATCAGGTTACCCCGAATATTATTCCAGGTTCTCAGATCTGATACCCTGACCCGGTATCTTGAAGCAATGGTTCCCAAAACATCCCCGGAGCGTACCCGGTACACTACTTTTTCACGACCATAGGTACTACCTACCGTATTTCTGGCAATATATTCTATTTCCTCTTTTCCGTGGTTGGAAGCTGAGTCAAGGATCTCCTCCTGATGCAATACAAAATAATCAAATTTGTCTGCCGGTATTTTCAATGGATAGTTCCGGGTTTCCTCCGGTAAAGCATTTCTTTTCAACTGAGGGTTGAGATTTTGCAGATCTTCCTCACAAACACCTAGCAAATTTGCCAGGGTAGGCATATGTAAAAATCCATCAATGGAAACGGTTTCCCAGGCCATGGGGAATTCCTGATCTATTTCCGGGAAAAAATTATGTTCTTCGGCGTAATTTAAAACATAAATAATGGCCACAAACTGGGGAACATAAGAACGGGTTTCACGAGGAAGATAGGGATATACTTCCCAAAAAGTTTTTTTATAGCCTGATCTTCGGATAGCTTTACGCACGTTGCCAGGCCCGCAATTGTAAGAGGCTAAAGCCATTTCCCAATCATCAAACATATTATAAAGCTGAGCCAGGTAAAGACAAGCAGCTTCAGTAGCTTTTTCAGGGTCCATACGTTCATCTACATACCAATCCTGATGCAACTTGAACATCTTACCGGTATAGGGCATAAATTGCCATAACCCTACGGCTCCCACCCTGGAAATTGCCCGGGTATTTAGGCCGGATTCAATGATAGAAAGGTATTTTAATTCATCCGGAAGGTTATGTTTTTGAAGATATTTTTCAAAAATCGGAAAAAACACGTTTTTTCTGCGAAGGATCATTCGGGTATATTCCCGGTCTTTGATGGTGAAATAATCTATAAATGCTTTAATTCTTTTATTGTAGCTCAAAGGGATAGCAGAAGGAATGTCTTTAATACGTTCCTCCACCTCATAATAACTGGCATCTGGAATATATTCATATTTATAATCATTGGCAGAATCATCCTGGCTATAAAGCGGATATATCAAAAAAAACAAAATGACTATAGATGGTATTAATTTATTCAATATTGTTTTTTTCATACAGCTACCTGGTTTTTGATCATTAAATAATTCGAAAAGGCCAATAATTCCTGTTCTTTAAACGCGCTGGCCATTACTTGTAATCCGATAGGAAGTCCCTGGCTGTCAGTTCCATTGGGCAAAGAAATAGCCGGAATACCTGTAACGGAGGCCTGAACAGTAAACAGATCTGCCAGATACATTTCCAGTGGATTTTGATTATTTTCGCCCAATTTAAATGCAGTACTTGGTGTTGTCGGTAAAATCAGAAAATCATAGGATTGAAAAAGTTCCTCTGTTTTTTCCTTAATTAACCTTCTTACTTTTTGGGCCTTGGTGTAGTAAGCATCATAATAACTGGCGCTTAATACGAAAGTTCCCAACATAATACGCCTTTTCACTTCCTGCCCAAATCCTTCAGAACGGGTTTTTTTATACATTTTCTCCAGGCTTACCGGATTAGGATCACGATAACCAAATTTCACACCATCATATCGGGCCAGATTGGCACTGGCTTCAGCCGTAATCAGAATATAATAAGTAGGTAAAATATATTTTAGCCAGGGAAATTCAACACCATCGACTTGGTACCCATCCTGTTTAATGCCATTTAAAGTAATCCTGGTCTGTTCCAGGATTTCAGGATCGAGCCCTTCAGCCTGGAACGTATCTTTTAAATAAGCTACTTTACCCTTTCTGATCTGATTTTCTAATCCAGAAGTATAAGCAGGCACTTCCCTGCAACTAACCGTGCTATCCATTTGATCTGCCCCGGCCATTACTTCCAGTAACAAGGCTGTATCCTCCACAGTTCTGGCTAATATACCAATTGTATCGAACGAAGAGGCATAGGCAATCAATCCATAGCGGGAGATACGGCCATAAGTGGGCTTTAAGCCTACTACGCCACAAAACGCAGCAGGTTGCCTGATGGATCCGCCTGTGTCAGACCCAAGGGAGGCGGTACACATATTCATTTGCACAGCCACAGCAGATCCTCCGGATGAGCCGCCCGGCACATGATCAGGGGCCAGTCCGTTTCTCACCGGACCGAAAGCAGAATTTTCATTGGAAGAACCCATACCAAATTCATCACAGTTTATTCTTCCGATGATGATGGCATCCTGATCGATCACTTTTTGTAAAGCAGATCCGGTATATTGTGATTCAAAACCCTCCAGAATGCGACTACTGGCTTGGGTTTTATGTGCTTTATAGCATAAAACGTCTTTAATGCCTATTACCATTCCAGCCAGATGCCCGGCTGTTCCCTGGGCTATCTTAATATCCACTTCATCAGCTTTGGCCAGGGCCTCCTCTGCGAAAACTTCAAGAAATACATTTAATTGATTCTGCTGATCAATGTTGGCTAAATAGTATTCCACTACTTTCCTGCAGGTTGTCTGGCCTGATTTCAGAAGTGAAACGATTGGTTGGTAAGAGGCATAGGGTTCCAAGGCAGATTAGGGTTTTGAATCTTCCTGTTTAACCCCTTCTTCCTGAACTCCTTCTTCTATTTTGTCTTTAACATCTTTGGTTGCGTCTTTAAATTCTTTAATTCCTTTACCTAACCCACGGGCTAATTCCGGAATTTTTTTAGCTCCAAAAAATATAAGTAAAACAGAGATGATTAAAAATATTTCCCATCCACCTAAACCTCCGACAAATAATAAGACTCCAGTCATAATTCAATAGTTTTTTGAAATTTAAATTGTAAATATAGAGATATTATAAAATATCACAAACAGCATCACTGTTCAATATAACATCGTAATAAATAAAGGATTATTGCATTAAAAAGGTTCAATCTACTGATTTACTTTTTAACCAACCAATTCTGAGGATCTAATTTTTGATTATTTTTCCAAACCATAAAATGCATCTCCGAAATACCGTCTTTATCTGTGAATACTTTACCCACCTGGTCTCCTTTTCTGATTTCCTGACCTGATTTTACAAATACATCGCTTAATTTGGAATACACGGTAAAATATTCACCATGTCTTACCAGTACTACCTGATGGAAGGGCGGAGGGGCCAACGCCACCCGCGAAACCACGCCATCAAATACTGCGGTCACTACCTCATCTTTGTTGGTTTGTATATTGACCCCATCATTGCTTTCCATTACTCCTTTGAACACGGGGTGGGGGTTGAGCCCGAATTTGGCTGAAATAAACCCTGATGATACCGGCCAGGAGAGGCGGGATTTATTATTTTCAAAAGAAGCCGTAACGGATGTAATATCTTTCAATGATCTGGCATCAGCCCGGGTCCTTTTTGCTTCTTCCATTTCCCTGCGCACCAATTCTGTGATCATTTCATCCAATTTGTCCACAGCTCTTTTTCTTTGGGCAATTTCTTTTCTGATTTCAGATTCTTTGGATTGGAGATTTTTAACCAGTTTGTTTTGTTTACTTTTCATAGTCAGCAGATTTTGATTTTCCTGTTCCTGCTGAGCTTTCAGGGCTATTTTTTCTTCATTTTTTGCTTCAATGGAGGCTACCTGATTTTGAAGCATATCCTTAACATTATTAATCTCAGCCACCTGATTTTTCCTGGCCTGAGCATATTGCTCCATGTACTTAAGTCGCATGAAGAATTGGTTAAAGGTTTTGGCAGAAAATAAAAATGTTATATTGTTAAAACCATTATTAGCTTTATATGTGAGGTAAACCATAGAGGCATATTCATCTTTCAGATTTACCAGGTCTTGTTCCAGGGCATTGATAATCAGATTGATTTCATTAATTTCAGCATTCAATAGTTCAATTTCTGCCTGGTAAGATCTAATCAGTTTTTCCCTGGCTTTGATCTGGTTGTTTAATGCATTTAACTGGCCGATGCTTGATATTCTCTTTGATTCTGTTTCTGCTAAAATCTTTTCTGCCTCAATAATTTCCTGTAGATTTTGTTTTTTTTCTTTTTCTAATTGCTGACGGGACTTCTGAGCCCAAACAAAAGCATGGGATAACAAGAAAAATAATAATGTGAAAATAAGATAATTTTTATTTTTTATCATATTTATCCGGCACATTGAAAGGGAAATTCAACTTTTCATCACCCAGATCTATTCTTGAGTAAGCAATATTCACTTTGGTACTTGCCTCGGCATCAGCAGTGTGATAGTTCAGAGAGATATCACTGGAATAAGGAAATATCATTTTTTCAATCACCTGAAAATCATCATAGGCAAACACCAGTGAATTGTTACTGGGATGTTCCATCATGATCACTTTTTCCACTTTCATGGTTTTGGAACTGATGTAGTTTTCAATGGTAAATGGACCAATTTCCTGTTCAACCAAATAATATCCCTTGTTTTTTTTCATGCGATCATTCAAATTGGTTTCTTTAGGCATATTACCTAAAATCATAGACTGGAGCAAATGAAAATTGATATTAAAATTAAATTGTTTACTTAGCAAAGCATAGTCATACACTTTATATTCTTTTTCTACCCGGTTGAGAAAAGCGATAGAATCAGGTGTTATTAATCCACGGGCTACTTCGATACCCAGGGCAGGAGAAAGAGAAACCCAGATGATACTATCTTTTTTAATTCTGATATTGGCATTTAGCACCATGTTTTTGCTTCCATCGTTATACCTGACCCGGGCCCTGGAACTTAGGTAGTCAAAATCAAAATGCTGGATCTCGAATTTTTTATTTTTTTTGTAGTAATCAGAAACGGATACTTTTTTACTACAGGAACTGCCTGTTACTATGATTCCCAAAAGAACAACACCCCACCAAATTTTATTCATATAACTTCCTGTCTGCTATCTTTTTATCAATTAATTCTGATGATTCATCCATACCTTTAGCCCTTTGCCATTGTTTAACTGCACCATCCACATCTCCCAATTTGTACAGTATATCTCCGTAATGTTCAATTATTGTGCCACTGGGATCTCCTTTTAAGGCTTTTTCAATTACTTTTCTGGCTTGATCATATTCTTCCAGCATGAATAAAACCCAGGCATGTGTATCAAGATAATTGGCATTGTCTGGATTTAGTTTGATCAATTTGGTAGACATTTTTTTGGCAAGGTCCAGCTTATCTTTTCTCAGGGAGAGGTAATAGCTGTAATTGTTTAGCACATGGTCATTTTCCGGATTGGCATCCAGGGCTGCTTCATAGGCTGCATCAGATTTTCCATATTCCTCAAGGCTGTGGTAGGCATCTCCTAATTGCCCATTCATGATGCTTAGTAACTGAGTATTGCCTGATGCCAGTTTTTTTCCTTGTTCAAAGGCAAATGCGGCCTCCTGAAATTGTTTTTTAATCAGATGGGCAGTTCCACTGAAATAATAAATGGCGGCCTGATTAGGGAATAATTCCAATGCCCTGTCGGCATGTTCTACGACCTGGTCATATTGCTCCAGCATTAACTCCATTTGCAAAACATTTTGCCAAACGGCAAAGTTTTCATGGCCCAGTTCAATTGCTTTCAGATAATAATTTTTAGATGTTTCTCTTTCATCTAATTGGTTCATCAGGTCTCCATAGATCATAAAAGCAATGCCTTCTTCCGGATGCGTATCTATGAGAATATCTGCCAATTGAATGGCAAACTTTTCCGTTTCGCTATCCGGCAATTTTTTCATTTGATCTAGCAACACCTGTACTTTCTTTTCCAGTTCCAGATCAAGACTGCCAAATACCCTGATGATGTTTTCCCTTGACTGCTCTTTCTTACCTTGTTTATCATATACGCGGGCCAGCATGACCAGTGCTTTGGCATTTTCTGGTTCATAAGCCAGTACTTCTTCCAGATAGGGAATGGCTTCGTCTTCACGATTATTTGAGGTCATGATCTCAGCCATTGAAATTACAAAATCTGATTGACTGGGGTAAGCCTCTATAAGTCTTTTAGCTTCTGCAATAGCCTGATCCAGTTGATTTTGCTGTAAGTAGATCTTTTGTTTCTGATAACTTATTTGTTCAGAGATGCCGAAATATTGTTCAGCCTGGTCAAATGTTTCAAGGGCCTTGTCGTAATTTTTTTGCACAGCATACATAGTAGCTAATTCCGGCAAATACTCCTCAGTACCGGAGACATTATTAACCATAGACTGGTACACATTAGTGGCCTGTTGAAAATCACTGTTTCTGGTATAGATTTCTGCAGTGAGCAGATAATAATATTTATTTTTTGGATTCAGTTCTATGGCCTTTTTGCCATAGGTGATGGCCTTATCCATTTCTCCACTTTTTGCCAGGGTTTCAGCCATCTTGAAATGAATAGCAGGATTTTCAGGTTCAATTTCCAGTGCTTTCAGGAATAATACCTGAGCTTTATTAAAATCTTCCAGAATGAAATACTTTTCTGCCTCAATGAAGTACTTTTCTGCTTCAAAATTATTACCTGAAGGGTTTTGCTCATCATCTTTCCAGATTTTCCATTTTTGAGCATTTACAGATGTAGAAGAAACCACAATTATGGCGCTTGTAATAAGAAGAATCAGACTTTTTGAGAATGCTTTCATAAATTAATTTAATTTTCACTGGACTACAATGGAGTAGTCTCCGATGCTTAAATCAGATACCTTTCCCTCAAAAGTAACAAAATTTCCAAGCATGGAGTTTTGTAAAACAATGTTTCGTATAAGAGTGTTTTCCTGAATTATTGAATTGGTTATCCTGGAATCTTTTACAACTGAATTTTTCCCTATAGAAACGTACGGACCTATAATGGTATTGTGTAATTCAACCTGTTCTCCGATATAGCAAGGTGGGATAATTACAGCATTTTCCAATTTGACAGAATCAGACACCAGTTTCTTTTCTTTCAGATACTCTAAATAACGTTTATTTGTATTTACCGTTGCATTTTTATTGCCACAATCCAGCCATTCATCCACTTTACCTGGTACGAACTTTACACCTCTTTCCGTCATATTCCTCAGTACACGGGTCAACTGATATTCTCCACTGTCCTTAAGGTCCTGATCAATGATCTTTTTGATCTCTTCCTTCAGTATTTCTCCCTGTTTAAAATAATAAATTCCAATAATGGCCAGATTGGAAACAGGCTGAGAGGGTTTTTCCACAAAATCAGTAATAAAATTGTTCTGGTCTTTTTTCACAACTCCAAAGGCGCTGGGATCTTCAACCTCCTGTACCCAAATAATTCCTTCCTGATTGAAATCCAATTGAAAATCAGCCCGGAATAAGGTGTCGGCAAAAGCAACAATAGTGTTACCTTCCATGATGGGGTGGGCGCAGAATACTGCATGGGCAGTACCCAGAGCCTCATCCTGGTAGAATATTTTTCCTTCAGCTCCAATAGAATGGGCAATTTCCAGCAATCTTTTTTCTACTTCAGCCCCAAATTCACCTATAACAAAACCAACCTGATCAATTTTTTGGTTACACACCCGGGCTATATCTTCCACCAATCGCTGAACTATGGGCTTGCCTGCAATCGGGATCAGTGGTTTCGGAACGGTTAAGGTATGAGGCCGCATTCTCTTGCCTATGCCGGCCATGGGAACTATGATATTCATGGTTAACTGTTGGTTTATATTTTAAAAAAATTATTTGTTACCTGTACTGCCATAACCTCCGGCCCCTCTTTTGGTTTGGCTCAGTGATTCTACTTTTACCCATTCGATGGTTTCATGTTTGGCAATGACCATTTGGGCGATCCTTTCCCCGTCTTTAATGATAAAATCCTGATCTGACAGATTCACCAGGATCACCTTCACTTCACCCCGGTAATCTGCATCTATGGTACCGGGAGTATTTAATACAGTCACACCAGCTTTATAGGCAAGACCACTGCGCGGCCTGATCTGTGCTTCGAAACCGACCGGCAATTCCAGAAAAAGTCCTGTTGGTATTAATGACCTTTGTAATGGCTTTAACAGCACCTCCTCCTCCAGGTTGGCATAAATATCAAGACCAGCTGCGTGGTCAGACTGATAGGAGGGTAAATGGTGTTTTGATTGATTAATTACTTTTACCTGCATATTTGATTTGTTAATTTTAGTAACTTAAGTGTTTTTGGATATCCTTTTAGTAATTCGATCTTTTTCCATTATATATATAATAAGTGCAAATATGGCCAGTACACCTATATCTACTATTTTTTCTAATAGGTAGGTAGGGTATTCCACACTGGTAACTAAATAATATACGCCAACGGCACCCAGAATTATGAATAGGTCCTTTTTTATCTTATAAGGGATGGGATAAAACCGCATACCTAAAATATAACTGATAATAGTCATGGTGAGGTATGTGATCAAGGTCACCACTGCACTGCCTTCAAATCCATATAGCGGGATCAGCAGAAAATTCAAACCCACTGTTATGATAGCGCCTGTAGCAGCTATCCAGGTACCATAAATAGTTCTGTCAGTAAGCTTAAACCAAACCGATAGGTTAAAATAAATTCCCAGGAATAAATTTGCCAGCAATAGAATCGGCACCACAGGCAAGCCTTCCCAATATTGAGGAGATCTCAGGAACAAATGAGCGATAATTTCCAGGTTAAGGCTGATGGTTAGAAATATAAAAGCCCCTAAAATAATAAACCAATGCATCACATCACTGAAAAGGAGGGGGGAGTTTTTATCTTTAGCCCGGGAGAAGAAAAATGGCTCAGCTGCATAACGAAATGCCTGGATCGTCAGTGTCATAAAGACAGATAATTTGTAACAAGCCCCAAAAACACCCAAGGCAGCCAGGTTGCTCATATCCTGGTAATAATTATCGGGTAAAAGCTTTTTCAAAAGTGCTCTTGAAAGCATTTCATTGGTAGCTCCAGCCAAACCCATAAACAACAATGGATAAGCATAGATCAACATAGGTTTTAATGTCTGCCAGTTTAGCTTTAGTTTTATTTTAAGCAATATGTCTCCCAGGATCAATAACAAAGCGGCATTGGCAATCAAATTGGCAATAAAAACATAATCAGCTCCCAGATCAGGCCGATAAAACATTTGAATCTCATCCTGCAATCCCTTCAGCCATTCACCCTGGTAAATCTTTAGAAATCCGATGATGAACAGGAGGTTGAAAAAGATATTTAATCCTATATTGATCAATTTGGCCACCGCAAACCTGATAGCTTTGCCTTCCAGGCGTAATCTGGCAAATGGAATGGCCACCAGGGCATCTATAGCCAAAATAGCAGCAAACCAGTAGACGTACCTTTCCCGGCCAGGATATTCCAGGAAATTAACAATGGGACTGGCAAAAAGGACCAGGATCAGCGAAAACAACATACTGCTTAGCAATATGGAAGTTTCGGCAGCATTAAAAATGTTCTTTTTTTGTTCTGCCTGATGGGTAGCAAAACGGAAAAATGCCGTTTCCATACCATAAGTGTAGACAATGATCAGAAAAGCGGCATAGGCATATAATTCGGTTACGATACCATATTCAGCCGGAGCAAAATAACTGGTATAGATAGGAACCAGCAAGTAATTAAGCATTCTGCCCAGGATACTGCTCACACCATATATGGCAGTTTCACCGGCTAATTTTTTTAAATGACCCAACTTTTGGAGATTAAATGATGTAGTATGCCCGGAGGTTATTCTCCCTCAAACTTAGGTTTTCTTTTTTCAATAAACGCATTTACACCTTCCTGAAAGTCGCTGGATTTAAAGCAATTGGAAAAGCTATTGGACTCAGTTTGATAACCATTTTCATCAAAATTGTAGACCGCATTGACACATTCTACCAACATACCCACTGCCAGAGGAGCATTAGAAATGATCTTGGTCAGCAATTGTTTGCTTTTTTCCAATAATTCAGCTTTATCACGAACCAGGTAGTTTATCAGCCTCAGATTTAAAGCTTCTTCTGCACCAATAACCTCGGCAGTCATCATCAGCTCCAGGGCTTTACCTTTACCAATCAGCTGAGTAAGCCTTTGAGTACCGCCATAACCGGGAATCATGCCTAAAGTAACTTCGGGAAGTCCAAAGGTGGCATTTTTGGTGGCAACCCTGATATGACAGGCCATGGCCAGTTCACATCCTCCTCCCAGGGCGTAACCATTTACTGCAGCTATAATTGGTTTAGGACAATTTTCAATCAAGGCAAACACTTCCTGGCCATTTTCAGAAAACTTCCGGCCATTTAATTCATTTAAGCCAGCGATTTCATCAATATCAGCTCCGGAAACAAAAGCCTTGTCACCTTCACCGGTGATTATCACTCCTTTTATGTCTTTATCATCATAAGCACTCTGGATGGTGGTTCGCAGTTCTTCCAAAGTGATTGTATTTAATGCATTTAATTTATCAGGCCGTGAGATTTGAATGATCAGGATACCTTCCTCAATCTCAAGTTTCAAAGTTTGTAATTCTGCCATATACTCTAAAAAATTTCTTCAAATATAAGACCTGGCAATTAAACACAAAAATTAAGTCCTAATTAATAAATTCTGAAGCCCAAAAAACAAGTTGTGTGGGCATGAAAGGCAGCATTATATTTATACAAAAAGATGATCGGATGCCATATGATATTTGTTTGTGATCAATGATCCGAATAAATGACTTTAGGAGTAGCCCAGGACGGAAGTAAAATGACCAGCGTTGTAATTAATTAAAATAGCTCTATATCGATGCTGGACCTACATCTACTTAAGGCTCCTAAGATGGGGCTTATAGAATTGCTATTCCATCTCCACTTATTGTAATTACCAAATTATAATTTCAAGGCAACATCATTGATCTCATTTTGTTTATTTGTTTAAAATATAGTATTTTATTTTTTTGAAGGTAATGTTTCAGCTTAAAATAAGCAGTAATAAAGACTGATCTTTGCCATTTTTGAGAAAAATATTTTGACGTGAATTCATTCCAAAGAAAGCGTTACAGGCAAATACTAAGTCAGCCCCACTCAGACCCTCTTATGAAGTGGCGATTGCCTATCTTTGAGACGTTGCTTTACATGCTGTTAGTTTTTGGCACCATCGCTTATATACCTAGCATTATCATATCTGTAAAGTATGAGCTATACCTGGTAATAATTTTGGATACAGTTGTTTACCTGGTTTTTCTTTTTATATTTTTTGCCAACCGGGTTAAATATGAAATTAAAGTGGGTTTGATCATGATTCTGACTTTCTTATTAGGCATAGGTCTGATCATTTTTGTGGGAAAAGATGGTGCAGGTTTTTTGTGGCTGTTTGCTTTTCCGCCGCTGGCTGCAATATTGTTAGGCAGAAAACAGGCCCATTATGCTATTTGGTTGAATATGCTGGCCTTATTGACCATTGAGTTTTTAGTGTATACCGGAGTCTGGACTTCCTCTAATTTATATACTTTTGATCCGTTTGCCCTTCTGATCACGATCGTCAATTTTTTATGCCTGACCCTTATTACTGTTATTCCCTTAACCATCATCATGGAAAACCTGAAAAAGGCTTACCTGAAGGCTTCTGCTGGCAGAGAATCAATACGAAAGAAAAGCGCCTTGATTCTGAAAGCAAAAGAGGAAGCGGAACAAATCAATCAACAAAAGGAAAAGGTAGTGCAACAATTGGCAAATCATAAAAAGATCCTGATTAACAAAAATGAACAACTCATTAAAATTAATCAGGAGTTGGATCGGTTTGTTTATAGTGTTTCTCACGATCTGAGGGCTCCGTTGACCTCCTCCTTAGGGCTTATCCAGATCAGTCGCCTGGAAAAGGATACTTCCAAAAAAGAAGATTACCTCAATATGATCAATAAATCGCTGATCAGGCTGGATAATTTTATTAAAGAGCTCATTGATTTCACCCGGAATTCCCGAACTGAACTGGAACTGGAAGAAATCGACTGGAATGAATTGATATCATCAATCCTCCGGGACCTTCAATACCTGGAGAATTTCAACCATATTCAGTTCAAAATTAATAATACACTGGATCGCCCTTTTCATTCAGACCGGAACAGGTTGAAAATTATTCTCAGCAATCTTGTCAGTAATTCAATCCGGTATCGCAATAAATATCACCACAGAGGCTCTTATGTCAAAATTGAAGTAAACCCGGAAAATTCCATGGTTAAAATAAAAGTGGAGGACAATGGGGTGGGAATTAACCAGGCCCACATAGATAAGATTTTTGATATGTTTTACCGGGGTAGCCCTGTCAATGCCGGTTCAGGCCTGGGACTATATATCTTAAAGGAATCAGTGACTAAACTCCATGGCAAGGTTTCGGTAAGTTCAGAGATCAATCAGGGAACAGTATTTGAAGTAGTTCTGCCTGAACTCAATTAAATAGAATTATAACAATTTTTTCTTCTGCTGGTTAAAAAAATAGTTTCCCGGATAAAATGATAAGAATAAAATGGTTAATAGACATCTTTGCCGAATAATATTTTATATAATGCAGGTAATTGTCAGCGCATATCATTGATCTGGTATGGATTTTGTTCAGGTATAATTAAATAATTAGTTTTAAACAATTAATAATATGGATATGGAAAAAATTGATTTGATTCGAAAAGAGTTTGAAGAAAAATATACCATGGGTAGTTATGAAAAAAATATCTGGGAGTTTTTTGAAGAAAAAATGAAGACCCTGGTTCATAAAGATAATAAAATAGATGAAATGCATATAAAAAGCTAATGTTTATCAGGAGGAGCTTTTAGCAGTCATATGATAATGCTTTATACTGGCAAAAATCACAGTAGTAATGATAAGGGTTCCTCCTGCTATTACATTAAATGGCAACTGCTCATTTAATACAATAACTGCCAGAATAATGCCATAAATAGGTTGTAAACTACTTATGACACTGGCGGTACTGGCAGTAAAATGTTTTAAACTTCTGACAAATAATGTGTGTCCCACCGCTGTAGTGACCAACCCCAATATCAATAAATATGATACATCCCGGAAGCTGAAGCTAAAGGTATAAAAAAACATTGCGGGAATTAAGATAACTGAACTGACCAGTAATTGATTTTTCATGATCAGGCTGCCAGAATAAATGTGAATATATTTTTTATTCAACAAATTTCTCAAAGCATAAAACAAAGCCGATACCACCCCTAAAAAAACGCCCAATGTAAGCCGGTTGGAAAAATCAAGCTCCGGTATCAAAAGGGTGATGCCAATTAAAACCAATACTGAACTGAACAGGTCAATCCAGGATAATTTGGCCTTGAAAAACACAGGCTCCAGCAAAGTGGTGATAATGGGGAAAGTAAAAACAGAAATAAAGGCAATAGCTACAGTAGATACTTTCAGGGCTATGAAATAAATTACCCAGTGAGCGGCAAGAAACAGTCCACTAATAATGAAAAAACTGGTATGCTTGCCAAATACCTGCCAAAATGCTCTTTTATTAGTTGTGAAAAAAAAATATAAAAATAAAAAAGCAATAATGCTTCTGGATAAAATGATCAAAGGTGCGGGTAAATTGATCAATTTGCCTAAAATACCAGAACTGCCCAAAATCAGGGTGGCCAGGTTTAACTCCAGAAAATGCTTAAGTTGAGGATTTCGTGGCATTGAGCTGAGGAAATAAGTTTTCTAAAAGATACTGAGCAGCATAAATAAAACAAATAGAACTACCAGCAAAATAGCTATCCACTGATAGGATGTGGATTGTTTGGGAAATTCATATTGACAAATGGGGCATACATTAAGATCCTTATCAATTTCCATTCCACAGGATGGGCACTCTTTTTTCTTCATGAGCCTAAATTTACTTCGAATTTAAAGGAAATTGGCTGTCCTTTCCAAATTGTGATTACACTGATGCAATTATCAACAGGCGATTATGATCCAAATCATAAAAGGATAAAGGTAATCCCACTATTTTCACCATCATTTACATGTCCTGAGCGGTATTTAAGATGAACGGGATTTTACACCAACATAAACTAATTTCTGACCAGCCTTTTGTCCACTGGTTCAATTGGGCCTTCAGTTATTTTGTTTTGGTAGCCCTGATGGGAGCTTTTTTACGTTTTTTATTGGTACATCCTGCCACAGGTATCAATTACAGGTTTATTTTACACACCCATTCCCATATAGCTTTTCTGGGCTGGGTTTTCAATTTTTTTTATGCTGCCATTATCAAATCTTATCTTTCACCTCAGCACCAGCAAAAGCCAGTGTACAGGACCATTTTCTTTTTACTCCAGTTAGCAGTGTTAGGGATGCTTTTTACTTTTCCATTGCAGGGCTATGGAAGGGAAAGCATTATTTTCTCTACTTTACATGTGCTGCTTTCCTTTTGGCTGGTTTTCCGGCTGTTCAGGGACCTTCCTGATCCATCTTCTTCACCAGTAGGGGTGTTATTCATAAAGGCAGCTTTAGTTTTCATGGTGATTTCTTCTATGGGGCCATTTGCTTTAGGTCCCCTGATGGTCCTGGATCTTTCACATTCACCCTGGTACAATCTGTCAATTTATTTTTATTTGCATTTTCAATACAATGGCTGGTTTACTTTTGCTCTGCTGGGTTTACTATTTTGGCAATTTCACCAGATGGGCCTGACTGTTGATAACCGAAAGAGCCGGACGTTTTTCTGGCTGATGGCTATTTCCTGCCTGCCGGCTTATCTCTTATCTGCATTTTGGGCAAAACCTCCGGCCGTTCTTTATTATGTGGGTTATTTGGCAGCTTTTCTGCAGTTGGTAGCCCTGGGTTATTTTTTTAAAATACTGATTAATCTGAAAAACCTGCTGAAGAATAACTTGAGCCGAACTTGCTTGCTGCTCTTGATCATGAGTCTTTTGTCTTTTTTTCTCAAAATCCTATTCCAATTTATTACGATTTTTGATCCGGTGATGGATTTAGCCTACTCTGTTCGGCCTTTCACGATTGCTTACCTGCACCTGGTATTTATAGGGTTTGTTTCTTTATATATGCTGCAATACCTGATATTTACCTGGTTCCATCCCAATCCTTCCGGAGTTAGAAAAATAGGTCTCCTGACTTTTTTAGTGGGATTTGTTCTGAGTCAACTGGCCACTGTCATACCACCCTGGCTCCTGATGTTCCGGGGCATTTCCCTGCCCTACAGCAATCAGGTTTTGTTTTTTGTATCTTGCCTGATGCCCCTGGGGTTGTTGTTATTCAAGCCGCCAAAGCTGAGAACCAGAGCCTGATTTAAACTTTGGCAGGAAAAATATACAAATAGGATGATTTTCAGGACTTTCTATATACTAAACTAGTTAAATTTTTGTTAATTTGCTGTATGAAAACTATTTAGAGTAATTTATTAACCAATCATGCTATGAAAAAAGTCATTTTTAGTCTATTTTTTGCACTCATTTTTATTGCCTCCCAGGCTCAGGAAGCTGAAACTGCCCCGGAAGCCCCCCAAAATTTGAATGAATTATATAATCAGATGAAGTCCAGTTCCAACACCTGGCAAAACTACCGGGTGATCAATGAAAACAAACTGGATAATTTCTGGGCTACTGTGAGAGATTCCATTAGAGATGTCAGACAGGATCTCAGCCAGGCCCAGGCCACTATAAATAACCAGCAAGAAAACGTAGATAACCTGCAAAGTCAGCTCAATCAAAGAGAAGAAACACTGGAAAAAAGCGAATATGAAAGTAGCAGAATTTCATTCCTGGGGATCTATATTTTAAAAGATACCTATAATAAGATCGTGTGGGGCATCATATTGGTATTGGTGGTGCTGCTGGTGATCGGATTTATCAGGTTTAGGTATAATGAAAAAACAGCCCGTCGTAAAAGGAAGGATTTTGAAGATCTGAATGAAGAATTTGAAGAATACCGCAAGATTGTAAGGAAGCGGGAAATCAAGATCAAGCGGGAGCTGCAAACAGAAAGAAATAAACTGGAAGAAATGAAACATCGTTCCAGATAATACAACATCGAAGTGCGCACTGAAGCTTCCCTCTTTGGGGAAGCTTTTTTTGTGGTGCTCCTGGCATGGGCGATAGCTATAGGGTGCAAGTCCCGAACACACTTGGCAGTAGGAAGTGTTAGCCAAAGACAAGGGTGTCCATCGCGAGGTGGAATCTAAAGGAAGTCGGAGGCAAAATCCCGGCCTGACCAACAGAAACTGCATACAAGGCCAAAGTGAATCGGATAAGGTTGCCATACAACCCAAAGTCCGATACTGTCCCGGAGTTCGCATGGTAGATGCAGCAGGTATATGGGATGAAAGTTATCGTTTTTACCCGGGGAGATCTCACGGACGTGCGGACGTTTTTTTTTCGGAAGTACGGAGTAAAGCTTGCCGTGAGAAGTCAGCCGAGGCCATAACCCCGATTACCATTGACAGACTAAGGCAAGCAGGCTATGTGTTTTAACTTAAAGAACCGCCCAGTACGGAACCGTACGCTGGGTGGTGTGAGAGGACAGATAGGGAACTAATCCCTATCTTCCTACTGATCTTTCTTTTAAGTTGGCTTGTATTTTTTATTTTTTGATCTTTGCATTAAAGTTTTTATAATTCCGGCACATGGCAAAAAAGATTATTCCATCAGAAAAGATCACCCAATCCTGGTACCTTGAAAAAAAGCCTTACCAGGATTTTGATAACTATGACCAGTACTACTTGTCCCTGATTCAAAAAATCTTGGATATACTGCGAAATAATCCTTTCCCTGATCCCCAGGTAAAATTAAACCAGGATCAGAATAAGCAGCTGGCCTATGTTTTAGGTGGGTATTTCGAAGATTACATGAGTGAAATCGGGATTTGGCCTGCCTTGATCCATTATCACCAAAAATTATATGAAACCCCCGTTCCTTTGATGCTGGAGCCGGAAGATGAGCCGGATTATGATACCAATGAACTGAACCCGGCCGATGTGCAGTTTATCATTTGGAATTTTTATTCCCGTATTTTTGAAAACCTGATCATTCCACCTCAACTTGAGTATTTCTTTACATTATCCAACCGGATTTTTGAACTGCTGGATAAAGAAGTAGAAAAAGAAATTGCCACTGATTTTTATGATGAATTCCTGACAATTTCCTCTGAACAGGACTTTTATCAGGTGAAGCCAAAGCTGGAATGGTTTGCCCGTCAATCTTACCTGCTGGGGTTTGAACATGACATCGCCCTGCAAAAAATATTGAAACAGGAATCCGCTAAAAAAAGCAGCCGGGAATATATCCAGATGCTTTTTGTTTTTCAGCATGAGGATATCCTTTTCCGCAATCCTACCCAATGGTCAGCTGTGCCGGTTTTGGAATGGTTTACCCGCATTATTCAGGCCGATCAGGCTACCAAAGACCAGATCCTGAATCTGAGAAAACGAAATAAGGGAAGTTATCAATATGTCGAAACCGATAATGACCAGCTGGTGTTTAAACACTTATACACCAATGCCCTGTACCGGGTGGATCAGGAACTGGTGAATGATTTTCAGCCGGATAAAAACCTGGTTTATCTGATCAATTTCCTAGAATGGCAAGGCAAATGGCATTTATCTGGTCCCATCATTCCCATACAAAAGAATTTGGAAAGCAAAGATGTGCAGGATTACCAGGAAAAAGGAGAACCGGACCTGTTTTATTTTGACCCGGATTACAGAAAAAAAACCCTGGATAAAGTTGCCGCTACTTATGCCTCCTATCAGGAAGTGTTTGGGGATGATCTGGTGTTTTTTGAAAACGGACAGGCCTTAAAAGAGGGCGTAACCAAATTTATCAGCCACCATAATCAAAAATATAATACTGATGAGAGCAGTCTGGAGCATGACCTGGTGAACAATATCCCGGAAGGGTTTATGGAAAAAAAGGACCTGGCCCTGTTTTTCAACCAGGGAGTGGGCTATGAAATCATCTCCAGCCTCAAGCATTTTCTGGACCTGGCCCAGAAAGAAACTACCAATCAGGAAGAGGAGGTGGAAATGATCAACTATGTCATATTTAGTAACCTTTCAGCCCAGTTTATTTTGGAATTGAACCGTCGATATAATCTGCATAATTTATCCCAGGCCCTGAGGGTAAATATTGATTTAAAAAGAGAACTGGAATACTACCTCCGTTTCTACAAAAGCGGTGACTTTTTGGTGAACCGGATTTATCTGGAAACTGATTGATTCAGCTCAGAAAGCGCTTGGAAACTGCCTACTACTCATCCCTCAGCATTTCAACCGGGTTGATGGTGGCTGCCTTAATAGATTGGTAGCTGATGGTGAGCCAGATTAGGATCAGGGCCAGAAGACCGCTGATCAGAAATACAGAAAGATCAATATTGATCCTGAAGCTGAAGTCAGTCAGCCACTGATCCATGAGGTAATAACTGATGGGAATGGCAATTAAAAATCCAAGCAGAAACAGCCCGGTAAATTCCAGCGCCATCAGTCGGATCAGCCGGAATACGGATGCCCCTAACACCTTCCGTACACCCAGCTCTTTTTCCCTTTGCCGGGCACTGAACATGATCAATCCATAGGAACCCAGGCAGGAAACAAATATGGCAATGAAAGCAAAAATACCAATGATGCGGGCCAGGTTGTTTTCTGCATTGTACTGGTCGTCAATATCTGATCTCAGGAATGAGTACTCGAAGGTTTTTTCGGGAAAGAATTCCTTCCACTGTTTTCCTATCAGGCTTAGCGTTTGGGGGGTTCTGGCCGTATTGATCCTGATAGAAAAGGTACTGAAAAAAGCCACATTGATCTCCAGGATCAGGGGCCTGATAGGTTCATGCAGGGATGACATATGAAAATCCCTGACTACGCCAATCACAATTCCTTCTTTTCCCTCCAGATTTATTTCCTTACCCAATGCCTGATCGGCAGATTCCCAGTGGAAATCCTTTACAGCTTCCTCATTAACTATGAAAGCATTGATGTGATCGGTGCCGGTTTCTTTGCTGAAGTTCCGGCCGGCTATTAATTCCATGTCGTAGGTTTGCAGAAAATCATAATCCACTGCTATAGTCGGCACAAATATGGGATCATCTTCAGGATGTCCTTCCGGTATGGTCATTCGGGAGATGGAAGAGATCCCGGGCAAAACTGAAGACAAGGTAATGGCTTTGATATCTGCATTTCGCAGCATTTCTTCTTCAAAAGTATTGAGTCTTTGTCTTAGGGGGCCATTCACACCACCAAAAACAAAGTTAAAGTTGTTGCTGAATACCGGCACATTGATGATTTCTTCAGTATTAAAACCCAATGGCTTGTTCATCAGGTAATTGAGCTGCTTAAAAATGATGATCGTACCGGCAATTAAGGCAATGGAGGAGGCAAATTGCAGCGTGACCAACAGCTTACGTAAGGAGAATCCCCTTGATTTTTGGCTGACTTTCCCTTTTAGAGTGGTAAGCAGGTTCAACCGGGTCATATAAAAAGCAGGATAAGTTCCTCCCAATACGCCGGTAATAATAAAAATGAGCAGGAAAACCAGGAGGATCTGCCAGTCCAGCAACAGGCTAAAACTGAGCTGTTTGCCTGTTAAAAGGTTCAGTTCGGGCAACCCCAGGCTTACCAATAAAATAGCCAGTATGAAGGCCAGAAAGCTGATTAGTATGGATTCCCCCAGGAACTGCAGGAACAGCCATTTTTTAGTAGCCCCCAGAGCTTTGCGCATACCAACTTCCCTGGCCCGCTTGATGGAATGGGCTGTAGACAAATTAATAAAGTTAAAACAGGCAATCAGCAAAGTGATCAGGGCAACACCTGAAAACAGGTAGATAAACCTGATATTTCCCTGCTGTTCCTGGTTTTGTAAGACCCGGGAATATAAATGAATATCCTGCAATGGCTCCAGACTGAATGTCTGTCCTGCCCGCATACGTTCCTGGGCATGGGTATTGACCAAATCATTCATGCCGGCATTTACCTGGTCCGGATCTGCCCCTTCCTTCAATAATACATAGGTGTAGGAATGAGAAATTACCCAATTGATAGCCAGGTTTTGACGCATGTGTTTACTGGCTTGGTCATTTTCCAGGTCATACATATTGTCATAGGGAAGGATCATGTTAAAATGAAGGTGGGATTGGGCCGGAAAATCCCGGGCAATGGCTACCACTTTGCAGGGAATATTATCCAGCAGAAGAATTGTTTTTCCCAGAGGATCCTGCTGGCCAAAATATTTTCGTGCTACTTCCTGGTTCAGGATCACGGTAAAGGGCTCTTTCAAAAGCTGGTCGGAGTAGCCGGATATAAAATCAAAGGTAAGAATATCTAGAATGGTAGAATCAGCAAAAAGGACCATTTCTTCTTCATATTCACTAAGTTGCTGGTCCTGGTCCGGCACCTTCACACTGACATTCCTTTGGTAGATACGGGCTGATGTTTCTACTTCTGGAAAAAATTCCGGCAACAGGGGGCTGATGGGAGGAGGTGTCTGAGCCAGATCCATGCCGCTGGTGGAATGATATACCAAACGGTAGATCTGGTCCTTTTTAAGCTGAAACTGATCAAAACTAAGTTCATCCTGAACATATAAATAGATCAGCAGGCAACAGGTCATGCCCACCGAAAGACCTATGATGTTGATCAACGAGTATACCTTGTTATTGATCAGGTTTCTGTAAGCGATCTTGAAATAGTTTTTCAGCATAGCAAAAAATTTGATAACCCAAGATCAGAAATTATTTACAAGCTGAAAAATGCTTTTATACAAGTAAAAAAAATCAAACCGGGACAGGTAAAATATTTTTATAACCGGTTAAAGCTATATATCAGAGAACAAAGCTCTTGGCTGCTTCTTTGATCAATTCGGCCGTATTTTTTACTTTGAATTTTTGGATCAGGTTTTTCCTGTGGGTCATAGTGGTATGGTCGCTGATGAAAAGCTTATCTGCAATTTGTTTGGAAGAATAGCCCTGGGCCAGCAGGGTTAGCACTTCTTTTTCCCGCCGTGAAATTCCGCAGTTGGGGATTTCGGATTCCTCCGGATGATCCTGGTAAGGTTTATTATCCCCGGGTTTCACTTCCCTGATCTCACCAATGGCAAATGAAGGAAATCCATAGGCATCATACTGAATGATCTTCAGTTCCAGGCGGATCTTTTTTTTAAGATTTTGGGCGGTGACAATTTTAAATTGATGATTAAAAGAAGTGATCATCGAATGCTCCTTGTCCTTTTGGCGGCCGTAAAATAGAAATAACCGATAAATCACCGTAAGTCGGTTCAGATCACTGGCAGGGATGAATTGTTTGAGGAATTTTTGGTCAAATTTTTCAAACCTGCCCGGAGCAAATCCCGTGATATTTTGAATGGTAGGGCTGATACATATGATCTCCTTTGCTTTGATATTGGCATAAAAATAGCAAATTTCCGGGTGCTCAGTGAATTCAATAAATTCATTTTTTTCTTTGTTCTTTACAGTTTCATCTTTAAAATTCTTTATTTTTACCATGATTGACAGAATGTTTAGGTGACTGGTTTTATTTCTTAATAGATTTAAATTGTTTTGGTAACCCATTCTTTATAAATTATTTTAAAACAATTAGTTAAACTTGGCTTTTAGATCCGGGAATTTTTGGATTCCTGGTATTAAAGGCGGGTTTGTTTTGGATAATTTGAAAAAAATGACCCTGATCCGAAGGTTTTAATAAAAATGTTTTTATGAAACGGCACTTTTTCAGGAATGCCATATTGGGAAATTTTTTTTGAATTAGCAGGTTACCTTTTGATTAATTTTTCATTAATGAATAGATAAATGGAAAAGGATTCCATTGTGGAAAAGATCAGGGAAGGCCATAAAACCATCCTTGAGGACATTTATACGGCATACAGGCAGGAGTTTATTTCCTGGTTACATTTTAAATATAATTGCAGCCTGGAAGATGCCCGGGATATTTATCAGTACGCCGTACTGGAATTTTATGAAAATGTACTGAATAACAAATTGAATCAACTTTCCAGTA
Organism: Candidatus Cyclobacteriaceae bacterium M3_2C_046; assembly: GCA_051418075.1. Classification (GTDB taxonomy): domain Bacteria; phylum Bacteroidota; class Bacteroidia; order Cytophagales; family Cyclobacteriaceae; genus JBPRGG01. The sequence continues at coordinate 4,399 of JBPRGG010000016.1, read as the reverse complement.
GTGTAAAAACTTATTTATTTGCCATTGGTAAAAACAAGGCCCTTGAATTATACAAAAAGGACATGAAATTGCAGTTATTTGACCAGACGAAACATGATCAGGTTGATAAAATGGCACTTACAGATGGGCAAAATGATGCCCATATGCAACACATGGAGAAGTGCCTGGAAGAATTAGGTGATCCCTGCAAGACTGTTTTGGAATTATTCTATTATTATAAAAGAACAATGGAAGATATTATGCAGCAGCTTGATTATAAAAATGCAGATACGGTGAAAACCCTGAAGTACAAATGCATTAAGCGTCTGCGAAAGTTATTTTTCCAAACCCAAAATATTGGTAACAATGGCAACCGATGACCAAATAAGGGAGTTAATTGATCAATATCTGAGGGGTGAATTATCATCAAACCAGACCCAAACGCTTATGGAAAAACTGGCCCAGGACCCTGAGTTAAAAAAAATATTTGAGCAGGAAAAAATCTTAGTGGAGGGTATCAGAAAAGTGGCCCGTCAAAAGAACCTGCACCGGTTAATGCAACTGGAACAAAGCCTGCCTGAGGTGAAACCAAAAAGGACTTTGGAGAATTCTCTCAACAATCGCTTCTGGATAGGCCTTGCTGCAACACTGTTGATTATGGCAGTCACCTACGTGTTTTTCTTTCATCAGTTCAAACTGGAAAGCCAGGAATTATATGCTCAGCATTTTGAACCGTATCCCAATATTGTATACTCCATCAAAAGAAGCAGCCAGGAACCCCAAAGTCAACTGAAAACCACCTTTCAGCTTTACGAACAGGAGGATTATGAGCAGGCCATTCAAGGATTTGAACAGTTGCCTCCGGAAGCGGTGAGTCCCACCACATTATTTTACCAGGGCAATGCGCACCTGGTTTTGGGTCAAGCGGAGCCTGCTATTGATCTGTTCAGGCAGGTTATAGAAAGTCAGCAGGAATTCGCCAACCAGGCCAAATGGTACCTTAGTCTGGCCTATTTAAGTCAGGATCAACCGAAAATTGCCCGGGAGTGGCTGCAGCAAATTGTCACAGATCAAAATTCCTATTCTCCCAAAGCCCAGGCAATTCTGGATAAAATGTAAAAGTTAAAAAAACCCTTGTCTATTTTAATAAATCTGCCGGCATAAGTTAATTCATGTATACTTCTTAAAAATTCCAATAAATACTCCCAATACTCCTCCGAATATTATGTAAATAATAAAGGATAATAACCCTTTGCGCCCCCTTAGTTGTTAAATTCATCCGCTGCCAATCTATAACCATCGGTACTCCATCCTCCCTCATCGGTTCTCAGTCACATATCAGGCCATAACCATCTCCGGCTGAGCAATGCTATAGATCGTAACTTCCCGGGTTTTTCCCTTCAATCTGATCTTTCCGATCTTTTCTATGCTAAAATTTCCATGATCCGGTAGTTGGGCTATCAGGGTATCAGTGGCCAGCAGATTTTCCCGAAACATATTGCAAAGATGCTGGATCCGGGAGCCGGTATTCAGTACATCCCCATGATAGGCAATTTCCCTTTTAATATCACCCACTTCAGCCACGGTGACAGATCCCATATTAACACCTGCCTTAAATTCAGGCACAAATCCGTACTTTTTCTCAAATCTTTTCTCCCGGTTTTTGATCCTTTGCTGAAAAGTAAAAAAGGTCTTCAGGCAATTCAACTGCTTCAATCCATTCTTGCTCTTCCAGGTTAGCACAGCTTCATCTCCTACATACTGGTAGATCTCAGCCTGATGTTTTCTCACCGCCGCATTCAATTCGTGAAAACAATCCTGGATCATCTGGCTGTATTTCAGGTGACCCAGCAGTTCCGCATAGGTGGTGGAAGATTTCAGATCGATGAACATAAATACCCGCTCTTCCACCCGGGGCCGGTGATATTTGCCAAAGAACATGGCCAGCATATTACCCGGACCAAACTTACGATTGATCAGCATGATGTAGTTGGTGATCAGAATGGCAAACGCAAAAAACAAGAGCAGGCTAAAGATCAATCCAGGCCTGAGGTATTGGATAAAATCATCCAGCGGAACCAGGTCCAGCCATTTGTACACCTGAAAGATAATGAAGGAGATCAGCAGCATGGAAAGCAGATACAGCAGGGTTTTAATCAGAATGATCAGGCCAAAAGACTTTTTCCGGATCGGGGTTTTGTCAAATACTTCGTCCACCAGGAAAAAGATGGTTCCAAAGAAAAAGCCAAAAAATGTGGCTTCCATGTACTGATATTCCGAATGTAAAAAAGCAGCAATGGGATTGTCTGCCAGATGTGCCTCCAGTTCAGCCATTTGGATAAATACTTTTACCTGCAAAACGGTGAGGCTGGCCAGCAGATTAGCAAAAAGCACCCAGATTGCCACCAGTAATCCCCAGTTCCATAGCCGGTCATTTTTTTTCATAGGAAGAATGCTTTATTGAAATTCAAATTCAAATATAGAAGACAAATTGTAAAAATCCGGTTATTGCAGGTTAAAAAATTACCCTTCCTCAGTCCTGGCTCTTCTGTCCATCAGCCATCCTTAGTCTTCTGTCCTTCGCCATCGGTCCTCCGTGGTCCATCATCGGTCTTCATTCTTCCTTCCTCCTCAGTGCCCCCTCTTGGTTATCAGTCGTTGGCCTTCTGCGGTCCGCGGTCCTCCTTTCTCCTCTGTGCCCCTCCGTGCCTCCTCTCAGCCCTCTGTGGTTAAACCCACCAGCCATCAGCCATAGGCCGTCTGCTGTCATATCTCATCCGTCCTCCCTCATCTCTCACTTCCTCCCCACTTCATTCACCGACTCTCCTTTATCAAAATACTCCTTTATATTATTAAATGTCGTTTCAGCGATATTATGCACCGCCTCCTGGGTAAAAAAGGCCTGATGCGAGGTGATTAGCACATTGGGGAACGTCTGCAACCTCACAAAGATATCATCCTGGATCACCTTGTTAGACAGATCCTCAAAAAACAATTCCTCTTCCTCCTCATACACATCCAGCCCCAGGTAGCCCACCCTTCCTTTTTTCAGTCCTTCGATCACTGCCCCGGTATCGATTAGCGGTCCCCGGCTGGTATTGATGATCATCACCCCCTGCTTCATGGCTGCTATGGCATATTCATTAATTATATGATAGGTTTCATAGGTTAGAGGGCAATGAAGGGAAATGATATCACTCTGTCCATACAATTCCGGCAGGTCTACATACTCAATCCCCTGGCTGGCAAACTCTTCATTAGGAAATTTATCATAGGCAATCACCCGGCAGCCCAGCCCTTTCATGATCCCGCCAAAGATCTGCCCGATCTTACCGGTACCAATGATACCGACAGTCTTACCGTATAGATCAAAACCCAGCAAGCCATCCAGGGAAAAATTACCATCCCGTACCCGGGAGTAGGCCTTATGAAACTTACGGTTAAGGGACAGGATCAGCCCCAGGGTATGTTCTGCCACCGCATAGGGAGAATAAGCCGGCACCCTTACCACCCCGATGTCCAGGCTTTTGGCCTTCTCGATATCAACGTTATTAAACCCGGCGCAGCGCAGGGCGATCAGGTTGATCTGGTGTTCTTTCAGTTGGTCCAGCACCGGGGCATCCAGTTTATCGTTGACAAATACGCAGACCACATTGCTACCGGCCGCCAGGGCTGCGGTTTTGTTGTACAATCGTGGTTCCAGGTAAGACAATTCAAATTTAAAATCCTGGTTCACCTGGTTAAAGGCTTCAGATACCCAGTTTTTACTGGAAAAGACAGAGATCTTGACTTCTTGTTGGTTCATAGATGGTGTTTTTTCTTCAATAACGGGTAAGGGTGGGGGAGGGTTTAGGGGAGCCGACCGCCGACTGCCGACCGCCGACTGCCGAGTGCTGATTGCTGACCGCTGATTACTGATCAAACCTGACAGGTTTCAGTCAGAAAAGGATCTGCAATAAAAGTTACAGCAAATGCCAGCCTGAAAATGCTGCGATAAGGGAAAAAACCAGTCAGGTTTTCCTGTCCAATTCGCCCGTCAGCCGTCCGCCATCCGCGGTCCTTTTCCCTCAATCCTCTCTCTGTGCCCCTCAGTGCCCACTCAATGTCCTCTATGGTTAAACCACCGGCACCCGTCGCATTAAACCTGACAGGTTTCTATCAAAAAAGGATTTGCAATAAAAGTAACAGCAAATGCCAGCCTGAAAATGCTGCGATAAGGGAAAAAAACCGTCAGGTTTTCCCACTCACCCCGGCTATCCGCCGTCAGCCGTCGGCAGTCATTTTTTCCATGCCTCCTTACTGTCCTCTATGGTTAAAACACCGGCACCCGTCGAATTAATCCTGAAAGGTTTCTATCAAAAAAGGATTTGCAATAAAAGTTACAGCAAATGCCAGCCTGAAAATGCTGCGATAAGGGAAA
>JBPRGG010000015.1:0-15436 GCA_051418075.1 Candidatus Cyclobacteriaceae bacterium M3_2C_046 | reverse complement strand
TTTTGGGTACTTTTTGCATCAAGGCAAAAAGTACCGCCCGTCCGGCCAGGACAAAAGATCGGGTAAGGTAGCATGTCTGTTAAGATGCCATCAGCATTTCATCCTCATATCTATCAACCTAACCTAAAAAATCATCCCCTCACCTATTTTATAAACCTCTAAAAGATTATTTTTACATTATTCTTTCAAATACAATAATATTTGGATTTTTTAATCAGATAATTAATTTAATATCAACCTGCACGACCATGAGTTTTAACCAAAACACTTATCCCGGCTTGATCTCCAGCTTTTCTGAAACCCAGTCCCGTTTCTTTCCCCAATATCAGGGTCAAAGAAATGATTTCGATTTCATTATCATTGGTTCCGGTATGGGAGGCGGTCTGCTGGCCGATGATTTAGCTGATCGTCTGGGCCAGCATAAAAGGATCCTGGTCCTGGAAGCCGGATCATACCTTTTCCCCACCCATGTATTTAACATATGTCGTTTCCCCAATGCCTCTGTAGCTGCAAGATATAAGGTGGCCAGTTTCTATCAACATGGGCATGGAGGTTCACAAAACTACATCCACGAACAACCTCAAATGAATCTGGGAGGACGATCCATCTTCTGGTCAGGTCTGATCCCTGCTATTCAGCCCTGGGAACTGGAATTTTTCCCGGATCAGGTAAAACATGACCTCGACAGTCAATACCTGCAGGAAGCTGGTAAAAAGATGAATGCTTCCGTAACAATGGGTAAAACAGCGCAGGCTATTGTCAATAAACTCCGCCAATCTGATTTAGCTGCTGATTTTGAAATAGTGGAAACACCCAGGGCCTTGCATCAGCCATATCTGGAAGGACCTGAACAGCAGGCAGAAGAACATTTTACAGAACCTACCGGTGTGTTTAATACTGCAGAATTACTGATCAACCAGTTGGGACTACCCGGTCAACATGACCACAATGGCAATGGTTTGTACTTGCTGCTAAATCACTATGTAGAAGATATACAACTTACCCATGACCAGCATAATAAACTGATAGTACGCAATACATTAAACGATCATATAGTCACATTTTACTGCCATAAACTGGTTTTGGCCGGAGGTTCGATTGAAAGTCCAAAACTGTTAAAAAGATCCAGTCTGATCCATACCTTACAGCATCAGGCTCAGGATCTGATTGGCCGGGGACTCACTGATCACCCTACTACCGATTGGGTAGGTACAACAGTATCTCATATCGATGGTATACCGATCCCCAGGAATACCCATGCCAAGATCATTTTCTATTCCAAAGGCGAAAGAGACCACCACAACCAGATCAAATTTCCTTTTAATGTGGAGATGAACATCAATCATGAATACTGGCATTTGCGGGAAAATGACCGGGAAGAGCCCGCTCAGTCAATATATCCGGAAGGAGATTCCATTATGGAGATCAAATTCAGTTTTGGTCATTGTCTGTTCGATGACAATGAGATCAAACCAGCTCCGCCCTACCAATATGTGCCTGAGATCGTATTTAAAAACCTGAACTGGACTGACCATCTTACCCAGGTCTGCTTTCCTGCCCTGGCAGGCTGGCAAAAAAATGCCGGAGAAGTTTTCACAATCCTCAACCAGATCACCCAGCGTATCTTTACTCAATTCAGATTGGATGGTCAGCCGGTAAGTTCCCAACCAGCTCATCCATATGGACAAAACTATACTGATTTTGGATTTGGCACCGTACATCATGCAGTGGGAACCCTGAGAATGCCCTATAAGCTCAACTTCCAGGATAGCCAATTTAATGAAAACAGCGTAGTAGATCAGCATTTAAAAATTAATGGCACACCTGATATTTATGTATGTGATATGTCGGTCATACCTTTTAGCTCGGCCGCCAATCCGGTCAGAACCTTGGGAGGATTAGCATTAAGATTATCCCGTCATTTGGGCTGATATGCCAGTGAAACTCATAAAATCACCCCTGGAAGCGCTATCAATCAGTATCTTAAAAAGAAAAATACATATAGCACAATTAATAATGTTGCTGATAAAATGATCCATCCAGGCCAGAATCTTTTACTGATCCTAAACCAAATAACCAGTCCGGTAATTGCAAAAACCAGGCTGGCTAAACCACTCATATCAACCATAACGGCCCAGATAAAATAAAGGATTCCCCCTTCAAATCCATGAATTCTATGAATTCGGGTGGCAATTTCACCAAATGTTTGTCGCTGTTCGCTTTTGATCTGTATACTATCCAGGCCTGGGTTAAATATAACCTGCGTGTTGTTTCCAGGACGGTTAAAGTGAAATTCCAGCTTTTTTTCCCAATTAAAATTGTAGGAAAACCTGCCCCTAATTTGATAGGCATTTTTAATGCGGGATTGTAACTGATCTAAATCAGTAGTGTCAGCTTTATTAGGCAAAGCATGACTGGAAAAGGTAATTTCCGGCTCACCATGCGGAAACCATTCATACCTGCTCATAATAAAGCCAGTAAATGCATAGGTAAATATAAGCATAAACAATAGCAGACTGGCCAGGTAATGCACACGCCGGTTGAGTTTTCTGATTTTTATCCTATTAGCCATAGATACATAATATACATTAAAGCCAGGCTACCTGTGGCGCAAATCATATACCATTCCCAGGTGAATTTCACTGCTTTAATTTTCCATAAAAACGCACTGGAAATGACAGCCACCAGGGCCGAAATAGCTGAAAACTGAGCGAATATTGCCCATAAGATCAGGGTCGGATCCTTCAGTTCGATCATAGTAGATTTATGCATAGCTTCCAGAACTGCCCCGGCACCATACCGAATTTCCTCCACTACTGCTTGCTGATCAGGATATTGGAGGGTAATATTAATACGTCGGGCAGGACGATGTACCACAAATTTGAAAGTTTGAGCCAGGCTGTCTCTGCGAAAATCCCATCCGGGTGTATGGCCTATAATATCAAGCTGAGCAATTACATCCCTGGCCAGGTCAGCCTGGGAAAGCCGGGTATCAATAGATACTGGCTGGGTGGTAAACAGGGTATCAACAGGATCACGACTTAGCCAGTTATGTTGGAAATTTATAGCTGTCAATCCTGCAATACCTAAAAAACCAGCAGAAAACAATCCCGCATACAAATGTATTGGAATAACAATTTTTAATAGCTTCTTTTTATTTACCATGCTTTCAATCTATCATCCTAATAGTTTAAGAAAATTTTCTGCTTAAGGATTGGCATCAATACCTTAATTATTTGTCTTCATGGGTTTTCCCACAATGCTTCCAAATAGCTATTTATCCAGCCAGGCAGTTCATTTTGAAATAAAACTTATACCTCTCCTAAACAATCATCCTGCACACTTTAATTATAGATAATCAACAAATCTAATTTTTTACCATGAACCTATTTAATTTTTTTAAAAAAAAACCAGGGAAGCCCAATTTCAGGCAAAAATACAATAAGTATGACAGAGGTATGGATACAGAATCCCAGGGAGGTGTTTGGATCAGCTCTAATCCTGATAAATTCACAATACCCAATACGGCCGATGAAGTGGATTATGACAAAATGAAAGGGCTGAACAGAGAATAACCCGGTTTTCAAGGTTTACCACTCTATTTTCAACTTTTTATAAAATATCTTTCCGGAAAAGAAAACAATTTAATGGTTAAAATAATTTATACTTTCATGTCCAATAAAACAACCATTAAACCAAAATTCTATGAAAAACACATTTACAATTAAAGCCTTCATTTTACTTGGAACATTTTTCTTTCTATGGAAACCATCCTGGGCTCAGGATCAGGTTGTAATACAAGGTCCGGTAAGCCAACTGGTTTTAGAGGGAGATCGGGTAAAATGTACTATACACGGGGCTGATCATGTTTCAAATGAATATCATAATAAAGCGGAACAATTGATCAAGCAATTTGCAATTCAGCCTAAAAGCCAGGGAAATGGCAGGAAAGGTACCAAAGGAGCGGATATTCAGGTTATCCCATTTAACTTAGATCCTACTTTTAGTCCTGATAAAGTACAAGCAGCCATTCAGGCTTTTCAGGCAGCAGCAGATATCTGGGCAGGACAAGTAGATTCGGATCAAACCATATTTGTTTTAGCCATTTTATCTCCTTTGGGAGAATCAGTTCTGGGATCAGCCTTTTCTCCCAGTATTTTTGCCAACTTTCAAGGAATGGAAAAAGATACCTGGTATGGCAATGCCCTGGCCGATAAATTGGCTGGAGAAGATTTATCTCCAGGAGATTTTGATATCATAGCCAATTTCAATACGGAATTTGATAACTGGCATTTTGACCTTAATAGCGAGCCCGAGAACTTTGAATATGATTTTAAAACAGTAGTTTTACACGAACTTTGCCATGGCTTGGGCTTTTTCGGTTCCATGACCGTAGATGATAATGGTATTGGTTCCTGGGGGTTTGGTGTACCATCAATTACCATCCCCAGCATTTATGACCGGCTGGCCCACGACAAACCGGGCAAGCAACTGGTCAAAGAAAATAAGTTTCCCAATTTCTCCAAAGAATTAGGAGATGTATTACTGGATGATCCCCTTATATTCAGGGGGCCTAACACGGTTCGGGCAACCAAAGGAAAAGGCGCAAAGATCTTTACAGTTTTGGATTTAGGGGGAAATGAAATTCCTGGTTTAACCAATACCTGGCTGCCTGGTTCCAGTTATTCTCATGTTGACTTTCTCACTTATGCTGGTGGTCCTGAAGGATTGATGGTCCCGTTTCTTATCCCCGGGGTGGCCTATGATCAACCCGGAGAAATTGTAAATGGCATTTTTGATGATATCGGCTGGAATGGCAAGGTCAACAATAAAGTCCCAGGCTCTTCTGCCAGAATTGCCTTGAATGATGATCCGCTTCTGGATAATACCCTCACCACAAAGATCTATCCCAATCCTTTTAAACAAACTTTTTCCCTGCAAATAGACCAGGGTAAAATCAATAATCTAAAAGAATTACAAATAATTGACGGAGCAGGTCGCCTGTTCGATTTTAGCTATACCAGGCAAAATCAACAGTTGAACTTTAACCTTGATGATCAATTGAAACCAGGCCTCTACTATTTACAACTCAGGTTCAATGATGAACCCAATAAGGTATTTAAATTGGTGAAAACTTATTAATTTCAAGGAAAAGGCAACTCTGATTTATAGCAGGGTTGCCTTTTTACTTATACTACTCGATTGTACCAGTTCCAGCCAGTTTTCCGGGCCCTCCAGGATCTGTAAACCCTGCTTCACTTCCTCCTAAAATACATAAACTTGCATTGAAAGTGGTTCCTTTTTCCCTCAAGTACAATCAGCTGGGATCAATGGGAACAACAATAAACAACATCTTTTAATCAACCAATGCAGACTAATGTAACCCATTGATGGCTGTTTGCCTGTTACTATCATAGTTTTTCCGCATTTCCTCCAAAACCTCCCGATAAGACGGGTCATCTACCAGGTTTTGATATTCTTCCGGATCTTTCAAAAGATGATACAACTCTTCATTTTGGGCTCCCACCCCTTCTCCCCAGCAGGTATACTTCCAGGCTGAATTAATAATTGCCCCGTCTTTTCCTCCATAAGAGACTGAATAGGCTGTGGCATTCTTTTTGATCAGTTCTGTATCCTCTATTAAAGGCACCAAGCTTTCCCCTTGCAATATCTCAGGAATTTGTTGATCATACCCGGCCAACTCAATCAAGGTAGGATACAAATCGATCAACTCCACCACGGAATGAGAAGTTTTACCCCTGGAGGCTTCAAAGCCCGGAGCTGAAATGATCAGGGGAACCCTTAAACTTCCTTCCCATAAACTGATCTTGGACCAGCAATTATGCTCTCCCAGGTTATAACCATGATCCGATACAAAAATCACAATGGTATTCCTCCTGGCATCAAGCCGGTCCAGGGCATCCATCAATCGGCCTACCTGTTGATCCATAAACCTGACACTAGCCATATAAGCGCTGATGGTTTGCTTTTTCTGCTGTTCATTCATGCCCCAGATCCGCTCATTTTGTCTTCTCAAAGCTTGTTCCGGCACATTTTCTGAAACTTTGCCGGATGGAAGGGAAACTTCTTGCTCAGGATAAGGCTCAAAACAACTGGCCGGAGCAATCAGTGGTACATGAGGTCGTACCAGACCTACCGCCAGGAAAAATGGAGCATCGGGTTTAATTTTTTGCTTATTGGTAGCGCCCGGTGCTATAGAACCCATCCGGCTTTCCAGCAATGCAATGGCCTGGCTGGTGGCCAGGTAATCAGTTTGGCTGGATGCAAATTGATCAGGCAGGATCATTTGGGCAAAATTAGAGCCATAGTGCAGGTTTTTGGGTGAAAGCAATTCCAGGTCTCCCGGGCTTTGGGTTTCCGGCCCCAATACATTATAGGCATAATCCCAGGAGGTGGGATCATCACCGCCGGAAGCACCCTGTTCAATTCCTCCTGGCACCCCCATGTGGTAAATTTTTGATACCCTGGCCGAATAATAGCCATTTTCCCGAAAAAAGCCTGCCATGGAGGGATGATCAGCCAGGGCAGGTGTTTCGGTTTTGTAACTGCCTGGTTGATCATTATTTCTCAGGACTCCATTGGTTTGGGGATATAACCCACTCATTAAAGAAGCCCGGGAAGGGCCGCAGATGGGATATTGACAATAAGCCCGTGAAAATTTTACCCCCTGGGAAGCCAGTCGGTCAAGGTTTGGCGTATGCTGGTCAATATCCATATAAGGACCGATCCGGGTATTCAGATCATCTGAGATGATGAGTAAAATATTAGGCTTTTGCCCCAGTATTAAGGTGGGGTTCAAACATATTAAACAGAAAACTATCAACAAGATCAGAAATTTGCTGTTCATCCTTATAATTTTTTTATTTATCCGGAATTTTGTATGACTTTAAATATATGGATTATCAATATTAACAGACAATTTTTAACTATAATTCTAAAAATTAGGAGCAGGAGATGCTGATATACTTTCAGGTAATGGCCCAGAGAGACCGAATTGCTTCAGCATATTTGAATTACTTGAATTTTCAAAACAAATTTATTAACAAACCGTTTATTGAAATATTCAAAAAAATTATACCCATAATACCATATCATGAACAAATATCTCTGTCAACTTCTGAGCTTAATCCTGATAATTCTTTTCAGCATCATTATACAAATATCCGCCTTAGCCCAGGATTCCACAGCTTTTCCCCTTAATTTCACCGGAAAAATTATGGCAACCGAATATGATAATCAAACTACTTTATCCTTAGGAGGGCAAATTGGGTTTATGAAAAGTAAAAATCTATTGATTGGATTAGATGGCAATCTAATGCTGCCTTTTATAACCATAACAGATGCGATAGATAATAATGAAGCAGATGTAGTAGCTGCATATGGCGGGATCCTTATCGAGCCCATGATTAATCCAGCAAAGACTTTTCATGTTTCTTTTCCTGTAGTATTAGGAGGAGGTTTGATCGGCTACTTCTGGGAAAATTCAACAGGGGCCAATACTGACAATGATTCTGATACAGATTTTCATTGGGCCGTAACACCCGGGATCTCCTTCAACTATCATTTGAAGGATAATTTAGCCCTGGCACTGACTTATAGCTACCGTTGGGCCAGAACAATTTCCCTGCCTTCCTCTCCTGACGATGCTTTTGATGGACATAATATTGGTTTGGCACTGCGCTTTGGAAAATTTTAATAAGCCACCAATTATTAAATAGTTATGGCTAAATTTTTTAGATATGCCCTATCCCATAAAACCTTGGCTAAGGAAAAGGTTACATTGACTGGATTATTAAATAGCAATAATATTCCTGATTTATTAAGGTTAAAAGTTTGTGATTTACTTTCATATTTTTATCCTGATATACCTGGATTACTACTTATCCTCCCTTTAAAAATAATGCTTAGATCAATGTAACAGTAAAAGCAGTTGTATGTACACTTAACATGCTGACCACCTTGTTTTTACAATCCTAATCTTCCTTCAGGTTTCCCACCTTATAAAGCAGTCCTACCCCAAAAAGCTGGCTGAGCTGTACATCCTGGTCCTGATCAAAGTCATAGATCAAATTGAGGCCTAAAGTGACATCTATAAACCGGGTGACCTGCGAAGTGGCCAGCACCTCCAAGAAATGATCAATCTTATCCAGGCTTAACGACTCATAATTGGCAAAAAGATTATACCTGGCTTTAATATTGAGGTTGTCATTAAGATCTTTATCCAATTCTGCGGTCATTTGATAAGCCAGCCATTCATACCTTACCGTTTCCCCTATAGGCACCCCATAGTTTTCCGGAATACTAAGATACAAATCCTGGTCTGTCACGATAGTGATACGGGGAGAGAAAGGTCCAATTCTTAGCCAAAACCAGTCACTGGGAACATATTCGAAGCCCCAGGAAGAAGTGATAAAAGCCGGGGCCATAAAATCTGATATTTGATTTCGGGTATCATCTTCAAACTGATACCCCGGAGCAAACTGGGTAAGAAAACTAAGTGAAGAATACAAATTCCAGAATTCACTGAGTTTATATCCGAATTTAGAATCAAAAAATATACGATCCACAGTTTTCCTGGTATCCTGGTCCTGGGCATTTATAATACCATATTGTAACTGTAATTCATTGCGCCAGGTGACCTTTTCTTTTTGATATAAGGTAGTACCAAAAAAATAGGAACTCAGGGCCAGTGATCCCACACCCCCCCCGGCCCAATTGTCACTAAAAGCTGTTTGATTGAAATTTATACCGGTTTTTAAAGCGTAACTCCAGGCTGAATCCCCGGAAACCAACTCTTCCTGAGCCTGTGCCTGCCATACAAACAATATGGCTAGCACACTGAAAAAATATTTCATAAAAATGATTTAAAAATCAGGATCCTACATTTTTTAACTCTGAAGAAACACCATTACCGGATGTATTGGAATAAAGATGCACATCTCGCTGAGGGAATGGGATACTGACTCCCGCAGCATCAAATGCCTTTTTAACAGCTTCATTCTTATGGAAAAACACATTCCAGTAATCTGCCTGATTTACTTCTGCCCTTACCCGGAATATCACTGCACTGTCGCCCAGTTCACTGATATTGATATATGGATTAGCCGCATTCAGGATCCGGTCATCTGATTCAAAAACCTCTTTCTGAATAATGTCTCTGGCTTTATCTATATCGTCCTGATATCCGATACCAAAATGCCATTCCACCAGCCGGGTGGGTTCTTCAGAATAATTGATAATTTTATCATTGTAAAGAGGTCCATTGGGCAAAATAATGATCTTATTGTCATAAGTCTTTAATTTGGTATGAAAAATCATGATCTCTGTGACCAAAGCAATTACCCCCTGGGCTTCTATAACTTCTCCCACTTTAAAAGGACGCATGATCAGTATCATAACCCCACCGGCGAAATTGGAAAGGCTGCCTTGTAAGGCTAAACCTATAGCCAATCCTGCAGCACCAAGTACAGCCACAAAAGATGTGGTAGCAATTCCTACCATTGAAGCCACACTAATAATTAGAAGCGTATAAAGGACAAATTTGAAAATACCGGAAAGAAAAGGTACCAGAGATGGATCAAGGTCTTTTTTCTTCATGGTAGACTTAAATCTTTTACCAATACTTTTGATCAACCAGATACCAACGATCAAAAATAGAATAGCTAAAACTACGCGGGGCAGGTACAGCATGGCATACTCTACTGCTGTATCCAGGTAATTTTGAAAATCTTGCATGTTGTATTATGGGTTTGGTTTAAATTAATTTACATCTTCAGCATCTACTTATTGAAATGAAGTCAAAGGAAAGTACTCCTGAATCTTCATGCTTATCAAATTATAACTTTCATATATTCTTTGCCTCCCATTACAAGAAGAACTTCTGATCAACTTTATTTTTGGATATCATGACAGAAAGCAAACTATTAATATATAAGAAGCTGGTTAATTTTTATTTATACAGAAACCGTATATCTTAGAATTTGTTTAAAAATTGACGCATAATATAATCTGCTGATGAACTTTTATCTCTTTACATCCTTCTCTCATAACGATATGCTTAAATATGCAGTTGATAGGTAAATGAACCATCTGTTTTTTAATAAAAGAAGTTTTTTTTCATGCCTGAAACTGTCATGGCTTTTTGTCATTTTTCCACTGGTAGGATCTGCCCAGGTTCCGGAATTTTTAATAGGTGATGCAGATTCAGCTTATGTCACCAACTATGAAAAAAAATGGTCCATCAGAGCCTACAGTATCATAAAAACTCAGCAACTTAAGTTTTCAGATCCGCTTACCGGTGTTTCTACCACATTTTTACCCAACAATGTTACTGCTGTTGGAGTGGGAGTTTCTTATTATACCCTATTGCTCGATCTGGGTATCAACCTGAACCTGGAAAAAGAAAAGCCATCAGACCGGTTTGATCTGCAGGGAAATTTAATCGTCCAAGCTCATTTTATAACTTATCATTTACAAAAATATGGAGGATTTGACACCCATCAGTCTAAAAATGCATTCATCAGGGATCTGGAAACCCTGAATGTTGGAATAACCTACCAATACATGTTCAACCATGACAGAATATCCCTGGCCGCTGGTTTCAACGGCATCCAAAAACAAAAGCAAAGTGCCGGTTCATTTGGCCTGGGGTTCTTTTTTGCTGTTTTGAATCTGAAAGCTGATACCTCCTATTTACCAGGAAGTATGCAGCAGGACCTAAATATGACCTACATCCGAAAAAGAAATACCATCAATACCGGATTTTCTGCCAGCTATCAACACATTTTTGTTCTACCATTTGATCTATTCATTTTTGCCGGTCTGGGGCCGGGTATAGGTTTGCAATTGATGGATGCTGAAGCTGAAAAATGGTACAAACCATCAGGGCATGGTCAATTGATGTACCATTTGAATACCCGTCTGGCTTTTGGCTATAACGGACCTGACCTTTATGTTAACGCCTCCTTCTTTAACCAAAGGTTTATAAATAGTCATGAAAATAGTCTGAATAGCAGATTGGATGTGGTAAAGTTAAAACTGGCTTTAGGCTACCGGTTTTAGCCTAAAATTAAACAGATCCTGAACCACATGCTATTTTACTATTGAAATAATTCCTATAAATTTAGGCAAAAAAGGAGCTGTTAAATAAACCTAAATCATTCATTAAATCCTCACCAGATATGAAATTGTTTTTATTCTTCTTAATCCTGGCTTTTCTAAGCTGGCAATGCACCTCAAGTCAACCTGAAATATTGGCCCTGCAACCTGAAATTGATGGAGACTGGTGGCAGGTGGCTGGAAACCCTGATTTGGGTGATTTTACCTCAGATGGTCAAGAACCGGTAGATTTTGGCATCTGGCCAGCTAAAGATGGCAGCTGGCAATTGTGGTCTTGCATCAGGAAAACAAAAGCTCCGGGAAATACACGCTTGTTTCACAGGTGGGAAGGTGAAAACCTCACCGATAGTCACTGGCTGGCCAAAGGTATCGTCATGACCTCGGATACAACTCTGGGGGAGGCTTTAAATGGTTTGCAGGCCCCCTATGTGATCCAACTAAAGGATTCTTTCCTGATGTTTTACGGGGACTGGAACCGTATATGCCTGGCTACTTCCTCAGACGGAAAGTCTTTTGACCGTTACCTGAGGAACGGTTCGCCGGCCTTATTTGGAAATCAAAAAATGACCCGTGATCCTATGGTGATCCGTCAGAATGATCAGTGGATGTGCTATTATGTGGCAAACCCGGAAGATACGGGAAAGATCTACATGAGAACCTCGGCAAACCTGTTCCAGTGGAGTGAACCCTCCACCGTTTCCTGGGGAGGAGAAGCCGGCTACGAATTCTGGAAGTCAGAATGCCCCTTTGTCATTCCCGATCTGCAGGGTTATCATTACCTGTTCCGTACCCAATCCTATGGTAAGGGAAAAGCAGATACTCTGCAGAATAACCAACTGACCCGGATATATCGTTCCCGTGATTTAACAGATTTTGGCAAGGATGATGATCAGTATTTGGCAGCCCGATTAAAAGTAGCTGCTCCTGAAATCTTTAAGCACCGGGATCAGTGGTATATTGCTGCTTTGATGCCTGACTTGCAAGGGATAAGAATTGCCAAATTAAAATGGGTGGAGGAATAGATTGAGGCTTATAAAAGAAAGGCTTAAAATGAATTAAGCCTTTCTTTTTCCTGTGTCTATATACATTTTTCTCCCACCGGATCCGGGAAATCAACACAAATTTTCACCTTACCTGTACCCCAATTGGGATTAAACAATATGCCAAAACTTTCACATCCAATAGGATCCAGGCAGAATTCGGCTGAAGCCCCGATGTCGATTTCACTTTGTGAGAAGCCGAAATGTACCTTGGCTGTAGTGCTGGCTACTTTAAAATCAAGGAAGGCACTGGTGCTACCGGTCAGCTTAAATCTGGTAGGTGATAAAATCTCCCCGCTTACAGAAATGTTACCTCCAATGATGACCAAAGGTACATCAATCATACCACTTAACCTGGCACCACCCCAGGTGGAAGCCTTTAAGGAAAGGTCGGACTGTAACTTGGTCACGCCAAAATCAAGCTTGCCCTTTATCAGACCTTCCAGCATCATCCCTCTGCCTGAAACTTCACCCTTCACCACTACTTTAGCTACCTGTAGAGGAGTATCCAGCAGCCCTTCTACAAATACACCTTCCCGGGTAGAAGCTTTTACTTTCAGATAGGCCAATAAAGTAGCTTCATCGGCAAATTTGATCCTCACTTCTCCTTCACCTTCCAGTAAAATGCCCTCATCTGTGATCTGCCCCTTCACTGCAAGGGCAGCTAAACTACCAGGCAAACGAATGGCTCCTTCTACAAATGCTCCCTGGTTGGATACTGTCAGGTTCAGATTTCCGGTTAAAGCCACATCGTTGCCAAAAGGAATGTTTCCTTCTACATTTCCTTCCAGTAAAAAACTGCCATCGCTGTTCAACTCTCCATTTAGCTCGGCCAGTCCCAGTCCAAAAGGCAGTTCCATCATGGTGCCCATGGCAAAGCGATCCGGGGTAAAATGAAAATACTGCCGGGATAAGGTGGCGGTGGTAAGCCCGGCTATATCCAATTGGAACTGGTTCATCATATAGTATTCCCAGTCAGTTAAGGCTGTTCCAATATTCACATACATCTGTCCATTGCGAGATAAAGAAGGGAAATAACTGGCCGCATTGGCACCAATAACCCGGGTGAGAAAATCTTTGGTATCCATTTCATATTCTCCGGCAAACCGAAGGAAAGACTCCTGGGCAGTGACTCTTTCCTGTAAAGTTCCGCGGGCCAGTTCGATTTCCAGGTCCAGGGGTAAGAAGTTAAGCAATTTATGACCGAAATAGATCTTTCCGTTAAAGCCTCTGTGGTAATACCCTTCATCAAATCCATTTTCAAATACATTCAATATTCCCTCGGGACTGGTCACTAAATTTTCACCTTCTACAAACAATGGGTACTTTATCAAAGATATTTTTCCCGACATATATAAACCTGCTCCAAAACTTTGAAAATTGGTTCCCCCTACAGTTTGCTCCAGTTCCTGGCTGAAAGTCAAAGGCCGGAACTCAAACCTTTCACCAGCTGACAATCCTACCCGGATATCCTCCAGGGCATATTTAATAGAACTTTTCTTACTTCTATACCTTTTGGGTTCCCCGTTTTTGGAGGAAGCCTGGGGTGTCACCTTTCCTTTGACCTGTACCATCTGACCATCAAAGAAAATGGCAGGATCAGCCGGATCGTAATAAAGCTGATTATAATCCAGCATGGTGTTTTTTATCATGGCCAGTCCTCCTACTTCATCCTGTCCGAAATCAGGATAAGGATCCAGGGTAAACTGAAAAAAGCAGGAATTTTGATTGAAAGGCAGACGTAAGTTACCGCCCTGTTCTTCATTAAACAACGCTTCCGAAGCATACCTGGTCTGGGCACCAAAGATGTCTGCCATGACCAGGGCATCATTCAGGAAGCCTGCCTTGGGCAGTTGGGCTGTACCATATCCCTGAAATGACGTGATCTTACCTTCGCTATCCCGGATCAGGTCAAATTCTCCATTGGTCACAGCAATAGGCCCCAGGTCTGAATCAGAAAATATTGTGCCCTTAATTTTATATCCCAGGTCATGGATATTAAGCCGATCCTGATTAACAAACAACCGGTTGCCGTTGCAAATATCTTCTATAGGTAAAGCCTGATCCTGGCCTTCATTCAGGATCTCTTCCGGATCTTCCGGTTCAAAAATATCTACCGGAGTTATTTCTTCAGTAGTACATTGACTGACTAGCAACACGATCGCCAGGATCAATAAAAGATGGATAAAGTATTGTATTTTTTTCATGATTTGTGGTTTTTCGGATTAGATTAATAATAGCTTGGACAAGCAATACGGCCGGTTCTTTTCAGGGAGAATCGGTAACCTAAATGGATTCCCAGGTAATAATATCCGGGGTTAATGGCCTGTTTTTCAAATGTTCCGGCCAGATAGGATCCATTCTGGGCTATGAAAGTGGTCACCTGGGGACCAAATACAAATTTTCTGTAATTGAAATCCACCCCGGCTTGTATAAATCCGGCTATACCCTGGTCCTTTTCCACTTTATGCTGGTAATTAATAATGCCATCATAATTTTCGTCGGTTAAGATGGTCTGCCAGGCTGCCAGGCCGCCAGCCAGGTAGGGATTGATCCATTGAGGCAATTTAGGTAATGAAGGAGTATACTTCAGGCCCAGGTAAGCCATACTGGGTTTAAGCAAATAAATGTCCTGGGCAAAGGTGGTATGGAAGTTATACCCACCAATGTAACTTAAAGGTCCGCCACCGGAACCATATTCCAATTGAACGTCCCAGGGGTTCTGATGAGACATCATTCCTGGTTGATGAGACTGATACCATAATCCCAGGCCGGCCCTTAGGATTATAAACCTTTGTCCAGTGGCATTTACCAACCGGTTGAAGTTGGGTTTGGGTTTTTTAGGTTTGGGAAAAAGGAAATGCTGACTGGCTGATACTTCATTGAAACAAAAGATAAATAAACAAAAGCAGGTAAAGTAAAATTTCATATTATTCTAAGGTTTTGGTTTAATATTTCAAAAGATGGTGAAAGGTTACCCCTACACCATATAATTTTGTGTTTGATAGCTTACGCACCATTTATGATCAAAACCGGTAAGAATGTTAAAAAAAAATTTGCTTTTCCTTCTGAAAGTTTGTCCTAGTGTGTTAATTATTAAATTGGTTTACTAAATTTTTGCTATTATTTTTTCTTTAGACAAGGCAAAATTTGAGAGCATAGCAGCGTTACGGTTGAAAATTTTAACGCAGTATAAAGGAAAAAGAAGGGTGAAACTAGTGAATTAATTTAGTAATTAACACACTAGGAACAAGACA
>JBPRGG010000014.1:0-9054 GCA_051418075.1 Candidatus Cyclobacteriaceae bacterium M3_2C_046 | reverse complement strand
ATATATTTAATTATATATTGATTATATCAATAATATTAAGTATTTTTATACATATATTATATTTAATTACATTTATTTATTATTCCATAATGTCACTATTTTTTTAGGTTTAACCAGCGATATAAAAGAAATTATCTATACCAAACTTGCTTTTTCAAATTTTTTTTAACTATAAAATTTATTTAATATGAAAAAGTTTAATAACATTATCTTTTCCTTAATCAGTATCGCATTATTATTGATGACTTCCTGTCAGCAGGAAGATGTTCAGGTTGCAGACCAGGTTGGCGTACAATTTGAAATTTTTTCCGGAGGGTCTCCTGCGGACAATGGCCGGCTTTCCCAGGACTTCCCGGAAGTTGCGCCTGGGATGTGCAATCTAGAATTAGCAGCCTATGCCGTAGTGGAGATCAATGGCATGGAAACTTACACCCTGGACCTTAATATCTGGGGCAGTCAACTGAAAACCAATCTGCTGGAACTTACTCCGGGAGAGTATCAAGTAACCAACTTCATGGTATATGCTACAAATGGTGATCCATTATTTGCCACCCCAACTGATGAAAGTGCTTTCGCACGCTTTGTCAATAGCCCTTTACCCCTTGATTTCACCGTTATGCCTTACCAGAAAATGGAAAATGAAGTAGAAGTCTTATGTGTTGAAGGTTTTACTCCTCCGGATTTCGGTTTCAAATTCTGGAAGTTAAGCCTGAAGCAAACTATGCCCCTCTGCATATATGTAAACTATTGTGATCCTGAAACTGGTCACTGGGTTGCAGCCACCGAAGGCTATGTATACCCTGATGATACTGAAGATCCGGAACAGCTTATCTGGCAGGCTCAAACTCAGGGTCCGGGAGAAATTTTATGCCTCAGGTTTCCTTATGATCCTAATGTAGCCATGGATCTCCAGGAATATTATGTAGTGTTGTTTGCCGAAGGAGTCAAACATTTTGCCACCATCAATCTGGATTGGGTCAATCAAATCAATAATTCAGAAAATCAATACCTGCATTTAAATAAAAACTGTGATGGATCTATAGAGCCATTTATGCGCTCTGATGTTTTTGCCTTTGAAGATCTGGTCATCGAAGAGAATGACCTTGATTACAATGACTTTGTCATTCAAACCAGCCTCACTGGAGATGGAGACATGATGAAGTTTATGTTTAAGCCTTTAGCCCGGGGAGCTGGATACAACCACGCTTTTTCCATCGTAATGCCCAGTGAAGGCATTGCTGCTGTAAATGGTGAGGATGACGTTTGGGATGATGGTATCATGAAAACAATTGTTGTTTATAGTCAAACCATTGAAGCCTTAAATGGCAAATTCATCAATGCTGAATGCGATGGGGAAACCTACGATGCACCAGAAAAGATGATCACTATTGAAATTGAAGAGGGGTTTGTCTACGACCTGAAAAAACCTTATTTGCCTCAGTTACATGTAGACCTGGATGATGAAGCTGATACTGAGTACATACTGAAGCTTTATGAATGGACCGGCGAATCCACCTGTACTATGGGCACAGACGAATATCCCAATGCCTTACGTATTCCCATGCCCAATGACTGGTACTGGTTAATTGAAAAGCAAGATATCAGGGATGCTTATCTGGATTTTGAACCTTTGGCCAGCTGGGATCCTCTATGGTACACCGGACCTATAGGAACCGGGTTATATGATATACATTGCCCGGATTAATAAGTAAATGAGTAATTTTTTCATAAATAATCCATGATTTTTTAAACTGAAGCTTGTTGACCTTTGAACCATCAGGGGTCAACATTGCTTTTTAATGGGAGCTAGACTAATTAAACTTCTTTACGTAATACCTCTAAGGGTGATCGGCTGATAATAGAACGGGTATTGATCCACCCAATGAATAAGGTTAAAAAAACGACAGCCAACCAGATTATAAATAATGAAAGGAGATCCGGAAAAAAAGAAATATCGAAAAAGAAATTTGCCAGACCCCAGGAACTTCCCAGTGCTAATAAAACTCCGGATAAACCGGCAAATGCTCCCAAATAACCATACTCCACTAAGGTCATTTCCACAATTTGTTTTTTTAAGGCCCCAATGGTGCGCAACATGACATTTTCCCGCAAACGGGCAAACTTGCTATTGATCACAGCCGCAGTTAACACCAGCATGCCTGTAAGAATGCTGAACAGGGCCATAAATTGAATTACCACTGCAATTTTATCAAAAATCTCATCCAAAGTACTCAATATCAGGGTGAGATCAATCAGAGAAACATTGGAAAATTGCCTGACCAGATCCTGCTGAAAACGAGCGGCAACCTGTTCATTATCTATGCGGGTAATGATTACATAAAATTGGGGCGCTTGTTCAAGTACCCCCGGTGGAAATACCACCATAAAATTGGTTTGTATCCTGCGCCAGTCTACTTCCCTTAAACTTCCCACATAAGTCTGGATGGGAACTCCCTGCACGTTGAATGTAATGGGGTCATTTAATTCCAGGTTCAGGCTCTCTGCCATATCCTGGGTGATGGAAATGAAGATGCTATCCCCTTCTGCTACCGGCTGACCCTGGAATTCCCCTGCTATTAATTCCTCTGAACCAATCAGGCTGTCCCGGTAGGTCACCCGGTATTCTCTGATCAATCGCCAGTTTGAAACATCTGAAGCAGTGTCTTCCTGCCATTCCTTCACGGTTTTACCTTTTACTTCACTAATTCGCATAGTGACAATAGGCACTAATTGCTGTACCGGCAAATCATAACTTTTTACCAGATCTACTACCTGAGCTTGCTGGTAGGGTTGAATGTCAAATAATACAGTATTGGACCTTTCCCCTGACCCCACAAATTCAACCTGTTTCAATAAGCTGTTCTCGATCAGGGCCATGGTAGCGATCAGAAAGGCAGCCAATCCGATCACGATCACCAGCACCGAGGTTTGATTATTGGGCCGAAACAAATTGGAAAAACCTAAGCGCCAGGTGTATTTGAAATCAGCCGGCAGTAACCGTTCTACCACCCACATCAGCAGGCGAGATATCAGAAAAAGGACCACAAAAGCAGCCAGTAACCCTAAATAAAATCCAGTACCATGCATCCAGTCCCTGGTTTGATGTACTGCAAAAAGCCAGGGAAAGATGATGATCAAACCAATCACAAGCATTCTGAATTTTGATTTGACCATTGCTTCGGTTGACACTCCCCTTAGAATAGATAAAGGAGGTACAAACCTGAGATTGATCAGGGGTAAAACAGAAAATAACAGGGCAATGATTAAACCAACTATCAGACCTGTAAGAATGGCTTGATAGGAAATGTGAATAGATACTTCTACCGGTAGAAAATCACTAACAATAGCTGGTAATAAAAATTGAATTCCCAAACCAATCAAAACACCTAAAATACTTCCCAAAAAACCCAAAATTAAAACCTGTATCAAAAAAACCCAGAATACCTGCCAGCCATCCGCACCGATACACCGCAATACAGCAGCTGCATTTCTTTTTTCACGCATGTAAACGTATATTGAACTGGCTACTCCTATAGATCCCAGGATCAATGCCACAAAACTGAGCAAATTAAAATAGCGGTAAAGGTTTTGAAAACCCCGGCTCATATCCTGTTTTTCTTCCTCTACAGTATCCCAGGAAAAGCCATATTGTTCCCGCAGTTCTTTCAACTTAGCTTCTATTTCTTCCAGGTTTTGCTCTTCCAGCCGGTAATAACTGTTATATTCTACCCTGGATCCATATTGGATCAATTCAGTTTCATCCAGTTTTTGATAAGGTAAATAAACCGAAGGAGCCACCGTGGTACGAATGTCGGCCAATCCGGGAAAACGGGTTACAAAACCGGCAATTGGATAGATACCCTGGCCCAGTTTCAAACTGTCTCCTATCTCCACCTCAAATTGGTTGGCCAGAGACTGATCTATTAATACAGCCTCTCCCTGTCTGAATTTTTCCGGCTGAGAAGCAGGAGTTACTTCTATTTCTCCGTAAAATGGAAATTCGCCTTTTAAAGCCACTACCTGGATCAGTCTGGAACCATTAGACTGAGGAAAATAAGCCATAGAAGCAAAACGGGCATCACGCGCCTTTTCCAGAGCCATTGAATCGATAAATGCCAGGGCAGAATCACCCACAGCAGGTTCATAATCATCATTTTCTACCGCCAGGTCAGCCCCCAACAGTTGCTTTGCCTGGCCATCTATATCATTTTGCAGATTTTCATTAAAACCCTTAATTGAAGTTAAAGCAGCGATGCCAATAATGATGGAGGACATAAACAGAGTTAGCCGACCCAGATTGAAGCGAGCATCCTGCCAGGCCAGTTTCCATATCCACTTTTTTTTAGGCGGAAAAGGCTTTTTTCTGATAAGGGTAATGATATAATCCATATTAATTCACTACGGAATGATTAATAGTAAATAAATCCACTTTGCCGGTCAGATTGTTTAATTTATGACCGATATTTTAGAAAATAACAGAATAATTCCTGCCATAAAATGAGTAAAAATCTATTAATTTTGGTACAGTCATTATACTTACACACTAATCTACTGGATATTTTCGGGATAATTAAGCAAATTTATCCTTTAAAAACCGGCTATGTCAGCGCAACCATTACAAATACTTAAGGAAAAATTCGGGTATGATGCCTTTCGATTAGACCAGGAGGCAATTATCCAATCCACTATACAAAAAAAAGATACCTTTGTACTTATGCCTACCGGGGGAGGTAAATCTATTTGTTACCAGGTCCCGGCCCTGGTTTTTGAGGGATTAACCATCGTAATATCTCCCTTGATCGCTTTAATGAAAGACCAGGTGGATTACCTGAAGCTGATGAATATACCGGCAGCTTTTCTTAACTCGAGCCTTTCAGTGGCTAAACAAAAGGAGGTGCTCAATCAGGTGCAAAATAATCGTTTAAAACTGCTCTACCTGGCCCCGGAAAGATTATTGGCCAATGAAAGTTCATTTCTGGACTTTCTGAGCAAAGTCAAAGTTTCCCTTTTTGCCATCGATGAAGCCCATTGTATTTCTCATTGGGGTCATGATTTCAGGCCTGAATACCTGATGCTGGCAAAATTAAAAAAGCAATTCCCGGAAACTCCGGTAATGGCTCTGACTGCTACTGCTGATATTCAGACCCGCCGGGATATTTTAGAAAAATTAAACATTGGAAAAGCCCGATTATTTGTTTCCAGCTTTAATAGAAAAAACATCCATTATTTCGTCGAACCCAAGCAAAATAGCTATTCCCGCTTAATTTCTTTCTTAAATAAACACCAGGATGAAGCAGGAATTATATATGTTCTCACCAGGGATTCTACTGAAAGTTTATCAGATCGGTTAAACACCAATGGTTTCAATTCCCTGCCTTATCATGCCGGATTAGAGAGAGGAGTAAGGGAAAAAACCCAGGAAAAATTTCTGAAGGACCGGGTCAAGATCATCGTGGCCACCGTTGCTTTTGGTATGGGCATCGACAAATCTAATGTACGCTTTGTGGTACATATGGATCTGCCTAAGAATGTAGAAAGTTACTACCAGGAAACTGGCCGAGCCGGAAGAGATGGTTTAAAAAGTGAGGCTTTGCTTTTATATAGTTATGCCGATGCCTTCAAACTCAGATTCTTTATCGATGATATTGAAGATGAGCAACAGCAAAGCATCATGCTAAAGAAGTTGAACAGTATGGTGGATTACGGCCAGGTAAAAACCTGCCGCAGACAATTCTTAATGCGTTATTTTGATGAAGATTTCCCTTCTTATTGTGGCACCTGTGATGTTTGTCTTACCGATTATGAGCGTTTTGATGGAACCATTATTGCTCAAAAGGCCCTGTCTGCCGTAGCCCGTTTAAAGGAAGGTTTCGGCCTGCATTATATCATTGATTTTTTGAAAGGAGCAGATACAGCTAAAATACAACCTCAGCATAAAAGCATTAAAACTTATGGCGTAGGCCAGGAGCATACCAAGACAGCCTGGATCGGCTATATCAGGGAATTGATCTCCCTGGGTTATCTGCAGCAATCTGATGGTAAATTCCCGGTGCTTCAATTAACCAATAAAAGCTATGGTGTTCTAAAAGGAAAGGAAAAGGTGATGCTGGTAAAGCAAACATCCAGAAAAGAAGCTATCACCACCGACAATGCCTATGAGCAGGAATTATTTTTGCAGCTTAAAGAAATCCGTTTAAAGCTGGCCAACCGGGAAAATGTACCTCCCTACCTGGTTTTTTCAGATGCCACCCTACGGGATTTGGCTACTTATTTGCCTCAGAGTTTTGATGATTTACTTAACATCTCCGGATTTGGGGAATATAAAGCCAATAAATATGGGCGGGAATTTCTGAATGTAGTACATAGCTATTGCAAAAAACAAAACCTCTCACACCGGATGCGACAAAAGCCGGTAAAAAGTCGCAGGAAACCCACAAAAGTTGCAACAGATACCAAACAGCAGTCATTACTATTGTATAAACAAGGAAAATCTGTGACCGAAATCTCACAGGAAAGGTCTCTGTCTGAACAAACAATTTACAACCATCTGCATTATTTTATTTTTTCCGGCCAATTGGATGTGAAACTCTTTGTGAGTCCTGAAAAAAATACAGCAATAAATGAGGTTTTTGATCAGAAGGGAGAACACGCCCTAACTCCTATAAAAGCAGCTTTGGGTCAGGATTACAGTTTTGAAGAAATAAAAGCGGTGTTAGAAGACCGGAGACGGAAACGAAAACCAGAATGAAACATTCTATATTTTTAGGTTTAGCTAATTTAATTTATGTTGTGAACTGTTGGAGATCAATTTGTTATGAAATTGGATATGAAGTAGGTTATGAAAATATATCAGGCTTTTCAAAGCTGAATTTAGTTTCAGGTTACCCCTCATCAATTGCGTCTGAACGCACCGATTCGACTATAACATGAACTGATTGAGATATTATTTTTTCATCTAACCAATTAGTTTTGAATTCAGATCTAGTGGTTGATCAAATACACCAGTATCCGGTGAACCTGGAAGTGTATGACCGGGATTATTCCCGGGGGATACTTTTACATCCGGATCAACAGAACCAGGCTGATCAATCGATTTACCGGTCCGGCTATCGTACTGCAGCTGATCTGCCATTAGAGCTGGCTCAGGATGTTGCCCGTTCCTTATTACAACAGAAAAAGAGGAAATCAATGATCGTTCGCATCAATGACGGTTATCCGGTTTACCTGCTATAATCCTCTGAATCATGAAAAAGCTATTGATAATAATTTTGTTTCATCTGGCAGGTGCCGGAATAAAAGCGCAGCAGGTGGTAGTGGATCCGGGACATATCGCCGCTACCATTGCAAATGGTGGGGTATTAACCAAAATCCTGAATACCATGGACGATATCAACCAGGTTTCCCTTACCATTTCCAATACGGTTAATGATATCAGGGGATTACAGCATAACATAGACCAGGCATTATGGAAAGTCAAAGATCTGATCAAGGATGACCTGGGTTTTGGTGACATTCAGTTTGAACTGGAGGCCTTTCAAAATCTGTCGCCTGGTCTGGAACCCTATTTAAATATGTTTTCGGCAGATCATCCCTTAATCAAAGGTTACCGGAATATCAGTACAGTATTAGGTTCACAGATGCTGCATGGCACCCTGGATTTAATTTTGAAGAACAAATCCCCTTCAGTAAACAGGAATATCAAGCTTTACAGACAGACAAGCTTGTCAGCCGGCAGGCTTACAATTATGCTGCTACCCAAAAGATCATTCAGACTGCACTGACCTATAATCAACTGGCTGATGTGATGCTGGAAAATGAAGCAGAAAGAATAGGTTTACTGGAAACCACAGCGGCTTATGTTCGTAAAGCCCTGGACCTTAAACTTCAATCCGATCAGCTGATCCAGCAACAGATCAACCGACCTGATCCGGTTCGGGAAAAAGCCATGGATGCTTACCAGACCTTTTTATTATTAGACCGTTTGATGCCATGAAATATATTGTGATCATTTATTTATTTCTAAACGGAAGTTATTTGATGGGACAATCTTTACCTGATCACCAGGAACTTCCCACAGATTCTCTGGACTGGATATATTGGAATCAGGAGCAATGGGAAAGTCAGGTAGAAAAGGACCGGTACAAAAAAAAGAATGTTGATCCTACCCAGGATCAGGCTTATGAATATGGAAAACAACATGGCATAACCATGCCCTCCCGGCATGGAATTTATACTTATGATCCTCAGACTGATACCCTGATCAGGGAAAGTGATGAGGATTATTCCAACCGATTGAACAGCTGGATCGATCAATATTTATTATCAGCTGCCCAGCCGGTGATCATCGAAGCCAGTCTGGCCTGGCTTTACCAACAAATAGAACCTCTGGTAAAAACCTGGGCCGAAGAAAATGAGGAATTGCTGGAAAAAACCTTACCGGCTGGCCAGGGAGTAATTTCCTGGGATTTTCTGATACGAAAGCCAATCGTGCATAAATCGGAAGAAAGTGAAAAAACCTGGGTCCGATGGATTGTAGAAGAAGTAATCAATAACCTGGTACAGGAAAATGCAGATGGAACTTATCTTTTGCAATGGCAAAATCTGGAACATTTAAGACAGGTGGGGCTGGTAAATTTCCTGAAGCTGTCGATCATGAACTGGGAATGGGCCCGGTCATTGGAACTGAAACTACCGGAACAGGTATTGGATTATGTCCAGGTGGTCAGGGATATATACCATAAGAGAGAAAAGCCTTCTGATCAGGCTAAAATGCTTTTCCGGAAGTTACATGTATGGGATTCACAGATGGCTTTCCCGTAAAGTCCGGATCAATATAAAGCCCTGGCACATTAAGTCTTTCTGAATAGGATGGGGGTGCAGGAAATGGTTTCACAAAGAAAAAATCAGCTGGCATTAACATATAAGGAGCTGGCCGAAAAGTACCGGCTGGAGGCAGAAGACTTGCAGGGAAAACTACATCAACCCGATCAACTGAAAATGACGGAAGGTGAAAGGCAGCAGGCATTACAGATGGTGGATCAGTACCTGCAGGAA
>JBPRGG010000013.1:0-4010 GCA_051418075.1 Candidatus Cyclobacteriaceae bacterium M3_2C_046 | reverse complement strand
ATAACCTGTGGTTCGTTTCGTAAAGTAAAAATGGTGGCATGCCTGAGTCCGTCCTTGGCTTTAAAAAAATAATGGTTGAATATATTATCGTGTGGCACATGGCAATCATTGCAAGTAGTTGTAAGCCGATGGATGCTATGTTGCCAGGTTGCATATTGGGGTGCCATAATATGGCAATTGATGCAGGTCTCCGGATCATCTGATAAATAAGACCAGGCTTTCGATACATAAAAAAGGTAAATAACAACTCCTGCAGATACGGCTAACAATCCATTGACAAAGAAAATCCAGGAACGTGGAGGTTTTAAAAAATGAAAAAGTTCTTTAAGCTTCATCAGCAAATCGCTTAACTATAAAAAATACCTGGCCGAAATGCCTGGATTGTTTATTGTCCTAACCTTTAGCTTTAAGATTTGTTAAACATTTTAAGGTCCTTTTTTACAGAAAGAAATTTTTTAATTTTCTACATCTATGAAGAAATATCATATACTGCTCATCCTGGCCATGGGTGTTTCCATCAGCATTTTAATCAGTACCACCGGTTCTAATTCTAAATACGGTAACATTTCGGATGCAGTAGAATCAGCGGATGCGGAATTGACGATTATCGGCCATGTCATTAAAGCAAAACCAATCGAATACAATCCCGGTCTGAATCCAAACCTGACCACTTTTTATATGAGGGACAAGGAAGGTGCTGAATTTAAAGTTATCCTGAACAGCAGCAAGCCCCAGGACATGGAACGATCCGAAGATGTAGTGGTAAAAGGTAAATACCGGGATGATATTTTTTATGCCAATACAATACTTTTAAAATGTCCTTCAAAATACGCTGAGCAAAACCAATTCAGCCAATCCTGAAATTTTTTTTAAAAATGGATTATTTATACGAACATACCTTATTAAGCCAATATGGTCATCTGCTCATTATTGTAGCCTTTGTTGGATCATTGTTTTCTGCCTTTTGTTATGCAATTGCCATTCGGTCTCACCAAAAATTTTACGCCTTTCGCACCAGGATGGGCAGAGGATTTTTCCTGGTGGCTGGCATCAGTGCACTCGCCGCAATTGGTGTGTTGTACTATATCATGCTCAACCGCTTTTTTGAGTTTCATTATGTTTGGAAATACACCAATGAATCTATGAATTCTGCCTTTATGCTGGCCAGCTTTTGGAGTGGTCAGGAAGGTAGTTTGCTGTTGTGGGTGTTCTGGATTATCATTTTTTCACTGGTCTTTCTGTACAAATTTAAATCCTGGGAATCTCATGTGATGCCGGTGGTTAGTTTCACCCTCGCATTTCTTTTTTCCATGCTGCTCGGTGTATACCTGGGAGATATGAAGATAGGAAGCAATCCATTCATCCTGGTCAGGGAACTGCCTGAAAATATTGGTCAGGCCTGGACTACCATGCCCGATTACATGCAAAAGGTTGCGGCTTTTCAGGATGGTGTTGGCTTGAATCCATTGCTTCAAAATTATTGGATGGTGATTCATCCCCCGGTTTTATTTGCGGGTTTTGCGCTCACGCTTTTTCCTTTTTCCCTTGGTTTGGCCGGATTATACCGGGGTAATTTAAGGTTGTGGTTAAAACCTGCAATCACCTGGTCTGTGGCAGGATTATTCACCTTGGGGGCAGGCATTTTACTGGGCGGTGCCTGGGCTTATGAAGCATTGAGTTTTGGTGGATTTTGGGCCTGGGACCCTGTCGAAAATGCTTCCCTGGTGCCATGGTTAATTCTGTTAGCCGGAAATCATCAACTTCTGATCACTCAAAAAAGACAAAAAGGATATTTCATGGCGCTGCTGTTTATCATGCTGCCTTTTATCATGGTACTTTATTCCAGTTTTTTGACCAGAAGTGGCATTTTAGGTGAAAGTTCAGTGCATTCATTTACAGAAAATGGGTTGATGCTTCACCTGTTTCTGTTTTTGTTCACTTTTATTGCCCTCTCTTTTATTAGTTTAATAAGGAAAAATAAAATCAGATGGTTCTATCTGGTTGCAAATGTTTTTTTGCTTGTGTTCTATTTATCAGGCGATCAGAAAGGAATCATATTCATTTCCTGGAGTGTGGTCAATGTGGGATTCCTGATTTATGCCTATCATAAATTTTACCCTCATCAGAAAAAAGATGATCACCTCAGCAGTCGTGAATTCTGGATGCTGGCGGGTATCACCTTATTAATTATCTCAGCCATACAAATCACGATTTCTACCTCCATTCCGGTAATAAATGAATTATTCAATACCCGTTTTGATGCATTTACCAACCTGGACTTACGGAATCAATATTACGGGACCTGGCAAATTCCCCTGGCTATTTTGGTGGTGGGTTTAATGGGTGTTACCCAAATGCTTAACTACAGGAAAACCGGCTCAGTAAAAAAGAGATTAACACAATTAAAGACACCTTTAATCATTGCTTTAATCACCACAATCATTATGGGATTTGTTTTTGCCATCAAAGCCGCTGAGTGGCAGTATCTGTTGTTGTTGCTGGTATCAGTTTTTGCAGTTGTCGCGAATGGAAAGTGGATGACCAGGCTGATGAAAAAAAATGTACTGCAAGCCGGGGCAGCCCTGTCGCATGTGGGATTCGGACTGCTGATCATTGGCGCTTTGATCTCTTCTGTCCGTAAAACCCCGATTTCTGAGAATAATGCAGCTTTTAACTTACAGTTGCTGGATCAAAACTTCATGAACAATGAGAATGTGTTGTTGCGCAAGGGAGATACGGTGAGAATGCATAATTACTTTATTTCCTACCGTGGAAAAGAGCGCCAGGGAGTGAACATCAATTACAAAATAGATTATTTTGACGCCAACTGGAATCATCAAAATAACAGCTGGCACCCAGGTGACCGAATATTCAGCCTTGCTCCCCGGATTCAGCAGAACGAGCAGTTTGGCCAGGTTTCGGAGCCAGACACACGACATTACTGGTCTCATGACATATTCACCCACATCAAATGGGCAGATACAGAAATGAATGATCATGGTCATCCTGACGATGATTTTATGAATCGTATTTTCAAAGAAGTTGAATTGGGAAATAGCTATCAGCATGATAACCTGAAGATCGATCTGGAGAAAATTTACCTGGTTAGCAACCCTGTGGAAAAAGGGAAACTTGACCTTAAAAAGGAAGATATTGTTATTAAAGCATCGGTTTTACTCCAGGATATTAACAATCCAATGAAGAAAGACAGGTTGCAGCCTGTGTTTATTGTCCGTGATTCCACGCAATTGCTTTCCCAACCTACTTATTCGGAAAAACTGCAGGTGGAACTAGAGATTGCTGAACTGACACAGAAACCAAACACCATTTTACTGGCACTACGTGAAAAAGAATACCTGGTGATGCAGGCGATGGTGTTTCCGGCTATGAATCTGCTTTGGAGCGGATGTATGGTGATGTTGGTTGGTTTAGGACTGGTTTTATACAAGCGATGGAAAAGCTGAATCAAAACTGCTGGTACATCTCAACTTGCTGAAGGTTATCATGGAATTCATATTATTTTTCCATGGTATTCGACTTCTGAAGTGCAGTATTTAAGAATAGGAGGGGAGGATGAACCGGGATTTTGAAAGTTTCGTGGGCTCTGCCAGTTAAAATCCATCTTATAAGCTCAGCTGCAGCATAATATGATTAAATTTAAACAATTTGAAGTTACTCTGATTTAATAAAGTAGCAGAAGGAAAAAATATTAGGATTATCCAAATTTTAAATTTACCTTTGGCCCGTTAAAGATCAGCTTAGGCAGTAGGCCCTGAATCTTTTTCGAAAATTTTATTTGTTTTAATTTTATTATTTTTAATTATTTGAACTTTATTATTCTGGATCTCGTTTCGAATTTCGTTATCCAAAGTGTAAGAATTAATGTAAAACCTCTCAGTAGTAGATATCCTTTATTTCATTCCTACACCTCGTTTCATCAACAACAGACATTCAAACATTGAAAAATATGATCTTTCAAACAAAGACTGATCTGTAATCATTTATTTTAC
>JBPRGG010000012.1:0-2882 GCA_051418075.1 Candidatus Cyclobacteriaceae bacterium M3_2C_046 | reverse complement strand
GGATAGATATGTTGTGGATAGGTGCCAGATCTACTGTAAACCCATTTACTGTACAGGAAATTGCTGATGCACTTAATGGATTGGATATCCCCGTATTAGTGAAAAATCCCATCAATCCTGACATGTCATTATGGTTAGGTGCTTTGGAACGTATTTCCAATGCAGGAGTTACTAAGTTGGGTGCTATTCACAGAGGCTTTTCGTCTACTCAAAATACAAAGTACCGGAATGTACCTATGTGGCAGATACCATTGGAGTTAAAAAGTAATATGCCCAACCTGCCACTTATTTGTGATCCCAGCCATATAGCAGGCAATAGGGAAATGATCTTTGAGATTTCACAAAGAGCATTGGATTTAGATTATGATGGCCTGATCATTGAGTCACACAGAGATCCGGATAATGCCTGGAGTGATGCACGTCAACAAATTACACCTGAAACATTGCATGAATTACTTACCAGGCTAAAAATCAGAAAAGCAACATCTGAAGATAAAGAGTTTATCAACCATCTGGAAGATTTACGACATCAGATTGATGACATTGACCGGGAGTTGTTTGAGGCCATGGCTGCAAGAATGCGTGTGGTTGATAAAATAGCATACTATAAGAAAACTAATAACGTGACTGTCTTTCAGAAAAATCGCTGGAAAGAAATTTCTGAAAGCCGCCGTAAGCTTGCACTGTCCTTAAATTTAAACCCAGCTTTCATGGATGAAATGTTTAAATTAATTCATGATGCATCAATCAGAAGACAAACCGAAATTATCAATGCAGCTGAGACAAAAGAAATTGCCGATGATAAAATAACCCAAAAATAATGTTGCCATCATATATTGCAATAAGTGAGAAGGTAGGTGATGAGATAAAGCGATTTCTGGGAAAAAAAGATTATTCAAAAATTTCGGTATTGGTGGATTACAACACGCTGGAACATTGTTATCCCCGTATTCAACTACAATTGCCTGATCATTACCTTATCAAAATTGATGCTGGGGAGGAATTTAAAAACCTTAGCACATGTGAGCATATCTGGAATGAAATGACACTGGCGGGACTAGACCGGAATTCATTGTTGATCAATCTTGGTGGTGGTGTAATTGGTGATATGGGGGGCTTTTGTGCCGCTACCTACAAACGAGGGATTGATTTTGTAAATATCCCAACTACCTTATTGGCTCAGGTGGATGCAAGTATCGGTGGTAAACTGGGCATTGATTTTAAGATGTTTAAGAATCACATTGGAGTTTTTTCTGAACCGGCACTTGTGATAGTTGATCCATTATTTTTAAAAACTTTGCCTAATAAAGAGTTGCGTTCCGGTTTTGCTGAAATTATCAAACATTGCCTGATAGCTGATCAAATTTATTGGTATAAGCTTATTGAAAATGATTTTTTATCTCAATCATGGAATCAACTGATACCCCATTCAATAGGCGTGAAACACCTGGTAGTAAAAAATGATCCATTGGAAAACGGGTATCGAAAAATATTGAACTTTGGTCATACCATTGGTCATGCCATTGAAAGTTATTACCTTACCAACGGACAAAAGTTACTGCATGGTGAAGCTATTGCCATTGGTATGATTGCCGAAGCCTACCTCTCCACGCAGAAAAGTTCACTTTCTTCTGAAGAGGCAGAGGAAATCAAAAAATACATTCTTACAATTTTTGATAAGGTAGATATCCCATTTGAGGCGTGGAACGAAATAGTTTCTCTTACCCTTCAGGATAAAAAAAATGCGAAAGGAATAGTTAGAATGGCGTTGCTAAAAAAAACAGGAGAATGTGGCTATGATTTTGAAGTAGATCAGCTGGATATCATTGAAGCCATTAAATACTACCTGGCATAGCCTTTCGATCATTATTGTTTTGTTTAAAATGCATTTCATAAACTTTTTTTGATACATCTCTGACTGCCCTGATCAGCTCCTGGTGGGGCTGATCAGTTATGTCCACCATGCCTACAATCTGATTTTCACCATTACTGGATCTTCCCGTCAAATGTTGATCAGAATATTGATACCAATGGCTTCCTAAAGAATAAGGTTGCAGGGCCCATGTGCTGATGTAGTTGGTTAAATAATCATATCGTTCTTTTTCATCAAAAACCTGCCAGCGTAAGGGTAACTGTCTTTCACCTTTAAGAGCTGCATGATGTTCTCCAATCAGAAGGGGCCTGCCGGTGGCGCTATGCCAGGCACTCATTTGTCCCTCATCCGGTTCATAACTGTAAACGTTCACCGTGACTACATCACAATACTGGCCTGCGATTTTCAATAAATGTAAGGGCTTTAGTTTGCGGGTAAAGCGACACCCCAGATACAGATGGTTATTGTCATATTTTCTCAATGTGCTGGTAATCACTTCAAAATATTGTCTTGCATACATTTTTTCCAATTCCTGCACATCCTTCACATCGATTAACGTCTCGTCATGGTTATTCATAGCCTGCTGCCAATTATCAAAACTACCTTTCCACTGCTGATTGGCAGCCTTAATTTGCTTATATTTCGATTGCAAATATTTGAGCCATTCTTGTCTTAGATGAGCATTTTCAGGTAAAGTTTTTAATAAATCAAGGTTTCCCCAGCCCGACTCGTTGTCTACAAAATACCCGAGCAGATATGGATTTTCTTTAAATTCTGCCGCTTCACTGATTACAGAGTCCACGTAGGCAATCCATTTTGGATCGAATACATCCTTTTTATACCGGCCAAATTCAGATTCGAATGAATAGGTAAATGGGACCGGGCTGTCGGTAATCACTTCTTTTTCTGCCCAATTGCCAATGGTATTGATTCCCCAGCTTTGTAATCTCTGATAGGTCATCTCCCGCCAATTTTGCAAATTAGCATACTTGCGTAACAGGTTCCAGTT
>JBPRGG010000011.1:0-1174 GCA_051418075.1 Candidatus Cyclobacteriaceae bacterium M3_2C_046 | reverse complement strand
ATTAATCTATCAATTTTGACCAATAATTTAGCGGTCATTAATGAAGCGGCCTGGCCGATGAAACCTGCTTTTTTACCCAAATAGGCAAGTTCCCAACCCAGCCTTGACAGCCAACCATCAGAATAACTGCTGTGCACAATTTCAAAACCTTCCATCTTGAAACGTGCTTCCAGATTACGTAAATCATACACCTGGCCAAAGTGCTCATCTTCAAGCCAATCCTGGTGTTCTTCAAACCATCCTTCCGGCATGATCGTCTTTTGACTGATATTAGGCATTTTAACGAGTAAATACCCACCCTTTTTTAGCTTTTTATGACAAGTGTGAAAAGGCATCTGTTTTGGGTCGATGTGTTCAAATACATCTACCGAGTAAATAAAATCCAGGTCATGATCCGGTGCTTTTTCCAGGTAATCATTGAATACAGAAACATTTCCCACTGAGCTACTTTTAATCGCCTGTTTTACTGAATTGATTCTGTCACTATCAATATCTAGTGCCGTAAAATGAATGGCAGGAAAGTATTTGGCGAGCATCAGGCTGTATTCTCCATAACCACAGCCCAGGTCAAGCACTTTTTCAAACTTATCCCAGGGAAGTTTTTCTATCAGTTTTTTAAAAACTGTTGACCTGGCATAATTTCCAAGATTTGTATATCCAACGGTTTTTGCTGCTAGTTTAGCAATCCAGGGGTGCTTTTGCATCCTGCTGCTGGTTGCCATTTGTTCTTGTCCAAATACTAGTTCCATACTTTTTTAAGATTAGATTTTTTATAATTATTTAGAGCGGCATAAAAAGCCTTTACAAATGAAAATCGGATAAAAGGGCGGAGGTAATATTGCCCTGCGCCAATGGTAAGCCAGATGGAAGTGACGGTAGCTATTGCAACTCCAAATGCCCCGTAGAACCTAATCAGGATTGCATTCAAAACCACATTTAATATTATGCTTCCTACCAAAAGGGTAAAATTTACTTTTGGCTTGTTAATGGCATCCAGAAGAATGCCGGTACTTCTTCCTACTGGTTTGATGATTGCACCAATTAAAAGTATGCGTAATAAAATCGTGGCTTGCTCAGCATATATTTGACCACCAATTAAGGTAACTACTTCCCTGCTGAAAATGAATAGTAAAACTATGATTGGCAAGGTCATGCTCAGCTGCAACGCCACACT
>JBPRGG010000010.1:0-69178 GCA_051418075.1 Candidatus Cyclobacteriaceae bacterium M3_2C_046 | reverse complement strand
ATTGCTGGAGCCGGGAAATCTTTGTAAAATTTTATCAAAACTGGCAGCAGAGGTTAGAATTCTGCCTACACCTTTGAGAGGGCTTACCGGCGGGTCATCCGGGTGAAGGGCCATTTCAATACCACATTCTTCCGCCACCGGCAATACAGCTTCCAGAAAATAGTACAGGTTTTGCCAAAGTTTTTCCTCCGATATTCGCTGCTCTTTAGGCACCAGTTCTGTCGCTTCTTCACTATTGAATTCGCTAACCAATGCACCGCCTCTTTCTTCAATGTCAACCCGGGTACGAAACCAGCCAATTACTGCCATGAAATTGTAGCACAGCAAACGAATGTCAAGTCGGCTCATGTTGCGCAGCATCTGCTGATACTTTTCTATCCATTCATCACGATTGGCCAAACCAAGTTTGATAGGCGACATATCAAACTGGTCCCCTTCCAAGCCATAGAGCTGGAAACCGGATTTATTAAAATCATCTTTGATGGATTGCAAGGCATCAAAATTATGGGGTGCCGGTTTGCCGGATAATTCCGGGGCAGCTTTGGTAATGGCGTAATTGACGCCAATTTGCCGGGCCAGGGTCCACTTCCGTTCATCAGGCGCCGGTGGCAGAAGCATGGAGAATTTCATTTTAATTGTTTAAATGGTGAATTGTTGTTTTGGAGATTTTTGTGAATCATTTATATGTTGAGCAAGCAACAAGTACCTAGTACCCAGCAACCAGCAACCTGAAGCTTGCAACCAACCATTAGAAATATCCTCCCTTATCCGTAATATCCTTAATGGATTGTCTTTCATGAACCCAGCCAAATATTTTCTTCTCATTTTCTTTAATCTCTTCCGCACGAAGCAATACATCATAGGCAATATCTCGCGGAACAACCAATATTCCATCAATATCTCCTAATACCACATCTCCGGACGGATGTATACATCACCAATTTGTAGCGGAACCTGGTAGTGTGTGATCAACATCCGACCCAGGCTGCCATTGGAGGAGCGGTATTTGTAAAACACCGGGAAATCGGCTGACAAAATCTGATGGGTGTCCCAAAAGATCCGCTATTACCGAAGCTAAAAAGCCGCCGCTTAAATACGCTAGACGAACCAGATTGGCAATGTTGGCAGGATTCAACCAGGGGCTTTAGCACAACTTCAAAAATAATTCCTAAATAAGAATATAAATTATACTAAAAACGACGAATAAAATCAGAAGCATTTATGATTGGAATATTGCGGAAGGGATTTAATACCAGTAAGTCGGGATCACCAGTAATTAGACAGGAGGAACTGGCAGCATAGGCAAGTTCTAAAAACATATTGTCTTTGGGGTCACGGCAAACACTTATCTTTTCTTTGGGAATGATTTCGAAACTATCCGACAAAAAGCGATCTAAAATTTCTAATCTGGCTTCAATGCTGAAGTATGGGTCAAACTTTTTTCGCATCAGGACATTGGACAATTCCATTCCTGATTCCGCGGAATACACTACTTTGCCGAGCTCACGGGCTTTTTTTAGAGCCAGTGCATTGGTCGAATGAGGTGAAAGTAAAGCACTAATTAGAACATTGGTGTCGATGGCAAAATTACTCATTCAGAATATCATCCAGAATTTGGTCATTAAATCCCTTCTTTTCAGCTTCGGCCCTCAATCTTTCCAAGAATGGCCAAAAATCTTCGCTAGGTTTATCCATCAAGGTCAGCAATATTTTATTAAACGCCTCGGCAATCTGCTGTTTTCTGCTAGGGTCACTATACCGCCATTTTTTGGCCACTTTTTCACTAACTTCAATTACAATTCGTTCCATAATATAAAACTTAAAATGAATTCAAATTTACGCATTTTTAAGGATTAAGTTATTACATCTATCATCTGTCGATCGAACTTTATCAGCTGCAGGGTCATCAATGTAGACACTTAACACCGCACCTCCAAAAAATACCATTTTTTCCTTTAGGGTTTTTAATGCCGCAGCAACCAGGGCTACAGCAGAAATATTAATAATTTTATTATCCATAGCCCAATCTTTTTTTAAGTTCATCTACTGCCAACTCTTTTTCACGAGCTCGACCCACACGAAGTGTATCTACCAGTGCTAAAAGTTCATAAAGCTTTTCATCCTTGAGCGCTGCCTGCGGTATTGAAGGATACAATGGCAATATGCTTTGTCCTCGAATATTTCCTTTGCTGTAAGGCCACACATAATGCTCGCTGCTATTAATCTGCTTATCTAAAGGCGGAGCTGAATGAGCTGTAGGAATACCTCGTACCACAGGACCTGGTTGTACCGGAAATACATAGCGCAAGCCATATTGTAAAAACTCCATTAATCCTTTTGAGAAAACATTTTTAATTGGCGAATCGATTTTTTAATCCCTCAAACCTCATCTCAATCCTGCCTACACTCCTGGTTGGGATAGAAAACCTCCATCTACTGGAATTGTGATGCCCGTAACAAAGCCTGCAGCTTCAGGGTCAAGCAAGTAATGCATGGTACCCAGCAATTCATCGGCTTCGCCAAAACGACGTGCCGGTGTATGATTGATAATATTTTGGCCTCTGCTACTTAAACTCCCATCTTCATTGGTCAACCTTTTTCTGCTTTTTTCATTCAGAAAAAAACCCGGGGCTATGGCATTTACCCGAGTATTGGCAGGTGCCAGGTAAGCTGCCAGCCAACTAGTGAAATTAGCAATGCCTGCTTTAGCCATGGCATAGGCTGCCACCCGGCTAAGCGGACGATAACTAGTCATAGAGGCTATATTAATAATAGCACCTGCTTTCTGGTGAGCCATATCTTCAGCGAAAATCTGGCAGGGAATTACTGTACCCATGATGTTGATGTCTATTACTTTGCGGAAAGCATTCATTTGGATATTGAAAAACCCGCGAATATCTTCTTCACCTTCCAGTTCTTTTTGGTCAAATTCATTGATGTTGGTGATCGCCTCCATCTGATTACCTCCGGCTCCATTGATCAGGATATCCACCAGGCCAAAATTTTCATTCACCTCCGAATGTATTTCCCGCAGGCGATTTTCATCGGTGACATCACCGGCCAGAGAAACAGCTTCACCTCCCTGCTCCTTTATTTGTTGCTCGGTTTCCAGCAGCTTTTCCATCGTACGACCCAGCAAAGCTACTTTTGCACCTTTTTGGGAAACATCCTTTTTAAACCTGATGATCCGAAATTCCGGGTAATGCTGCAATAGCTCAGCCTTGGATTGATAGGTTTTGGTTTGCCAAAGGTTGAGGCTCA
The DNA here is from genome assembly GCA_051418075.1 of Candidatus Cyclobacteriaceae bacterium M3_2C_046. Lineage (GTDB taxonomy): Bacteria > Bacteroidota > Bacteroidia > Cytophagales > Cyclobacteriaceae > JBPRGG01. The sequence goes on along the minus strand of JBPRGG010000010.1, from coordinate 65,917 downwards.
GGGGAACTGCGGCTACGATAATAAGGGATTAATCAATTTTTTGTGTTTACTATTTAAATTAAGCACAAAAGAATTACGTTTTGTTTTTAACAACTTTTACTTACCTTTAATAAATACATAATATAAAAATTATGAAAGAAGAACATAAACCTAAAGGCGAAAAAGGAATTCAAAACTCATTAAACAGAAGGCAATTTGTAAAGACATCAGGTCTGGGAATTTCCGGAGCTGCATTAGGCTTGCATTTCCCCAACATTATCACCGCCAGAGCAAAGCCTGACGCTCCCATTAATATTGGTGTAATTGGTTGTGGAGGCAGAGGTACAGGAGCAGCATTGGATGCAGTAAATGCAGCCACGAAAGTCATTTATCCCGCTACAGGATATCATACCGAAAATGCAGCAGCTGGTGCCAAAGCAACAGCTGAGAATATTAAAATAATAGCATTGGCCGATCTATTCCCTGATAGGCTTCAAAACTGCCGCGATCAGCTCAATAATGTAGGCATGCCAGTAAAAAATGAATTCTGCTTTTCCGGCTTTGATGCTTATAAGAAACTGTTAGAAATTCCCGAAATCAATTACGTAATATTAGCTGAACCGCCGCATTTCAGGCCGATGCACCTTCGGGCTGCTGTTGAAGCTGGCAAAAACGTATTTATGGAAAAACCTGCCGCGGTAGATGGACCTGGTGTTCGTTCTGTTATTGAATCAGGGGAAATTGCTAAAGTAAAAGGCCTTTCCATTGTTGCCGGCACACAACGCAGGTATGATAATGCCATGCAGGAAAACATTAAGAATATACATGATGGAGCTATTGGAGAAGTTCGCTCAGCTACTGCAAGATGGTTGGGAGGTGAAATTTGGGTAGTAGCTCCCAAACCAGAATGGTCGCAAATGGAGGCCCAACTTCGTAATTGGAATTATTACTGCTGGCTTTCCGGTGATATTATTGTTGAGCAATGTATACATACCATTGACATGGTAAACTGGGCATTGCAAGCCACACCTTTAAAAGCCATTGGATTAGGAGGAAGACAAGTTCGTACCGATCCTGTTTTATATGGCAATGTATATGACCATTTCTCAGTTCAATATGAATATCCCAATGACGTAACCATTTTCTGCCTCGACAAACAAATAAACGGCGGAACATTTTATGTGGATAATGAATTTATAGGAACTACTGGACGAGCAACATTCGCAAACCGTAATATAGGATATACCTCTAAAAATAGATCATGGAGGTTTAGGGGAGAACCAAACAATCCATATCGGGCCGAACATGAAGCTTTGGTGAACAGTATTAGATCCGGTAACCCCAGAAACGACGCTAAACAAGTTGCTGAATCCACTTTAACTGCAATAATGGGACGTGAAGTTTGTTATAGCGGATTAGAAATGGATTGGGAAACCGCCATGAATTTAAAGACTGAACTAAAACCAAAACAATATGCTTTTGGGGAAAACCCTGTTGATCCAGTTCCTATGCCTGGAAGATATAAATTTGCATAAATAAAACTGTTATCTCTATTTGCCGTAGAACGTTTTTCTATTATTGAATATCATTCTACGGCTTATTAATGTTCATTTCTTCCCAGTTGTTCGATTTTGAGGAATCTTCAGCTGCTCTGCTCTTAATTAAGTAATTCACTCTGAAGGATAACCAGTAGGGAAAAACCGTTAATACGGCACATTAAAGCCTTAATCGATAGCAAAATTGTCTAAAAAAACATGCAACGCTTAAAAGTTCTTAATGTGGGAATTTATTTAAATCATTGTACTCATCTTGTGAACTATGCAATAGCCAACTACGGCACATGTGCTTGGCGTTGCCAACTCAAAGAACTGAGATAATTTATTCCAGAAACCATCGCAAAAATGTATGGCTATGCCAAATGGTTTCATCCGAGTGATGTATTCAAAAAAGATATTCTCATAGCAAAGAATCACTACCATTCACTATCAGAGCTTTAATTTATCACAACCGTTTGATCACATCAACACAAACTTCAACTTTTCATTTAAACTCCTATAAAAATTTTCTCACATTCCAGGTTTCAATGCCTCTGACATTATCTGTCTCATATTCGTAGCCGGTAACTACGGTTTTTCAGTAATTGTCTTTAATGGCTTCTAAATTTCCATATTCTCTTTTTTTAGTGTTATCGTCGGCAAGAGATAAACATACCTGAATATATAGGATATTACCCTCCTTTTGACAAACAAAATCTATTTCTTTCTCATATAACTTGCCTATAGTCACTTCATACCCCCAAATTTGCAAATGGATGAAAACAACATTTTCAAAAATTTAACCCATATCATTGCTACGATAATTTCGCAAAGCATGCCTGATGCCTAAATCCTCCATATAATATTTCTCACCTACTTCCAGGATCTTCTTTCCTTTCAGGTCATTTCTGGGTACTTTGAAAATAAAAAATGCATTCACAAGGTATTGCAGATAATTCAATATGATAGTGATTGAAACCTGCTGATGCTGAGATTTCAGGAATTTGCTGATCTTTTGAGCTGAAACAAGATTACCAATATTATCCGCCACATACAGACTCAGTCGCTCCAATAAAGCAGCATTTCTGATGTCAAATCTGAGTGTGACATCCTTGAATAAAATAGCCTGATATATATTTTTCAGGTAGTCTAAAACTATGCGATCTTCCAATGCTATATTTTTCAGATAGGGTAATCGGCCAAATTTGGTATGATTTCCTGCAGGTGAATTCGGTGGAGGAAATCACCCTGCTGGACCAGGCCTGTGGCAGCGGTCATATCCTGGTGTATGCCTTTGAATTATTTTCCAAAATCTATGAAGAGGAAGGGTACAACCCCGGTGAAATTCCGCAACTGATCATAGAAAATAACCTGTTTGGTTTTGAAATAGATGAGCGGGCGGCCCAACTGGCTGGGTTTGCCCTGATGATGAAGGCCCGCAGCTACCACCGGCGGATATTTCGGAAAGAATTAAAACCCAACATCCTTTGCTTCCGCGACTTAGCCCTTTCTGATGGTTCGTCTACACAAATCATATTTCATCTCAGGGCTGACCTTTCATAGAACAATGCCAGTTCGCTGTTCTACTAATTTTAAAGATTTTACCTCACCCCATACCAGCCAAATTCCAGCACTTCTCTTCCTTCCCACCAATTGGGCTGACCATCACCAGTGGTCTGGTTGACCTGGATCTGGCGCTGCCGGGTATAGATCTGCCAGGCTTTGGCCGCTTTCCTAATGGCCACAGGTTCTGACTGGTATGCTTCCACAAACTGTCTGGTCTCTTCTACAAACGCCTTACCCAACTGCAGGCCATGGCCGTTTTTCAACCGGTACTGATCACCGGCCAATTCATAATACAGGCCGATGGAATCCAACAATTCCTGCCCTCTCTGATACCTTTGATATTCTTCCATATATGAATTGACCTCCAGCAGGGGAACCAGGTCGGTGGTAACCAGGGCCGGCTTGAACACCAGTTTTTCCTGATCGATTCGGCCTTTAAATAACTTATCTTGCTCTAATAACAATGGCGGCATTAATGGGTCAATAGAAAGGATAGCAGCCTGCTCCTGGATTTTGATATAAAACAAACGGCTGAATTCCTGGTCCGGAGCCACCATTTTCCGAATGACCTTCTGGTCAGTCACTTCCATCAGGTGCAAATTGTAAGGGCCGGAATAGGTAAATCCCCTCTGATCCAACAGACATCCGGCCGGAAAAGCCAGTTGGGTACCTGCTTCACCGGTCACCTGCATATCCTGGTCAGCCTGCAAATGGTACTGCTGAATTTTCAACTGCGGGATTTTTGCCAGGTCAGGTTGGTTGGAATGAAAAACCTGCTCCGTAAACCGTTGGGTATCCGGTATAACGATCTTTATAAAGGCAAAAGTAGCTGCCGAAACAAACAAAAGCACCGAAGCAGCCATCCACCAGGTTTTCCGGTAAAATGGAATGGTTTTGGTTTCTCCTTGAAGGTACTCCTGATGGTATTGCTTTACCCGATCTCTTTGCGCCAGCATCTCCAGGTGCTCAATAATATCCCGCTGGGCCTCTATTTGGCGGGCAAATTCAGGGTCTTGCCGGATCAGGTGATCAGCTTGTTCCTGCTCAGCCGGGTTGACTGTGCCATCACATAATTTATCAATCAGTTCAGAATAGTCTTTCATAATTCACGTTGTTTACGGATGATCAACAGGTTTTCCCGGGCAGTCTTCATACATAGGGACTTTCTCTTTTTCATACCATTTTCATCCTTGTATTCAAATTTTTGAGTCATCTGCTTTATGGACATTTTTTCAATGTAAAAAGCCAAAATGATCTTCAGACACAGCTCATTGATCATACCCAGCACTGTTTCCAGTTGCCTGAACTGTTCTTCCTGCTCCAAATGGTGTTCTTCCGGCTCCTGAAAATGGGAAACGCTATCCACTGGAACAGCGACTTCTTCTGTTTTTTTATCTTTTCTTAGCTGGTACAGCCATTTATTTTTGGCCACCGCAAATATGAAAGTAGACAGGCTGGCGGTCCGATGATTTAGTTGACCCTTTTTGATCTTGTGAAAAACCACCACCACAGCCTCCTGATAGATATCACGGGCATCTTCAGGGCTTCCGCTGTTCTTCAGGATATAATTTTCCACTGTAGCGTAGTGGAGGCGGTAAAATTGAGACTCAATTTTGGGATCACCTTGCTTGATTCCTGCTACAAAACCGGCATCATCCATAATTTCTCAATGATTTTATAAATAAACCGGTAAATTAACCTTATACTATATTTATATTCAGGCAAATTGCACTTAAACCATCTACGGGTAATATTTCATCCTGCTTTTCACCATTTGATTTAAATTGTATTGCAAAACAGGGAAAAGGTTACCGCACTTTTTTGCTTTGTGCCTAAATAAATTTCTTTGTTTAAAGTTTTCGAACGGGATTATTTTAGTACTATAATCTATTTTGAAAACTATGCAGAGTATGAGCCAGTTGATGACCAAAAGCAGATTCCCAAAAATTTATTTGATCGAAAGTTAAGGATGAAAGCGCATTCTCAACTTAAAATGCAGATGCCATTGTGGGTCCAGCCAATATGCCCAACCTGATATATCCCGGCAGCCAGCTGCCTGAAAATTTCAAAAAAAAATCAGAATCACCGGTAACCTTTCTTTCTGCCTGCAATGAAAGGATAAAAATATTAAAAACATGAAAAAAATTATGTTTCCCATACTTTTCCGTTTTTTCTTGATCACCCAGATCTTACTTATGACTCATCAACTATTGGGTCAGGATCAACCCATTGCTTTTCGCAAATTGAATTTTGCCCCAGTCAATGAAGCTAAAATGCGTAAAAGCCAATATGCACTGGCCAATTGTGGTCTCTCCTACCGTTATGACAGTACCAGCCAGCAGCTCCACATCCGGTTCCAGGATCCCCGTTACCTGGCCAAGATCTTTAACCATAAAAAAGACCAACTGGAATTGAATATCGGTCAACAGGTATACATCTTAAACGGGGATGAGATCAGGGATCAGCTGATGACCAATTATTATGATCGTTATTTACCCCGGCAGTTGAATGTTTACCAGCAGATCCTGACCAGTTTACCAGTGCATGTGGATGAGTCAATCACCAGTTATAAATCCTTATATAAAACCATAAAGGCCCTGCCTGATCTGAACATTGATACCAGGAACAGCCAAAAATTAGCCAGGCAATATAAGGAATTCCGGGCAGACCATAAGGAATTGGTTCGTTTTCTTAAAAACCGGAAATACAATAGCCGGATCATCAAAGCTGATGATGGCCCCTGGAATATTACCTTTCAGGCTGTCCCTTCCGGTGATTTCAGCCTGGACTTTTTCCAGAAAAATGCCTGGATGGCTACGCTGCAATTTGATACATTGTATGGCCAGCCTGCCAGATTCCTGAATCAGTATGAAATGGCTAATTGTAAACCCTTTAACCGGTTTACTTATTTCAAAAAGATCAATGGCCTGAACCTGAAAAGGTATCAATTTCAGCCTTACCGCCCCCTGGAGCAGTTACGAGGCTACAAGACATTTACCATCTATTTTGAGCAAAGTAAAAGTGAGGTTACTTCCAATGACGTGAAAGATATTGTAAAGATGATGAATGACAGTTCTTATACAATCCGTAAGGCCAAGGTATTTGCTTATGCCTCGGTGGAAGGAGCCGATTCCATCAACCACAGGTTGCAACAGGAAAGATCCAGGGTCATACTGAGCCTGCTGCAGGATTACAACCAGGATTCGATCGAACTGGTAGAACTTAAAACTGATGAGAACTGGGAGCGATTTAATCAGCAAATCAAAAACACCTCCTGGCAATACCTGGCGGATTCTTCCAGGTCCTATGTCAAAAGCCTGCTAGCTGATCCGGAAACATACATTCAATGGCAGGATTCGCTGGCGGTGCAGCGAAAAGCAATTCTTAAATTACAGTTTTATCACCAGGCTGATACCATTGATCAGACCCGGTATGCCATCAAACAATATTATAAACTGCTGAAGATATTGGCTACTTACTCCCTGGAAAACCAGGAAGCTTCTTTCAGGGTGCAACTAAAAATATTATCGGTGGATGATTTTTTGAAAAGAATGGTAAGAGCCGGCAAATTGAGCAGGTCGGTGTATCAGGAACTTCTATCCTTTAGCCCCCCTTTAATGGACAAGGTACGGTTTTACAGCATGCTGTTGGATGATATGAAAAACTTGCCGAATGTATACGATGACCGGGAGGATGTTATTGCCAGGGCCTACGATGCCGTATTGTATGAATTGTACCAGGTGGATTATAACAAGCACCGGCAAAGGTATCTGCAAAGCCAGGCTATTGATATACAACTGTATTCCTTTGAAAAACTGGAGGCTGGTGAAATTTCTCCAGAAGTCATTTGTAAATTCAAATGGCCGGAAAAACCTGTATTTTATCCCCTGATCCTCAATGAGATGGATTATGTAAACAAGCAGTCCCGTGATTTTGTGGGTCAATTAAGCTGTTACCGACTGGATTCCACCGAACAGGACCAGCAAAATAAAAACAACAAGAATCCTCATGAAGTGTCATTTGATGCCCCGTTAAATTACCAGTTGCCTCATTCCGGATATTATTTTTTCCTAAAGAAAAGGATCATGGAGGACGATCAGGACATCAAAAAATTAGCTGTCCGTTCAGATGATTATATGGAGTTTGACCTGTATGAATTCCTGTCCTATAATATATTCAACTGGGATGTATGGAATAACCGATATTATGATGAGGCGGTGGATTTCCATAAAATGAACCGGCTGATGAACCACCTGATCAGTATCAATGACATATTATGTCCCATGCAAATGTACCAGCTTTACCTGAACCTGCATTTGAAGATCAGTTATAGCATTCGTCATGATCAAAGTTACCGTCATACCAAAGAAGTTTATTCCAGCCTGAGGAAATTGCAGCAGTATTTTCTAAAACATATGTCGGCAGCCAGCGAACAGGATGTATTGGCCCTGGCTGATCACCTGATCTGGATGGGGAAATATTTCCAGGCCCAGCAAACCATAGAAATGGCCCAGCAATTGCTGAAAAAACTGAATCAACAGGGCTTAATTACCGAGCATGATATGGCTGAAATGGATCGGTTAACAGGAATAAAATAAAAAGTATGGGAAGGTGAGGATGATCCCTCACTTCCTTCCCTGGTTAGAAAAAAGTGGAAGTCATTGCTGAAAACTAAAAACCGCGTAATTTTGGTCCGCATGATCATAAAACCTGTAAATAAATGATGCTCATATTAATCAGGTGGTTTATTGTTTGGCTGATCCAGGTTGAACTCACCGGTACAGTGGTGTATGTTTCAGATGGTGATACTTTTAGGATGCTCAGCCGGCAGGGAGAAAAAATTACCATTCGGGTGGAAGGCATCGATTGTCCGGAAATGACCCAGCCCTTCGGGTTGGAAGCCAAGGAATTTGTGGTTAAGGAAATCCTGGACCAGCAGGTAGCCATCCAGATCCTGAAAGAAGACCGATATGGCAGAAAGGTGGCCAGGGTTTTTTACCGGGGCAAACAATTGGAACATGAACTTTTGAAGCGAGGATTGGCCTGGCATTATAAGGAATACAACCAGGAAAAAAGTCTGGCCCGCCTGGAAATTAAGGCCCGCCAATCAAAAGTAGGTTTGTGGTCTGGTTCCTATATAGCTCCCTGGGATTACCGAAAGGGAGGAACTGATCCCAAACCATCAGATCAACTGCCTTCCGGCTATGTGCTGGTTTGTGACAGCAAATCCAGCAAAGCCTATCACCAGGGTTATTGCCGGGGATTACGTCGTTGTCAGGCAAAAGTGGTAAAGGTGACCTTAAACCAGGCTAAAACAGAAGGCAGGAAGCCTTGTGGATATTGTTATTGAGGGGTTTGAAAGGTCAGTTTTTATATCACGGATATGATATTATTAATCCAGGCAAATGGAATGATTCATTGATATCTGACCAGTATTGATCCCGGAGAATGAACCTAAACCAAGGTTGTATGCCAAAATTAAGGTAAATGTTAGTTTCTAAATTTCTGGATACTAACTTTTGGATTAGCTTTTCGATTTCAAAGGACCAGCATATGCAGAAGCCGAGACCGTCCATTTAAAAGAATGATCTGGCTGTATTTTTTTGCTTTACCGGGTAGTTCCTGGAACCGATAATATCGTCTATTGTTATTTGACCAGTAATTTACCAGTATACTCAACTGCCCCGGCCCTGAACCTGTAAAGCAGGGTTTTGCCTCCCTTCAAAATATCTCCATTTGCTTCCCATTTAATCTGCTGCAATCCGGACTTACAATTCCGGCTGATTTGGTCGATCAGCTTTCCATGCACATCAAAGATCTCAATACTGACCTCTGAGGTTTCTTCCAGATCAAAGCTAAAGTTTACGAACTCACTAAACGGATTATGCGAAACATTCAGGCCTGACAACAGATCAGCTTCCGGCTCGTTGCTGCTTCCCTCCAGCAAGATATCTATTTCTTCCAGTTCCCGGTTAAATAATTCCCACCGCTAAATAATTGGAATTTAATCTTTTTGTATTGCCTTATTAATTATTTTTACCCCATAGAATTTCTAAAATTAGTATATTCGCAATGAATCATGTGCTTATTTATTTACAACAAAAAATCTTTTCTCTAGTGTGTTAATTATTAAATTGGTTTACTAAATTTTTGCTATTATTTTTTCTTTAGACAAGGCAAAATTTGAGAGCATAGCAGCGTTACGGTTGAAAATTTTAACGCAGTATAAAGGAAAAAGAAGGGTGAAAATGGTGAATTAATTTAGTAATTAACACACTAGCATAATTGAAAACCAAATCCAGAATAACCACCTTTATGGATAAGTTGAAACTTTTCTTTTTTCTGTTTCTTGTCTCCGGATTTTCCCTATCATGTCAATCGGAAAAACAAAAGCCAAACATCCTTTTCATTGCCATTGATGATTTGCGCCCTGAATTGGGTGCCTACGGAAATACGCAAATCAAAAGTCCCAATATTGATAAATTGGCCGCGGAGGGTTTGATCTTTAAACGAGCCTATTGTCAACAGCCTATTTGTATGGCTTCCAGGGCTAGTCTGTTGTCAGGCTTAAGGCCTGACACCTTAAACATTTACAATTGCAAATCGCTGCAAGAAGATGCTCCCGGAATCCTTACCCTTGACCAGCATTTTGAGAATAACGGTTATAAAATATGGGCCGCCGGCAAAATTTATCATCATGGTATTGATTATGATATACAACTTGGAAATGACTACCACCAAGTAGAAACTGAAGAGACAGGAAGAGGCTATCTTGCCGGCGAATCCAAAGCAATAGTGGAAACATATGATAACTGGTACCGGGAGCATCGCAACCAGCCAGGTGGAGGACGAGGCCCTGCTTTCGAATGGCCGGATGTACCCGACAATGCCTATCATGATGGTAGAATGACTGACATGGCCATTGAAAAGCTGGGCCTGCTTAAAAATTCAGTAAGCCCTTTTTTTATGGCGGTAGGTTATAAAAAACCTCATTTGCCTTTTAATGCTCCAAGAAAATACTGGGATATGTATGATGCAAATGAAATTGGTCAGGCAGACAACCCCTATCATCCTCAAAGTGTGAGCCAGTATTTCGATTATAATTTTGGCGAATTAAGAAACTATTACGGAATTCCAAAAGGTAAAACAGCTTTTAACGACACCTTAAAAAACACCTTAAGGCATGGTTATTATGCCTCTGTCTCCTACATTGATGCCCAAATTGGCCGATTGCTGGAGGGATTGAAGGTGAATGGACTGGATGAAAATACCATTGTAATTCTCTGGGGTGATCACGGTTGGAAGTTGGGAGAACATGACATGTGGTGCAAACATACACAGTTTAACCTGGATAATCATGTGCCAATGATCATAAAAGTTCCTGGTCAGAAACCAGCCCAAACCAATGCTTTGGTAGAATTTGTGGACATTTATCCGTCGCTTTGCCAATTGGCTGGACTGGAATTACCGGATCATTTACAAGGCACCAGTTTTGCTCCTCTGATTGAAAACCCAGGCAAGAAATGGAAAGCAGGTGCCCTCAGTTACTGGCCCGAAAGTAACAGAAATGATCCTGAAAAAGCAATCATGGGTTATACCGTGCAAACAGACCGCTACCGGTATACTGAATGGGTCAGGTTAAGTACCGGTGAACTATTGGCCCGGGATTTATTCGATCACCAAATTGATCCGGATGAGAATAAAAGTATTGCCAACGATCCGCAAAATGAGGAGTTAATGCATGAATTAAGTAAAATGCTGGATCGGGGAAATGGATGGAAAGAGATTGCAAGGCAAATCGATCTTTGAATAATAAGTGTAGTATTTATACTATTTAACCATTAAATCTGTGTCAATTAGCTATTTGTCGATTTTTATAAATCTATGTATAAGCAAAACGTGATGCAGCCGCATAGTTTTTTTTTAAACTATGGCCTTGTTTTCCTGGTCATTTGTGGACTATAGATGATAACCTTTGGTTCTACCCGGGATGATCAAACTTTTAAATAGATTTCTCCTGACAGTAATGACGAATGGTCAGGAAATCTTTTGGAACTAAATTCTGACATTAGTGACAGACAACGTAATGTGGTGGGATGAGATGCTCCATGCTGATGAACCAAAGGGCCAGGAGGTCCGTCACAATTTCGCCATCGATACAAAACTTCTTGACGCAGGTAGGGGTGCCCAACCATAACCGGCAACAGACAGTCAAAATGAGAGATTTGCAGTCAGAAAAGCTTTATTTCCATTAGAATTGGGTGCCATTAAATAATTATAATTTAGCAGCTCGGTTATAACCGACTGTTTTACGATATAAACTGGGCGATATATTGGTATGTTTTTTAAAAAACCTGCTGAAATAAAATGAATCATCGTAGCCTAACATTGCTGCAATTTCCTCTACCGATTTGTTCGTTAGATATAATTCTCGCTTCGCTTCTATAATGATACGCTCTGCAATTAAAGCAGATGTCGTTTTGTTATAGGCAGCTTTCACTATTTTACTTAATGCATTGGGAGATATATGCAATAAATCAGCATACTCCTTGGGAGAGTGTAAGGTTCTGAATCTATTTTCTATGAACTTTTTTAGTTGTTGCACAATGAATTTTTCTTGATCTTGCCGTTCATCTAATTGTATTTCCGGGTAATTTTGCTTTTTAATTCTGGAACAGTTAATCAAAAATAATTTCAGGTAGGACAAAATAGCTTCATTAATGGCTAAACTGTTTTGTTGAATATCTTTTTCCATCTCAGAAATTATCCAGTTAAGCGATTCTCCTTCAGATTGATTTACTTTAAAATAAGGATACTCATAAATATTATTGAATAATACACCATCACATGCCACTTCTGTATGATGTTTGTGAATACAAAAGAAATTAGGATGAAAATTTACAACAACCCCTTGTGTTTTAGTTTCAGCTTGAAACATAAAAGGCTGATAGGGTGAACAGGCAAAAAGATGATGATCAGCATAGGAATATTTTTCGGTTTCAATTTGAGCTTTACCATTACCCCTTTGAATCCAGATTAATGAATAGTAATTTAAACGCTGAATATGGTCAAAATGACGAAGGCTTTCAAACCTGTAAAGTTTGAAAACCATTTCGCCAGTTTTATTGTCTACTAAGGTGTGGGTTTGGTTATCAATCACAATTTTCTGTCTTTTTCTTCAATCGGTAAATCATTGATACTTGCATACCTTTTCCGCATGTATCCATTTTCATCAAACTCCCATAGTTCATTGCCGTAAGCTCTAAACCATTTTCCTTCTTTATTATGGTATTCGTATTCAAATCTAACCGCCATTCTGTTATCTTTAAAACCCCAAAGTTCTTTTTTTAATTTATAATTCAGTTCATTATCCCATTTTCTTTTTAAAAAAGCCTGTACCCTTTCTCTGCCATTAATGAATATGGTTCTGTTTCGCCATTCTGTATCAATTGTATAAGCTTCTGATACAGCCACCGGATCTTTAGAGTTCCAGGCATCTTCTGCCAATTGCACCTTCTCCCTGGCAGAATCTAAGGTAAATGGAGGTAACGGAAATCTTTTTTCTTCTCTCATAATTATATTTCTTCTGCAATGGCAAAATCAATTTCTATCTGGGTTAGATTATGCAAGTAATTCATGGCAATCTTGTCACTTATTTGCAAGATCACATCAATAAGGTTCTCATTGGTATAGCCATTTTGATAAAAATGGTTAAGTGTATCTTCACTTACCCTTCCCTTATTTTGGGTAAGCTCTATAGTCAAGTGAACCAAACTGTTCAATTTATCATTACTGCTTGAACCACTTCTGATTTTTAATATCTCGTCTTCATTAAAGCCATTCATGATACCAAGAACAGTATGGGCGCTTAGACAATACTTACATTGGTTAATCTGACTGACAATCAGATTGACCGCTTCTTTTTCCTTGTTGTTGAGTGAGGTTTTCCCACTCTGAAAAGTCAGGTATCGAGCCAGTCCATGCTCAGAATATGCCATAATAGCATATAGATTGGGTACAAAGCCAAGGGCTTTGTTTAAATTGACAAAAAGTTGCTGATTTTTTTCTGAAACTTCTTCCTTTTTTGGAACGATGAAATTTTCCATTTTTTTAATGATTTAAGTTATGTGTCATTATTGACAGTGCAAATTTGCATTCCAAAACAAGATTATAGAATAGACAATTTATGCTTTCGCATGGATTTTTTTATCGGACCAAAATGAAGCAATTCTCAATCAAAATCATGAAAATATGCGGATAAGTATTTACTATTTTAAATTGGCATAAGCTTCATCAAATGATCTGGGAAGATGAATATCAGAGGTCTTCACTACTTCTTTTCCCTCAACAAACTCTATTAAAGTTGGCTTCTGCTCACCAGTTAAACGCGCATGTTCCTGTTTCAAGTGGCCCGAAGATGTAAAAGTAACTGATTGACTTGTATCGCAGACCATGATGCTGGCCTGCTGGTCTACATCCAGTTGGGCTGTGATTTGCCAGCCATCAACCAGAAACGCACCTTCAGCCTTCTTAACCACCTCTGGTTTCTTTGAATCAACTGCGATTTGAATGATAGCCAAAAAACGCATCTTTTTAGATTTGGCTGAATTATTCGCTTTAAAATGCCATTGGTCAGGGTATAAATTTTTCCCTCCCTCCTTTCGCCGGAAATTTTCTGGTTCGACCCCAAACTGATCGGTCACTTCAAAATCAAGCTGCTGACTACCAGTTAAATAAACCCAACCTTTTGCCCCCTCATTTTCCGTGAAAAACCAACTCTCTGTTTCTTTTATGATTTCATGATAACTATGGATGAGCCAGCTAAAGGTTGATTCCCTGGTCACTTCCAGCTCATCATAAATGATAATGACAGGTTGTGGACGCAACATTAAAACATGTCGTCTGAAAGTTTGAACCAAATCTTCATTTACACCAAAATTATAAGCAGCCGCAGCATCTCCTGCAGCATAAGATATTTTGTTGCCATGAATGAAACCGGAAATATATCCCCAACCGGCTGTTGTTTGCTTCTGTCCTTTTCCATTGATAAGTATTCCATTATGCCCCTGGGTAGCCTTATACCAGTCTACCGAATGTTTATCGGCCATTGAAACTTTATAACCTGAATTGAAGAACAGGCGTTTACCTCCGTAAGCTATATTAAAAGTATTCTGATCAGCATGCATATGGCTGTAGGCTCCATAGGGACTGCTTCGCATGGCAATCATCATATTGTCATGATGATCATTCAGATTGCTGTGCATATAGACCATTCCCACCTCCGGAAACAGGCTAGCCAGCGGTAAGGCATTATCATCTGAAGGCTCAGGTACTGAGGTTAAATATCCCCTCGAAATCCTGTACCAACGAAAATCATCATTTTGAAAAATATGATCAGTTTTTTCCGCTAATACCCTGGAAAGATACCAACTGGCTAACTGGTCCTGATTTATACGGGCCAGCGCATCAACATATCCTAAGATCTGCAGGTCAGGAGCATATTTAGCTTCCGATCCATCGGCAAAGCCATCACTGGTGGAAAAGGGAGGATAGGCATAATTCAACCAGGTCATGTTGTTTGCATAAAAATCATCCTGAATATAATTAAAACCGGTGATCTTCTCCAATTTGGCCGGAAGGTCAAGCAGGGTAACGGTATTAATATGAAAATAAGATACACCATGTACCCAGCCACCGTCAGCCCCACCCAGGATTGGGGCCCGGGCCAGCCAAATATCGTAGATATAATGCATCCAGTTCTTTGCTTCCGGTAAATCTCCCATCACAGCCAGGGAAGTCATAAATAATCTGTACAGATTAAATTGCCAAACATGATTTGAAACCAGTCGGGCTTCCAGGTTATTGATCCAATGATCATAAAAATGTGATCCTCTGGCTGCAATAGCCTCCAGTAACTGCTTTTTGTCTGTTTTTGCTAATTTATCATAGAAGGTGTCATAAATGAGTGCCATGGAATACATGATCTGACTATCAGCAAAATCATTCACCCTGGTAGGCCCTTCCGGATCCCAACTGCTTAGTTGCCGGGACCATTGCAGAACCGGCAATAAATACTTTTCATTACCGGTCAAAATAAAAGCCTGGCAAACCGGCTCAACCATCTTTAACACCTCTCTACCTACTTTTTTACTGAAATCTTTGGCTATTTTTTTAGTCTGATATTCCGTTTTCCCTTGAAAAGCCGGTTCTGCCTCTTCTTCAGCAGGCAACTCCTTATTTATAGCTTCATCTGCCTTTTGCAAAATTATTTTGTTATCCTCATAGCCTCCGGCACGTTTTCTTAAACTGTTCAGCTCCCTGGCAAAGATCAACAGCCGGGGATGTGATTGAGGAATTCCCTGCAATAGTTGGGAGAATGCCGGAGTAACATAAGTTGGCGTAGTGCCTGATATTTTGAACCTGGACCGGGGTTGCCAGGCACCATCTGATGATTTCACTTGCCAGTACCAGGTACCTTCTCCTAATTTTTGATGGGGATTATAAATGGCCCATGACAAATCAGATTGTCTGACCTCCTCTTTGGCAAACAATGAATCGCGAGAAATCCTGATGGTGTAATTTCCCTCTTCAGCAATGGGCCACAAAAATGAAGGCGGGTTTGTCTTAGCCTCTATTCCTCCCGAGGGACTATTCCACTGCCGGATCCTGGGATGGATTTCATCCGGAAGATGTTTTTCTTTCTTATTGTGAGATGCAGGTGGGTCATGGGTATTCCCTATTAGCATCATGACAGACAAAATAACAACTGATAGAGCGATTTTTGGGATTTTTTGGCTCATTAGTATAGCATTCAGTTGTAATTTTTATAATCCTGCAGTTGGCTCAGTAATTCCGGGTTCACCTTTTTAATATAATCCATCAGTTTCTCTTCTAAAAAAGCTTTTTCCTCAGTCAAATCATTCCCAATATCATGAACTTCTTCCCGGTCAGCTTTTAAATCATACAATTCGACTCCAGCCCTTTTCATGCCGCTGCTTTTCCAAAATTTCACCAGTTTATACTGACCCATTATGATAGCCGAATGAGGATAGGATCCAGAATAACGATGAAAATACAAAGCTTCATCTTTTCTATCTAGTGGTTGCTCTGGCTGGAACAATAGATTTTTGAAACTAACACCATCAATGTATTCCGGTAGTTTCTCCTGGTAACCGGCCAAATCGGCCAAAGTAGGCAACAGGTCGTATCCTATTACCGGCTGATTACACTGGGACCCTGATTTAATCCCTGGTCCTTTTATGATAAATGGAACCCTGATACCACCTTCAAACAATACCCATTTGCCCCCACGAAGAGGAAAATTGCGTTGTTTTTGGGGGTTTTGATCAGGATGAAGCAGCTTGTTTCCGGAAGGAGGAATGAATTCAACCCCGCCATTATCAGACATCAAAATAATATAGGTATGGTCGGCAATACCTATTTGATCAACGTAATCCAATAGTTTTCCAATACCCTGATCCAGATGATATAACATTGCAGCATAACCGGGATGGTCATGCACCTTACCCCTGGGTTTATCACTGAATCTATCATAGTCCTCTGTTTTGGCCTGAATATCTACATGAGTGGCATAATGGGAAAGCTGTAAATAAAACGGATGCCCTGAACTTACACATCTTTTGATAAAATTAATTCCCCGGGACGTGATTTGATCAGCCTTCTTTGGGTCTCCACTAAAAAAAGTCTTTTTCCATTTGTCAGCTTTATCTTCAAACATATTCCCACCGCTGTTATTGGTGTTTCCATCACTTTCATCATAACTTACATCTTCCGGAAAGAACTCTCCCTGAATGTGCCATTTACCAAAATGAGCCGTTTTATATTGTTCGTTTACCTGCTTTAACATAAGGGGTATGGTTAAAAAATCATGTTTATCCGGATGGTATCGTGCTGCAAAACCTGCTTCATCACCTTGACGAATAGCTGACTGACCATATAATATGCTTCTACGGGTTGGTGTACAAATGGCAGCCGGGGCATATCCCCGGGAAAATCGCATACCCAAATCAGCTAAACGATCAATATGGGGCGTTTCATAGTAATCACTGCGGGATCCTGACAGACGAATATCCATTTGAGTAGATAAACTGGTCCAACCATGATCATCGGTAAGAATGAGTATAAAATTGGGTGAGGCTTGAATAGCCTGATCTGAAAAAATCAGGGTCATCAAACTGAAAAAAAGCATGATATTCTTCATTTTCATTTAATCATTTTAAAGTTTTGGTCATTTAATTTTATAAACCCGAAAATTCCGATACCTGAAATGAGTCCACTGCATTTGCCGCAAACCTATCTTTCCGCCCTTGTAATACGGTCGTGGATCATTTTCGTGGTTGTCTGTCCAGTCAATGATTTTTCGTTGATCAACTAAAAATTGAATATGATTACCTTCCTTTACTAACCTCAACTGATGAATGGCTTCAGAATTAGTCGGTATCCCTTCCGCTCCGGTAAAAACCAGCCTGAACTGATTATTCTTTCGCAGGTGAGAGTCACCCCGATCAGGCTTCATAGGTGTATTGGCATAATAGGAAATGTGATAACTGTTCAGTTGATCCTTGATGTAATAGGTGAAATCACCATCACGTTCGGGTAATGCAGGATCAAATATATCCCTTCCACCTGTACCATGGGCGGCAAAAAACAGGATACAAAGTCCGGCATCAGGTTCCATGTTTTGTGCTTCCCATTCCACTATAATACTATCAGGAAAGTCTTTGGGGCACCAAAATACATGATGAAACTCCTCCCCGGGCGAATACATATGCATCCATCCATCCTTAAATAGCGTTTTTCCCGGACCTTCCATGATCCAGTCTTTTACTTTTGCCGGATCTGAAAAATCATTTTCATAGATCAGTTCAGGTGCATGTCTGCCGGCACTTTCCTGGGCCAATGCCACATTCACCAAAAACAATATGGGTATCACTAACAAATTTGTCTTCAAAGATTTCATATCATTTGGCTGAGATCTGCGATAAATACCTGCCGCTGGCCTTTGATCGCGCCATTAAAACAAATGGACCGGTAATTCCTGCTCCAGGCCGGATGTGGATCCAGTTTAAATTGACTGCCTCCTTCATCAGAATACATCTTCCCCTGGTTGCCCACATTGTTTGAAATGGTACAAAGCTGGTGCTCCCGGTCTTCTTTAAGATCAATGAATCTCAAGGGTATTTCATCTCCCTTTACTACATAAGTTTGCTTCATATAGGCATCCGATATTAAATAACGGGTTGAAGGTTCTACACTGGGATGTCCACTCCCCATATGCTTTTCGGTTAAGATCCTGAAATCAGAACCATCATATTTAAACATGGAAAACATCATATCCTGATACCCCAACCAGGTGGGGATCGTGTTCATGATGATATGCTCTCCATCCGGATGCCAGTTAGGATGGTTGCCACTACCGCCTAATCTTGCTTTTTGATTCCACTTTTCCCGGGGCAGACACTGTTTTATATTTTCTCCATCTGTATTCAGAGTGAAAAGAGAGGCATGGCGGCCTTCACCATTAAACAAACAGCGAAAAACCTGCATGATCCTGTTTCCCTGTTTATTGAATTTGGTATGGAAAAGATAATAAACGCCATCTTTGTAAAACTGCTGATCCTGAGGAATGGCATGTTCATAAAACTGGTTTAGATTTACCAGCAGTTTCTTTTTGTTTTTTTGCAGATCGGTCAGCCACAAGCCTTCCGATTCCATCTGGTTTTTCTTTAATGATAATGGTATACTACTGGGAGGATCCGGAATGCCATATCCATATTGAGTGATGTTAATATAATTAAAATCAGGTCCGGCTGCCAACCTGCCATCGGGAGAAATATCATATTTAGGACCGGCAAAAGCCATTGTTTTTCTGGTATTCAGATCGATACGTACGCATACGGCCTGGCCATTAATGATGTCGTTTGTATATAAGTAACGGCTGGAAACATCACTCCATTGGGCATTGGCACCCACTTGAAAAGACCAGGCTTTGGTTTTATATACTGTTTCTATGGTTTGGTTTTTTAGATCGATCAGGCAGATTTCTGCTGCATCACCCCATTTGGGCTTTTGAGCCTGATAGGGCAGCCGGGTTACCACCAGCATTTCCCGATCAGGACTCCATGGACATTCATCATAAAAAGTATGCAGGTAATAACCATCATCCGGTGTTACCTTGATTATCGGCACCAGGGTTTGTCCGGGCCGATAAGTTGTAAAATCAAACCCTTTTTTAGGAGAATAAATAGTTTCGCCATACCAGATTTGGGGAGCAACTAAAAATGCGGCCAATCCAGCTGAAGTTTGGTATACAAAATTTCTTCGCTTCATAATTCAGTTCATTTGATAAAGCAGTTTTTTCAAATCAGTCAGTACCGGATCCTTCTGGGCAGTCATCCAGATCATGAGCCGGTCTAAATATGCACGTACTATTTCATTATGGGCAGGATCATTAATTAGATTGTGCATTTCAAAGGGATCTTCTGCCAAATGATACAATTCTATGACCGGGCGGTGCCAATGGTGAACAGCACGGATGGAATCTTTGACATCTGAACTCTTAAGCCATGATTGCAATACCTGATAACTGTCTATCAGGGCCCTGGTATCGGGCTGATCCATTCTTTTTATTTTAAAGGCATTTTTGTTTTCCAGATTCACAATCAACTTGTATTCCTTATTAAAGACAGCTCGAATGGGATACCGATCGGCACCCATTACACCTTCATTGGTATAAGTAGCAAACAGGAAATCATGAATTTGCTGTTGCTGACCTTTTAAAAGTTTTAATATGGACTTACCATTCACACCAGGGGTTAATTTCGCCCCGGCAATTTCCAATAAGGTGGGTAAAATATCAGTAAAGCTGACAAGATCATTGTTTTTAGCGCCGGGTTTCACTACACCAGGCCACTTAATAATCAAAGGCACTTTTATTCCTTGATTATAAAGCGTCCATTTGGCAAATGGAAAGGCAGGACCATGGTCACTGGTATATATTTGAACAGCATCAGAGAACCCGTATTTTTCCAGCCAATATAAATGTTCGCCTATTTCATGATCAAGCTGACCCACATGATCATAATAGGCTGCGGTATATCTCAAGGTTTCTTCTGTCCGGGGCAGCCATTTTTTACCCATGATATTTTTATGACCTTCTTTATGGTTAAAATAAGGCTGGTGCGGAGCATTGTAGGCAATGATCAGGCAAAAAGGCTGCTTTCCGGCTTTTTTCAGGAATTCCGGCACCTGATATCTTTCCAAATATTTAAAATCAAATGCCTCTACTGGCTTTATATGACTTTTCCCGGCCAAAACAACCTGATAACCCAAAGGCTTAAGGTAGTCAGGTAAGGTATTTATTCCTGGCTTTACACTACTATGATTTTGATTACAACCATTAGCAAATGGATATAACCCTGTAAATAAGGTTGCTCTGGCAGGCGCACAAATACTTGAAGGGGTATAAGCATTATTGAACTGCATGCCTTCCCTGGCCAGTTGGTCAATGACTGGTGTTTTTATATCCTGATTGCCGTAACAACCGGCATCCTCTGCCCCATGATCATCTGACAGAAAAATAACTATATTTGGTAACGCTGCATCATGACCTGCCAATTTTAAAGGCAATAAAAATATCCATATAATTACCAAATAATCTTTCATATAGCTTTTAAAGTCTTAAGAAGACAGGCAGATCAGTCCAGGAGAGTGACCTGATCACCTGTACATGTCACATCATTCAGGGATTGTTACCTTCATCCGGATATCCGGCCGGGGTAAAATCCACTTTGATTGTATTTACCTCATCACCGGCATACCCTTCATTCTGAGGCATCCTGGCATCTTTATTGGCATCAA
The DNA here is from genome assembly GCA_051418075.1 of Candidatus Cyclobacteriaceae bacterium M3_2C_046. Classification (GTDB taxonomy): domain Bacteria; phylum Bacteroidota; class Bacteroidia; order Cytophagales; family Cyclobacteriaceae; genus JBPRGG01. The sequence goes on along the minus strand of JBPRGG010000010.1, from coordinate 44,957 downwards.
TGGCCTCCGCCGGAAAAGGATATAGTTTATGATAATCCTGAACATAATCTTTAGAAAAAGCATTATACTTCCTGACTCTTTCCAGGTATTTACCGGTACGCAGAAGACTGATCCGTCGTTGCTCTTCGCCGATCAATTCTCTGGATCGCTCGTCTAAAATAAAATCAATGGATACCTGATCTGCAACAATGGCAGAAGCATTGGCCCTTTCCCGTACTTTGTTGATCCAAACTGCGGCTTCATTATCATTATTATTCATGTGCAAGGCTTCGGCATATAATAAATAACTTTCTGCCAATCTGATATGAGGTACTGAAAACCAGCTATCTTTTGAACTGAAATCATTGGTAGTAGTGGCATCTACTTCCCACTTTCTTGAATAAAGATAAGTGTGTTTATCCTGCCAGTTAGGATTACCCAAATCATCCGGTCGGAATATAAAAAAGGCATAGATGGTGTCTCCTTCATTATTTTTATCCATCAAGGAAGCATCATTATTCAATAGTGTCTCCTCCAATGTGTAAGTAGGAGGATCAGTGGTTACGCCATTTCCATTCCAGTCATAAACCCAATATCGTCGAATAGATGAACCATCTCCTCTAATGTCATTCCTTTCAAACAAATAATGATCTCTTCCATCATTATTTTGCCATAGCCAGCTATCTATTATATGCGGATCATCGGGATTTTTTTGATTTTTCAGCTGATCATAGATCTTGTAGGTGCTTTCATCAAACATAGCCCAGGGGGTCATCAGGTAACGTGCTTTGCCAAAACCACCATATCGTTCATACCATTCGGCATTTTGTTTGATTTTTTTATGTTTGCGATATTCCCCAATCCAGGAATCTAAAAGCCCGTCCAATTGAGAACCGGGTAAGTCTAAACCATTGGCCAAAACAAAAATCACTTCTGAATTAGCCTGATCAAATGGATTTCTTACCATATCCGTAAAATAATTACCGTCAGGATTGTCGGCAGTACGTCCCAACCTTGATTTGACTAACTGGTAGGCTGAAGATTCCACTAAGGGTTTCAATACGTCAATAGCTTGCTGAAATTTCCCCATGGATAAATATAATTCTCCTAAATAATGCCTGGCTACAGCCCCACTAACCCGGGTTACGTTATTCCGATCAATGGGTAAATTTTCTGAGGCATAAAGTAGGTCTTCTTCCATTTGCACTTTAATCTGTTCAATTGAGTTACGCTCCCAGGCATTGCTGTAGGTAGTACCTGTAATTTCATCTGTGTTTAATGGCACCGGTCCAAAAGCATAGATTAATAATCTATAGGCCCAGGCTCTGGCTACTCTTGCTTCTGATATGATCGCTTTTTTATTAAATTCATCTTCTTCCTGGGATAATCCTTCCCAATCTACAGGACCGTTGGCACGATCAATAATCATATTGGCTGAATTGATCACCTTGTAAAGCCAGGTATAAACCTCCCCGATCTCTCTCCAGCCGGGAGCTATATCCACAAATTGGTTAATTGAAGTGGTCCGGGTAGATACATTATCTGTATTCATGGCCCATAACTGATCGCGTGTACGGGTATCACCTTTCAGGTACATTTGACGCATGAGCGCATACAAGGCATTCATACCGGAAGTAAATCCGGAATAGGAAGTATAGAGGTTATCAGCAAAAATACTGTCCCGTGGTTGCTCGCGTAAAAATTCCTCTTCGTTGCAGCTGGAAACGATCAATAAATTAGTAACGAATATGATTAAAATAATATATGGCTTTTTCATGATTGTCTTCTTTTAAATTAAAATTATAATGACATTCTCAGACCTAAAATAAAACTCCTGGCTCGGGGCACATCAGATTGGGTATCGTACTCAGGATCCAAACCTTGCCATGAGGTAAAAGTATGGGCATTTTTTACATTAAGATAAGCCTGTAAATTAGTGAAAGGCAGGCCAGTCATTTTCTCTACAGGAAAATTATACATCAGTGTAACATCCTGTACCCTGATGAAATTAGCATCAAAATAAGGAGCGAAATTATTAACATTGTACAAACTTCCCGCATTCAATCCCGGCAGTTCATTGGTGGGATTTTCCGGAGACCAATAATCAAGGTTCAGCTTTCTTTTTGGCCCCACTGCTTTATTATTGATCAAATCGTTGACCTTGTTAACACCCCATACACCATTCAGAAAAAAGGTGAATGTCAGATTTTTGTACCTCAAAGTGTTGGTCATACCGGCCAAAAAATCCGGAGTACGATTACCATGGATCACTTTATCTTCCGAACCGGTAATTGCCCCATCACCATTTACATCTTTTATAATAGGCTGGCCTGGTCTGGCAGTATTGGTAACCAGAACAATCTGGTCTGCCACTTCGGGCTTTAACTGGTAATTGTTATTTTCGTCCAATTCATATTCGCCATTAGCATTCAGGATGAAATCTTCCTTTTGCAGAATTCTATCCAGGGCATAGTCAAAATTAACATTCACCGGATTCCCAATAAACCATTCACTGGCAATATCATCTATATATTCTCCATTTTCATTTCTTAATCCCACATGTACAATTTCTGGTCGATAGGTACTAAAATTAAAATCTGTCTTCCAGGAGAAATCCTTACTATCAATATTGACGGCTGAAACCATAAACTCCAAACCTCTGTTCCTGGTCTCTCCAATATTCCTGATGATAGAAGTAGTGCCATTGACCGCAGAAATGGTTTCAGTCAGTAAAAGGTCAAAAGTTCGGGAGCTGTAAGCATCCAGGCTACCACTGATGCGGCCATTAAAAAGGGAATAATCAAAACCCAGATTAACTGATTTGGTGGTTTCCCAACTTAGGCCGGGATTGGATAATGCTTCCGGGAAAAAGCCAAACAGGGGCGTTTGATTCTGATCAATATAATCCAATGAAGTCAGTCGGGGTAATGATGCATAAGCGCTTATGGCTTCGTTGCCATTTTCACCATAAGACAATCTCAATTTAAACTGATCTATGAAGTCCAGGTTTTGCATGAAATTTTCATTAGACATATTCCATCCGATAGCAATGGATGGGAATACCCCAAATTTTGTATCAGCACCAAAAGCAGAATATCCGTCCCGTCTCACGGTAGCTGTCAATAAATACCGGTCACTAAAGGAATAATTGGCTCTGAGCATTTGGGAAATATAGGCCCTTCTACTAAAAAAGGCATCTGCCTCTAATACATCAGCCTGAGAGGGTTGATAATATTTCATCACATCATTGGGAAAACCTCTGCCATTTAAAATATTTCTTTCATTTTGATTTTCCTGGGCACTATATAACGCCGTTAAAAAAATGGAATGCTTCCCAAAGTTTTTGGTATAGCTTAAAATATTCTCCACCAGCCAGGAATTGCTTTTTCTATTACTCAAAGACAAATTACCATCATCAATTCTCCCCTCAACAGTGTTCAGGCCTTTATAGGTTTTTTCATCAGCGAAATTCCAACTGAATCCAGTATTTAATTTATAGGAAAGTCCTTTGATACCCGGCACTTCCCAATTCAAGTAGTGGTTAGTGAGAATTCTGGTTTCTTTATCCTCATTATCAAATAATAATGGCTCCAGGGGATTTTGTATCTGCGTATCTTCTGAAATAGGAAAAAGGTCTATGGATCCATCCGAATTATAAGGATTGTATAAGGGACTTAGTAAGAAAGCGCCGTTGGTGTTTATACCTCCCCAGGTAGCTTTTATGCCACTGCGGTCATAAAATCCCACCTGGGTATTGGTGCCATAATTCAGTCCGTTCAATATTTTCTGGTCCAGATTTACCCGGAAATTGATTCTTTCAAATTTATCTCCCCTGGCAATCCCCTGGTTATTAGTGTATATTCCTGAGATAAAATATTTAGTGTCTTCACTACCACCGGAAAAAGACAGGTTGTGTTGTTGTCTGTGTCCGGTTCTGGTAGCTAAATCCACCCAATCTGTATTTCTCCCCCCGGTTGGATAACGAAAGTCCCGGGCTAATTGCAACAACGTTTGCCGGTCCCGTACCTGGTCCGGATAATTAGCCAATACCCCGTCCACAAAATCATCCCAGTTTTGCCCGGGATAACCCATCATAAAGGCTTCTAACTCAGTGTCTTCACCCAAAAATACCTCATCCAGTCGGTCACGTATACTTTCAATGTTACTGGGTTGGGAAAGTACATTGACCACATTTCTTTCAAACTTATCATTCCAATACTGACTGGCATTCTGCATATCAGGACGGTTGGCGATATCATCAAAACTATACAATCCATTGTAGGAGATCTTTAACTTCCCTTCTTCCCCTTGCCTGGTGGTGATCAGGATGACCCCATTAGCGCCTCTGGAACCATAAATTGCGGTAGAAGAGGCATCCTTAAGTATCTCCATACTTTGCACATCATTGGGATTGATTTCAGAAAAAGATCCATTAAAAGGAACACCATCCAGAATAATCAAAGGCTGATTACCTGCTGTAATTGAATTCTGGCCGCGGATTACGATGTTTGCGTTATCTTCTGCAGATGAATTGGCAGTGGTAATACTTACCCCAGCCACATTACCCTGCAAGGCCTGAATTAAATTGGTTTGTGGTCGGTCCTCCAGGATCTCAGGGTCAAAAGATACCACAGACCCTGTAATATCACTCTTTTTCTGGCTACCATAGCCTACCACCACCAGTTCCTGTAACTGCTGAATATCCTGGTTCATGGTCAAATTAATTACTGACCGATTTCCCACTTCCACTTCTTCAGTAGTATAACCTACCGAACTAAACACCAAAACAGCCCCTTCAGCAATTTCCAGGGAATACGAACCCTGAACATCGGTAACAGTACCATTGCTGGTTCCTTTTTCGATCACATTTACACCAGGAAGCCCTTCTCCGTCTTCATAGGATGTCACTTTACCGGTAATATTACGGGTTTGTATAATTTTGTCGATCAGAGGAGGCAGACTTTCTTTCTCATCTTTTTCACGCACAGTGATGGTTTCATTTACCCGCTTGAATGACAGATCTGTTTGCATAGAGATCTCCTTGAGCAATTCATCCATGCGCCAGTAGGATTTGGAAATGTTAACCACTTTGTGCTTTAGTTCTTTGGTGGTATAGGCAAAACTAAATGCACTATTGCGCTCGATTTCAGCCAAAGATTGCAACAGGTCCTTTTTTCCCTGGGTAATGCTGATCCTGATCTGGCTTAACTCCTGCTGCTGGGCCTCTACCCTGGCGGCCAAAGCAAAAGTAAACGAACTGGTTAATGCCAATGCATAAATTAAAAGCTTCGACATACATAATAGAATTTTTCGTAACTTTACTTTCATAGTAGTTTTGATTTTAAAATTGAAACTGTTTACCCCAAAAGCTGAGCACTTTCCCCAAAGCCCGCTCAGCTTTTGCATTATTTAATTATTACATTTTCTGCCTCGATTTCATAGTTAAATTGATAATTGTAAGACAAACTTTCCATTACCTCTTTCAAAGTAGGATTACTGAATCTGGCCGTATATTCCCGATCTGGGTCAATCGCGGCATTAACCTTAAATTCTTTCCCATACCACCTTGATAAAACATTCAGAATGGTGGAGATACGATCATTTTTAAATATTAATTTTTGATCTCTCCAGCCTAATATCAGATCATGATCATAACCTATGTGCTTTTTCCAAGATTGATCATTAAAGGAATAAACCAGCATTTGATTCCTGGTAAGCACTTCCTCCTGAGTCTTTTGATCAGTGGTAGAATTGGAAACCATCACCTTACCAGAAACTACAGCTACCGAACTGTTTTCTTCTTCCTGGTAAGAACGTATATTGAAAGAAGTCCCCAATACCTTTACCTTAAAATCATCAGTTGTAACCACAAAAGGGCGGGAAGCATCTTCAGTAACTTCGAAAAACGCTTCCCCCTCTAAAAAGACCTGCCGGGACTTGTTGGTAAATTGTTGCGGGGCCATTAGCCGGCTATCGGAATTAAGTTTTACCACTGAGCCATCTGGCAAGGTAAAGGATAATTTCTGACCTGGCAGGGCTTTTTTTTCTACCCTGGTAATCTCCTGTAATTCAGTTTTCTGATCCATTTGTTGTAAATCAAAAATGACAAGACTGGTGGTGATGGCGATCAACAATATTGCTGCTACTTTGATCCAGGTTTTCCAGACCTGTCCCCGGACATCACCAATATGATCAATTTGATCCTGTATTGGTGTTTGGATAATTCTCTGATAAATGTTATGTTGACTTGCCTGAATTTCAGTTTGTTTTATATGCCAGTTGGCCACGATATGTTCAAATACCTGCCGGTTGTTTTTGTCTTCCTTTAACCAGGCTTTTAGCCTCAATTCTTCCTCTGGCAGCAGATTCTGGTTAAGGTATTTAATGATTATTTCTTCCATTCAGCATCATTTTAAGCTGTACATTTTAAGGAGTAAAAAAACTGAAGTAACCCTTACGGAAGCAGATATATTTATAATAAATTTATTTTAAGAGTTGAATCATTGCAAATACACCAATAAGATAAGCAAATAATTGCTAAATTAAAAAATGGAAAATAATATTATAAGTAGTATTAAAGCCGATCCGGATATCCATTTGGTACTGGTTTGGTTTTCCTGGAAATATTGGTTCAATGCCTTACGAATCGAGGCCAGTGCTTTACTGATGTGTCCTTCCAGGGTTTTTTTTGAAATGCCTAATTCATCTGCTACATCCTGATAGGATTTGCCTTTATTTCTGATCAGATCATAAACTAAACCACAATGTGGGGGAAGTGATGCAATGGATTGATCAATGATCTGCTGTAGTTCATTTCCTAACAGAATAGATTCCGGATCAATTTGATCAGCCACCTGTACTGCTTCCTGGTAATCGCTATATAAAAACTGATGGGGATTCTTTAAAACTACCCGCAGCGCTGCGTGCTTAACCGATACATAAAGGTATTTTTCTACATCTCTGATCCGGCGGTTGCCATCTTTTTTTTCCCAAATATTCAGGAAAACTTCTTCCACCACATCTTCAGCCAGATCTTTGGATTTAGTAATAGAAAATGCATATCTGTACATCCTTTCAAAATGTCCGGTATAAACCTCTTCAAACCATTGTCGGAAAGAACAAGAATCATTGATAGCCTTTACCGGAGTCTTTTTTGATAATTGCATAGATTACGGATATTATTCAAATTTACAAATTATTTGATAAATAATGAGGCGTATTGTGGAATATTGGCAATTAAGTACGGTCAAAGCCTAATAACAATGCATAAGGGAAGGCTTGGGGTTTAAAAATAAATGGTTTCCAGGCAATCATTTTTATCGTCCATTTCAGAACCCGTTTGTTTAAAGAAAATCGTAACTGAAAACGGTTGGCTATCCTGGGCTGCAGATGAGGCAGAAACTCCTTTATTAGACCCGGTATGTATTCTGTGTTTTTGATCTGGTTGGCATCTTTAGCTTGTAGGTGTAAAGAATTGCGGGAAGAAAAGTAATTAAATTCTGGCCGGCTTAACCACATTCCTGGAACAAGTAATCGTTCCCGGCAGGTGACCAATATAAACCGGGTTGTGATCCTGCTGAAAATCTTATGAAACTGCTGAAAGTCAGAGAATGCCTGTCAACAAGTAGATTTCTGCTTATTAAATGCTGATACCAGCCACCCTTGAATCCTCTTTTCATAAAAAAACTACCTGCTCACCACTCGTTGAGGATACTGCCCATTTCTTTGCTTGATATATTCATGCATCAGGCTCTGCAATTGAGCCAGCTTTTCCGGATATTCTGCCGCCAGATTCAGTTTTTCTCCCGGATCATTGGCCAGATTATATAGTTCCACCTTATCTTCTTCATAAAATGTAATCAGTTTCCAGTCTCCCTGCCGGATGGCTGAACCTGGTTTCCAGGTGGTGCCATGGTAATGGGGGTAATGCCAAACCAGGGTTCTTTCTTCCACTTGTAACGGATTTTGCAAAACAGACTGGAGACTTAGCCCATCCTGATGTTGTTCCGGTATGGGTGGTATCCCGGCTAATTCCAAAATTGTCGGATAGAGGTCCATGCTCACTGCAGGTTGTTCCGATACTATAGGGGCTTGCTGACCTGGTGTTTTTATGATCAATGGGATGCGAATGCCTCCTTCATACAGCCAGCCCTTTCCCGCTCTTAATGGATACACAGCCGTAGGACCAGGATTACTCCCTCGGGTTGTCAATCCGCCGTTGTCAGAAGTAAAAACAATGATGGTATTATCTGACAAATTCAATTCATTTAGCTTGTCCAACAATCGACCTATATTTTCATCCATTGACCTTACCATGGCTGCATATTTTGCCTGAGATTGGTTAATACGGGTGGTCAATCTACCATCTTGGTATATTGCTACTTCTCCCTGATCAGGCAATTGTTGCTGCTTTTGCAGGTAAAATTGATCATATTTATCGCAACCCTGAATGGGTGTGTGTACAGTATAAAAAGCCAGGTATAAAAAGAAAGCACTGTCCTGATAATTTTCTATGAACTGAATGGACTCATCTACCAGCCGGTCAGTAAGGTATTCGCCCTCAGGCCCGTTTTCCAGGCGAGGGTTTTCATAAGGCGCATAGTATCCACCGGGAGGAGAACCCTTATGATGTCCACCCTTATTAATGTCAAAACCTTGCTGTTCCGGCCAGAATTCGGCTGTTTCACCCAGGTGCCATTTACCCGCAAAAAATGTTTTATAACCCTTTTCCCTGAATACTTCTGCCATAGTTTTTTCACTTAATGGCAGGTTATGAATATCTTCCGGCGGGGTTAGTTTGGGATTTTCCACCTTTTCTATTGGCAGGCCCGGAATCCAATCGGTAATATTTACCCGAACCGGGTCTTTACCCGTCATTATTGCAGCCCGTGTGGGCGAACAAACCGGAGAGGCCGCATATGCATTGGTAAATCTGGTACTTACCCCCGCCAAGGAGTCGAGATTGGGGGTATCGTAAAATGTACTGCCATAGATACCCAGGTCTTTGTAACCCAGGTCATCTACCAGAATAAACAGGACATTGGGGAGATCTTTTTCATCATCATTGGCTGGCTTACAGGTATAGAGGAAAAAACAACTTAAAATAATCATTAAATTCCTGTTCATATTTATCGCACTTCTTTTTACCATCTCCTTTTATTTATAATGATATAGCTTTAGTACTTAAATATCAATTATATATGCTTTTTGCCTGATGTCCTAATCCCAGTTTTACTTTTTTGTGCAAAAAATCATATTTCGTATGATTTTTATGATTATATGAGGATCATGATTATTAGAAAATCAAAGAAACACTGGCCCGCCAGTATTATTAATCATGAAAACAGCAAACTTAACTTAGGCTGTCCCTACAATTCTTGTACTCCGGAATTTCAATTTCAATTTTACCCCATACCTCGCCGATGTCCTTTGAAACCTTTCATTCATTAAATAAGTTGTAGAAAAAACTTTAGATCTTTGTCTATTTATCAGCTGAACTTCCGCCAATATTATCAACCAATGCAACCTACTGCTGCATCTCATGGTAGTCCGGTAAGTTATCTGGAAGTGTTACCGGCTGAATATTTACAGAATTATATCTATTGTTACTGGCAGCTCAAAAGCTTACGTCCCCTTAGCCGCCCCTACATCTACAATGTGGTAGCGGATGGATGTATCGATCTGTTTTTTGATATGAATTATCCCGATCACAGCCAGGTAATGGGGTTTAGTAAAGCATATACTGCATTTCCATTGCCGGAAACATTTAACTATGCAGGAGTGCGGTTTTTTCCGGCTGTCTTTCCTCAATTATTTAATATTAAAGCTTCAGAGCTAAGCAATCGTACCGAACAGCTGCGTTTGTTAGTTCCTGAATTAGCTGATTATATCGGTCGTCATATGAATCCTGATATTTTTCCCAAAACGATGGGGGATTGGTTGGATAGGTATTTTCAAAAGCAATTTTCCAACATTAACTTTGACTGGGATAGTCGCTTTTACAGGGCGCTACAAATTATCCTTGCCTTCAATGGCAATATTCAAATAGAAAAAGAGCTGTCAACTGGCTTGAGCCTGCGTCAATTGCGTCGCTTATTTCAATTTCATATTGGTGAATCAGGCAAGGCTTTTTGTAAGGTGGTACGATTCCAGAAACTTCTCGCTTCTGAAAATTCACCTGTAGAAATTCTTAAGAAAAGATCCTATTTTGATTTAGGCTATTACGACCAACCCCATTTTATCAAGGATTTCAAAAGATTTTATGGTACCAGTCCCAAGCAGGTCAGGCTTTAAATTTACCTGAATTTTCACTAAAAACTTCCATATTAACATGTCCGCTTTTTACAATTTTTCTTTGGCCAACCTGTGCATTTTTGTCTAAACAAATTTTCAATATGAGACGGTTTTATTACACCTTAATTGTTTTGATTATGTCAACACCATTATATTCACAACAAGCATCAACCACTTTAAACAACAGCGACATGAAAATGAATGCAGGTATTATCACTGAAAAATTAGCAGAAACCAAAAAGTTTTATCAGGAAAAATTAGGCTTTGGCATCACCTTCGAAAATGAATGGTTTATCCTGATGCATACGCCTGACCATAAGGCAGAAATCAGCTTCCTGTTGCCCAACCATCCCTCTCAACAGCCCATTTTTCAAAAGCCTTTTCAGGGGCAGGGAGTCTATCTCACATTTGAGGTCGAGCATGTAGATGTATTTTATAAGGAAATACAGGAAAAACAAGTACCTATAGCCATTGAATTAAGAGAAGAACCCTGGGGAGACCGGCATTTTGCCATTGTTGACCCCAATGGAATCGGTATTGATTTTGTGAAATATTCGGCTCCGGAACAGGACGGTGAGGTAACCAAATAAACAGCTATTACACTTATTTCCTCATATATTAATCCTGACTATTAACCGACAAAGCTGGTATTTCGTTTCTAAAACTGCATTTTAACACATAAGCCATCTCCTCAGAAGGTTTCTGCGGAAGTGCAAAATGCATGGCTGCCTGCTCCTGAATATAACTAACAGGAAGATATGTTCCTTTTTGATCACCAAGTAAGGCCACTTCTTCCAAAGTCCCCTCTAATTCAATACTGTCCCGGGCAAAAGTTTTTATGGATAATTGATGATCTTCCGGCCATCCCATAAAAATAATATAGAGGGTACTATTATCTTTGCTTCTGGTAAAACGAAGATCCCGGGGCGTACCTTCAACCGGCCGGGAAAATGATGCTCCTTCACCATGAGGGTGCCCTGAACCCATTTCAGTTGGTCCCTCGCCATATTTAAGCCAGGCCCTGGTACCATAAACAGCTTCACCAAACCTGCTTAACCAACTGCCCATAGCCATAAGTATATCCTTTTGTTCTGATGGAATGCTGCCATCTGATTTGGGTGATATATTGAGCAACAGGTTTCCATTTTTACTGATTCGGTCAAATAAACTATGTAATACGGCTGTGGCAGAATAATATTCAATACCTTCAGTATAACACCAACTGGAACGGCTGATAGCATCATCAGTCAGCCAATAATAATCTTTGAGCTGGTAAGGGCCTCCCCGTTCATAATCCAACAGGGCTATTTCTGTATTGAGTGCATCTTTGTAAGTAGTTACCACTTTCTTACCCCATTTATTGGCCCGATTATAATAATAAGCCAGAAATTCCAGTAAAACATGCTCACTAATGGCCGTAAGGTTAAAATCCTGCCATATAATGTCTGGTTTATAATTATCAATGATCTCTTTATGTTTTGCCAGCCAAATTGCTTCATTTTTTTCACGGCCAAGTTGGCCATACAGGATTTGCAAATCCGGATCTGTTGTTTCAGGCACATGTTCATAAAAACCAGTGAAATTGTAAGCATGGTGCATGGAAAGAATGACTCTCATATCCCGTGCCCGTATAGCCTGGGTAAGTAAGCCCACCAGATCCATACCCGGGGCCTGATCTTTGGCATTCCATGGATTTACCTTACTGGCCCACATGGAAAAACCATCATGATGCTCCGCCACCGGACCAGCAAATTTTGCCCCGGCCCGGGCAAACAGATCAGCCCATTCTCCTGGATCAAATGCACCTCCCTCTGATTTCAGTCGGGGAGCAAACTGTACAAAATTACCTTGTTTATCCTCAGATCCGACAATAAAATAATGATATGGCCATGCTTCCGGTTTGCCGTAAGTATTAATATGATGTTGGTGTTCTTTAGCATCTTCACTATACATGTTTTTGGGGTACCATTCGTTACCAAAAGCCGGAACCGAATATACACCCCAATGAAAATAAATCCCAAACTTGGCATCTTTAAACCATTCAGGCACCGGATCGACTTGTTTTAGTGATTCCCAGGTAGGTTCATAAATTATTTCAGTTTGATTTTGTTTACATGATCCAATAACCATGATTACAATTAACAGAAAGATACTTTCATTTAATTTCATAATACTGTTGCATTTAATCAATACTTTTCAATTTACAGGTTTGCATCGAAACCAGTAGAGCGGCACCTTCCAGGCTGGCAAGGGCAACACGGGCACCTTTTAGGTGCTCCCTGCTAACCTGCCTGAAATATATTAACGGCCCTGATTAACAAATACTTCTACCAGTTGCTGGTCCTGCTGGTCCGGGTCTGAAATACTCTATGGCCTGATCAATATTGCCTGATTCAAGTTTCCATTTATTCCAGGATTGAGCATTAGCTGGAAAATGGCACCAGATACTTATAACCATAATCCATTGCCAAAGTATTAGCCATAATAAGTACTTTGTAATTTACCGAATTCTTTTTTAAAGCTTTACATCTTGCAAAATATTTTTAAGGCGGGATACATTGATATTATGATCAGAAAATAAAGCTTTATGGGCAAACTAAAGATTTTGTTTGATTTATAAAATGACCTGCTAAGTAAAGGGCAGTTATTTAGGTTTTCCAGAAGGTGACTATAGACAGCCGGGGACCAACAGGAAACTGCAGCGACCAAAGTCAATCAGACCAGACAGGTTTGGCATCCACCTTTGAAATTTGCTGAAAAGTAAAATCATCAAGTCCTCTCCCCCACTTTTTTACCCTTATGAACCCATTATTGTGTAAAAAAAGGTTTAAATTAAGCTTAAAACCAGAAAGGCCAATAAACAGCCTTTTTCTGGTTTCATCCCTAACCCACTCAGATGCAGGTAAATTTTGTAGGGGCATTATTTTATTCTGGTTATACTGAAATAGACCTCAACTTTCTGACCGGATTGTTCATCAAAAATCAATTTGGGCTCATCCTTATTATTCACCAGGTATGGTTGATTGAGTTGCAGGTTTCTAAGCTTTACTTCAAAAGTTCTATTACCCAAATAGTCATCCTCTAAAAAATCTTTATCATAAAGTTTGCCATAAAGCTGAATATAATCCTTTTCGTAATCGGGTTTGTATACCTCTATATTAATTTCATCATTAACTTGATGAGTACCTTTAAAATTTAAAGGTGAACCTTCATTTCTACCCCAATATACATCCAGTACATCATTGCCATTTTTCACCCAGGTCCCGTCTAAGGATAATCTACCTCCAACATATCCATACAGATCAGTATTACCGCCTGCATCATTGGAGTCTGCCAATTTTATTTTATTAAGTTTAATATTGAAAATCGGATAGGCCAAATCACACTGACGGATGTTATATTCGGTAGCCATAACCACCCTTGCAACCGGAGTTCCTTTTGTCAAGAACCGCAATTTGTATGATATAGGTGCGCCGGGTGAATCTTTTGAGTACTCACCACCATTAGCTATATAATCATATACCTCTCCAGGTCCGTCAATACTCTTGGCAGCGTCTTTCCCTGACCCACCGATCACCAGCGCCTTAATGGTGGAATTACTTATGATCTCGCTGTAATTTGCATCAATAGTTCCACCTCCGGAGGTAAATGATGCGCTGAATGCCGCATTAATCTCTGTAAATTCATAGTTGCTTTCCACCGTATAGAGCACCATCCGTCCGTAAAAAACACTGGACACATAAACAGGAAGAGTGCCATTTAATTCTTCCAAAACGGTCATCGAATTGAAAAAATCACTCGGTTCTTTGGGAGGGTCCACATCGATGGTGTAATAGATCTGCAGATATTTAATTACAAACTTGTTTTTATAGGCAGATTGTGCAAAATTGAATGAAGAAGAAACATCTTGTCCGGCTGATCGGTAATTAGCACCAAGCGCTACACTCAGATGTTGCTCAGAATATACCTGGCTGATTTCAAAGTTTAACTTAGCCGCAGTAGAACCGGTAATTTCCTGATCCAGTATTGACTTAACCCCTTCTCTGACTGTAGATAAACTGGGATCAGTGACAGTCACTACCGGGCTACCATTAATATTGGTAAGTGATGCCGACAATGTAATGGGAGCACGGTCTGAAACGATAGGGATATATTCACCGGTAGGAATGGAAGACCCCTGCAGCAAAGCACCCGGAAAAATCACATCTGTAGTAGGATCGAGGGCCAGCATTTGATCAAAACCAGGTGAGGCTTTGAAAGTGGTAGTATAACATTCCAGTGTATTATCTTTCTGGTCACGTTCAGGCTGGCTGGTATCAACTTCCTCTGGAGTCGGATTCTCAGCCGGTTGCGAAAACGTTTCAAGATTTTCAAAATTTGTATTGATTGCCTGCTTGTCATTTTCCGTTAGGCCTGCATCTTCTCCCATTTCTTCGGAGCATGAAACCAGTATTATAAATGGAATGATTAAATAGGCCAATACCTGTGAAGTTTGTTGAATATTTTTCATGGTTTAAATAATTTGGTTGAAAGCTCAAAAGTAGATTAATAAGCAGCCGAAGGCTAATTTTTGATATGGACAAAACCTGGACAAGGTTATATTTTAAGCGATTCATCCGGTGAGACCTCAAAATAATCACACCGGGAAAAAACCTGTTTATATCCTATTGACTGTGGTTTTTACCTGTGGAAAAAGACTATTTACACCCAAAAAAAGAGGAAAATAAAGACAAGAATTTTTTTTGGCTTAGATTTTAATTAATATATAATTAATTTTAAAGAATGATTAAATCAAAAAATTAAATATTAGCTAAATGGGAGGTGCCAAAATTTACATTGTTTTATCCACGCTGGTTTTTATGGGGCAAACCACCTCTTCCCAAAACATGCTGAATATTGACAGCCTGCTCCAGGTATATCATGAGCGACCCGGAGATACTCTTACAGTAAAGACCATCAACCATATCGTTAATCATTTCATGTATCGGGATATAATCAAGGCAAAAGCATATGCCCGGGAGCAACTGCTGCTATCAGACCAACTGGATTATTTGTCCGGCTCAGCATTGGCAAATTACCAGTTGGGAGTGGTATTTGCCAACCTTGACCAAATCGATTCAGCTAAACATTATTACAGTATTAGCCTGAATAAGGCCAGAACCATCAATAATCCCATTTACATTTCGCAGGCTTATCATGGATTGGCCATTCTCAATTTTAACCAGGGGAATTTAGCCCAAGCAGATAGTCTCAATTCACTTAATCTGGAACATTGTCTTGTTTTTCAGGATACGATGGGTGCAGCCCTGGCATACGACTTTAAAGGTTCCATTAATCAAAATAAAGGCTACTATGCCATTGCCCTCACTAATGTGCTGAAAGGGTTAGAATTGTTGCAAATATTAGCTGATTCAATAAGAATAGCTGACGCTTTGAATCACCTGGCCACCCTGGAATATAATTTCAGCAATTATAAAAAATCGATTGAATACAATTCCCGTGCTTTATCAATTTATCAAGCTTATGATGATAATTATTATCAGGCTCAGGCGCTGAATGATATGGGTGTAGCCCATAAATCGCTGGGGAATTATGAAAAAGCACTGGAATTTTTCCTTAAAAGCATTGACAAAGCCAAAACATCCAATGTAATTGCCTTGCAGGCAGCTGCCCTGACTAATATTGGGGCTGTATACTTATCCATGGAACAACCTTTAAAGGCCATTGACTATTTAAATGAATCTATAGACATGTCCCGTTCCATTAATGCCAGGAGGAGGATTGCCATTGCCCAAAATAAAATGGCTGAATCCTATCTACTGATAAACCAGCCAGCCAAAGCATTAGCCATGACAGATAAAGTAATTCAATATGCAGCTACCACTGATAACAATTCCATCTATTCCCTTGCCTTAAAACATCAAAGTGAGGCCTATGAAATGCTTGGACAGGATGATCGTTCATTAAAAAATTACAAGATGTACAAGGCCTTGAGTGATACACTTTTGAATACAGAAAAAGTGCAAAAAATTGAAGAATTAAGAATCTTGCATGATACCGAGAAGAAAGAAGCAGCATTGCTTTTACAAAAAGAAGAGATTAAAACCCTGAATGAAAAAGCAAAGGTAGATAAATTGAACAAGCGTATTTTTGCCGGAGGCATGGGAACATCCATAATGGTGTCTGGTTTGCTATTCTTTGGCTTTAAGCAGCGTACAAAAAGAAACCGGCTAGCCCAGGAAAAGCAAATTGCACTTTATGAAAAGGAACTTGAGTACAAGAAAAAAGAATTGGCCAGCCATACCCTGCACCTGGTACAGAAGAATATCTTCATTCAGGAACTTAAAGCAAACCTGGAGAATTTAAAGGACTCACCTGAAAAATTCAAAATGGAATTCCGAAAAATTGTCACATTGCTGAAAAAGGAAAATGCTACAGATAAGAACTGGGAAATCTTTAAATCCTATTTTGTAGATGTACATAAAGACTTTGATGAAAAGCTCCGGAATTTGGGTGATATTTCAGAAAACGAGATCAGATTGGCGGCTTTTTTACGGATGAACCTCTCCACCAAGGAAATTGCCGCAATCCTAAATGTGATGCCTGATAGTATTTTCAAGTCCAAGTACAGATTAAAAAAGAAGTTAGGCCTGGACAAGGAAACAGACTTAAATTCATTTTTGAATTCATTGTAGAAGTTCATTTGGCACGGGTTTCGGTTTTTAACTGGTGGGGCAAATTTATTTTAATGTCAGCTCTCATTGCAACATGATAGGGCAATTTCAATACGAATTGAACATTTAGAAGGCAAGGCTTTTGAAGCTAATACCTGGATATAAAAAAATAAACTACATGTCAAAAATAAAGAAGGTCTGAAGGAAGCTTATCCTTGAAATAAAGGTAAGCTTCCTTAAAAAACCGTTTGGTTTAAATATGTACTATAATTCCTTCACTTCTATATTCTTATAATACATGGTCATATCCCGGTTAGGGTGTAATTGAATGCCTATCGGTCCGGTTTCCACTGCATTATCCGAAGTATAGTTCATCACTTCCTCACCATTAAGCCAGGCAGTATATTGATTTCCTTGAGCCTGCACCTGAATCGTATTCCAGTCATCCATTTTGATAATGTCGGCTACACCAGTGGCCTCTACCGGGTAGCCTTTGCCAGGAATATAAGGAGAACAGGTCATATCCCTTTTCAGCGAACCGGATTCACCGATCTGAATTTGTTGACTTTCATCCCTGAGAAAAATACCGGAATCTACTGTACCCTGTCCAAATTTGAAATCCGCTTTGATGATAAAATCCTGGTAGTCATTTTTAGTCCAGAGAATTGAACCTGTTTTGGCTTCATCACTTTGTACAACTAATAAACCATCATTGACAGTCCAGGCTTCGGCAAGATCCGGAGTTTGCCAGGCTTGTAAATTTTCACCTTCAAAAAGAGTTTCAAAACCATCCTGTTCTGGATTCGAACAGGCAAAACATAAACCAATTAACAGAGCTAAAATAGATCGTTTCATTTTTTTTAATTTTTTTTAATTATTCCACTGTACCAAGTTACAACTATAATATTATTAAAATTTTTAAAGACTTTCATTTGATCATTTAAGTTTCTTCAAAAATTCTTGTATCCTTAATCATTTCACTACCGTTGTATTCCCACCTATTGAGATAAAAGGTTAAAATCGACCATCATGTCTTTGCTATTTGTATTTACACCAACTATATATTTCCAGAGTGGATTTTAACTTGTTTTCTTGGTTCTATCAAGCCAGCAGATTTAAATAATTACAATTTGAAATAATTTATTAGCAATAATTTGTTTATAAAAAAAAATTTTGTTTATTTGCTTAAAGCGTTAACGCTATAAGTTATGGATACACCTTCCTTACCTATATATTTTCAGATCAGCAGAGAGATTATTCAGCACATCCGGCAGAAAAAATTATTACCGGGTGATAAGATTCTTTCTGAAAACGAGATCATCAAAAAATATAATGTGAGTAATACCACTGCCAGGAAAGTGCTTCTTGAAATTGAAAAAGGAGGATATGTAAAGAAAATCAAGGGGAAAGGAACTTTTGTACAAAAAAATGTAGAATTAAATCGTCCGGCTTCTAAAGTTTTAAGTTTTACCAAAAATATGCAGCAACTGGGATTTACCCCTTCCACCCGGTTATTAGACTGTGTGACTCAGGAAGTAGGAATTACTAAAAGCATTCAGGGAAGAAATTATACTTTAAATGGACCTGTTTGCAAAATTACCAGGTTAAGATTTGCCGATAATAAGCCGGTTTTAAGGGAGGTCCGATACATCTCCCTGAAATTTTGCCCTGGTATAGATCAATTGAACCTGGAAAACTCCCTTTACAACATCTATGAGATTGATTATCATTTGCATATTGCTCGGATTGAGCAATCATTAAGCGCCATCATCATCGATGAATCGGAAAAAGATACTTTCGGTAACGATGAAACAATTCCCGGTTTCAAAGTAGATGGCGTTACATTTTGCGGCACAGAATTGATACTGGAAATTGAAGAATCCATCTATAACGGTGAATTTTATAAATTCACCATAGAGGCAGTACCCTGAAATTTTTGACAATGAAAACATCAGAACATACCAAAGAATTGTTGGCTGAAACGTATAGGTTAATATATACCATCAGGCGATTTGAAGAAGAAGGAGTAAAACTCTACCGTCAGGGTTTAATCAGAGGATATTATCATCCCTACTGGGGCGAAGAAGCTATCGCGGTTGGGATTTGTAATGCACTCACTGGCAATGATTATATTGCCAGTTCTCATCGTGGTCACGGGCATTGTATTGCCTGGGGTGCAGACATTAAAAGGATGTTTGCAGAATTATTAGGTAAAAAAACCGGTTTTTGTAAAGGTCTGGGAGGGTCCATGCATATTGCAGATGTGACCAAAGGGAATTTAGGGGCCAATGGAATTGTTGGGTCCGGTGTTCCGATTGCTGTGGGAGCAGCTATGGGGGCCAAGATCAGGAAGGAAGACCGGGTGGCGGCAGTATTTGTATCCGATGGCGGAACCAATATAGGCTCCTTTTCTGAAGGCCTGAATCTGGCCGCGGCCTTTAAATTGCCGGTGCTGTTCATCATTGAAAACAACCAGTACGCTGTATCCACTAAAATAGAAGATTCTACCGGCGAACCAGAATTATATAAAAGAGGAAAAGGATATGGTGTTCCAGGAGAAAGAATAGACGGTAATCATGTAGTGGAAGTTTATGAAGCGGCAGTAAAAGCCGTTGCATACTGCAGAAGCGGCAAGGGACCCTACATTATTGAAGGGCTTACATTCAGGCAAAGCGGCCATCATGTAAATGACCCGGGAACCTATATGCCTGAGGATAAAGTAGCCTACTATCAGCAACACGATCCGATCAAAATTTGTAAACAATACATGCTGGACCATGGATGGAATGAGCCAGCGGTGAAACAGATCGAAGAGCAGGTGGAACAGGAAATCACCACCGGAATTAATTACGCCAAAGACAGCGAAGAATTGACCAACCAGGAATTTTTAACCTTTATAGAAACCTACTGATGGAAGCGATCATTGAACAAAACATTGGCAGCGGCACCCGGATCCTGATGTACAGGGAAGCCCTAAATGAAGCTTTATTGGAAGAAATGCAGCGGGATCCCACCGTATTTATTATGGGAGAAGGCATTGCTGAACGCGGGGGATCCTATAAAGTTACTGCTGGTCTGTTGGATAAATTTGGTAAGGAACGGGTGATTGACACTCCCATATCAGAAAATGGATTTACCGGAATGGGTGTGGGTGCAGCTTTAACAGGTATGCGCCCGGTGGTAGAAATATTATTTATTGATTTTTCTATGTTGATATTGGATCAGATCATCAATCAGGCAGCTAAATTAAAATTTATGTCAGGCGGAATAGGACGGGTACCTATGGTATTGCGCACCCAGGGTGGCGTAGGTAATGGTCTGGCCGCCCAGCATTCGCAGAGCCTGGAAGCTATCTTCTATCACATCCCTGGCTTGAAATTGGTGATGCCTTCCAATCCTGCCGATGCAAAGGGATTACTCAAAACGGCTATAAGATCAGATGAACCGGTTATTTTTCTTGAGCATAAGCTGCTTTATATGAACAAGGGAGAAGTACCAGAAGGTGAATTTACCATTCCTCTAGGTAAAGGTGATATTAAAAGAGCAGGAAGGGATGTAACCATTATTGCCTGGTCCGGCATGGTTCCCAAAGCACTGGAAGCGGCTGATCTGCTAGCCAAAGACGGTATAGAAGCGGAAGTACTGGATCCACGATCATTGGTACCATTGGATAAGGAACTTATTCTGCAATCGGTCAGAAAAACAGAACATGTGGTGATAGCCCAGGAGGCAGTCAGGCGGGGTGGCGTAGCTTCTGATATTGCTTCTGTTATTCAGGAGGAAGCTTTTGACTATCTGGATGCACCGATTGAAATTATTGCCGGGAAAAACATTCCCACCCCCTTTAATCTCAACCTGGAAAAGGTAGTCATTCCTCATGCCATAGATATTTATAACGCAGCCAGAAAAGCTGCTTATGCTGACAAGTAATTGCACATAATAAAAAACTAAACAGATGGCTATCGTCAACATGAAAGAAATGCTTCAGGATGCCAGAAAAGGTGGATATGGCATCGGTGCCTTCAATATTCTGGATTATAATTCTATGAAAGCCGTGATATTAACTGCTGAAGAGATGCAAAGTCCGGTAATCATTCAGACTTCGGTCAAAACGGTTGTTTTCTGGGGCTTTGAACCTATAATATCCTGGTACAAAGATCTTGCATCTAAGGTGAAGGTTCCTGTAGCCATTCATCTGGACCATTGCAAAGACCTTGATTTTGTCAGTCAATGTATAGAAAATGGTTGGACTTCGGTCATGATTGATGCCTCCTCCTATCCACTGGACAAGAATATTGAACTATCCGCCACTGTATTAAAAATGGCGCACCCTCGGGGCGTTTCGGTGGAGGCGGAGTTGGGAGAAATAGGAGGAGTAGAAGATGATCTGATAGTAAAGGAAGAAGATGCACACCTGGCAGATCCACGAAAAGTGTCTCAATTTCTGGAACAGGTGCCGGTAGATTGTTTCGCTCCGGCTATTGGTACAGCCCATGGAATGTACAAAGGTGAACCAAAGGTGGCTTTTGATCGATTGAAAATTATCAGCCAGGCCAATCAAACTCCACTGGCACTGCATGGTGGAACCGGCTTATCGGATGATGTATTTAAAAAATGTATTGCACTGGGGTGTGCCAAAGTCAATATTTCTACTGAACTGAAATATAACTTCATTGATGGTTTTGTGCAATATCATCAAAACAAGCCAAACCAGTACGACCCATTAAATGTGCTGGCGGCTCAATTTGAGCAAATCAGCCAAATGGTAGCCAAATATATTCAACTTTTTAAAATGAATATTAACTGATGGCCACTGCAATTAACATGCCCCAGGTTGGGCAGGATCTGGAAACCGCCCTGATCACAGAATGGATGGTAAAAGTAGGCGACGAGGTGAAAAAAGGTGATATTATAGCAGTAGTAGATTCGGACAAAGCCAGCTTCGAAGTAGAATCTTTTGAAGAAGGCATCGTCCTTCAGTTGCTTTATGAAGAAGGTGAAGAAGGGCGGGTATTTGAACCAATCGCTTATATAGGCACGGCAGAAGATCCGGTGATTGAAACAACCTCCCCGGAAAATTCCTCCCAGGCTGAGGTTGTTGCTGATCCTGTAGGGCAATCACCGGCTTCAATATATCCCCAAACAGGAATTTCAAGCAATGGAAAGCAATTTGTCAGTCCTTCTGCCAAACGTGTGGCCCTGGAACATGAAGTGGAGTTGTCCCGGATAACCGGAACCGGCCCGGGACAGCGTATTATCAAAGAGGATGTGTTGAAACATCTGGAAAAAAGAACCGCATTAAAAGCCACTCCGGTGGCCAGAAAAGTAGCTAACCTGGAAGGTGTGGACCTGAACAGGCTTGAAGGATCAGGTCCGGGGGGAAGAATCAACAAAAAAGATGTTTTGGGCAGTATTGGTAAAAAATCCATTAAACTATATCCGGATGAAGGCGACCAGGTTGTTCATTTTGACAGGATGCGCAAGTTAATAGCTGAACGCCTCACCCTGAGCAAACAGACCATTCCGCATTATTACTTATTTATAGAAGTGGATGTAACCAGGTTACTTGAATACAAAAAGAAATTAAAGGAAGACCCCGGTATCAGGGTATCTTTAAATGATCTGATAATAAAAGTGGTGGCTGAAGCCCTGGCCCGGCATAAACATTTAAATGTACATGTTGATGACGAAAAAATAGTGGTTAAAACAGGTGTTAACATTGGGATTGCCGTGGCAGTAGATAATGGTTTACTGGTTCCCGTACTACCTGATGCAGACCAGATGACCCTTTGGGAACTTGCTGAAAACAGCAAAAAGATCACTACGGATGCCCGGCGTGGTATTATAAATTCAACCAGCCAGGGAACTTTTACCATCAGCAATTTAGGCATGTATGGGATCAAACGGTTTAATGCCATCATTAATCCACCGGAGGCAGGTATTCTTACAGTAGGTAGTATAGAAGCCAAAGTAGTACCCAAAGAACGAAACCTGGAAGTGGTCGATGTAATGGAACTGGGCCTGGCGGTAGACCACCGGGCTGTAGATGGAGCCCAGGCGGCAGAATTTCTGGCATTTATCAAACATCAATTAGAAAACTATAACCAGTAAATATGGAAGCCTTACTATTTGATTGTGACGGAGTATTGGTAGATACAGAACGAGATGGCCATCGGGTGGCATTCAATCAGGCATTTGCCATGAAAGGAATCAGTGTGGTATGGCAGGCGGATGAATATAAACAGTTGGTTAAAGTGGCTGGAGGTAAGGAACGGATGAAGTTCTATTTTAACCAGCATGGTTGGCCGGCAAATGTAGGGAACAGAGAAGATTTAATCAAAGAACTGCACCTCTTGAAAACAAAACTTTTCATGCAACTGATAGAAAAAGGCTCATTACCGCTCAGACCGGGAATTGCCAGGCTAGTGGATGAGGCTATCGCCTCTGACATTCAACTAGCGGTATGCTCTACCTCTAATGAGAAAGCAGTAAGCAGAATTGTGGAGGTATTACTGGGAAAAGAAAGGCAGCAGTATTTCAGAGGGATATTTGCTGGGGATATGGTTCCCCGTAAAAAACCAGATCCGGCAGTATATAATCTTTGCAGGCAAAAGCTTGAACTGGATCCAAAAAAATGTGTGGTTGTGGAGGACAGTCGTAATGGATTACTGGCAGCCAAAGCTGCAGGCTTTCATTGTATTATTACATACAATGACTATACACGGGAAGAAGATTTTAAAGAAGCAGATCTGGTGGTGACAGAATTAGGCGATAAACCGGTACAGGTAAATCTGGCCAGGCTAAACCAGCTATTAACAAACTAAGACATCATACAATCAAAAATTATGAAAATATTTTTAGACACCGCAGATGTAGAATCAATCAGGAAAGCCTACGATACCGGATTGGTAGACGGCATAACCACCAATCCCAGTAAAATCCTTCAATCAGGGAAAAGGTTTACCGATGTGTTGAAGGAAATATGCCAGATAGTAAGTGGTCCGGTTAGTGCCGAGGCAGTGGCAGACCAGACCGACCAGATCATTGAAGAAGCACAAGAAATCGCAGCTATTTCCTCCAACATCAATATAAAAGTGCCTTTAACGCCAGAAGGACTGAAAGCTGGAGCAGCCCTGGAGAAACAAGGTATTCGCACCAATGTTACCATGATTTTTTCTCCTGATCAGCTTTTGCTTGCCATGAAAACCAGGGCTTTTTTGGTAAGCATCGTATTAAGCAGACTGGATAAGATCGGAGGCGATGTGAAGGGCTTTATTGAAGATGCAATGACCATCAAACGTCATTATGAATTTGAATCACAGGTTTTAGCCGCCAGTATCAAAACCAGAAAAGATGCTATTGATTGCATGCGAGCCGGGGTTGATATCATTTCAATTCCTGAAGACATATTCTTTAATATGTTTTATCACCCTCAAACTGTTCAGGGATTGGCAGAATTTGATTTGGCCTGGTCTAAAATCATAAAATAATATGCACAAGGTATTGGCCATAGGAGAACTATTGTGGGATTTATTGCCCGATGGAAAACTACTGGGCGGAGCTCCTGCCAACTTCACCAGCCGGCTTAAAGAACTAGGCAATGATGTGATCATTATCTCAAGAGTTGGCCGGGATGACCTGGGGCGACAGGCTGTTCAGATATTAGCCAAGGCAGGACTGGACATTTCCTTCATCCAAACCGATCAGACTCATCCTACCGGTACCGTAAATGTGTTCTTCGATAAAAATAAGCATCCTGATTATCATATAAATACCAAAGTAGCCTATGACTTTATTGAATTAACAGATTCTGTTAGGGAAAAAGCTACCCAGGTGAATTGTATAGCATTTGGTACTCTGGCCCAAAGAAGCCAAATAACCCGGCATACTATTCTTACCTTGATAAAGCTATCAGGAAAGGCTTTAAAATTCTGTGACATCAATCTGAGGAAGGATTGTTATACAGCCGATTCAGTAACTGACTCCCTGCAATTGGCCGATATTGTGAAGCTCAATCATCATGAACTAAAAGCGTTGGCTCAAATGTTCGAGTTGAATTATACAGATGATGTATTGGCAGCTCAGGGATTGGTTGAGAATTTCAATTTAAAAATTTGCCTGGTGACATATGAACACGATGGGGCTTTGGCAGTATCCGGTCATAATGAGGTGATTTATTCCCCCGGGTTCAAGGTAGACCTGGAAGATAGTCTGGGAGCGGGAGATGCCTTTTCTGCCGCATTTGTCACCAATTACCTGGATAAAAAACCAATTTTCGAAGCCCTGGAAGCCGGTAACTTTCAGGGTGCCCTGGTTGCCAGGCAAAAAGGAGCCATGCAACCTCTGAATCGGGAGCTGTTTAATCAAAATTCGAAAAAAGGATTAGAAAGGGTAGTAAATGAGCAATTTGCCCACTTGATCCATCATCAATTCAAATAAAGTACAGTCATGGAAAAGAAAATCAATATCGGAATTATAGGCGGACGCTTTATGGGAAAAGCTCATACCAATGCCTGGCATGATGTGCCTCAGTTTTTTGATCTCCCTTTCCAGGTAGTTTTGCATACGGCCTGTTCAGTGGATCCGGCGGCTGACATAGAATTTGCCCAAAGGTTAGGCTGGAAGCATTTTACTACTTCCTGGCAAGAAGTGGTGGCCCATCCTGATATAGATGTAATTGATATCTGCACCCCCAATAATGTACATATGCCTATTGCAGTTGCTGCGGTACAGGCTGGCAAGCATGTGATCTGTGAAAAACCAATGGCTATGAATGCTGCGGAAGCTAAACAGATGAAACTAGCTGCCGAAAAAGCAGGGGTAGTAAACATGGTCGCTTTCAATTACCGCAGGGTACCTGCCCTGGCCCTGGCCAAAAAAATGATAGAGGAAGACAAAATTGGGCAAATTCACCATTTCAATGCGGTGTACTACCAGGACTGGCTGGTAGATCTGGATTTTCCTTATGTATGGCGTCATGACAAATCACTGGCTGGTTCAGGGGCTCATGGCGATATGAATGCCCACACCATTGATCTGGCCAGATTTTTGGCAGGAGAAATCACCTCTGTATGCGGTCAGGAAACTGTATTTATTTCACAGCGGAAAAAGGAATATGGAACAATGGGTACAGTTACTGCAGATGATTCCATGAATTTTATGGCCCGGTTCAGCCAGGGTGCCATCGGCAATTTTATGGCTACCCGATTTGCTACCGGACGCAAAAACCATCTCCGTTTGGAAATATTCGGCAGCAAAGGGAGTCTGGGTTTCAATCTGGAAAGGCTTAACGAGTTGGAGTTCTACTCCAGGACAGATGAAGCCTCATTACAGGGATTCAGAACCATCATAGTTACCGAGAGCAGCCACCCTTACCTGAATAGATGGTGGCCTCCGGGACATATTATTGGCTGGGAGCACACTTTTATCCATGAAATGGGCGACTTTTTACATGCCATAGCCAACGGACAAAAGGTAACCCCTGATTTTCAAGATGGCTTTCTCTGCCAGCAGGTACTCGATACTGTTTCTGAATCTGCAGAAAAAAAATGCTGGATAGATATCCAGGAAATAAAAAATAAACCTGAAAACTATGAAGACAATTAAAGGACCCGGAATTTTCTTAGCCCAGTTTCTCCGTGACCAGGAGCCCTTCAATAATCTTGAAGGTATCACCTCCTGGGTAGCATCGCTGGGGTATAAAGGCATTCAAATACCTACCTGGGATAGCCGTGTAATTGATCTGGATAAAGCCGCAAGCTCTAAAGATTACTGTGATGAATTCAAAGAAACGGTGCAAAAGAAAGGGGTTGATGTGATAGAATTGGCATCCTATCTCCAGGGTCAGGTAATGGCCATGAATTTGGCCTATGAGGAGATGTTTCAGCCGTTTTATCCCCGGGCGCTGAATGATCAGCAAAGGGTTGAATGGGCCCGACAGCAATTGATAAAAACCATTGATGCTTCAGCAAACCTGGGCACCAGGAATATATCAGTTTTGTCCGGTGGATTAGCCTGGCATATGGTATACCCCTGGCCCCAAAGACCGGATGGAATTATTGATGAAGCCTTTAAAGAATTAGCTAAAAGATGGATGCCAGTGCTGCAATATGCCACTGAAAAGGACATCACTTTTGGCTATGAACTACATCCTGGTTCGGATGTGTTTGATGGAGCTACCTTCGAATCATTTTTAGAGGCTACCAGCAATAATCCGGCTGTGGGTATTACTTATGACCCCAGTCATTTCCTGTTGCAGCAACTGGATTACCTGGCTTTCATAGATATTTATGCCGCCAAAATAAATGCATTTCATGTAAAAGATGCTGAGTTCAGACCCAATGGCCGAATGGGCCTGTATGGAGGCTATAAAGACTGGCCCTACAGGCCTGGCAGATTCCGGTCTATTGGAGACGGACAGGTAGATTTTAAAGCCATTTTTACGCTTTTGACCGAGAAAGATTATAATGGCTGGGCCATCCTGGAATGGGAATGTTGCGTAAAAAGCCCTCAGCAAGGTGCCCGGGAGGCGGCTCCTTTTATTAAGAATCAAATTATTGAAGCAACCGATTACCGGTTTGATGATTTTGCCGGCAGTAGTACTAATACCGAAAGAAACCGCAGAATTCTAGGATTGGATCGGAAGTAAACAAAACCAGATGCGCACCCTAAAAAAACTAACCATGGAAAATGCTTCAAGAAGATCTTTATTCAATGCCTGTTTTGTAGCCCTTATGGCCACCTCATTTGGTTTTATGCTACGTGCTATGCTCATTACTGAATGGGGTGTTGCATTTAACTTGACCAAAACCCAGATGGGGGAGATCATGGGTGTTGGTTTATGGCCTTTTGCTTTATCCATTATAATTTTTAGCCTGATCGTAGATCGGATTGGCTATGGTAAAGCCATGATCTTTGCATTTGTATGCCATGTTTCATCGGTAATTATTACCCTTTTCGCCAATGGATACTGGATGCTTTATATCGGCACCTTCATATTCGCTCTGGGAAATGGCAGTATAGAGGCCATTATAAACCCTGCTGTAGCCGCCATGTACCCCAAAGAAAAAACTAAATATCTCAATAAACTACATGCTGCCTGGCCCGGTGGTATGGTAGTGGGAGGTCTACTGGCGCTATCGATGGGCACAGCATTAGAATGGCAGTATAAGTTGTCTGTCATTTTGCTGCCTATGCTGATCTATGGCTATATGATGCTGGGTAAAAAGTTTCCAGTCAGTGAAAGGATCCTGGCAGGTATTTCATTTAGAGATATGCTACGGGAACTGGGCATTTTGGGCTTTCTGATCATTATTTCCCTGATGGTTATGGAAATCGGGAAAATATTGAACCTGCCGACATGGCTGATGGTCAGCCTGGTAATTCTACTAACCGGGGGCTTTGCCCTTTATGTACGGGCTTTAGGTCAGCCATTGTTTATCATTCTGTTACTGATCATGTTTCCCTTGGCCACTACAGAATTGGGAACCGATAGCTGGATTGTGGATCTGATGACCGTGGAAATGAACGACCTTGGCATTCAGGCCGGTTGGATCCTGGTATATACCGCTTTGATCATGACCTTCTTCCGTTTTACTGCCGGGCCCTTGCTTCGGGTTTTTAAACCGATTGGATTATTACTCCTTTGCTCCGGAGTTGCAGCCCTGGGTTTGATATTCCTGTCTGTTTCATCTGGCATTCTGGTTTTTGTAGCAGCTACTGTATATGGTTTTGGTAAATCTTATTTATGGCCCACCATGATTGGTATAGTAGGAGAAAGATTCCCTAAAGGTGGTGCCCTTACTCTGAATGTTACCACCGGAGTAGGGATGATTGCAGTTGGGATTATGGGAGCCGTATTCCTGGGATTTGTACAGGATAAGGAAATTGAAAAGAAAATATTAGTTTATGATGATACAAACCAAACCACACTGCATGTAAAATATATCAGCGATGAAAAACCCAGTGTAATGGGAAATTATCGGTCATTAGATAATGAAGCCGTCAATCAGGCTGCACTTGGTGAAAAATTGGTGCTGGACGATATTCAAACCACAGCTAAAAAAGACGCATTGAAAACAGTGGCGTTATTACCGGCAGGAATGTTCATCTGCTTTCTTTTGCTGAGCCTCTATTTTAAAAAATCTGGTGGTTATCGAATGGTAGAACTTGAAAAAAAACCCATAGAAACTACAACTTAATTATTTACAACCATTAAATCCAAAAAATTATGAAAGCTAAACTTGTTCCCCTATACTTTGATCCGGGAAAAGATGATAATTTTGAAAAACATCTCGATATTTGCCAAAACCTACTCAGGGATGATGCCGAATTCCTTAAACCTGTGGCAGTGGGTCAACCGCTCCCCGAAGCCGATGCAGCCATATTCCCCCAGATGCTGGGTGAAGCCTATGGACTGGTTCCTCAACTGCAAGCTATTTCAATACCAATTATGGTTATTACCTCTGCCTTTGGCACTGTAAATATGTGGGACTGGGAACTGGTGAATTATTTGAAATTAAATGGCATTTCTACCATTTGCCCGCCCAGCCTGGAAGATACTAAAATGGTTTGCCGGGCTTTGGTGGTAAGGCGACAGCTGGCTGCCAGTAAATTTATTGTCTACCAGGATGACCCCGCCGGCCCCACCGGGCAACAGTCGGATATTTTCAAACGTTTTTACTGGCTGGAAAAAGAAGCCCCAAAAAAGATGTTTGAAAAATATGGAATTACCATCGAACAACGAAGTTTCAGAGATCTGGCTGCCCGGGCCCGTGAAATTTCGGATAAAGCGGCAGAAGAAGTAGCCAGCAAATGGAATTCCAGGCACAAAAGTATTCAGGGTAGACCTTTAATGAGTGCTGTGAAGCTATATATGGAAATTAAAAAAGAATATGAAGCCGATCAGCAAATCCTGGCCATGGGACTTAATTGTCTCAATGAATCCAAAAGCTGCGACACTACCCCTTGCCTGGCCTGGAACCTGCTTTACCAGGAAAAAAACCTGGTATGGGGATGCGAAGCCGATACCATGGTGATGCTGACCGAAATACTGGCTGATAAGGTACTGCAGGCCCCATTTTTCATGACCAATCTTTATCCGTTTATCATGGGACAGGCCGCTCTGGCACATGAACGTATCCCCTATTTTCCCCAGGTGGATGAACCTGAAAATCATATTCTGGCCGCCCATTGCGGTTACTTTGGCCTGCTTCCCGAAACCTTCGCTGACAATTGGAGCCTGAAAAAACGGGTTTTAGCCATGGTCAATGAAAATGCTACTATGATTGATGCCACCTTACCTACCGGACCCATTACTTTAATGAAATTTCAGCCTTACCTGGAGAAAATTTCACTTTCTGAAGCAGCACTTACCGGGTATGTGCAATTTGAAAATTCTGATTGTCTGAACGGGGGAATTATCAAGGTCAAGGATGGTCAGCAATTTGTGGACAAAGTGGCATCCCATCATTACGTATTACTCAGCGGCCATAAGAAAGCTGCCCTGAATATGATATCCAACATATTTGATTATGAGTTGGAAGTGATCTGATTCAGCCATTCCGAACCAAATCAAAACAAGGGAGCCAGGTGGAGTTCCCTTTCTTATCGCGTTAATAGGGTTTGGTGATGGTATTTTAAAATATTTCTCCAAAACTGATAGTTAAGGCCTCCTATGAAGAGAAATGATAAACAATTGTGGACACTTTTAAAAAAAGGGGAAAAGAATGCCTTCAATGAGATCTATTATCAGTATGTAAATATCATTTATAATTATTGCAAAAAGATCGTAAATGATGAACCTTTAATTGAGGATTGTATCCAGGAATTATTCAGTGACATATGGATAAAAAGAAACAAATTGGCTCATACAGACCATATACGGGCCTACTTATTGGTAGCTATTAAAAGGAGATTATTCAGAAAATTGTCTTACAAAATGAAACATATTCGTTTTCAGCCTGCTGTAGATTTTCAGATAGAACTATCACAGGAAGAGAAGTTGGTCATGGCAGAAGATGAATCCTGGTATCAGGGAGAATTAAATGAATTGATTGATAACCTTACACCCCGTCAAAAAGAGATTATTCACCTTAAATACTACGAAAATCTTACTTATCAGGAAATAGCTGAATTGATGGAAATAGAGGTAAAAGCAGTGTATAAACTGATGGGCAGGGCGATAAAACACCTGAGAGAAAAATTAAAATAAAAAAGTTTTATTTTTTTTAATTCCTCATGGGGTAAAAAAGAAACCTCATGTATTCTATAATAAAAAGATCCACATTTATTGAATAGCATGAATTTAAACGATGATTTATACGAATTTTTAATTGCTGATGAATTTTTTATCAATGTGGTTAAAAAGCGCCCTGAGGAAGAATGGCTAAAAATGATGAAAAAGTATCCTCAGGATGTTGAAACATTAATGGAAGCAAGGTCTTTTATTGAATCACTTGCCTTCAAAGTAGATCAGTTGGAATTAAACCGGATCGAATCTATTAAAAACCGGATTGAAGATAATATAGATATACATGACAATCAACAATCATTGAGGAGGTTTGAAATGAATCCCTGGATTCGCAGAGCAGCCTCTTTTATCCTGATAATCAGCTTTGCCTTTGCTTTAACCTGGTTTTTACATAACCCTGCTAAACAGGCAATTTCTGAAACACAGATCATACAAAAATCAACCCACAAGGGACAACGAATGACTACCAATCTGCCAGATGGCACCGTTGTGAAACTAAATGCTTCATCTACCCTGAGATATGAATTGCCTTTTACCGCTGACACCCGAAAGGTATACCTGCAGGGAGAAGCATTTTTCGAAGTAGAGGAAGATACACTCAGGCCATTCATCGTCATGGCCAATGAAGTTTCTACAGTTGTAGTTGGCACCTCATTTAATATAAAGAACCGGCCCAAAGAAGAAATTGAAGTGGCTTTGGTCACAGGGAAAGTTAAAGTACTCCGGAATGACAATGAACTCTATCTGCTTCCGGGAGAAATGGCAGTATCAAAAGAAAACAAACTGCAATTAAATACATATGATTATGCCGAGCAAATAGGTTGGAAAGATAAAATCCTGGTATTTAAAAATGCTGAGTTGGGCGAAATCATCGAAAAACTGTCACTATGGTATGGAGTAGACTTTCACTTAAAAAACCAAATACCTGAGGTGTTATATGAAGGCAGATTTGACAATGCAGTGTTAACTGAAGTACTGGATGGTTTAGCTTTCGTCTACAATTTTGACTATAAAGTAATTGGAAATAAAGTTGAATTAAGATTTAAACCAAACCCAGGAGCCTATGAATAGAAAATAAAAAATCATTATACCCAAAAAAAAGCCTATGGATGTTGCAGCATCACACAGGCTGAAAAATACTTTTTTAATAATTTATAAACACATAAAATTATGAAATTAAAATTACTATGGCAAATCCTAGGTAAGATGTCTAGATTAAGTTTGTATGCCTTATCGATTAATTGTGTACTACTTGGCAGTTTGTTAGCCAACAATGTCACTGCTCAAAAAATTAAGAGTGTAAAGGAAACTTTTATCCAGGTCCACTTCGAAGATGCAGATTTAAAGGAAATTCTATGGGAAATACAATCAAAAACTGATTTTCAATTCTCCTATGACAAAAAAATACTTAACAAACCCGTAAAAATATCCAGCACAGCCCATACCAAAACAGTGGGGGACCTTTTAATTCAGATTTCCCGTCAAACCGATCTGAAATTTAAGCAGATTAATAACAATATTCATATTACCAAAAAGTTATCCAAAGAACACAAAAATGAAGACCTGGAAATAATCATTCAGGGGGTAAAAATATCCGGAAAGGTAACTTCTGCTGAGGATAATTCGGGACTGCCTGGTGCAAATATCACAATAAAGGGAACCAGCATTGGAACAATTACAGATATAGACGGAAACTTCTCCCTGGACGTGCCCAGTGAAAATCCGGTATTAATAATAAGTTCGGTAGGATATGTAACTGAAGAAATACAGGTTGGGAATCAAACCTTTTTTGATATCAGATTAAATCCGGACGTTACAGCTTTGGATGAAATTGTGGTAATCGGTTACGGAACCATGAAGAAAAGTGACCTTACCGGAGCAGTGGTTTCAGTAAAAAGTAAGGAACTGGAAAAAAGAGTTACCAATACCTTCGAGCAGGCGTTGCAAGGAAGAGCGGCAGGGGTTCAGGTAATGGTCAACTCCGGCCAACCTGGGGCAGCATCTACAGTCCGTATCAGAGGCACCAACTCTTTACTAGGCACCAATGAGCCGCTTTATGTGATCGATGGTATCCAGGTAAGTGGAAACAGTGAGGGGGTGTTTTTTGTAGGTAATGGCGGCAACAGGGGAGCCATGAGGGTTTCTCCACTATCAACAATTAACCCCTCTGATATAGAATCCATTGAGGTGCTAAAAGACGCTTCAGCTACCGCCATATATGGGAACCGCGGGGCCAACGGCGTGATCATTGTAACCACAAAGAAGGGAAATAAAAATGATTCAAGAATTGAGTACCATGTAAGCACCGGTATTAAAAATATAGCCAACAAAGTGGATGTAATGGGCCTGAGAGATTATGCAATGTTTAACAATGAGCAGGCACTCTCGCAGGGTAAAGAGCCTAGGCCGGAATTTGCCAATCCTGCCTCATTAACCGGCGGTACTGACTGGCAGGATGTTCTATTTGAAACCGGAACCATCACCAATCACAACCTGTCACTTTCCGGTGGTAATGAAAAGTTAACCTATTTTGTAAGTGGTAGCTTTCTGGATGACAAGGGACCGGTGGCTAATACCTGGATGGAAAGATATACCCTGCGGGCCAATCTGGAAGTAGAAGCTAAAAAGTGGCTGCAGTTTGGTAATAACTTTACCGCTGGTCAGTCGAACACCAAATATGTGTTTGCCGATGCCAATGATTCACCCCTTACTTTATCGCTGAAAAAAGCGCCTGATGTCAGGGTTTATGATGAAAATGGAAATTATGTAGGTGTTGAAGAAAATCAGACTGTTCCCGGTGGTGGATTAGCCCAGGCCAATCCTCTGGCATTGACCGAAGACAGGGATTCCAGGAAAAGGAAATTCAATATATACAACAATCTTTTTGCTGTTTTATCAGTATCTGATTTCAAATTCAGATCTGAACTAAACCTGATCGGCGATTTTGTTAATGACTACGCCTTTTATGCCAAGGTGGAATATCCCGGATTTATTAACAGCCAGTCATTGCTCAACCAGCAACAGTCATTTTCCATTGGTTATGAATGGAAAAATATCTTTTACTATGATAAGACCTTCGGTGATCATACCATCAATGCGATGCTGGCCCATGAAGCCCGGGAAGGCCGCTGGGAAAATACCCGGGGTGAAGGCGGGGGATTTTATAACAACAACCTCAATTCACTGGATTTATCGGATGTGACTTACACTAAAACCGGAGGAAACCGGGGTAGATGGCGACAGGAGTCTTACCTGGCCAGGGTGTTCTACAACTATAAAGATCTGGCTATGGTCACCACCTCCGTCAGATCTGATGGTTCGCCTAATTTTCCTGAAGGCAACCGCTGGGGATTTTTCCCCTCATTTTCTGCAGCTTTAAGAATTTCCAATTTTCCATTTTTCCATAGCCAGGGTCTAATTAACAATCTGAAAGTGAATGGAGGATGGGGTATAGTTGGAAACGACAATGTGCTGGGAGGACAATTCAGGCCCTTGGTAAACGTAATTCCTAATAGTGATGGTGGATTTTCCACCTCATTTGTCAATTACGATCCTAATCTAAGTTGGGAGGAAACCGAGGCCTTCAATTTGGGTCTGGAAATAGGCATACTGGATGATCGCTTCAGTGCACAGTTTGAAGTGTATGATAAAAAAACCAGAAACGCATTGAACCAGGTATTACTGCCATCTTCGGTAGGTTCCAACATCTATATGGTTTCCAATATTGCTTCGGTCCAAAACAGAGGGTTAGAGATCACTTTAAACAGCATCAATACCACCGGTCAGTTTGAATGGAGAAGCGGGGTGGCTCTGACAGTAAACCGAAACGAAATACTTGATTTAGGTGAAGGAGGATTACCCATTTATGGCATGGCTTCAAAAAGTGAAGAAGGCGGACCAATTGGTAGATTCTATGGTTATCAAACCGATGGCCTTTATCAGGACCTGGATGATATCCTGACCCACCCACGTTGGAAAGGAGTGAATTCGATTGATCCTACTGTGGGCATGTGGATTGGTGATTATAAATTCGTTGATATCAGCGACGAAGGAACTGCTGCCTGGCAAGTCCCCGGATATACCGCAGAATATGATGCAGATGGCAATTATATTGTGGGATCAGCAGTCTACACTGGTAATTCCGAGGATATGATCACTATCAACAATGCCGGAGTTATAGACCCAAACGATCAAACCTACATTGGCAATCCCAATCCGGATTTTACTTTTGGATTTGACAATACCTTCAACTGGAAAAATTTCGATGCCACGATTTATTGTGTAGGTCTAGTGGGAATGGATGCCTACAACCAACAAAAAGCCTGGTTACTAAGAGCCGATCTATACAATCAAAATCAAATGTCCATTATGAATTCCAGAGCTATACCAATATTAAGAGATGGGGGGAATGCAAATGATATCGCTGATTATACCTTAACCAATCCGGATGCAGAAGTACCCCGGATCAGAACTGATCATAACTTCTCCCAGGCTTCTACCAATTCACGATTTATAGAAGATGCTTCTTACCTGAGAATTCAAAATGTAATCCTGGGCTACAGCTTTCCCACTGATTTCATAAACAGGATCAATTTAAGTAACGCAAGAATCTATCTGAATGCTCAAAATCTATTGACATTGACTAAGTATTCGGGTTGGGATCCTGAAATAGGCAGTATGGCCCAAAGCAGCCTGAATAGCGGCGTAGACAGAGGCCGATACCCTGTTTCCAAAATCTTTCTTTTGGGATTACAAGTTGGTTTTTAATTTTAAATCTGAGAATTATGAAAAGTACAATAAATAAAATTACAATACTTGCCCTGTTATTTTTTATGGGCTGTGGTCAGGAATACCTGGAGCCATATGATGAATTGGTTTTAACTGTTCCTGAATACTATGCCTCACTTGATGAAGAAAGTATCGAAAGTATCACGGCGAATATGTATGGGTTTTCCTGGTTCAATTACCTGGACAAAGCATCCTCTTGTTTGCAGGAGTTGTACTGTGGTAATGGCTGGACCGATGATGGAGCTTACCTGCCCTTCTTTAACGGGACCTTAAACAGTGCCTTCAATCAATTGGATTTTATCTGGACCACCAATTACGGTATTATCAAAAATGCCAATGAAAGCATCAATGGTTTCGACAGAGCCCTGCAGGAAGGCACAGAATTCCAACAAAAGGTAAATAATTCTGCATCTTTGAAAACATCTGTCAATTCAACCATAGGTGAATTACGTTTTTTCAGAGCGATCAGCTACTTTAACCTGGTTAAATGGTATGGAGCAGTTCCTTTGATCTATGATAATACTGTGCAATTAACTGACCTTACCTCTCTCACGCCTATCATAGAATCAGACATCTACAAATTCATCATTATGGATCTGGAAGATGCAATTGATAAACTACCGGCCAACAGAAATTCTGGAGAACCTAATAAGCTTTCCAAGGTTTCAGCCCAGGCATTACTGGCAAAGGTTTATCTGACCCGGGCCGGGGAAAGCTATGCGGAAAGTAATGATTTCCCAATGGCAGCCCAATTAGCGGAAGAAGTAATTAATAATAATGCCGGGTACAGATTAATGAATACCTATCATGAGAACTTTCTCCCTGAATATAACCTGTCCAACTTTCCGGAAGAATGTCTTTGGGGCTGGAAATGGTCCTGGGTTTCACTCTTTGGTTCATATGGAACGCAAAATACGCTGCAATCCTATTTTGGCTCAAGCCACTTCACCCAATCATGGGATGGTTGGTCAGCCGTAGTTCCTTCAGTAGATCTTTTGGAATCTTATGAAGCTGGCGATTTACGCCGGTACAGTACCATCATGGAACATGGCAATTATTATCCTGAATTCTGGACCGAGTATACCTTTCCGGGCATGGATGAACCTGGCTATGTGTATTATGATGGCAGTGTTTCCTGGGGCGGTCCCAGAAATACAGGTACACATATACGTAAACACCTTGCTGGTCGGGATAATTCAGCTGATGGTCATATCGGAGAAATGCATACTGAAGTATATACGCCCATGATCCGTATAGCAGACCTGTATCTCACCTATGCTGAGGCAGTGCTGGGAAAAAACAGCAGTACCAGTGATGCCAAGGCTTTGCAGTACTTTAACACCATCAGGAAAAGAGCCGGTCTGGAAAATTTAAATTCCATCACCTACCGGGATATCTGGAATGAACGACGCCATGAATTTGCATTTGAATTTCAAAATACGGACGATCTGTTCAGGTATTATAATCTCTATCCCCAGGAAGTGAAAAATATGCTGTTAGCCCAAAAACGTGGAACCTATAAAATGACTACTGAACAGGTAATCATAGATGGTGTCCCAGCCGAATTTCCGGCCGGTCAGCCCTTGAAAAAAGTCAATAGCCGGGAATATCTTGATTTTAAATTGCCAGTAGTGACTGAAGAATATTTCCGCTTGCCTTATCCTATTAGTGAAATCAATGGAAATATGAATTGGGATGCAGATCCTGTTGGATTTAATTTTGAATTTTATAAATAGTGAACCAGGTTTAATTAGTGACAGAGGTTCCCCCGCCAGATCTAACTATCAGGTGAGGGAACCATCTTTTAACCAAAATATTAATAATAGACTAATGCGCAACAACATGTATTTAAATTCAAAAAATACCGGAAGCTACCAAATGGTCAATAGTAAAGAAGCATTTGGTATTCATCCGGTATTTTTCTTATTTTTCTTGGAAAATAAGTCTACAGAAACAACTATTCAAGCTCTTTCTTTATAATTTCCAGGTTAGATTTAACTGATATTCAAAATGAAATTTATTGCTACGCTTTCTCTATTAATTATTTTCTATTTTACCGGATTTTCTCAAAAACAAAAAGTAATATTTGATTGTGACCTGGGGGGAGATATAGATGATGCATTTGCCGTGGCCCTGTTACTTACCAGCCAGGAGGAATTTGATATCATGGGCCTATGTATGGATCATGGCAATACTCCTGGTCGGGGACAGGTAGCTTTAAAAATGCTACATGAAACAGGCTTGGACCATATACCTGTTTATCTGGGCCGGCATACAGCCACAGTGGTAGGCCAGGATACGGAGTTGGAAGGTGATGCGCATCAGTTTATGTGGGCCGAAGGGTTTAATGCACTCAAACCAAATCCTCTGCCTGCAGCAGATTTCATCATCGAAACCCTTAATAAATACCCCGGTGAAGTTATCCTCTTTACGGTTGGCCCTGTGGATAATATTGCCGATGTGGTCGATAAGGATCCGGAAGCATTGAAAAAGGCCAAAAAGGTGGTATCTATGTTTGGATCTGTGTACAAGGGCTATGGTGGAGGGGCCATTAGTGCGGAGTGGAATGTACGTGGTAGCATTGAGGCAGCCAAAAAATTCATGCAATCCGGGGCCGATATTACCCTGGCTCCTTTGGGGATAACAGATCATGTTATTATGGAAAATGATCGCCTTACGGCTATTTTTAACCGGCAAACACCGTTGACTGATGCCTTGGGCGCTTTGTACGCCTTATGGTACCGCCATGCAGACTGGGCCTTACAGGCAAAAATGTTTGATGGCGTGGCTATTGGAATGGTGCTTTGGCCGAAATTATTTGAAACAGAAAAAGCTCATGTATATGTGGATGATAAAGGCTATACCAGAATTGATCAGCAAAAGCCACCTAATTGTACTGTAGGAATAGCCATTGATAAGGATGAGTTTCTTAACCTGATGATGCGCAGGATCATTGAACAAAATTATCAAACAAAGTAATCGTTGACTTAACATATGAAAAAAGGAATCAGAAAAAATGTATTATTAGGATTTCTACTTTTGTTTACTAAGCTCTCATTGGCTCAGATAGAATTTTCACAACATTTAATTGTACCGGAAGGCGCAAACACCTGGTGGGCCAGAAGCCATGCAGATATTAACAATGATGGCTTACTTGACTTTTTTGTCATTGACAATAATGCACAGGGTGGAGCACTTTTATGGTACGAAACCGTACCTGGTTTTGGCCATTCAAAGAAACATGTGATCGCTGATCGGAGTCCTGAAGGTGCAACATTCGCAGCCGGTGACCTGGCCGCAGGTGATATTGACAATGATGGGGATATAGATGTATTAGGCCCGGTAAGCCCGGGAGAATGGGGAGGAGCACAAGAGCCACTTATTCTGTATTGGTACGAAAACCCCGGATGGATAGCCCATAAAATCGGGGTATTCCCCAGTTTAGTTAAAGATTTTGACCTGGTTGACCTGAATGCTGACGGAAAACTTGATGTAGCTGCCACCACACACGTGGACCGTAAGATGTTTGTTTTCCGACAGGATAGTCCCGAAAAATGGGCCAAAGCAGCAGAGGTATATGTGGAACATTTACATGAAGGTCAGCATGTGGGTGATGTGGATGGAGACGGTGATATAGATGTGGTTTCCACTGGATATTGCTTTTTTAATCCTGGAGGTGATATGACAGATCCCTGGATGGTCCGAAACATTGATCCCTACTGGAATACTGATGATGCGTATTCCTGGGAATACAATGCCACCAAGATTTTTTGTGCTGATATCGACAATGATAAAAGGGATGAGGTGTTCATTTCCTGCTCAGAAAAGTTTCGTACCCGGGTGGCCTGGTATAAACTCGATACCAGTTATACCGATAAGTGGATCCGTCACGAAATAGGCCAGAATGCCTTTGCCCACACCTTGCAGGTGGGTGATATGGACAATGATGGCGATCTGGATGTAATCTCCGGTAATAATGGGGATCAGGGTGATCCGGATTACAGCCCGGTGATCCTGTTTTTCCAGGGAACCGGAGCGTGGTGGGAAATATGGTCCAATCAACAGGTATTGACCTTGCAAGGCGCTTATAATTCCTATATAGGAGACGTGGAAGGTGATGGAGACCTGGACTTTTTCCGTTACGATGGACATGTAGGTACTTCCTACGAACTTTGGTTAAATAATACAATCAGTAAATAAAAATAAAATACAGAAATGAAAAATAAAATATTTTATCAGCTAACTTATGTCCTGGCTGAAAACAGATTATTTGGGTTATTGATTTTTACTTTTATCTTTTGCTTTCTTACCCTTAACCCTGTGCTGGCCAACCCCCAACCAGGAGATGTGTTCCGCGAATACCATTTGACCGGAGGAGGAAGCAACGGGAATGAGGATGAAGCCTGGGCCGATGAATTTGTATTTATTTCTCATCACACCGGGGAAAGAAGCACTGTTGGTGCCCGCACCATCAAGGGCATTGATCTGAAGAATGCTATAAAAGCGGAATTCATAGCCAGTCATTGGGGTGGGCATATCGGTTCTGAAAACAAACGAGTGGTTTTTAATGACAATCCCGGGGTAAATCTACCGCTGATCAAAAACACGCCCAATCAACCGGAATGTTACTTTTCTCAACAGTGCCAGGCAGCTTGTGAAATCCCTCTGGATTACCTGAAACAGGGAGACAACAATTTTCGACTGGAAGTGGATAACCAGATCTGCTACAGTTTTGATTGGGGCTGGTTCTGGACCAATCAGGTGGTGTTAAGGGTCTATTACGACCCTGAAAAGGTAGAGCACCCTTATGGGAAAATAGTCTCGCCCCGGTCAAATGCTATCCTTGTTCCATTTAGTAAAGTAGAGTGTGAAATTGAAAAAGGCAATATTGCCAAAGTGGAATTTATTGGTCATTATAATGATTTCAGTTGGGAAGGGTCAGGAGAATTTAAAACCTGGCATGGTATCTTTTGGATGAAGGATACCAATTTACAAAAGCATATTGGAACAGCTAATGGTCTTTATCCTTATGTAAACTGGGACTTCCGCTGGATACCGGATCAGGAAAATGTAAAAATAGCCGCGCGACTGGTAGATAAATCAGGTTTGATTTATATGACCGACCCGGTAGAAAATCTCAAGCTTTCACATGGTGATCGGGTGGTGAAAATGTATCCTGCTTCCAATGTACCGGAAGCTTTTGCTACCCAGACAGACTCAGCCATTTGCACCATAAATATTCCCGATGATCTGAAAGATGCTTTCCTGGCTCAGATCGTTTTATCAACATTTTCAGGAGGCACACCAGACCGTGAGGTTTATTTAAATGATGTGCCCATCACCAGAGGTGGCTGGGGCAGATGGCATAGATTGGCATTTTGCCAGGAGTATGTTCCCTTAAAAGTGCTGAAACAGGGAGATAATGAATTCAAGATCAAAGCAAATATGCCCGGTGAACATGCCTTTGAAGTAAACTGGCCGGGACCGGTATTGCTCATAGAATATGA
Organism: Candidatus Cyclobacteriaceae bacterium M3_2C_046; assembly: GCA_051418075.1. GTDB lineage: Bacteria > Bacteroidota > Bacteroidia > Cytophagales > Cyclobacteriaceae > JBPRGG01. The sequence continues at coordinate 3,465 of JBPRGG010000010.1, read as the reverse complement.
CAAGTAAAAAACATTTTAAACCTATATATTATGCACATGAAAAATCATTTGATCAAATTTCTTTTATTTCTGACGGTTTTGAGTCTTTATGCCTGTGATAATCAACAGGGAAACCAGTCCGAGCAAAATTCTGAAGAAACCATAAAATGGGAACACCTTTCCAGTTTAAACAGTGACCTTCCATTTGCTGAAGTAGGCGAACAGGTAGCTACCCTGATCTTTGATGTAGATAAGGATGGAAAAAATGATTTTGTAATTGCTGGCTGGGGAAAACCTTCCATGGTATGGTTTAAACGTACAGATGATGGATGGAATAAGTACCTGATTGATGAAGGGACCGAATTTATTGAAGCCGGTGGTGATTTTGCCGATATTGACGGGGATGGTGATATGGACATTGTACAGGGAGGAGATTGGCGTACCTTAAAAGAAGTCTGGTGGTGGGAGAACCCGGCCCCTGACCTGGATCCAACAACCCCCTGGAAGCGATACCATGTAAAAAACAGCGATGAAGGTGGTATGGCACATCATGATCAGATTTTCGGCGATTTTGATGGAGACGGCCAGCAGGAACTGGTGTTCTGGAATACCAATGTATGTAAATTGTTTATTGCTGAAGTTCCGGAAGACCCCAAAAATGCGCCTGCCTGGGACCTGCATTTAATTCATCAGTTTGAGATCCCCGAACACAGCAAGTATGAAGGATTGGCCAAGGGAGATATTGACCTGGATGGTAAAATGGATATTGTGGGTGGAGGATACTGGTATAAACATGTACAAAGTGATGAATTTGAAATACATCCCATTGATGCTGAATATTTTGGCTCACGTTCAGGGGTAGGCGATTTGATCAAGGGTGACTATCCTGAGGTGGTACTATCCTCTGGTGATCATGTTAATTCGCTCAACCTGTACCAATATGACGGGGAAAACTGGACCACCACAGTCCTGATTGATACCGTGATCCATGGACATACCTTACAGGTAGAAGACATTGACCAGGATGGAAACCTGGATATTTTTACCGCTGAAATGGCTGCCTGGGGTGACACCCGCAGACCTGATGCCAAAGCCTGGATATTGTATGGTGACGGGCAGGGCAATTTCACAAAAACCATATTGTCTGAAGGTGTCTGCCATCATGAGTCCAAAGTTGGGGACCTTGATGGAGATGGAGATATGGATATTCTTGGAAAACCTTTTATCTGGAATGGCTCACCGATTGAGGTGTGGTTAAATACCGGTAAAACTGAAAAAAGTAAAGCGGAAATAACTAAAAGCAGCATCCCTCCTGCATTTCTATCCAGAAAAATTGACGGCCCTCCAGAACATTGGTATGGTCCTTTTTCAGAAGGTTCGGCCGTATTTGATGTTGATAATGACGGTGTTTTAGACATTATGGCCGGAGCCAATTGGTACAAAGGTCCGGACTTTGTAAAGCAGGCTGATTTTAGGGATATCAGGGTAGAAGGTGAATTTGTGAGCAATGGTTGCGATCACCCCCTGGATATTAATAGCGATGGGTGGATAGATGTAATTTCAAATGGATGGTTTGGCGATCAAAACGTGTATTGGTATCAAAATCCAGGCCCTTCCGGAGGCAAATGGCAAAAAAACCTGCTGCTGGAATCAGTAGGAACAGAATTCACCTTTTTTGAAGACCTGGATAATGACGGGGACCCTGACCTGATACCTAGTCATTGGGAACAAACCGACCTCTGCTGGTATGAAAACCAGCAGGGGAAATTTATCAAACATGTAGTGGGCCCTGAAGGGGATAAACATGGCCTGGGCTTTGGAGATATCAATAGTGACGGGCAAAAGGACATCGTGACCATTGATGGATGGTATGAAGCGCCTCAGGATTATGCCGATGGTGATTGGATCTGGCATCCTGAATTCAGTATCAGAACCAGACATGCCAGCATGCCAATCTTAGTCCATGATGTAAATGCTGATGGAAAAAATGATGTCATTTATGGTGAAGCCCACGCCTATGGCCTGTACTGGATTGAACAAACGGATAATCATCAATGGAAAAAACATGCTATCGATGAAAGCTGGTCACAGGTTCATAGCTTAGAACTTTTTGATATCAATGAAGATGGCAAACTGGATCTGGTCACTGGAAAAAGATTGCGAGGTCATTCCGGCAACGATCCCGGCTCCTCGGACCCCCTGGGTATTTACTGGTACGAAATTGATTCGGAAACCCAACAATTCAACAAAAATGTCATCACCTACAATGCCAGAATAGGTACCGGCATGCAAATAAACATTCAGGACATTAATAATGACGCAGATAATGATTTGGTGGTAAGCGGTAAATCCGGACTGTATGTTTTAGAAAATATGAAAAATTTTAAGCAGGAAGACTACCTGAGTTTAAAATAACAGGCGACTCCTTTAAGGTTCCCACTGCCCTTTCCTCAACCCTCCACACAATTCCTGCCGCGGCGCAGCCTGCTCTGCGGAAGGCCATTTCGGTCTGCGCCAGCTCCTGCAATCCGATCATATGAGCCCTACTTACTACACTAAATTCTGTTATGGCCCGCGGCAGACTACTGTTTGGAATAGTTAATGGTACACCTCAACCTCATCTTTTAGGTAAAAGTATTACTGCTACAAAAATGGAGAAAAAACAATTAGTTAGACAATGAAGTTTTTGTTGACCAACGGCCGTCGATCAATGTTGAATTTGTCTGAATCATGATTTATATGATTAGATGAGTACTATGATGATAAGAAAATCTAAAAAGCGCGTTGCCCCGACAGAAAATGCAGGTGCGATGAAGTGCCAGGCCAAGATGGCCCCCAGCGTAAAGGCCGCGGCAGGTGTGGGCATTTTTTTCTGTCTTGATTTTTTTGGGTACTTTTTGCATCAAGGCAAAAAGTACCGCCCGTCCGGCCAGGACATAAGATGAAGTAAGGTAAAATGTATATTACAAAGCAGAATCCATCAATAACCATCTGAGTAATTCCGTAGCATATCTGCCTATAGCAACTATCTACCTTAACCCAAACAGATTTCTCCTGGTGTCGAAATGACGAACTTACCTGAACATTCACTGATTAATGTATTTGATCTATGTATAAATTTCAAAACAACGACCGCTGACCGCCGTTAAAATTTACCTGAACTATGATTACATCAGGATTATAATTATCAGAAAATCAAAAAAAGCGCGGGCCCGACAGAAAATGCAGGAGCGACGGTGGGCCAGGCCAAGATGGCCTCCAGCGAAAAGGCCACGGCAGGTGAGGGCATTTTTTTTCTGTCTTGATTTTTTTGGGCACTTTTTGCATCAAGGCAAAAAGTACCGCCCGTCCGGCCAGGACAAAAGATAGGGTAAGGTAAAATGTTTTTTAAAACAAATCCAATATCTGATACCTGGTATTTAGAAAATCAAAATAATCCCCCCTGACCAGGCCTTTCATAATCTTTGCCAGTGGCGCTGCCGGAGA
>JBPRGG010000009.1:0-4400 GCA_051418075.1 Candidatus Cyclobacteriaceae bacterium M3_2C_046 | reverse complement strand
CTTCCTTTTCCTCAAAACACAAAAAAGAAAATATCATGCGACAAATAAATAAATTCTCAGTCTTATTGTGCCTGTTCCTGGCCCTGTCGAACCTGGCCAAAGCCCAGGAGCCAAATTTCAGCCTTTATCAACAAACACCGTTTCTCACCAATCCCGGTAGCCTGGGCATGGCAGATGAAATGAGGGTGATGATCAATTACCGCAATCAATCGGTAAGGGTGGGAGAAAATTTTCAGACTTCTATGATTTCAGGGTTTAGTCCGGTCTCCATTGGTAGTCATCAGTTTGGCGTTGGAGCTGCCTTTATAAATGACAAGTCCGCCGAATTTGTGAAAACCAATGGCGGTATGATTGGGGGCGCCTACAGTATTCAGATCTGGCCGGGAAGTAACCTGAGTTTAGGTTTCCAGAGTGGATACTTCCGAAGGAATATCGACATGTCATTCACAACTGACCAGCAGTACATCGACGGGGGATTCAACCCCAATGCAGATCATGGAGAATCTTTGATCGATAATTCCAGGGGTTTTATGGTAGCCAGTACCGGAATATTCTGGCAATGGAAAGATGAATTGGGAAATAGAAAAGCATTTGCCGGGTGGTCAGTATTCAATTTTAACCGGCCCAATACCTCCTTTATTGACAGGGCCATTGATAAATTACCGGTGAGCTGGAGAATTATTGCCGGTTATAATGTATTTCAGGATGAAAAATTATCAGTAATGCCTAACCTGAGATGGGTATATCAGGCAGATAACAACTTCTTTAATTTGGGCTCTTCATTCAATTACCTGGCTAAACCCGAATCTGATCAGAAATTAGGTTTAAGTTTTTGGTATAGCAATAATAAAACTGCTATTTTGGGTTTGGAGTATAGCCAGCCTAAATTGATTGTTGCAGCAAGCTATGATATTCCCGTATCACAGGAATTAAACACAGCGCAAAGAAATGGCGTTTTTGAATTGGCAATCTCTATGCTATTAGGTAAAATATAGCACTGACCAAATAAATAATTTGAAGCGTTCAGGATTAACTGATCCTGAACGCAATTTTTTTGGTGAAAGAATTATTAATACGGGCCAAAACTATTTATTTTGACAATCCTTTAAATATACTGAATTGGCTTTCAAGCAATCAGCAATCAACAGCCGATGCCAATTAAGAAAATAATTCAATTGATATTAAAAGGCTTCACCAATAAATAAATAAAAGCCATTCCCTTCTTCTGTAAAGGCTACATCCAACCGGGTGAATATATCTTTTTTCTTAAATAAAAGAAACCTCAAACCAGCCCCACCGGCTGGTTTGAATTGTTGGATGGATAACCTTGAAATGTCTGGAGCTACCTGACCAGCCGATAAATAAACAGCCGCACCCCAGCGCCGGGAAAATGGAAATGGCAACCACCGGTATTCTACCTGTCCGGCTAATAATTTACGATCCCTGTATCGTCCCAAATAATATCCACGCATCAGGCTCTCTCCACCCATAAGTGCCAGTTGGTTGAAAGGAACTTCTCCCCAAATGGATTGCCCCAGCACCTGCACAGCCAAAACCTGATTTCGGGGGAACGGTTTGAACCAGCGGGTCTCAAAAGTAATGGAGGAAAAAGTGAAATCACTCAACAAGCTGTTGTTATAATTAAGATAGGCTAACTCGGCAAAAAGCCCGTCCCGAACATTTAAAACATTGTGTCGATTATCATAAACCAGTCCCAAACCTAAGCCCAGGTTAGAAGAACCCTGCCCTCCGATGGGCAACTGACCGGGACTTGCTTCCCAGTCGAATGAAACCCTTTGTAAACGTTGGAAATCAAATTGCGGGCCCAGAAAAAATGACCCACTGATTTTTCTGAGAATTCTTTCTCTTAATTGTAAGGACCGGGCATCTACCAGGGCTACTTTTTGATCAGGAGTTTTGGGTCCAATACCATGGTAAAACAGGGGAAAAGACTGCCACCTCAGCCGCCCCAGAAAAAACCACTGATCCTGGTGGGAATATAAAGCATGATCTAACCAGATACCATATTGTTGGGCTAAGGTGATAAATGTAAATGCGTTAACTTCACTCAGGCGGTTCAGGGTATCATTCCGGGCATGAAACAGATAAAGTGAGCTAAGACCGATTTCCCAACTGGTTTCCGGGGCATAAGCCAGGGTGGGATAGGTAATAAATCTTGGCTTGGCAGATGAAGCCGTATCGTTCAGAAAGGTTTTTACTTTTTGCCTGGCCCAATCCAATACCTGTGATCTGGCAGGAGGTACCTGGATCAGTGTAAGTCCCAAAAGTAAAAGGCCAATTCTCATAAAGTACTTTTTCAATATCTTCCTGCTTATAAATCTGGTGATCTGATTGATGTGGAATTTATTTTACAACCAATGCAGCAATTCCAAACCACAACCAAAATCATTATCAATAAGTTTAAACTGTAGTAAATGATAGTGATACCATTTACCCTTACAATGCTAAAAATAATTTTTCAACTTTTATATTTTTCAATTTATAGGTTGAATAAATTTGGACTTATGATAGCAACCTGATCTTGTTCAGTCTTTCCCAGCATTATACCATCGAAAGTATATTCAGGTTTTTCACCTTAGGATCACTGGATTTGACCCGGTCATTTCTTAATTTTTTATTTATTAGCCTAATCAACAATAGGTGTTTGATTAAAAATATTTTAATTTAATTTATGGATAAAAATGATAATGATCCTGAATCACTTCGGACAGAAAATGCCAGGCTGAAAAATTCCTTAAAAGAAAATGAAACCATTGTTCAATTATTACAAAAACAACTTGATCAAACCAATCAAACCAGAGATCGTTTGATATCCATCTTATCTCATGATCTCCGGTCTCCCATGACCTCCTTGCTGGGCATGCTCAACCTGATTGGTAATGGTCAGGTATCCCACCAGGAACTGATAGTTATCAGCAGCAATATCAGGAACAATGTCCAGGCGGTATTGAATCTAATAGATGACCTGCTCAATTGGACCCTGCAGAAACAGGTACATGAATATTCTCTGGATATTGTAAATCTAAACCTCTTAATACAGGATGCATTTTCAGTATATAGTCTGGCTGCCATTAACAAACAAATTAATCTGGAAAATCAATGTCAGGAAGGAATTTTTCTTAAAATCAATTACAATATGCTAAGATTTGTGATACGTAACCTGATCAGTAATGCCTTAAAATTCAGTCCTAGGGGAAGTAAAATAATTGTCAGCTCAATATACTGCAAAAACCATGTATGTATTGCGGTGGCTGATCAGGGTATTGGCATGAGTCCTGAAAAGATCAGTGAATTGTTTAAAGATATTAACAAATCTCACCCTGGTACTGAAAATGAAAAAGGCACAGGTTTGGGATTATTTATTTGCAGGGAGTATATGGATTTAATAAATGGAAAACTGGAAGTAAAAAGCAAGCCTAATCAGGGCAGCACATTTACAGTCAAAATCCCCCTTAGTTATAAGTTAGATCTTGAAAACCTAACAAAAGACACTCCTTAAGATGAACCACTGATCTTACCTGATTTTCTTTAAATTAAAATATACTATGCAAGGGATGCCTTCAAGTCAGTAAAATTCAAAACAGAAACAAGTGCTCGGCTAAATATAATCTTCTGCTTAAAAATGAAAATGTTCATGATGGCCTGAACTATGATTTATAGGAAGAATATCATTGTTAGAAAACAAAAAAAGCGCTGGCCCGACAGAAAATGCAGGTGCGATGAAGTGCCAGGCCAAGATGTCCTTGAGCGTAAAGGCCGCGAAAGGTGTGGGCATTTTTTTCTGTCTTGATTTTTTTGGGTACTTTTTGCATCCAAAACAAAAAATACCGCCCGTCCGGCCAGGACAAAAGATCGGGTAAGGTAGCATGTACACTAAAATGTAGTCAACTTTATGAATAATCTTTATTGGCCCTAAGCTACCGCTGCTTATAGAAACCAGCTACCTTACCTCCGACAGATTTCTCCTGGTGTCGAGATGACGAACTTACCTGAACATTCACTGATGAATGTATTTGATCTATTTATAAATTTAAAAATAACGACCGCTGATGCCGTTAAATTTGCCTGAACTATGTTTTATAGGAAGAATATCATTGTTAGAAAACAAAAAAAGCGCTGGCCCGACAGAAAATGCAGGTGCGACGGTGTGCCAGGCTAAGTTGGCCTTGAGTGCAAAGGCCGCGGCAGCTGAGGGCATTTTTTTCTGTCTTGATTTTTTTGGGTACTTTTTGCATCAAGGCAATAAGTACCGCCCGTCCGGCCTGGACAAAAGATGAGGAAATGTAGCATATACACTAAAATGCAGAAAGCAAAATTAACCTGTACCATTCCGAGAAACATTTTTACGTTTCTAACAATATCAGTAGTAAATTTACCAA
>JBPRGG010000008.1:0-25563 GCA_051418075.1 Candidatus Cyclobacteriaceae bacterium M3_2C_046 | reverse complement strand
CACTAGCAGGTCTATATATAAACTTCAGCATTTTCAATAAACCATTAGATCAGGCTTCCTGAATATTTTTTTAGATAAAATCTTGGTATGCTAAATAAAACCATAAAGTTTTTCCTGGAAAACAAACTAATTACAGTATTGCTATTGGTAACACTGGTAGTTTGGGGCTATGTTACCGCTCCATTTAATTGGCAAAGCAACTGGCTGCCCCGGGATCCGGTTCCGGTGGATGCCATTCCGGATATCGGTGAAAACCAACAGATCGTTTTTACGGAATGGATGGGCAGGTCTCCACAGGATATTGAAGACCAGATCACGTATCCTTTAACCACTGCTTTACTAGGAATTCCAGGGGTGAAAACCATCCGAAGCAGCTCTATCTTTGGCTTGTCCAGCATTTATCTCATTTTCGAAGAGGAAATTGAATTCTACTGGAGCCGGTCCAGGATACTTGAAAAGCTTAACTCCTTACCAGCCGGGACCTTACCGGAAGGAGTACAACCAAGCCTGGGGCCGGATGCCACCGCTTTGGGCCAAATTTTCTGGTATACACTGGAAGGCAGAGATCCAGCCACCGGTAAGATCACCGGGGGCTGGGATCCCCAGGAATTACGCTCCATCCAGGATTTTTACCTTAAATACGCCCTTTCCGGCACTGAGGGTGTGGCAGAAGTAGCTTCTGTAGGAGGGTTTGTCAAAGAATACCAGATAGACATTGACCCGGTGGCTATGAAAAGCCATAATGTGAACCTGGCTCAGATTATGAATGCAGTAAAGGAAAGTAATCTGGATATCGGAGCCAGAACCATTGAATTTAACCGGGCAGAATATCTGGTTCGGGGTTTGGGTTATGTGAAAAACATCACGGATATCGAACAATCTGTAGTAGCTGTAAATAATAACACACCCATTCGGGTAAAAGATGTGGCGGTGGTTCAATTGGGACCGGCAGCCAGAAGAGGTGGATTGGATAAAGCCGGAGCCGAAGCAACAGGAGGGGTGGTAGTGGCCCGTTATGGCTCCAACCCCCTTGAAGTAATCAACCAGGTTAAAGAAAAGATCCGGGAAATTGCCCCCGGATTACCCTCCAAAGTGTTGGCTGACGGTTCTGTTTCCAAAGTGACTATTGTGCCGTTTTATGACCGCACCGGCTTGATCAAGGAAACCCTGGGCACCCTGGAAGAAGCCCTTTCCCTGGAAATACTGATCAGTATCCTGGTGGTGATCGTTTTGGTGCTGAACCTAAGGGCATCGGTTCTAATTTCCAGCATATTGCCCATAGGGGTGTTGATGACCTTTATCGTGATGAAATATGCCGGAGTGGATGCCAATATCGTAGCCCTGTCAGGTATTGCCATTGCTATAGGAGTGATGGTGGATGTGGGGGTAGTGCTCACAGAGAATATGATCCGCCACCTGGAAATGAAGGAAAACCGGAACCGACCAAAAATTAAAATCATTTATGAAGCTACTACCGAAGTGGCATCAGCTGTAATGACTGCTCTGGCCACTACAGTGGTGAGCTTTTTGCCTGTCTTTGCCCTGGAAGCACAGGAAGGTAAGCTATTCCGGCCGCTGGCCTTTACCAAAACCTTTGCCTTACTGGCTTCCCTGTTCATAGGCTTGGTGGTGATCCCTGCATTTGCCCATTGGATCTTTTCCATCAATTTCGGCCGAAAGCGAACCCGCAGGATCTGGAATGTAGCAGTACTCTCCTTAGGCGTATTTAGCCTTTTCATCCTGCCAGTGGCAGGAATAGGGCTCATTTTACTAGGTCTGAAGAACCTATTGGAGGATAAACTTCCTGAAAAATGGAGGACCTATTCAGGATGGATCACCATTGGGCTGGTTGTTTTATTGGTTTTATATTTCCTGGCTCGTTATTGGTTGCCTCTGGGAGCAGATAGAAGCCTGTTTACCAACTTTATCTTTGTTCTTGTCCTGGTGGCCCTGATTCTGGGCATCCTGTACCTGATCACCAAAAAATATACTCCCATCCTGAGATGGAGCCTTGCACATAAAAAACAATTTTTAGTCTTGCCTGTGATAATCCTCCTGTGGGGCTTGCTTTCCTGGCAAGGTTTTAACAAAACATTCGGATTTGTGGCTGCAGGGTTGGGTAAAATAGGTGTAGAGATGCGTCAAACTGACTTTTGGGGTTCTTTAAGCGCTACCTTTCCTGGATTGGGCAAGGAATTTATGCCACCCCTGGATGAAGGTTCGTTTCTGCTAATGCCCACCACCATGCCTCATTCAGGTATAGAGGAAAATGTGGAGATCATTCAATTGCTGGATAAACGGGTAACGGCCATTCCGGAAGTAGAGATGACAGTAGGAAAATGGGGTCGTGCTGCTTCTGCCCTGGATCCTGCTCCCATCTCCATGTTTGAAAATGTAATTAATTATAAACCGGAATACATCCTGGATGAAAATGGAAGAAGGGTCCGGTTTGAAGTGAATGACCAGGGAAACTTCCGGCTGAACCTGGATGGAAATCTAGCCTATAACAACTCAGACCACTATTTTGTCAACCAGCAGGGCGAGCAGATCTTTGCCATGGAAAACCTGGACCTGGATCAGGTGAAACAAAATTTGGCGGAATACCTGATACCGGATGCTTCAGGAGAATATTTCCGTCAATGGCGATCTCATATCCAGTCGCCGGATGATATCTGGGAGGAAATTGTAAAAATGACCAACATTCCGGGGATGACCTCGGCTCCTAAACTTCAACCTATTCAGACCCGACTAGTGATGCTGGCTACCGGAATGCGGGCTCCTATGGGCTTAAAGGTTTACGGCCCTAACCTGGAAACCATAGAGCAGGTTGGATTACAGCTGGAAGAATTACTAAAAGAAGTACCAGGAATCAAATCCTCCTCAGTCTTTGCCGACCGGGTAGTTGGTAAACCCTACCTGCAGATCGATATTGACCGGCAGGCAATTGCCCGTTATGGACTGACAATAGCAAATATTCAGCAATACATTGGAGTGGCCATTGGAGGTAATACCCTGACTACCACTGTAGAAGGACGTGAAAGGTATGCAGTTAGGGTGAGGTATGCCAGGGAATTCAGGGACAACCCGGATGACTTGCAAAATATCCTGATCCCAACCCCCACTGGCATACAGGTGCCTTTGACTGAACTGGCCGAAATCACCTATATCCGGGGGCCGCAGAATATTAAAAGTGAAAACACATTCCTGGTGAGTTATGTGATATTTGATAAAAATGAAGGTTATGCAGAAGTTGATGTAGTGGAGCAGGCCCAGGATTACCTGAATGGACTGATAGAAGATGGCACCTGGGAGCTACCAGCCGGAGTGAGCTATGAGTTTGCCGGAAATTATGAAAACCAGGTGCGTGCATCCCAAAGATTGTCTATTGTGATACCGATCAGCCTGATGGTGATCCTGCTGATCCTGTATTTTCAGTTTGGCAATATACAGACGACCACCTTTGTATTTTCAGGCATTTTTGTAGCCTTTGCCGGTGGCTTTATCTTGCTTTGGCTTTATGGTCAGGAGTGGTTCCTGGACTTCGAACTCTTTGGTAAAAATGTTCAGAACCTGATGCAGGTACACCCTATTAATTTAAGTGTAGCTGTTTGGGTAGGGTTTATTGCTTTGTTTGGCATTGCCACCGACGACGGGGTTTTGATGGGCACTTACCTTAAGCAGGTATTTGCCCAAAACAAACCGGATAATATAAAGGAAGTACGTCAGGCGGTAGTGGAAGCTGGTCAGAAGAGGGTAAGGCCAGCTATTATTACCACAGCCACCACCATGATTGCCCTGCTGCCAGTGCTGACTTCTACCGGAAAAGGAGCTGATATTATGGTACCGATGGCTATACCCACATTTGGGGGAATGCTTATCCAAACCATGACCATGTTCATAGTTCCGGTGTTATATAGTTGGTGGATGGAAGCAAAAATAAAAAACAAAACTGCCTGAAACTGGCAAAACGATTATAAAACATAGGCGTAATGAAAAAAATACTTATTAAAACCTATTGGCTGGTATTTATTACCATGATTCATCCCGCTTTGGCACAGGAAGGTCTGTATGATTATCTTGAACTGGCTGCGGAAAATAATCCTGGATTAAGGGCATCTTTTAAGGATTACCTGGCTGCTTTGGAAGAAGTACCCCAGGTGAATGCCCTGCCTGATCCCCAATTGATGTTTGGCTATTTTATTGCTCCGGTGGAAACCCGGGTAGGTGCTCAGCAATTTACTTTGTCAGCCAGCCAGGCTTTTCCCTGGTTTGGCACCCTTCAGACCAGGGAAGATGCGGCAGTACAGCAGGCAAAAGTGGCTTTCCAGGAATTTCAGTCACAAAAACTGACCTTGTTTGAGCAGGTAAAAACTACATACAATAATATGTACTTCCTGCAAAAATCCATTGATATTAGCCGGGAAAACCTGGTTTTACTGGAATCATTGAAAGAACTGGCCCGGATCAATTTTGAAGCCAACAGGGCCAGCTTTTCAGATATTTTACAGGTAGAAATGCAACAGGAAAACCTGCAAACCCGACTGGAAAATCTGGAAAGTCAGATAGTACCGGTGCTTACCCGGTTTAATCAATTACTGAACCGGGATAAAGGCGCATCAGTATCTTTACCCGAAACCATTGATTCACTATACCTGCCAGAATCCCCTGAAATAATTTATCAGCAAATTCTAAGCCGCAATCCGAACCTGGAAAAACTGGATCAGCAAGTAAAGGCTATGGAGTATCAGCAAAAGGTTGCCAAAAAACTTGGCATGCCATCTTTTACGGTGGGGGTTAATTATATCAATGTGGCTCCCCGTACGGATATGGAGATGCCTGATAACGGCCAGGATGCTATTATGGCTCCCCAGGTGGGTGTAAAGATCCCCATTTTCCAAAAAAAGTATAAAAGTATGATCAGGGAAGCCCAAATTAAACAGGAAGCAGTGGCCTTGCGTCAGGAAAATTTCCGAAAAGAATTAGAGACAAGGCTGGCTCAGCTTTATAATGACTACTTGCAGGCCCAGCGCGAGATCGGCCTGAATCAAAAACTGGCAGACCTGGCCCAACGTTCACTGGATCTGCTTCAATCAGAATTCAGCACCGGAGATGCCGATTTTGAACAGTTGCTGAACATGGAGGCCAAACTGTTAAATTATTCCCTGGCTCTGGAAAAAGCCCGGGTACAAAGAAACGACCTGGTATATCAGTTACAAACTCTGACCGGACAGGATCTGGATATTTCCGGTAATTACTTGGATCAATAATTGTATAAATCATACGTCATGAAAAATATGAAAAAACTAAATAAGAGTAATTTGATCATAGGTCTGGTATTTTTGTTACTGGGCTTACTCTTTGGCTGGATCTTCTTCGGAGGCGACACTGAAAAGGTGGGCCATCGCGAAGAAGTAGCGCTGGAAGACCATGACCATGCCGGTGAAACCACCTGGACATGTTCCATGCACCCTCAAATACGGCAGGAAGATCCGGGACAGTGCCCCATATGTGGTATGGACCTGATCCCGGTGGAAGGTGATGAAGATGTGGAACTGCTGGATTCCGAAATACAGATGACTGAAGCTGCATTAAAAATAGCAGATGTACAAACGGTGAAGGTGGAAAGATCTCAGCCTTATAAGGAAATTTATCTGCCTGGCAAAGTACAGGTTGATGAAACCAGGATCTCTGATATCACAGCCCGCTTTAACGGCCGGATTGAAAAGCTTTTCATCAATTTTACCGGACAGGAAGTCTATAAAGGTCAAAAAATGGCATCCATCTATTCTCCCCAGCTGGTTACAGCTCAAAAAGAACTGTTGGAAGCGCAAAAAATGAAGGATACTAATCCGGCCCTATTTAACTCTGCCATCAATAAACTTAAACTATGGGACCTCAATCAGGAGCAAATCCAGACCATATTAGCATCAGGGGAAATTCAATACAATTTTAATGTGCTTGCCCCTAATTCAGGCACTGTAGTTGAACGGAATGTAAGCACCGGTGAATATGTCACCGAAGGAAAATCCCTGTTCCAGGTAGCTAATCTCAATGAAGTGTGGGTACAATTCGATGCTTATGAGAGCGATCTGGCCTGGATCAAGACCGGTGACGATATAACATTCACCATAGAGTCTTTGCCCGGCAAAACATTTACCAGCCAGATCGCCTTCATAGATCCGGTAATTGATCCTAACAGCCGGGTAGCATCAGTCAGAGCAGAAGTAGACAACCCCAAAGGGACCTTAAAACCGGAAATGTTTGCCCAGGGAATGCTTAACACTACGCTGCCAGCCCTGGAAGAAGCTCTGATCATTCCTAAAACAGCTGTATTGTGGACCGGCAAAAGAGCCATTGTGTATGTAAAACAACCTAATACCCAACAACCTGTGTTTCAATTCAGGGAAATTATTTTAGGCCCGGAGGCCGGTAATCAGTATGTGGTGGCAGAAGGCCTGGAAGCTGGAGAAGAAGTAGTGGCCAATGGGGTATTTAAAGTTGATGCGGCGGCTCAGCTACAAGGAAAGATGAGTATGATGAATCCGGCTACCGGCCAGGATCCAAACGAAGCACACCAGCATACAGCTACAGAAGAAAATCCAGTAAATGTCGATGGGCAAACGTTGGCTGAACCGAAAGTGGGTGAGGTAGATGAGCAATTTAAGCAACAAATCGCTGCTGTTTTTAATCAATACCTGGAATTGAAAAATAAGCTGGTTGATTCTGATGCCCAGGCAGCCTCGAATGCAGCTGAAACTTTATCCCAACTATTAAAGGATGTGGACATGACCCTTTTAAGTGGTTCCGCCCATGACAAATGGATGGCGATGTTGGGTTCTATTCAAAAAAGTACCCAATCTATCATGGATCAAAAAGAACTTGAAGCCCAGAGAAAAGCATTTTCTGACCTTACTTCCGGCTTATATGAAACTGTAAAACAATTTAATATTACCGGCCTCAACGCTTATTATCAATACTGCCCTATGGCCTTTGATAATAACGGGGCTTACTGGTTGAGCCAGTCACGGGAAATCCGGAATCCTTATTTTGGGGAAAGTATGATGACTTGCGGTGTCACCAGGGAAACTATTGATTAATTTTATCAACTAAAGGGGATAGCTCAAGTGGAAAACACTTGAGCTATAAATTATACTTTCAGGATCCTATACCGAGTTTTCCGCTTGAGCTATAAATTTGCTATAATTATATTGCAATGGTTTAAACTCCTTCTATTCAATACATTAAGTATAAGGGATTCAGCCCCTTTCTTTTTAAAGATGGAAACTCACTCCAATAGTACCGTATCCAAAAGCATTGGCCCCACCTTCCAGGTATACCCCAAAATTGGGATTAAATTTGTAACGAAATCCTACAAAAGGACCAAACCTGAAATCCGTATCATTGCCATAGGACTCGGGAAAACCTTCAACGCTGGATGAAAAATTCTGGAATTCCAGACCAATCAACAAAGAAACGTAAAAATCCAGCTTTTCCAGGTCAAAATCCGTATCCAGTGCTTCATTAAGCAACGGCAGGTAGTGAAAAGAGCCCCTTGCTCCTAATGAAAGAATGTTATAGCTGTAATCACCCACAGCAAACCAATCATAATTCCAGCTGGCAAAACCCACATAAGGCCCCACACTAAAATACTCATTCACACCGAACTCCAGGGAACCAGTAAGAGGAGGTACACTTAAGCTTCTTGAACCGGCAAAACCATAGCCATAGTAGCCAAATGTTACTCCAGCCTGCAAGATATTGTCTCCTTTTTGATAAGCCAGATTTTCAGCAACAGGTTGATTATCCTGGGCCATGAGATTGAATACAAGTATTGACAGACAAACAGATATAAATAATTTTTTCATTTTAAAGTATGTTTAGGTTGATATCATTTAAGAGAAATAAAATATCCGGAAGAAGGGTCCGCCTGCTTCCGGATAAATACATTATTCTATTACCACATCAGTTCCGGCATTTTGATCAAAGGTGTTGCCAAAATCATTCAGCACCTGATCCACCGTAGCTCCGTCATTAATTGTGCCGCCTGATTCCACAAAAATACCATCACCCGCACTGTTGGATATTTCACAGTTCTGTATGGTGGCTTTATCACCTGATTCAATTCCGACATTGGCCGGATCTAATCCTGAACCTATACCGTTGGCACCGGCATAAGATACCACACAGTAATTCAATTCATTGGAATTAAAATTGGTATAGAAGCCAATGCCGTTCCAGGGATTAGCCTGATCCATAGCGGTAAAGGTGATCATTTCGTCTGCCGTACCCACAGCATTCAGATACCCCTCTGTTAGTACCCGGATAGCCTCCGCACTGGCGAATTTAAGGGTAGCACCAGGCAGGATTTTAAGACCGGATTGTAAATCAACCCTATCAGAAATGTAAAATGGAGTGCCATCGGTAAACTTCACCCAGCTTACTTCCTGAGACTCATTTAAGACCCCACCATGTATTTCTACATGCTGACTACCATTATCCTGAAATTCATTATCTGCTTTCAACTGATGGGCCTGATTGGTTGGTACACCGATAGGAAACTGGCTGTTGTTTTTAAACAGATTGCCTTCTATTGACCCTAATGTTCCTCCAGATTCAACATACAAACCATACTCTCCCAGACTGTTGGAAATGGTGGAATTGGAAATAGCAGCTTTATCCCCATTTTCTATTCCAATAATGCTGGTTTCCAAACCTGAACCAAGTCCTTCATTACCACCATAGCTAAGAGAGACATAGTCAAATATATTATTAGCCTGGTTGTTAAAAATGGCAATACCGGGCCAGCCATTGGTTTTATCATGAGCGGTAATCCAAATACTGTCAGTTTCTGTACCTATTGCTGAAAGATATCCATCATTTGAAACAACAATGGATGCTGTATTCTTCATTTCCACACTTGCACCGGCATCCAGAACCAGGCCTGACTGTAGATACAGATCGCCGGACACATAGTAAGGAACCTGCCCAGTAAGGCTGGACCAGGTAATTTCATCATTTAACCTGAGCGTTGTTCCCAATACTTCTACTGCATCCGTATTATTTTGGGCAAAAACTGAATTTTGATCAAGCTGACCTACCTGATCGGCTGGTAATGCTAAAGGATAAAAACCATTATTGTTGAAATCATTGTTTTCAAATGAACCGATCAAGCCGCCGCTTTCCACATACATACCATAGCCAAAACTGTGATCGATCTGAGAATTACTGATGTTGACAATATCTCCACTCTCTACACCCAAAGCAGCTTCAGGCACACCGGAGCCTAATGCAGCCGCACCAGCATATGAAATTTGAACATGATCCAGTTGATTGTTTTGATTATTACTGATTATTAGGATCCCCGGCCAGCCATTAGTTTGATCTTCGGCCGTAAAAACAATCATGGAGTCTGCTTTCCCCAGGGCAATCAAAGCTCCGCTAATACTAGAAACAGTGATTTTATTCCCTGGTTCCACCTGTATCACTACCCCTGGCTCAATGGTTAATTCTGCTGTGATGATGGCACTCACAGTAAGTAAATAATCAGGTAAGGCAGGATCTTCAAAAACATTGGGAAAGGTAGTATCCACTGAAATTGATTCATTCCACACCACCGGATTAGCCGTAGCCAGTAAAGTCACCTGGGTAGAAGCCACATTCCCATTTTGATCTTCCAGGGTAAGTCCAATGATATACTCACCGGTAACATCCGCCACAAACTCAACTATTTCAGCCTGAGGGTCGTTGATTTGGGGATCACTACCCTGTGGACTTTCAATCACTTCCCAACTAAAAGTAATGGCATCGTTATCCGGATCGGTAGAAAAGGATCCATCCAAAACATAAGGCACGCCTATGGTAGTTTCATTATTATTATTGTCTGCACTGATCAGGTCCTGATCATCATCAAAAATCACCGGTACCGGAGGATTTCCAATGGCTTCTACTACCTCCAGGAAAACCTGGTCTTCCACCGGATCCCAGTTACCGTCACTTACTGCCAGGGTAATGGTATAACTTCCCGGCAGATCAGGGATGAATGTAGTTATAGCCTGGGAAGGATTATCTAAAGAGGCTGAACTCCCCTGGGGAGAAGCCGTTACAGACCAACTAAAAGTTAATGGATCACCATCTGGATCAGTAGAGTTACTTCCATTGAATTGAACGGTAGAATTTACCAACGCAGTTTGTGGTCCTTCAGCCACAGCTAATGGCTCAGCCCCTGGAATTTCATCTTCCTCCTTGCTACATGATACTATTAGCAGGAAGGGGATCAATAATAAAAATAAGAAGGTATGCTTGTACATAATCATTAGTTTTAAGGTTAATAGGATTTATTCAATGTAATTTTGTATTTTGTTTCTGAAGGCTTTATGGAACTGATTTGGGCGAGGTAAACAAAAAAATACTTATTTTTTAAAATTATTAAGGGAAGAGCTTTTGGGCCTACACAGTTTCAGGTGACAAACTTTTCTTTATACTTTTCCCATAATGTCATTGGTATCCCCAGATTTTCAGGAGAAAAAACAATTAGAAAATGACGTATACTTTGACGGAGGACCGACGGCGGCTGACCGCTGTTGTTTGAACTTTGAAATTTATGATTACATAAGATTCATGAGGGGTGGTGGTTACCTGTCTCTGGATATGAATAAAGTAAGATCCGTCGGGTCAGGACAAAAACAAGAATATGGCAATATGTTTATTAAATGTCTGTCAAGATCAATTACAATACACCTTAACCAAAGAATCCAACTGATTGATGCTTTCAGATTGCTTAAACAGCATCTTAAGGCAATCAGAGTCAAGGTTATGCAAAAACGTGGATGCTTTACCCGGATTTGCCCTAATCTGATCAGCATAATATTTCAAATCTTGAATAGCTTTTTCATAATCTTTTAATCCATTATAAGACTGGGCCCGGTAATAATAACCATCAATAAAATCCTGATTAAAGGTCAATAATCGGTTAAATTTTTCCAAGGCCCTTTCATAGGCATTATGCTGATAATAAATCATACCCTGATAATACAGGGCACTATCATAAGCAGATTGTTGCTGATCAACCTGATCCAAATAAAACAATGCCGCTTTGGGCTGGTCAGTAAAGAAATATAATTTCCCCTGCAAAAAAATCAGCCTTGATTTTAAAGAATCTGATTCAGCATATAACAACCCCTTCTCCAGGTATTCCTGAGCCAGGTCGAATCGTTCCAGGTGATTGATCAGGATTTCGGCGGCTAAATGACTTGATTCAGCATTTCTGGTACCAAATAGCTGTATAGACTCATCCAACGATACCAGTGCAGGAATAAAATTTTGATTGGCATATTGCTCATAACCCTGTAGGTATAAGTTTTTGGAAGAGGTTCTGACCAGGTAATAATTTACAAAAAACACAAACAGAAACATGCCAATTACAAAAAAGATCCCTAACAAATAGGTACGGGGCGAATAATTTCTGTTTTGCTGGTAATACCTGGATTTAAAAGCCTGACGAAAGGATTGCCGGTACCGATATTGTTGATAATAATGCTGGTATACCTGATGTACATGATCATCAGAAAATCTCAGATTATACAATTGTCGTTTATAAGGATCGGCCAGGGTATTATAGGCCTGACTGACCAATTTAAATCTTTCTTCACTATCCGGATCATTGGCATTCTTATCCGGGTGAAATTTTTTGGCCAGCTTTCGATAAGCATTTTTTATTTCACCCAGCGATGCATTTTTATCCACCCCTAATATTTCATAATAGTTACTCATTCAATGCGGTTTCCACTAAATTATTTTGAATCTTTTACCTGGTAAAGATTTAACTATTCCTTTGAACTCAAGGTTCAATAATAAGCTTGCCATACGATTTACTGGTATTTGGGATTTCCAGCTTAACTCGTCAATCAGCAGGCTACCTGCTTGCTGGAGCAACTCAACAACTTTAATTTCAGATTCATCCAGATCCTGATCAATCGTAACAGAAGGCTTATGATTGGAAAAATCCTGAAAATCCCAGCTCATAATATATTCCAGGTCTTCAACTGAGGTGAATATATGTGCTTTATGATCTTTGATCAATTGATTACACCCCACGGAATAAAGCTGCCCCAAATTTCCCGGAACCGCAAACACATCCTTGTGATAATCATTGGCAATTTCAGCTGTGATCAATGCACCACCCCTTTGAGCCGCTTCTACTATAATCACTGCATCGGCCATACCAGCTATTATCCGGTTTCTTTCGGGAAAATGATGAGCCTCAGGTTTGATTCCTATAGGATGCTCACTGACTAACCCTCCTCTTTCGAGCATTTGTGCAGCAACAGGCCTATGCACATAGGGATAGATTATATTTAACCCACTGGCCATAACACCCACAGTAGGAAGACCGTATTTTAAAGACATTTTATGGCTGGTTATATCAATACCATAAGCCAATCCACTAATGATCAATGCCTGGTGTTTTACCATACCGGCTACAATCTTTTCTACAATTTCTTTGCCATATTCGGTGGCAGTACGGGTACCTACTATTGCCACTACCTTTTGAGCATTCAGGTCCGTTGATCCTTTATAATATAAAATAGATGGGGCATTTAAAAACTGTTTCAGGCGGTGAGGGTAATTTTTATCAGCATAATGAAGGATCTGCACCTCATGCTTTTCAGCCCGTTCAATTTCAATTGCTGCCTGATTTAACACAGATTTATTTTTCAACAATTCAGCAGTTTTGAAACCTATGCCGGGAATTTTTTTAATTTTAGCAGCATTGCTTTTAAACACTGCCTCGGCCGAGCCACAATAACTAATCAGGTGTTTAGCCAGCACATTGCCTATACCTGGGATCAGGCTTAGGGCTACTTGATACAATTTATCCTGGTTCATGGGAAAAAAGCCTGTTTTATTCCGGAAGCTGGCTTCTTATTTCAATTAAAAATTGCTTGATATGCTTTAATGATTCGATCATTTCCATTTTTTCCTTCACATTCATAGTATTCCTTTTCAAAATCTCCCTGGCCCCTTGTAAAGTATATCCCTGATCTTTAACCAGGTGATAAATGATCCTGATATTTTCTATATCTTCCTGTGTAAATTGCCTGTTACCTTTTCTGTTCTTTTTAGGCTTAATGATATCAAATTCGGTTTCCCAAAACCTTATAAGAGAAGGAGTTACATTTAGCAAAGATGCTACTTCTCCAATAGAATAATACTTCTTGGTAATTGCTTTTTCTTTATAAGGCACAACAATATAATTATTTAGAAAGATATAACTGGTCAATATTACTTATGAAAATAACCATTTTTTTATTAATCAGAAAGTCATTACATACTAAACTTTTAAAAACCCACCGATAAGGAAGTATGTTTGGGTGAAAAGATCCATCCATCATCGGTAATGGTGATTCCTGATTCAGGAAAATCTTCCTGATTAAGACGTTGCAGGGTCTTGATCACCCTTCTTTTTGGATCAGGCACCGGTCCTCCCTCTCCTACCTGAATAATTGGGTGGATTTTAGCTTTAAAGAAGTTTCCTTTATGGTCAGTATAAACCTTAATGATCGGAGCCAAACCATTCTCACCACGGAGGTTGAATCGGGCATAGGTACAAAAATTTCCCAGGCTATAAGCAATAAACCGATTCTTGTAGATATCAACCGCCCTTGTCACATGAGGACCATGGCCAAATATAATATCCGCCCCAACATCTATCATACGATGAGCAAATTCATAAACATTGCCCCGGTTTTCGCCATAAAAAAATTCCGTTTCTCTGGTAATATGCTGATATTTACTGCCTTCAGCTCCTCCGTGAAACGAGACAATGACTATATCGGCTAAGGTATCAAGATGTGAAACAATTTTTTCTGCATTGGCCAGATCATTAATCCTAATGGTATTAGTATTAGGGGCAAAAGCGACAAAACCATAAATCATCCCGTCCAGATTAAAAATGGTGAAAGGTTTTTGTAATTGTCCGGCATATTGCAACTTCACTGAATCAAGTACACGCATGGTATTATCACGGCCAGGATCACCAAAATCACCTGCATGATTATTGGCTATACTTACCACATCAAATCCAGCCTCCACCAGATGTGTAATATAGTGTTCAGGACTTCTGAATAAATAACACAGATCAGGATTTGAGCAGGTTTTGGGATCTCCTCCCTGGTTAAGTATTACACCCTCCAGGTTCCCAAAGGTTAGATCTGCATCTTGCAGTATGTCAAGAACCGGTGCCAACAGATCCCTGCCATCATTGGGTGGCAGGTAATCCGGAGATGGAAAATTGGTTCCCAACATAATATCCCCTACGCCTATTACCGTGATCGTATCCTTTAATCGTCTGCTGGTAATTTTGGCTAAAGGAAATTGAGCTTGCGAACCCATCAAAGTATCACTGATCAACAGCCGGACGGAATTTATATAAGCCTGATATGCTGCATTTTCAAGCTTCATAGAAGGATCCAGTGTGCTTTTGGGTGCCTTACAGGAAGACATCAGGCCGAGAAGCAACAAGAAGCTGAAGATATAGTTAATTGATCTCATAAGACATAAGCTAGCTACAAATAATAACCCGATAGTTTAAATTTTAGTATTCAAACTACCGGGTAAAAATCAGATATAAACAATAACTAAGACAGGGATTGATTTTCTATGGATGCCAGTTCCAAGATTTTTTGGTATTCATCAGCATTAAGATCCTGGAAGAAGTAATGTACCGGATCTACTGCCTTGCCATCTTTAATCACCTCGTAGTGACAATGAGGCGCTGTAGAGGTACCTGTGGAACCAACATAGCCTATACATTCTCCGCGCTTGATTTTTTGCCCTCGCTTGATGTTAAATTTATCCAGATGGGCATAGCGGGTTTTATATCCATAGCCATGGTCTACTACTACTTCCTTACCATAACCACTTAGCCCATTATCCCTTACAACTTTCACAACACCATCCCCGGTTGCATAAATAGGAGTTCCTCTGGGAGCCGAAAAATCAATCCCGGTATGCATACGACGGGTTTTATAAATAGGATGAATCCGCATGCCATATCCAGATGCCAGTCGGTTTAACTCTTTATTGGAGATAGGTTGAATAGCAGGTATGGAAGCCCACATCTTATCTTTATTTTTAGCCATCTGTACAATTTCATCATAAGATTTGGTTTGAATGTACATTTGCTTTTTTAGCTGATCAATTTTCTTAAAAGTATTAACGATAAGATCCTCTTTTTCCAATTTACTTTCCAAAAGATCTTTGTATCGGTCTGTACCGCCAACACCGGCCCGTCTGATTGTATTTGGAATAGGTTCAGCTTCAAAAATCACACGGTATACTTTATCATCCCGCGTCTGCAGGTATTGCATCATTTCATTCAGATCAGTGATTTGTTTATGAAGAATATCATAATATAAAGATAATTCCTGATTTTCCTTTTTCAGCAAAGCTTCTTTGGGAGATTCAAAATAAGTACTGTAAATAATCACAATAGCAATAGCGATGATCATCGACACTGAAAAGAAACCCAGAAGATTCAGTGCTACATCCCAGGAAGATACTTTAACCCTTTCATATTTACAAGTTTCAGTATCGTAATAATATTTTATTCTTGCCATATTCTGCCAGGTTTTCTAAATTCTTATATTTTTGCACATAAGTCAAAACGCAATAAAAATACTTTTCATTCAATTTAACAATTAAATATAGAATAAATATTACTTGCATCATATAAAACTCTTAAAAATCAAATACTTATTTTGTTTAAATAAAAACTTTATTAATTATAATTTTTATGGATTCTAAAACCATCAGGACTAAATTTCTGGAATTTTTTAAAAGCAAATCACATCAAATTGTACCTTCAGCCCCCCTGGTTATCAAAGACGACCCTACCCTGATGTTTACAAATGCTGGGATGAACCAGTTCAAGGATTTTTTCCTGGGACATAAAGAACCTCAAAGCCCCCGTATTGCTGATACTCAGAAATGTCTCAGGGTATCAGGGAAACATAACGACCTGGAAGAAGTGGGTATTGATACGTATCATCATACCATGTTTGAAATGCTGGGGAATTGGTCGTTTGGCGATTATTTTAAAAAAGAAGCCATCCAATGGGCCTGGGAGCTTCTAACCGGGGTGTATAAACTACCTCAGGATAGAATTTATGTAACGGTATTTGGAGGAGACAAGGATGATAGTTTGGAATCCGATCAGGAAGCATACCAACTGTGGCAGGGAATCGTGGCTGAAGATAAAATACTTTATGGGTCCAGGAAAGATAATTTTTGGGAAATGGGTGATACTGGACCCTGTGGCCCCTGTTCGGAAATTCACCTGGACCTGCGCAGCCAGGAAGAAATTGAAAACCTGAGTGGAAGATTATTGGTAAATAAAGACCATCCCAAAGTAATAGAGATATGGAACCTGGTATTCATTCAATTCAATCGCCTGGCTTCGGGAAAGTTGGAAAATTTACCAGCTAGGCATGTAGATACAGGAATGGGTTTTGAAAGGCTTTGTATGGCTTTACAGGGAAAAACATCTAATTATGATACGGATGTTTTTCAGCCCATGATCCAGCTTTTATGCCGAAAAGCCAGCCTGGTTTACGGGCTAAAGGAGGAAACCGATATTGCCCTGCGCGTGATCGTTGATCATATACGAGCCATTGCATTTGCTGTGGCAGATGGACAGTTACCCTCCAACAATAAAGCTGGTTATGTCATTAGAAGGATCCTGAGAAGGGCAGTAAGGTACGGATATACCTTTCTGAATTTTAAACAGCCCTTTCTCTTTGAACTGGTGATGCACCTGGCTGATCAATTTGAAGAAGTTTTCCCTGAACTGAAGGCCCAACAGGAATTTGTAGCCAAAGTGATTCTGGAAGAAGAAGCTTCTTTTCTGAAAACCCTGGATACGGGCCTTAAAAAGCTTGATCAGATAAAGCAGGAGTTAAAAACCCAACAAAAATACCTGATCGAGGGTAAAACAGTTTTTGAACTTTACGATACTTTTGGCTTTCCCTTGGATCTTACTGCTTTGATTGCCAGGGAAAACGGATTGAAGATCGATGAACAAGGTTTCCGGAAAGAAATGGAAGTTCAGAAGAATCGATCCAGACAAGCTGCTGTATCAGATAAAGGCGATTGGATCAACATAAATCCTGAGGAGGAAGATATAACATTTGTGGGCTATGAGCACTTGGAAGCATCAACCCAGATAGTACGATACCGGGAGATCCGGGAAAAAAATAAAACTCTTTATCAACTGGTACTGAATACCACCCCTTTTTATGCTGAAAGTGGAGGCCAGGTGGGTGATACCGGCTACCTGGAAAGTGATGGAGAGAAAATCAACATCATCAATACTATAAAAGAGAATGAGTTATATATCCATATCACCCAAAAATTGCCCCAAAATCCGGAAGGCACTTTCAGAGCTGTAGTCAACCCGGAAAAACGCTGGCTGACTCAAAATAACCATAGTGCCACCCATCTGTTGCATGCTGCTTTGCGGGAAGTTTTAGGAAGTCATGTTCAGCAAAGGGGTAGTCTTGTATCAGATAAGGTCCTCAGGTTTGACTTCTCGCATTTTGCCAAAATGACTGATGAAGAGATCAAAAAGGTTGAACACCGGGTAAATCAAAAGATCAGGGAAAACATTCCCCTTTCAGAAAAACGCAATGTGCCTATTGAAGAAGCTAAGAAGATGGGAGCGATGGCCCTTTTTGGAGAAAAATATGGCGAATTTGTACGTGTTATTACATTTGATCCCAAATATTCGGTAGAATTATGTGGCGGTACCCATGTAAATGCTACCGGAACCATTGGACTTTTCAAGATCATCTCTGAAAGCTCAGTAGCAGCTGGGGTAAGAAGAATAGAAGCACTAACCGCAGATGAAGCTGAGGCTTATATCAATCAGCAATTAGACCTGGTAGAGGAACTTAATGAACTCCTCAGAAAACCAAAGGATCTTAAAAAATCTGTTCAAACTTTACTGGAAGAAAGAGCCGGCCTGGTCAAAGAAGTGGAAAATATGCACCAACAACAGGCTCAGCAATTGAAAAAAGACCTGGTGAATAATATAGAAAAATCAGGCGAAATCAATGCTTTGGTTTCCCGGATAAGCCTGCCCAGTGCCGATGCTCTGAAAAAGCTGTCTTTCGATCTGAAAAATGAACAGGATAATCTTTTTATGATCCTGGCCGCCGATATTGACGGAAAGCCTCAAATATCTGTTGTAATTGCTGATAACCTGGTTCAGGAAAAAAACTGGAACGCGGGCCAGCTTGTAAGAGAACTGGCCAGAGAAATCAAAGGAGGAGGAGGAGGGCAGCCTTTTTTTGCCACGGCCGGGGGGAAAGATCTGAGCGGTTTGGATCGTGTAGTAGAAAAAGGAAAAGACACCATCCATCAGATGATCAATGCGTCAAATGACTAAAACAACTAATCAGAAATATCGCACAGTTATCGGGCTTGAAATTCATGCCCAGCTCCTTACCCAGAGCAAAATCTTTTCTGACGATTCTACTGCTTTTGGGCAGCCCCCTAATACCAATATCAGTGTAATTACCCTGGCTCATCCTGGTACACTGCCCCGACTCAACCGAAAAGTGGTGGAACTAGCCATCAGAATGGGACTGGCTTGCCACTGTCAGATAGCCAGACAAATGATCTTTGACAGAAAAAACTACTTTTACCCCGACCTGCCTAAAGGCTATCAAGTAACCCAGGATCGGACTCCTGTCTGTAAGGGAGGGCATGTGGTAGTTCCTACTGCTAATGGAAATAAAAAAGTCAGATTGCATAAAATACATCTGGAAGAAGATGCCGGCAAATCGATCCATTCAGATCGCCATTCAGATACCCTGGTAGACCTAAATAGGGCCGGGGTACCTTTGATTGAAATTGTGACCGAGCCAGATCTTAGCTCATCTGAAGAGGCTGCCGCTTTATTGACAGAAATAAGGAAAATGGTAAGATACCTGGATGTGTGTGACGGGAATATGGAAGAAGGTTCTTTACGTTGTGATGCCAATATTTCTATTATGCCGGCAGATGCTAAGGAGTTGGGCAACAAGGTGGAAATCAAGAATATGAATTCCATTAAAAATGTTCAAAAAGCCATTGATTATGAGATTAGCCGACAGGTTGGATTGGCCGAAAAGGGAGAAGTAATAATTTCTGAGACACGTTTATATAATGCATCAAATGGCAGGACTTTCAGCATGCGGACCAAGGAACAACTTACGGATTATCGCTATTTTCCCGAACCAGATCTTAGCCCTTTTGTGATTGAGGATCAATGGATCGAATCAATTCGCAATAATATGCCAGCTCTGCCGCAGGCCCTACAGCAAGAGCTCCAGGAAAAATACCAGCTACCCCTGTATGATGCCGCTTTTATAGCAGAAGACCGGTCATTTATGCATTTTTTTAAACAAACCAGCCAGTTTACTGCCAATTACAAAGCCATTTGCAACTGGATCATGGGCCCGATCAAATCTCTGTTAAATGATAAAAACGCCTCTCTGAATGATATATCCCTTCAGCCGGAAAAATTGGCAGGCCTGATCAATTTAATAGATGATGGAAAAGTCAATTTTACAACGGCTGCCCAAATCATTTTCCCCAGGCTTATGGATCAGCCTGATCTGGATCCGGAACAGATAGCTCAGCAGGAAAAATTACTACAGCAAACTGATTCTGCCAGTCTACAACCAGTGATAGAGGAGGTTTTAAAAGCATATCCCCAAAAAGTAAAACAATATCAGAAAGGTAAAAAAGGACTGATCGGTTTTTTTATGGGGGAAGTGATGAAAAAAACCAAAGGAAAGGCAGATCCGAAATTAGCTTCTCAGTTACTTTCAGAAACACTTAAAAGATAATGGAATGGTAATTGTATGGAGTCAGGGAACCTTAAATCAAATTCTTTGTTATAATAAAAAAAATTAAAAATGTACAAAAATATATTCAGTTTGATCATAGCCGTTTTTGTCAGTATAATGGCTGTTTCCTGCTCTAATACAGCAGAAAAAAACAAAGGGCTTACTGTAAGTGGAGAAGTAAAAAATCCGCAATCTGAAGGATCTGTGACTCTACAGAGATATGGAGAAGCAGAAGTAATGAACGTAGCCACATTTGAAGTCAGGCAAGACAATACATTTGAACAGTCATTTGAGGAACTGGAGCCAGGATTTTACCGGCTTAATTTTTATGACACGCAATTTGTGAACCTGATACTGGATGATGAGGATGTACATGTGGTAGCTGATGGCGATGCACCCACCGGTAATGTGGAAATAACTGGATCCACTGAAATGGATTATGTCACGAAGATGAAATCAATCATGCAAGAGTATCAGCAGGAGATCAACCAGATTAACAGTGAGTATGCCCAGTCTAATATGAACCAGGATGAAGCCCAGATGGAACAAATCTATGGCCGTCTGATGGAGATCCAGAAAAAATATAGTCAAAAGATCAAGAATGAGGTAAACGATATGGGAGCTTCCCTGGCTGCACTTCAAGCTGTTTCTTACCTGGATCCCGATCAGGATTTCGAATTTATGGACAGTATTGCTACCAAACTGCAAAATGCCTATCCCAATTCGCAGGATGTCCAGCAATTTGCTCAGCAGATTGAAAATGTAAGAAAGGTATCCATTGGTAATGAACCACCCAATTTCACCTTACCTAATCCGGAAGGAGATTCCATCAGCCTGGCTTCATTTGAAGGTGATTATGTACTGGTAGATTTCTGGGCGGCCTGGTGTAAACCTTGCCGGATGGAAAACCCAAACCTGGTAGAAGCTTATAAAAAATATAATGATCAGGGTTTTGAAATATTTGGGGTTTCCTTAGACCGTAATGATGAAGATTGGACTGAAGCTATTGAAAAAGATGGGTTAACCTGGAAGCAGGTCAGGGATGTCAACAATAAAGTGGCTCAAGAGTATAATGTGAGTGCCATACCCATGAATTTCCTGCTTGATAAAGATGGAAAAATCATTGGCAAAAATCTAAGGGGACAGGCATTAGAAGCCAGATTAAAAGAAATTTTTGGATAAATTGTCCCTAAAATCTTCAAAACATTGTGTAGCAGCCTTAGTTTGAACATGCTAAGGCTGTTTTATTTTATAGAATGTCAGGATACCTAAATCATATTACCAGGATGAATCAAATGGGACAGCAGGGTACTCCTTTTGTTTTTATGTTTGATTTTTCCGGTAAAAAGATTAAATTCTGGCCTCAGGATCAATTATCCCACCATAAGGTTTATTTCAATTTTGGGGGCAAAGGGAATTTTCAGGATTTTTTGTCTTCTGCAGCTGAAAAGGAATTTTACCTGATACCTCATCCGGTTTCATTTACTACCTATCAAAAAGCTTTTGATTATGTAGTAGCCCAGGAAAAAAAAGGAAATTCATACCTGGTCAATTTAACTTTTCCTACCAGACTGGACACCAACCTGGACTTACACCGGATTTTCTATTCCAGTCAGAGCCGCTATAAACTGCTTTACCAGGATCAATTTGTTTTCTTTTCTCCGGAAACATTCGTGCAGATCAGAGGCAATTCCATCAGTACCTATCCTATGAAAGGCACCATTGATGCCACCATACCGGCGGCCAAACAGCAAATTCTGCAAGATCAAAAAGAAATGGCTGAACATGTCACCATTGTGGACCTATTGCGCAATGACCTCAGCCAGATAGCCTCTCAGGTGCGGGTAGAGAAGTTTCGTTATATCGACAGAATTGATACCTATGATAAAGCACTTTTGCAAGTAAGTTCTCAAATTACAGGAACCCTGCCAGACAACTGGAAAAATCAAATTGGTTCTATACTGGCTCGTCTGTTACCAGCCGGATCTGTTACCGGAGCCCCCAAGGCTGCCACCTTAAACATCATAAAGGCAGCTGAAAATTATTCCCGCGGTTTTTTTACCGGAATTGCCGGATATTTTGACGGAGAAAACCTGGATAGTTGTGTCATGATCAGGTTTATTGAGAACATCAATGGTGTTTTATATTTTAAAAGCGGGGGCGGCATTACCATTTATAGTGATGCCCGGCAGGAATACCAGGAATTGATTGACAAAGTGTATGTGCCTTTTGTTAGAAACCATCAGTATTGTTGAGGGTAAACCTCAAAACCTGGAATATCACCAGGCCCGCATGGACCAATCCAGTCTGGATCTTTGGGGGCGAACTTCCATAGATCTTAATGCAAGTTTAGCACTACCAGCTGCCACCAGGTCCGGATGGTATAAGGCCAGGGTGATCTATAATCAGAAGATTCAAAAAGTTGAATTTTTGCCCTATCGTAAAAAAATGATCAGGAGACTTAAATTGGTTCAGGATGATACGATTTACTATGACTATAAATTTGAAAACAGGCAGCATCTTGATCGGCTGGCATCCCTCAAAACAGGTTGTGATGATATACTAATCATAAAAAACGGATTTGTTACTGATGCCTGTTACGCCAACCTGGTATTTGAAAAAAACCACCAATTTTTTACTCCATCTACTCCCCTGCTGAAAGGTACAAAAAGAGCCAAATATCTAAATGGTCGGGTTATCCAGGAAAGAATAATCAAAGTGGAAGATCTGCCTCAGTTTAATAAGGTTCACCTGATCAATGCTTTTCTGGACCTGGATGATATGGTGATTTTGAGACCGAATATAATTTATTAGAAACATCCCATTACACCAAACTAAACCAAAATAGCTATAGTCTCCGGTAGTTCTCTATTTTTTCAGCTGCTACATTCTATTTTCCCGGTTATAATTTCAGCTTCTTCCTGAGACATGCCAAGTGTAATTTCCAATTCCTTCCATTCTGCATCACTTGGCGAATGCCAGCCTGTGGGGCAAACATCCAAAGCGGTTTGCCAGTCTTATAGATAGCCATAAGTTTCAACATTTGCATTATGGTTATCCTAAGCCCAATAGTTTCCGCTTGATGGCGCATAAGCAAGATTCTCTGCCATCCATTCTTGATTGCCAATATATACATTAGTTTGTATTTGAAACTTTCTTTGGTAAAAAAAAGCGAATACCTTTCCCTTATAGGTAATTGCTTCCGAACTCATCATTTTCCTTGCTGATAGCAGGGTCTGCCAGGCAGAATTGTTCTCTGATTATATTAAACTGTTCTTCTTCCATCATTGCTTTTTAATATATGTCAATTGGAAGTGATAAAATTAGGACAATTCCCAGAGTTTTATTTTTGCTTATTATGGGAATTTGTTTTCAGTTTAAATTCTCTCATTTACAAAATAACGACTTTAGTTTGTAATCAAAGTCGTTATTCTTCTTTACTTAATAGAAGATATTGAAATTAATTACCTCCAATTGGCATCATCGGATGTACTTCAATTTTTGTTGGAATATCTTTAAAAATGGGGTTTCCTTTCGCGATATCCACAGCTTCATCCACATCCTTGGCTGTGATATGGAAAAACCCGGCAACAACTTCTTTACTCTCGTTAAAAGGGCCGTCTTTAAGCGTTCCGTTGCTTTCTGTGACAATTCTACTACCTGATTTTTCAATAGGGTTAGCGCCTTTCAGTATGCCTTTTTCTATTAAACTCCCTATGTAAGCGTTTCCACTTTCCATGTGCTTTTGAAGTTGTTCAGGGGACAAATCAGTCCAAACACTTCCTTCTGTTCTGATAATCAAAAGATAATCTTTCATTGTTTTTTGTATTTAAGTTAATAATGAATTTATCATTTTAATGACAATCAGGCTTTAGAAATAGGGACATCAAAACGAAGCATTTTTATCAAAATAATTTTTATAACGGGTATGCAGCATTTGTTTTTCTACAGATAGTGGAGCTAATTCAATGGCCTTTTCCAGCATCTTTTTTGCCTTTCCAGATTCGTTTATCTGCATTTGCAACTCGGCATTAACTGAATAAAACAGATGATTGAATTTGATAGCATTGTCATTTTCGATAGTTGTTAATTCACGGAGGGCCTTTTTTGCACCATCTACTTTTGATAGGGCAATGGCGCGGTTAAGAATGACAATAGGAGAGTTGTCTATGCCAAGTAATTTATCATATAATGTCAGGATACCTTTCCAATCTGTTGATGCAAAATCTTTGGCTGAGCAATGGTAAGCAGATATACTTGCCAAGATGTGGTACTTAGAAATGTACTGGCTGTGAGCTGCTTTTTCCAAATTTAGAAATCCCAGCTTCATAATGTGGTAATCCCACAGTGACCGGTTTTGTTCGCTTAAGGTTAAAATAGTTCCATTTTCGTCTTTCCTTGCTTTAAACCTGGATGTATTCAATTGCATCAATGCTAACAGTGCGTGCGTATTTGACTTATGAGTGATGTCTTTATGTCCGGTAATTATTTCTGCTAATCGAATGGATTCTTGACAAAGTTCCATCCGGATTAATTCATCTCCACTTGAGGCACAGTACCCTTCATTGAACAATAGATATATGGCTTCTAAAACGGCATCCACTCTTTGGTCCAATTCATGACTTTCGGGAACTTCAAATGGAATATTATCTTCTTTGATTGTTTTTCTCGCCCTAACCAGTCGCTTATTAATGCTTTCATTGTTGGACAGAAATGCTCTGGCTATTTCGCTAATGTTGAACCCACATAAAGTTTTAAGCATTAAGGCAATTTGTGAATCTCTGGAAATGGATGGATGACAACACATAAACATCATCCGTAGCTGCTCATCAGCAACAACTTTTTCTGAAAAGATATCTGCTATGTTAAGTTCGTCTATGCTTTCTGCGTTTGAAAAATGGAATTGTTCAGAAATATATTTTTCATGGTATCTTTCCCGCTTGATAGCATTCAAAGTTTTATTCTTGGCTACTGTATAAAGCCACCCTACAGGATTTTCGGGAACGCCTTTATAAGTCCAATTGCTTATTGCATCAACTAAAGTATCCTGTACAATATCTTCGACAAGCCCAAAATTGGATGCACCAAAAATACCTGTTAAAACTGAAATCATTTTTCCAGATTCGCGTCTGAAAAAGTGTTCGACTAATTTGTTTATTTCCCCTTTGTTTTTCAATTTTTTTCTGAGTGGTTAATTAAATGACCGCACACGTTGTCGGTATTAAAAGTTTCCAGTTGCGGGCGAATCTCCTATCAAGTTTACATAAAAGTTGAAGCGGGCTACAACCCTTGAATTACCTACTGTCCCGGCAATTTTTTATACCGCGTGTTCAACCAAACCTAAAGGTAGCACTTCTTCTTTGTTAAGTTAAGTTTTCATAGTCAAATACTTACAATATTATGAAAACCAAACAAAAATTATCTCAATCACCAGCTGGTGAAAAAGTATTAAGCCATTTCGAGAAAAGGCTTCGGGTAGTTTACCAGGATCCGCCATTATGGCTTCCTTGCTTCCAGGAATAAAACCATATACATCAAATCCCTCAGGGAACATTTTAATCTCTCAGAGCTTGAAAGAAAAAAGTATACCATCAAGGAAGCCCTTCTGATAATGCTGGGAATTGATATGGATTGCTGCCCGGTATGTCGTGAAGGAATCCTGGTATCTATT
>JBPRGG010000007.1:0-37599 GCA_051418075.1 Candidatus Cyclobacteriaceae bacterium M3_2C_046 | reverse complement strand
ACCTGTCGGTTTGCTGCATTTAGGTTGGAGGGGGAGACAGTGAACTCCATCAACCCATATCCTAATCGGTTATTCTCCGTGAGGTTGTTTTCAGTTATCCCCATGAAAGGCTGCCCTCCCGCATAGCCTTCGGATTCCGTCCCATTCTTCTGTGGCCAGGTCTTTTCTTCAAAGATTTTCTGCTTTCTTCTTTTCATTCGGTAACATCCATTTACTACTCACTCCTTAAAGTTCAGCTCTTCTCCGTCAGCTGGCGGATACTATGGCCTCGGCTGACTTCTCACGGCAAGCTTTACTCCGGACAGTATCGGACTTTGGTTTGTATTGCAACCTCATCCGGTTCACTTTGGTCTTTTATGCAGTTTCTGTTGGTCAGGCCGGGACTTTTCCTCCGGCTTCCTTCAGATTCCACCTCTAGATGGACACCCCTGCCTTTGCCCAACACTTCCTACTGCCAAGCGTGTTCGGGACTTGCACCCTATAGCTATCGCCCATGCCGGGCGCACAATAAAAAAAGCCTGGCTCCAATGAAACCAGGCTTAGTATGAAGAAAGAATTACTATTTTATATTAAATATTTTTTCTCATCACGCTTTTATTCCTGATCGACACACGAACTGCTAATTTCTCATTCTTTATTTTTTCAAGGTTATATACTTTACTGAAGTTATAGGCATTCTCAATTTCATCTGTAAATACCAAGTTATCATTATTATCATAAAACTGTACCTGCACGGTTTCTCCCTGGGCCCCAAAAACCTTGAGGTTAATTCTATCACCGGTATTTATATTTTCTACAAAAACTTTTGGATTAACTAATTGATTGACAACCGGGGTATTTTTTCTGTATTCCACTATTTCAGTTAATTTTTTACCCTGATCAATGATTTCAAAAGTATAATCACCAGACTTAAGATTTTTGAAATTGTAGGGCCTGAAAAAAACCTGGTCTGATCTCATTTTATCTACAAAAATTAATTTACCATTCACATCATAGATGTTTACTTTTACAGTTTGATTGCTACTTGGTAAATAAACCAGGTTAAAACTTCCAGCCTGACTATCATAATAGATATTGTAATTTGACTGGTTTGCAGTTTCGTCATTTTCGTCAAACTCTGTTCCAGCAAATAAAACTACCGGAACAAAAAATAATACCATAAATAAGTTTTTTACACGTGATTTCATATGCTTTAAATTTTAATTGCTGTTATTAACTACACAACAAAGATAAATTATAAATATTAAAACAAAACCCCCATGTAATAAAAGATTTATTATTTATATTTTAATTATTAGCTATTTATTTATGATTTTATCAATATTTATACTTTTCTAAGAGATTTTCATCTACAAATAAACCAAATAATATCAGCTGAAATACAGATATGTTGTTCTAATATTTTGCCCATAAGCTAGCTTGAACAAATAAATATGTTTTAAAATTTAGGGCCAATATCTAATTTTGATCAACTCAGTCAATCAGAATATTGCAAATTAAAGGGTGAGGTTGAGCAAAAAGAAGGAAATTTAAAATAATATTCTGAAAAAAGAAAAAATGTAGTGTAATATCAAGGTATGCTTTTAATATATTTTACTTTAACAATTTAATATACTGCTTCCAGCCCGATAGCCAACTTTAAATGCAGGAGTTTGGTGCAAGTAAAATAAAATTTTGCTTGCCAGTAATACCGGCAAGCAAAACAAATAAATAATCCGTATGTAAGTAAGTCAATTAAAAATAATAAGGTCCGGGACACATCTTATGCTTTCTTGGTGCAAACAGATTGATTCGGTAGTTCAGCATGATTTCATGTGACCCGTAGGTGTACCTGGCCAAATCCGAAATAGTATAATCATAGGCATAACCTAAACGAAAATAGTCACTTATCTTGACATCAAAAAGCCCAACAAAACTATCACCGGTTCGATAAGATGCCCCAATATTGAGTAAATCATCAATAAAGAAATTTATATTTACATCTCCTGTGACTGGCATTCCTTCTTCCACCTTCAATAGAAAGGAAGGTTTAACTTTTACCCGGTAAGACAGATCCAGTACCTTCCCAGCTGTTAAATAATAATAACGGGATTCCTCCATTGCCCGCTGCATAGAAAAATCCTGAACCAATCTTTTCTTTCTGATGAAAGGAATGGAAAACCCTATATAACTGGTTTTAGTATTAAAATAAAGACCGGTTCCAAAGTTCATTTTAAAATCACCTATCATTGAATTTAACAATGGATCTTCCGCATACTTTAAATTAAGCCGGGAAAAATCAGAATTTAAATAATTAAATCCTGCTTGTAAGCCCATGGATAAATTAGCATGTTTGAATCTTATTTTGTAAGAATAGGATAAATAAGCGCTATTATCTTCATGAACGCCAATTTTATCATTGACAATCAACATACCCAGACCAATATTTTTATCCTTGATTCCGGAATGTATGCTCACTGATTTAGTCGTAGGAGCACCATCCATATTGACCCATTGATCACGGTATGCCATTGTGGCATTTAGATGCTCGTGTACTCCCGCATAAGCAGGGTTTAACACAAGGTTATTAAACATATATTGGGAAACAATTGGCTTTTGCTGACTCTGGGCAGGAACAAATACAAATATTTGAAAAACAGCCATGGCCAGGGCTAAAAGGATTAATCTTACTTTTTTCATTTCTTACGGATTGTTTATATTATATAAAATATTAGTATAATGCAATTTTAAATTGGATATAACTTTAGCATCAGTTAATTTACAATGACCATTTTTTATGACCATCTCTGATTACCCTTATTTCTGAAACATTATTTATTTAAATCATATATTTTCTTGCAATAGTGCAATTTTAAATTTGATGTAATTATATAACCAGTAATACTCCTTCATTTTAAAGTTATCTCATCAATTCTAAATATCCTGTTTTAGGTTTACTTTGGTCATTCAGGTCAATAATATAGAAATAGGTGCCTATGGGAAGCTCATCTCCACTGATGTACAAACCTTTATTTCCCCGCCCCCTAAAAGTATTGTGATTATTATCATAATTAATTATTTCATATACCAATGTGCCTGAACGGTTAAATATTTTAACCTGATTCTGGGGATAAGATTCTATGCAATCTATAATAAAATAATCGTTTATGCCATCTCCATTAGCAGATATACCATTAAATACATTGACATCATTATCTATGGAAAATGCTTTTTGGGTAGCACATCCATTATTAGCAATAACTTCTACAAAATATTCTCCATTTACTAATTCAGAAGCCTCTGATACAGAAGAAAGTATATCATTATCCACATTGTACCAGAAAACCTTGTCCAGGTGCTGCGGATCCTGCACTTCTACATATGCTGTTCCGCTTGCTTCAAGACACAGTGCTTTGGTAGTAAAAATATCGAAATCAGGAAAAAAGGTATCATCACTGATATGGAAAGATACTGCTTCTGAAATACAACCCGTTAACCGATCCTCTGCTCTGACGGCATATTGACCTACTTCCAACTGATCCACCTGATAATTAACATCCACATTGATTTTTTGCTCGCCCTGATCATACCAGGTAAATAAATAAGGAGCTTGTTTACCATCTACAAAGGCCTCTGCACTTCCGGTAGGATATTCACAATTCCAGAATTCTGAAAGAATATTCACATTAGGCAATGGTACTGTCTTTTGCTCAACTGGCATAAAAATCGTATCACTATGGATGGAACAACCGGTTAGCATATGTTTTACTTCTACATGAAAATCTCCTGTATTGAGTTTTTTAGCAAATGCCTGATCTGAAATATACATTTTCTGCTGATGATCATACCATTGAATGGTGTAAAAAGATATATCATCATCCATAGACATTGAAAGTTGTCCATTGGCCCGGTTAATATCACAATTGGAAAGTGGCGCATCTAATATTACTTCCAGATCAGGATAAGATAATAGATCTTCTATCTTGACCAGGACCGGATCAGAATAGCAGCTGGGATTCGTTTTTTCAAAAGCGATAGCAGAATAAAACCCAGATGGAATATTTTCAATAGATTGACCCTGGTAATCTGGTTGACTATTATCATTGATTTGAGCACCCTGATACCATAAATATTCAAAATTTGTACTTGGTTCATTCACAATACTACCAAACAACTTTCCGTTTGGATCAACACAATTCATATTATCAGAACCAGAAGCTACCAGGAATATTTCTTTCTTTTCTTCCTGGATCAGAAACGACTTGGTTTTACTACATCCTGTAGTCAGACTTGTTACCTCTACGGAATATGCTCCGGCAGCTAATTGAGATGCTTCATCAGTATTAAAATTCATTCTGCTGGAACTGTTGTTTATTCCTTCAAACCAATTAAAATTATATCCAGCTGGATTAATTGTATTATCCACCATGATCTTAAGATATCCATTTTGCATGGAAGGATCGCAGCTGGTTTGATTTTGTTTTTCAAGCAGATCAATTGCAGGGTAATTAGCAATATCTTCTATCTTAATTTGAACCGGTAAAGACGTTACATTAAGTCTTTGTTGCCAGGCTACTACATAATAAGTCCCGGCACCTAAGTTACCAACAAGGGTAGAGGAATCCCCTGAAATTATGTAATCTGCCATAGAAAGATCATCATAATACGCTTCCTTATACCAATAGTAGATATAGTTATTCAGAGAATCTGGATCATCATTCAATGACACAGAAACAACTTCTACCGATCCATTGGCAGGCTGGCAAAGTGCCATCCCACTAATGTTCAAGTCCAGTATGGCGGGCTCTGCCGGATTATCTGAAAGGGCAATCCGGTTATTAGTGAAACATCCGGATTCAAGGTTCTCTACTTCCAATGAATATAATCCAGCTGCCAGATTATTCAAAGTATCTGCAGTGATAGTATCGCGATGGCTAAATGACTGATCGTTGAGATACCAATCAAATCGGTAACCAGCAAAAGATCCATCAGTTTCTCTCGCATTGGCTTCAATTTTACCTGTAGGTATGGCCGGGGTAACAGCCATTTGTTCGGCAAGCACACTCATTGAAACTACTGGAAGTTGGCTGATATCTTCCACAGATATGGCTAAATCAGAAGATTCACAATGATTATCCAGTCGAATAGCCTTAACTAAATAATCCCCTTCTACAAGATCTTCAATAATTTCTCCTGAGGTTCCATTTATGACTTCAGGAGTATCATTCTCCATTCTAAACCATTGATATGCAAAGCTAAATTGGGATGGTCCGGCCAAAACTTCTATAGCACCATTGCCATTTTTACAGTAGGAATCATCAGCTTTATCCACAAAACTTATATCTGGCAATTCTAGGTTTTGAGAAATTGTAAAAGCAGCATTTGAAATACATTGGGTAATAGTGTTTTGTACTTGCAAAGAGTATTTATCTGCGTGAGCTTCAATTATTTTACTGGAATAAGCATTTATATTGACTACATCTACAGTTGCTGAAGGATGGCTCCAATTGAAATTGTAACTTCCTATGGAACCGTCCGCTTCAGCAGCTAACGCAGTGATTTGACCAGTGTACCCATTTGTTTCAGGGAAACAATTAAGCTGTCTAACTAAAGAGGCATCATCGAAATTTATAACAGGATTGGTGTGAATATCATCAACATATACCTGAATAGGTAAAGATTTACAGGCAATAGCATCTGTTCTTACTGCTACTACCGCATAAGTTCCGCTGGGCAGGTTGGCTAAGGTTGCTCCTGTATGAGTAAGAGGCGTTGATACACCTTCTCGATACCATTCATAGGAATAAATAATAGGGTCATCCTGATGTTGGCCTGAAGCACTAATTGAGCCATTACCAATACAGTCACTTTGTGGTATGAGATTATCTACTTTTACTGTTGGTAGTACGATTTTATCCACTATATCAAATGAAGCATTTGATGTACATGCTGTGCTTTCATTTTCCACTTCAAGCAGGTAACTTCCCTGAGTCAGACCAACCAAATTACTTTGTACAGATGCACTATGAACTGTTCCATTACTCCAGGAAAATGTAAATTGGTGAGATACATTTAAATCTATTGCTTCTACCCTAATTTCACCATTGGGAGTGCCACAGCTGGTTTGTGAAACATTTGCTATTAAATTTATTACTGGATTCACATGAATGTCATCTACATTTATCTGCAGTGGTGCAGATTCACAGGCAATAGGATCGTCTCGTTTGGCTATGACATAATAAGTTCCATGACTTAACCCTGCAATTGTTGCACTTGTTTCAGTAGCAATAAGATTAGATAAATTCTCCTGATACCATTGGTATAAATAAGCAGGATTATCAGCATGCTGTCCCGAAACCTCTATTGAAGCATTTCCAATACAATCAGTCTGATCCACAGCATTGACAAATTGCACCGTGGGTAAAACAATTTTATCTTTTATTTCATAGGTAGCCTGAGCAGTGCATTGGGTATTTTTATTAAGTACTTCTACTGTATACTGGCCTTGTGCTTTATTAGAAATTGTACTGGTTATTGCCGGATCGTCAATTTCCGATGAACTCCAGCTAAACCGATATTGATCTGTTCCGGCAATTTGTTCTATGGCTTCCACATGAATTGAACCA
Organism: Candidatus Cyclobacteriaceae bacterium M3_2C_046; assembly: GCA_051418075.1. Classification (GTDB taxonomy): domain Bacteria; phylum Bacteroidota; class Bacteroidia; order Cytophagales; family Cyclobacteriaceae; genus JBPRGG01. The sequence goes on along the minus strand of JBPRGG010000007.1, from coordinate 30,994 downwards.
TTTGGAGCAGAAAGGTCACAACTGGTTTGATTGATCAGACCTACTAAAGAAATTATAGGGTCGGTATGCTCATCTTCTACTGTCAATTGTAATGGAGCTGATTTACACTCAAGATCCGTTCTAACTGCTTTAACCAAATAATCATCTGCTGAAACATTTTTCAGGGTCTCATTAACCGTTCCATATAACAAGTTAGTGATGTCATTCCTGTACCATTCATAGGTAAAACCTGGATTATCGGCATGTATACCCTCTACTTCTATCATTCCATTACCTATACAATATGTTTGATCCAATAAGCTAACCAAATTTACAGTAGGTAATACAATTTGATCCTTAACTTCAAATGATCTATTGGTCACACAAGATGTTGTTTCATTGATAACCTCCAACTGATAAACACCTACATCAAGCAAGTCGATTTTATTGGATGCAACCCCATTATCAGAACTACTGAAAGATCCGCTGCCAGTCCAGTTGAAGGTATAGGTATAAGGATTTGACTGTGTGGCATTCACTTGAATCGATCCATTTTTTACTGGCGCACAAGTGGTTTGATGCACCAAATCTACCAGATCTATTACCGGAAATTCTCTTAGGTCTTTTAATTCCACCTGAAATGGATCTGAAATACAATTGGTTGCTATTCTTTCTGCTTTTACAAAATATTTACCGGCAGTAAGTTTATCAATTTGAAAGGAAGTAAGCTGATTTCCCAACCCATCCTCCATGGGTGATGAAGATAAATCATCTTTAAACCAGGAGTAGCTATAATCTGATGCCATATCACCACCAGTTGATATGGTGGCTATTTCAACTTCTCCATTTGGAACACAGTAAGTTTCATCCAATAATAAACTATTCTGAATAATTGGAATGATGGTTTTATCTTTAATTCTGAAGTAGGATGAATCCCTACAGAAGGTTACGCTATTTTCGGCTATGACTTTGTAATGATGTGGTTGTAAATTTTGAAATTGATCTAAAGTACCAGCTAAGACATTTTCATGCCGCTGAAGCTCAACACCAGAATTATCATATACAATATAATTATATCCGGATGGTGGTTCTCCAGCAGATGTTGCTGCCTGCACACTTAATTCACCATTTGGTGTAGCAGGTGAACAAATCGTATTATTTATTCCCGAAACAGACAGATCAGGCGATGGAGGATCAATAATTGTAACAGTATCCGGTTTGGAAAAACATTTATTGGGGCCTAACGTTGATTGGGCAGTGAAAATATAGATCCCTTCATTTAGATTTGAAAAAACATTTGAGGCATTACCTTGTCTTACCTGATTTTCAATATAGATAGAATCCAATGATAGTTTATTCCATTCCATCCTGTAATTTTGATAATCACTGATGAATGAACTATTTACAGAAATTGAAAGGCTGATTTCACCTTCATTACCCCCACAGGTTGTGGTAGAATTCCCTATATGAGCTGTCACCTTAGGCGTGGTAATATCATCAGTTGAAAGGTTTATTATATCATCAGCTCTACAATTGGTTGTTTTATTAGTTACTATTATGGTATAAACACCTGCCTGCAAACCTGATGCACTTGAATCAGTAGAGATAATGGGATTATTAGTTTTAACAGTATCTAATCCGGCAAACCATTCAAATTTATATCCATCTGAAACTTCAGCCCCACTAATAAAAGCATTGGCTGTTACACCTCCACTTGGCACATTACAATCAACAGTTATATTACTGAAAGAAATTGAGGGAGGATTCACTTCATTTATTCTTTCAGTAATAGTATCAGAATAGCATTTTGTATTATTATCCTGAGCGTAAACCACATAAGTGTTTAAGCCTAACTGATCGGCAAGATAGGAAGAGTTGGTAAGCTTTTTACTTGCATCTACTTGTTTACCTTCATACCAAAAGTAGGTAAAACCTGCTGTTCCTGGTCCGCCGGACACTGTAGCGTTTGCTTCTATGCTTCCATTAAAGGGAAAGCACAGGGTAACATCATTTACCATGGTTGACAGGACCGGATTTACCGGATCTACTGAATTAATCACATCATTACCAATCTGAGTACACCCTGTTACTTGATCTGTAACTTGAACTGTATAAGATCCGGGACTTAATAACTCTATGATCTGATCATCACTACCACTTATTGTTATTGCAGGATTTGCTGCTGGGAGTTTATTGGTCGGGTCTGTATTATTACCTGCAAACCATTCAAATGTATAGCCACTGGTAACTCCAGACACAGAAGCTTCCAGGTGACCATTTGGAAAAGCAGGATCACAGGTTGCATAATCCTTATTAGATTCAAATACAATAGCCGGAACAATCGGAGGGGATGCAATAACTTGATTAATTACACTTGACTGGCATCTGGTGTCGTTATCCACAGCCAATACATAATAAGTACCCGATTTTAAATCCTGATAACTGCTGCCTCGATAATTATAACTCAGTGTGTCCGGAAAATTTCCGGGATTGACATCATACCAATAGTAGGTAAAAGAAGGGCTGCTGCCATATCCACCCGTTGCAGATGCTGCAACTGAGCCATTCAAAGGCACGCAGGTTGTTTGATCGTTAAAATGATCTATTGATACAGTCACATTTGTAAGAGATTCTGTAACCACCGCTTCTGCACTATATTCACATCCTGTCACTTTATGACGAGCAAAAACAGTATAAACACCGGTGCTTAGTTCAGGATCCGTATCGGATTGACTGTTGCTGTATAAACCTGTACCAGCTGGTATTGAGCCAGAGGCAAACTGACCAGAAAACCACCTAAAGTCATAATCTGATGTATTGCCGGTACTTACACTGGCAAATATCTGACCGTTTGGATTACTGGTTAAACAAGAAGATTGAGGATCAACAGAAGTAGCAACTGTAAACGGAACAACCTGGTCAAGTACCTGATCAGATATCACTTCGGATTGACATCCGGTGGCTTGATCTACCGCAAAAACCCAGTATTCTCCATTGTCTAAATTATTGGCTGTATTACCCGTTTTATAAGCACTACCAGCACCAGGATTAGATCCTGGATCCATATTATACCAATAATAATTATATACAGGAGAAGATCCATATCCCCCTGATGCTTCCGCTGTTACCGAACCGTTGGGCAAGTTGCAATGAGATTGATTAACTACATCTTTTGTAATAATGGCAATTTGCTGAGGTATTTCTTCAATGATCACTTCCTGCCCATATTCGCAACCTGTAACAATGTTCTTAGCAAAAACCGTATATATGCCTGCTTCTAATTCATAATCTGTTTCAGATCGGCTGCTTGTATATAGACCAGCTCCGGATGGAATCGTTCCAGTAGCAAATTGACCAGAAAACCATCTGAATGTATAATCTGAAATATTATTATTGACATGAGCAGATATTTGTCCATTGGGGGCTGATACCAAACAGGATGATTGTGGCACCGCTGTGGCTGAAACGGCAAAAGGTGTTACCGAATGGTTCAGAAGTGTAGATTCTACTTGTGAGAAACAACCGCTGGCCTGATCCTGAGCCATTACAAAATATTCGCCGCTTTCCTGATTATTATAATTTGCACCAATATAATTTGCAGTTGATATATCCGGATTTGAGCCAGGATTTTTATCATACCAATAATAATTATAGGATGGAGCCAGACCATATCCACCACTTGCAGTGGCAGAAACTTCTCCATTTGGGGGATCACAATGTGTTTGCGGATTAATTTGTTGGGCCACTAGGCTAACATTCTGAAAAGACTCCTGCAAGATCACTTCTTTACCGTATTCACAACCTGTAATATTGCTTTTAACGAAAACTGTATAGATGCCATCATTTAATTCCGGATCTGTCTCTTTTCTACTATTGGGATAAATTCCACTTCCAACAGGAATAGTACCAGTAGCAAATTGACCGGAAAACCACCGAAATGTATAGTCATTAACAATTCCTCCATTTATTCCGGCTTCAATTTTACCATTAGGACTGGCAGGAATACAAGATGACTGATCCGTTGTAGTAATCGTAATATCGTTGCCAAAATCACTAAGATTTGCATTCATCACAGGTGCAACTACCGTTGAAGCACAACGGCTAAACTGATCCACTGCAATCATCCAATAATTAGCAGCCTCTAAATGATCATAAAATTGACCTTTATGATCATTTAGAACTGAATCAGGTGAATTACCTGGGTTGGTATTGAACCAGTAAAAATCATAAGCAGGATTACTTCCATTTCCACCAGAAGCAGAAGCAGAGATTCTTCCATTTGCTGGATTACAAAAGGTTTGATCAATAGTAGTAAAACTAGCTGAAATTACTGGTAGTTGCTCTGGAATAGTCATTGGATAGCCAACTTCACATCCTGTAATAGTACTTTTAATAAAAACAGTATATTTTATGGCTTCCAAATTACTACTGGTTGCGGAGCGACTGTTGGCATATAATCCATTACCGGAAGGAGAAGTACCAGGAGCAAACGTGCCTTTAAACCAGCGAAATGTATAATTTGAGTTATTACTATCCACCTCAACACTTAATCTTCCGTTGGGCGAAGATAACAGACAGGAGGTCTGAGGAGTGATGGTTTCAACTATATTAATAATCGGGCTCAGATTATCTGGCACAGCAACTCTCAGAGGATCGGAAGAACAACGGGTGGATCTATCTACTGCCACTACCCAATAATCACCTGAATGCAAAGACTGGTATAAAGCACCTTTATAGTCATTAAGAAGTGTGTCAGGGTTTAATCCCGGATCAAGATTGTACCAGTAAAAATCATATGAACCATAACCTCCTGCTGCTGATACCTGTACGGAGCCATTAGCCGGGTCACAGAAAGTTTGAGCCACCACATTATCCAGATTAACTGAAATATTTAAAGAGCTATCAGATAGGGTATATTGAGCGACACCATCACAAGTCATGGCATTACCTGAATAAACTACTGTATAGATTCCAGGAACCAGATTATCCACTACAGGACCAGTGGCAAAATGATTTACCTGGTTGTTACCATTATACCATTTAAAAACGGTATTGGAATTATTACCACCAGATGCCACGGCACTTAGTCTTCCGTTAGGTTCAGTTGGGATACATGAAGTACTGGGATGCTCCATGGTCACCTGAACAACAGGTGTTACAGTTTTGTCAATTACTTCTGCTGTAACCGGAATAGATGTACAGCCACTACTGATTAAAGTTGCTGTAGCAGTATAAAATCCCTGGTTTAGACCGGTGAGTTCTGGACCATTATATATATAATCAGGGCCAGTCGGCTTTACTGATGAACCTTCATACCATTTAAATTCGTATAAGCTATCATCGTTATCATCTGATTTGACGGTAATAGCCCCTTCATTCAGGTTTTTACAATTCTTGATTTCTTTCACTGATTGGACAGAGATACCGGGATAATCCACCAGACTTTCTACCGTTGAACTGGCTTTACCATAGCAGCCGTTTTGTCTGCTCTGGCCAAATACGGTATAAACAGTTCCTTCCAGGCCATAGGCAATTTTTCCAGTACCATGTTGATCAACCAGGGTTTGAGTTCCTTTATACCAGGTAAAATCATAGTAGTTGGTTACATCCATCCCGATTTCGGAGGCTGAAACTTCTAATTCACCATTTGGAACTTTACAATTAGTCATCTTGTGATTTTCCACAATGGTAAAATCAGGTGTGATGCCAGTACTGTCAATCATAACTGATAGGGTGTCTGAAATACACCCCCATGTATCATTCACTGCATAAACATGATTGATACCATGACGTATATTGTTATTCTGAGCCCCGGTAAATTGTACTTTATTGGCATCATCATGGAACCAATGAAAAGTAAATCCAGTTGTCGTAGCAGCGCCGTTACGGGTTACACTAGCTTCTGCTCTACCATTATCTGGAAGATAAACCCCATTTAATGAGTCCAGACATTTGCTGTTATCGCTTAGTACAGCAGCATTGATATCATAAGGAACGCAGTAGACATCAATTAAGATAGTGGCAGTATCACATTTGGCATAACATTTAAATGAATTGATGTCACAAACTACATATTGTACAGAGTCGAGCCCTACAAAATCGGAATTAGGTGTATAGGTAAAACCTTCTTTTGAAGTACTATTAATAACACCATGAACCGGAGGCGTGACAATATTCAGCGTGTCTAAAACGTCTCCATCCGTATCGTAATCATTTGCCACAACATTAATAGATACAGGTGTATTTAGTGGAGTGCTGGCTGTATCATCGACTGCAAAGGGTTTGCTATTTCCTCCAATTAAGCAAATGGTTTGTTCATTAATCGATCCTCCGGTGGAACCGGTAAATCCATAAAAAACATTGGTATCACCACCAAATACACCATTGATCATATCATCGGTAAAGGTAAATACTTCATGACCATCAATAAACATTTGTATAGTTTGTGTATTATCCGGATTTGGAGTCCAGCGAATGGTGTAATCATGACACTGATCATCTTCTACGTTTTGATCAGCAAAAGCAAAGGCAGGTTTTATAGGTATGGGTGGAAATTCAGGAGAACAGGTTTCGCCATTATATACCACTGTAGTATGATCCTCCTTGATTTCAATGGTGTCACTTGTTCCACACTTTTTATTGTACCAGGTATCAAACTCAATGGTGACAGAAGGCGCAATACGTTTGGTATTGGATTGTGAGGGATGTACACCATAACCCAATCCGCCACCTTTATCACCAAACGCATCAAATTCTTTACTATCCTGATGCATCACAAAAGCCATTCCGTCCGCACCATTACCATCTTTCATGCCCATATAAATTACATAATTTAATTCAAATGGCTGGCTTAAATCAAGTTTATCAGGCCACCAAACTGAGCCATACTGATTTTTTTCTTCATAGGTAACGGTAAAACATCTGACTGAACGCTTTTCTGATGTGCCATTGATGATCCAATCCTGCGAAATCGCTTCACCACTGAAAGTTAAAAAGAGAATAACTGGAAAGAATATCTTTATAACTTTTATCATAACTTTAATGAACTTTTTATAACACCTGTTTTTCTTACATCTATCTGAAGCATAAAGAGCCTTTAAACTTTTATGCTTATTATTTTATACCCCTGGCAAATTGGTGGTAACCCTATTTTTTAACTATTTTAATATTTTATTGTACTTTTATGGACTATCTGTTTGAATATCAGGAGGTTTATTCTTTATTATATTTTGTTAGGAGAAAAAGGATTGACCTTAAAATAGCCCAGGTGTTTCCCTTGTTAAAAAACAAAAATGTGCAATTGCAGGGCAAAAATTACATTCATGAAGGATGTTAAATCAGACTATACCCTAACAAATCAACAGATGGCATGTTCTAACTATAGAAATTGCTAAACAGAAGAAATTATATGTTCAGAATATCTTATTTATTTATCATATTGACTCTTGTCTTTGTTGCCTGCCAAAAAGGTTCCAAATACTATGAACAGGCTGATAAAGGTTATACTTCGGAGGAGTTAGCAGAAACAGCGGAAGACAAGGAAGCTAAATCAGTGGAGATAGTGATGAATAATTTGAATTATAGCCCATCACAAATAGAAGCCCAAGCAGGACAGTTGATTTCATTTACTTTAAGAAATGAAGGGAACCAGCAACATAGTATTGTATTCCAGTTGCCTGCTGGAGAGGTTGGCCTTGAAGATACCCTATCGCCAGGTGAAAGTGCAAATTTAGAATTTACTGCTCCCCTGGAATTAAATACCTATACCTTTTATTGTCCCATAGAAGACCATCAGGAGCAAGGTATGAAAGGAACTTTGGTTATTACAGCAGGAGGAGAAGAAAATTGAGGCTGATTTTAGTAAAAAAACAGCCTCTCCTTAGATTCATTTAAAGAATAATTAAATGCTCTCTGTCTCCACTATCTTAGCCAGAATATCTGCGTAAGGTAAAACCAGATACTTTTTTCCCTCATGTTCCAATTCAGTACCTGCATATTCCTTATAAAAAACGGTATCCCCCACAGCAATTTCAGGATTATCAATATTACTTAAGGCCACTACCTTGGCAAATTTCGGTTTTTCTTTGGCAGTATCAGGTATAATAATCCCTGCCGAAGTCTTCTGCTCCCCTTTTTCTTCATTTAAATCCAATAAAACATTTTGGTTTACAGGCAATAATTCTTTCATGATATATAAGTTTTGTAATTTTATTAATTTAAAAAATTTATTCTCCTTGAATATCCAGTAATTGATTTATTTTGATCCGATCAAATCCCACTACCATTTGTCCATCGATATCTGTTTGAGGCACACCTGTTTGACCGGTTCGACTCACCAGTTCTTGTGCCATACCAGAATCTCTTGATATATCAACATCCCTAAATCTTATGCCTTTTTTGCGAAGATAACTTTTCAGTGAATTACAAAAAGAACAGGTAGGTGTAGAATATACAGTTACACTTTTTGTCTTCTTATCTTCCCCTGAACCTGAAACATAAAAAGTCGCATTTTCAAACAAAGATTTATAAAATTCCTGATGATTACAACCCTTATAAAGGTTTTTAAAACTTCCATTTTCAAAGCTCAGGAGGGTAGGTACAGAAGTCACCTGATAATGAGAATGTATATCTTTTACCTGGGAAACGTCTGCAGCATAAAGATGAATATCATTGACCAAATGGGCGGCCGATTCAACATTCTTCATTGCGCATAAACTTAAATCTGATGAACTTTTGTAAAGTACAAGAAAAGATCTTTCCTGTTGATTTATCTTTTCCTGGAGTTCCTGGTAAGATTCTATTTTTGTAATGTTCATAACAATTATATTTTTATTTGCAATAGAGAATCTATAAAAATAGTGCCATTTACATCATATCATGACAAATTTATATAAACTTATGTTTATATGTTCATGTTTTGGCATTTAATCATTCCTTTTGTCGTATTACAATGTCAAAATGTCTTATGTTCTATTCTGTGGTTAATTGCTGCAAAAGTTGCTTTGATTGGTCCTGGTAAGCATTGGATGATTGGCTAAGCTCCTGCAAAATTGTAGCTGATTTGTTTATTTTACCCCTTCTTAAATAAGCTAAAGCCAGATACCAATCATCAGTAGCAACCTCATTTGAGCCATTAATTTGCAGCAATAGATCAATAGCCTTTCTGTAGTCATTTAACATAAGATAGGTATTAGCGGTATATAGCAGGACCTGGTCATCTTTAGGCTGAATCTCCATTAAATCCTGTAGGGCTTTCTGATAATAACCCGCCTTATAACTGGATAAAGCATCAGATAATTGATCATTCTCAGCAGTAGTAGAATTATACATTTCTGCCGGATAAGGCTTAAAAAACTCATTATATAAATTAAGGTAGGTAGAGTCTGCTGTAATAAGCCAGAACAAGATAACAAACAGTACAATAAATGCAGCTCCTACCAATCCTAAGAAGATAAAAGGTTTTCGATAAGTAGGTTGGTCATGATCTAACTTTAAATTAGGCCAGGATTCTTTTTCAAGCCGGGATTTACCTCTGATGTCATGCTTTTCAAACGCTACTTTTTCAGCAAAATCAATGTTGGCATTCAAGTCTTCTTCAAATTTCCTGGTTTCCTGCTCTGAAAGCTCACCTTTTAAATATTTCTTGATCCATTCATCAGTATATTTTTCATGATCCATTTTTACCGGTCTCTTTTTTCTTCTTTACAACTAAATAAAATGCCTTCAGTTTAGTTCTACTTGACTAAAATTAATTTTTTTGTATTTTTATTAAATGAAACGATCCATTGTTCTTTGCATTTTATCATTCAAAATAGTTTTAAACATCTATGGGCAACAATCTCCTTCTGTGACAGATCCTGCTTATCAAAAAGGTGACGTGCTTGTGAATACCGGGTTTAGTTTTGGATATTATAATAATGAATTTGGCGGCACCAGAAATTTAAATATACTACCAATTACTGCTTCGATTGAGTGGGGTTTGCAAGAATATTTCAGCGCTGGCCCCTATATTGGATATGCCAGCTGGAAGTTTGCCGGTTTGAATGACATTAGCTGGCAATTTATCTCTGTGGGTTTACGCGTTTCGTTTCATTATACATCCCTTCTAACTGAACTTATTGAAACTGATATCAACCAGGAAAAATTTGATTTTTATCTATTGCTTATTACCGGCTATGAGATCCGGACCCTTGATCGTTTTTCTTCCTCTGATCAGTATAATAATCAAGGAAAACTTATAATAGGTCCTTCTCTGGGATTCAAATATTTATTTAACCCGCATTTGGGTATTTACCTGGAAGGAGGTAAAGGCACTTTTGGATACGGAACTCTGGGAGTAGCATTTAAATTTTAATCAGAAGTCCTGCTCAGGCTATGCTAAGATTTTTTATGCCTTTATATTTGTAAATCTTTATTTCAAAAAATCTGAATATAAAATTTCTAAGCCGGTTAAAAATTAAAAACGACTGATTATCCCCCGGTCGGAAAATTGCTGCTTCTAAAACCGCCTTTAAAAAGTTGTCACAATAGCAAAATTGTTTGATCCAGGTCTGGAATACATCTCTCCATTCCTGCCCAAATGTTTCCAGGTGACTTCTCCCATCAAATATCATCTCCAACTGATTGTCCGGATTTTGATATCTATAAATTATACAAAGGTTTTGATAAAAATCTTCGAAGATGCTAAGATCATAGGTTTTAGTATTTTTTATCTTTAATACAGGATCATCTTCCAGATCCAGTGGGTTATGTCTCAGCAAATAATACTTTTTGACCGTTTCAACCATAAAAAGCAATAATTCCTCCTCCAGGTTTAACTGAGCCTCCTTTAAAATGTAATTCTTATCTAATGGAAAGATTCTTTTCAGACTCTTCATCATTAATTGCAATTTTTTTCCAAATATAATATTTAAATATCAATTCTGGAACAAAATAATATCAAATTTGACATACTTGTTAAATTTGATGCTTCTATCGGGTAGAAGCCAGATTGATCACCTGTGCAAAAAACAAGCTATTCAAAAATAATCTATTGGTTCCATACCAGAATGCTCTGAAATTAGGATTATCGGAAAAAGAAATAATTCTGCCCTGACCAAATGATGAAACCGAAACTGCGGCAGTATTCTTAAGTTTTTCCAGGTTTTTATCAGAAATGTATCCGCTTACCAGGGGTGTTTTGGTATACATTACAGGATTGGCAAAATTATTAGTAGAAGGAATCATAAAGTTTGTATTATCTTTAAACAAACTCACTTCGGGTCTATCCATCCCAAAAGCAACAGGGTGAGAAAGGTCTACTCTGGCGGAAAATATGGCTCCATTTATTTCCTGGGCATCCCTATACTCTGTTAAATGACGATAAGGCATTTGGTTGGACAATGTGTCTTTTTCTTTTTTCTTAAATTGTGTTTTGGTCAGGCCCAGATCAGACAACCATTTGACACCACCTTTCCAGGCGACAACATTCCCCCCCTGTTGTATCCAGGATTTAATCTTATCTACGCTGCCGGTTAACCGGCTGTAATTACCATTGACTAAAACCATAGTATTGTAATCGGAAAGGTTTACCCGTGAAAAACGCCGCATTGGTATCCGGGTAAGTTGAACGCTAAACCTTTGATCCAATAAATGCCATACTTCTCCTGCTTCATAAGCACTTACACCCTCACCCACCGGCATGATCAACTTGATCTTTTCTAATGCAGAAAAACTGGGACTGCCAAGATCTATCCCTTCCCAATCTTGCCCTGACTGCACCGCATAAATGGTCAATGGCACTTCTGCCACCATCTCATCCAGTAATCGGTAAAGCTGCCCGGAATTGTATTGATTATTTACTTGCACAGGGATCATGATACTTCCAGGTTTAAAAGTTTCATTTACATATTTGAATTGATGGTCCATTAATACCTTGACTTTCAAATTTTTACATTGTAAATGATACAACAACTTTGGAGCTGAATAATCATCCCATTTAAAAATATAGGCGTAGTTGCTTTGCCCGCCTTCTACAATACCTTTCATCACGGGCATTTCAACGATTTCAGGTCCGACCAGCTTTCTAATTTCTGGTATTTCTACATAAGGCAATCCAAAGGCATGAGGAAAAGACCAGGCAGATATATCATAAAACAGGCTATCCTCAAAATCGGTCCTTTTTTCAAAAATAGCCTGTATAATCTTGTATTGAGGTTGTTTCAAAGGGATCAAAATACTGTTTTCAGGCGTAAATTTCGTATTGTTTAGCTGGATATTATTTTGCAATTCATACATTTTTACCTGATGAATATGCAGCACCTGTATAAATTTATTGAGCCGACTCCTGTCATGGCTGCCCCCGATTAAATATCCCTTAAATTGCTGATTTTCAGCTTCTTTTAAGGCATTTTTATAAAAATCCGCTTGGTGAATCAAAAGTTTTTCTTTTAAAGCACCGGCCGCTTCAAGGGTAGAAAGTGAAGTAGTTACCTGGTTTTTGATGGTAAAAGGGAAGGTGAGAATGCCATTTTCACTTTGCTGCCTTTTACCCCGGCTTGAAGCCTGTTCAAAAAGAATACCTACGCCACCATTAATGTCCGGATAGGTGGAGCCTTTGCCATAATAAAAGTCATCAAAGCTTTCTCTGGTATAATATAATGTTCCGGCTTGATCCAATGCCCGGGCATGAAACTCTGCAATTTGGCGGGTAAGTTTATAGGTGCTTTCAGGTGTTAATGGATGATTTCTGGAGGGAATTCCGGGTTGGAAAAAGAAGGTAGAGTTAGTTCCCATTTCGTGATGATCGGTAACTACATTTGGCTTCCAGGCTTGAAATAGTTTTATCCTGCCCTGCGATTCCGGATGTTGAACCGGCAACCAATCCCGGTTCAGATCAAACCAATAATGATTAGTTCTTGAACCAGGCCAGTATTCATTATGCTCCAGGTCCAGGGGATCGGCCACATCAGTTTGATTTTGCTGGGCATTAGCCCAATGGGCATACCGATTGAATCCATCTGGATTAATACAGGGATCCAGCAGCACTACACTTTGGTCTAATAGTGCCTCTATTTCCTGACCCTGGGCCGCTGCTAAATAATATGCCACCAATAAGGCTGCATTGCCACCACTGGCTTCATTGCCATGGACACTGTATCCCATCCACACCACTACCGGTTGATCTTCTAAATTTAGTTCTGCCTGATCAGGATTTGAAACTTTCAGATGATCAACCTGTATCTGATCGATTTGGTTAATATTTTCCGGTGAAGATATCTTCAGCAGCAAAAGTGGACGATTTTCATAAGTATGTCCATATATTTCAAGCTTCATACGATCAGAAGCAGAAGACAACTCCTCCAGGTAATGTACCAAAGATTCATGAGAAACATGTTGCTGTCCTACCTGATAGCCCAAAACCTGCTCTGGACTGGGAATGGATGGATCAAAACGGACAGTTTTACCAGAAAAAAAATATGCCACAGATTCTTGCGCCCTAGTAACGCCGCTCCAAAGTAAAAATATAACTAATAACAATCTCTTGATCATTTTCTTTAATAATTTTCAGTACACAAAATACTAATCTACTTAAAATTTTCAATTACCCGTTCGATTAATAACGGAAAGTTATATAATGCGCAAATCTGAATTTCTTTCAATATCATCTAACTAATTAAATGGAAATACTCGAAAAAATCTGATTATTTGCTTTATTTTGTAGCAAATTTAGAAATACCTTAATCAAACCAGGATTAATAATCAGCATGAACAGGTCAGTATTCTTATTACTTCTTTCGGGTCTGATTGGTACTATCGAAACCAGCTGCTTCAACCCCAATAGACCAGCTCAAGATAGTGTCTACCTGGTCAGCTTAAATAAGGGGACATTTTCCTATGACTTGTTTCATCCGGATGAAACCTACAACCTGCCCAATGATTTACTTGAAATTTCAGGACTTACCTATTTTGATCAGGATCAACTGGCTTGCCTGCAAGATGAAGATGGAGATGTATATATTTATGATTTACCCAGCAAAGAGGTGATCCAGGTGGTAGATTTTGGTAAAGGTGGTGATTATGAAGGTGTTGAATTTGTCAATAATATCTTTTATATGATTAAAAGCAATGGTGATTTGTATTATTTCCACTATGATAAGTCAAATAAAGTGAAATCGGAAGAAGTTGAACTTCCCCTTAACTCAGACAATAATGTAGAAGGTCTGGGATTTCTGCCGCAAAAAAATCTTCTTTTAATTGCCTGTAAAGGAAAGGCCGGATTTGGTAAAGAGGCTGAAAAAATCAGAGGCAGGGCCATTTATGCATTTGACCGGAAAAAAATGGAAATGAACCAGAAGCCCTGGCTAATTGTGGATCATGATCTTATCGAGCAACAACTGGAGCAGCAAAATTTCAGTAAAATCAAACATTTACCTTTTAAACCTTCTGGTGTAGCAGTACACCCTATTGATGAAAAAGTGTACATCATTGCTTCGGTAGGTAAACTTCTCATGATTTTTACCCAGGAAGGAGAGTTTGATGAAATCGTTCCGTTGCCTCCAAAATATTTCAATCAGCCTGAAGGTATTTGTTTCAATCCGCAAGGGGATCTTTTTATTTCTAATGAAGGCATTGATCATGGTGGCAATATTTTAAAATTTGAGTATCAAAAAAAATAAAAACATCGTTACAATACCAGTTACTGTTCATAAAACATTGGAATAAGTCTACCAAATACTAAAAATATCAATATTATCCACAATGAAAGGAACCACCAAACTATTGCTCCTGTGGTGTCTTTTGATCATGGTCCCGACCTGGTTAAAAGCACAAATCCAGGGGAATAATTCTTTTTCCTTATTTTTTATTGGTGATGCTGGTGCTCCTCAATTGGAAAATGACCCCAACCTCTATTTTTTAAAGGAAAAATTGGAGGAAGCAGGATCAAATAGTGCAGTAGTTTTTTTAGGTGATAATATTTATCCCATCGGATTACCAGAAAAAAGTCATCCTTTACGTGAGATTTCCGAAAAAAAGCTGCTGGCTCAGTTGGAAATACTAAAAGATTATAACGGAAAAAGATTTTTTATACCGGGAAACCATGATTGGGCCAAGGGCAAAAAGGAAGGCCTGGTCTACCTTGAAAATCAGGAAAAATTTGTGGAAAACTTTTTTGCTGACGCTGTCGATAATGTTTTTTTACCAGATAATGGCTGTCCCGGACCAGTTGAAATCAGTTTAAACGATGATATCACATTGATCCTGTTTGATTCCCAATGGATGCTTCATTCCGGCCCTAAACCAGCAGAAGGTAGTGATTGTGAATATCAATCTGTGCAGGATGTAATCCTGGGCGTAGAAGATATGATTAACCGAAACAGTCACAAAAAAATAATTGTAGCTTCCCATCACCCTTTATTCAGTTATGGAACCCATGGTGGCACCGCCACTTTAAAACAGCATATATTTCCCCTTACTGATCTCAAACCCAATTTATACATTCCTTTTCTGGGAATAGGATCCATTTATCCTATCTACCGTAAATTTTTTGGAAACATTCAGGATATTGGACACCCTACTTATAAAGCCATTCGAAATTCCTTACATAATATTTTCTCCGAATATCCTAACCTGATCCATGTGGCCGGACACGATCATAACCTTCAGTACATTATGAGAGACAGTGTTCATTACCTGATAAGTGGCTCAGGGTCTAAAGTGACTCAGGTGAAAGAAAAAAGGTTCAGCCAATTTGCCCGGGCTGAAAATGGCTTTATGCAGGTAGAGATACAGAAAAATGGCGAGGTCTACTTGAAAGTTTGGCAGGCTTATCAGGAAAATAAACAAGAACCTGCTTTTGAAAAAAAATTGTATCAAAAATTGTCTTATTCGGAGGAAGCAATTTTAGAAGGCTTCCCTGATCTAAAAGACAGCATGGTTCAGGTTGCTGCCAGCCAGTTGTATGAAGCTGGTGGTTTTAAGGAATTTATGTTTGGGGAAAATTACCGGGATGTCTGGCAATTACCTCTGGAGGTACCGGTCTTTGACCTGAGCGGGTATGAAGTCGTAAAAAGAGGAGGAGGCCAGGCCACCCGTTCCCTCAGACTTGAGCGGGAAAATGGAAAACAATTTGTCTTACGTTCAGTGGATAAAAATCCAGAGAAAGCATTACCGGAAGACCTGAGAGAAACTTTTGCAGCCGATCTGGTACAGGATCAGATTTCTGCCTCACATCCTTATGGAGCTTTTGTTTTGCCCATGTTGGCTGATGCTGCTGGAATCTACCATACCAAACCTCAACTGGTTTATCTGCCTGATGACCCCCGTCTGGGTCCTTACCGTAAAAATTTTGCCAACACTTTAATGCTTTTTGAAGAAAGACCTGATGATGATCACTGGAAAGATGCCAGACATTTTGGTAATTCAAAGGAAATATACAGCTATAGCAAGATGCTGGAAGAACTTTCCGAAGATAATGATAACGAAGTGGATCAGGCTTTTGTATTGCGGAACAGGCTGTTTGACCTGATCATAGCTGATTGGGACCGGCATGATGATCAATGGCGGTGGGCCAGTTTCAAAAAAAAAGGGGAAAAAGGTTTGCTTTTCCGACCTATTCCAAGAGACAGAGATCAGGCTTTTTTTGTCAATGAAGGCTTACTGCCTAAAATAGCCAGTCGTAAATGGGCCCTTCCTAAGCTTGAAGGGTTTAATCCTGAAGTTCGTTGGGTAGAAGGCTTTAATTTTAATGCCCGCTATTTTGACCGTTCTTTTTTAACTAAACCCAATCAAGAAAAATGGCTGGAAATAGCAGAAGATCTACAAAATCGATTAACCGACCAGGTTATTAAAAATGCCATTAAACAATGGCCGGAGGAGGTGTTTGCCAAAGATGGAGAAAGAGTCATTCAAGTGCTGAAGGCCCGACGGGATCAATTAAAAAAATATGCCCTGGCCTATTACCGGTTTTTGGCGGAAGAAGTAGATATTTTAGGCAGTGACAAACATGAAAGGTTTGAAGTAACCCGGATCAATAATGAGAAAACCAAAGTGGTAGTGTACAAAACCAAAAAAGAAGGAGATATTGATAAAAAAATATATGAAAGAACATTTTTTACAGATGAAACCAAGGAAATCAGGCTATATGGCTTAGACGGTCGGGATCAGTTTTATGTAGATGGAGACGTGAAAAAAGGAATAAAAGTGAGGATCATTGGAGGAGATGATGAAGATATTATTCAGGATCGGTCTCAGGTAGCTGGTCCTTCTAGAAAAACCATTGTATATGACCTAAAATCTGATCAAAACCACATTTCATTGGGCAAAGAAACCAAAAACAAGTTGTCAGACCAGCCTTCTGTAAATGAGTATGACCGGTACCAATTCCAATATAATGTAGCATTTCCCCTGGTTTTTGCCACTTATAATCAGGATGATGGCATCTACTTAGGAGCTGGCACCCTGGTAAATACCCACGGTTTTAGAAAAGATCCCTACGCCACCCGACACCTGCTATTGGCCAAATATGCATTTGCCACTAATTCTTTTGATTCCCGTTATACGGGAGATTTTACTGATGTTTTCCAGCAGGTTGATTTACAAGTAAATGCAGATCTTCGGATCCCAAATTATGTGACCAACTTTTTCGGGTTAGGCAACGAAACAATGAACCTGGCCTCCAGTAGATCTGAAGCTGAAACTGAAATTGATTTTTATCGCACCCGTTTTCAGCTAATTGAAGTGAATGCCTTACTAAACAATAATTTGGAGGGCAACAGCAGGTTCCTGATTGGACCGGCTTACCAGAATTTTAAATTGCAAAGGGAAGACCAGCCTCATTTCACCAATGAGTTCAATCAGAACAACCTGGATTCAGTCAGTTCTTTTCAAAATAAACATTATGGAGGTTTACAGATCTCTTACCAACTTGACCGAAGAAATAATACGACTTTTCCAACCCGAGGCATGTTTTTTAAGCTTGATTCCAGGTTTTACAAAGGCCTGGGAACACAAACTGAGAACGATCTGGCCCAACTTCAGGCTGAATTGGCTTTTTATCATAGTTTTTCTCTCCCTGCCCGGCTTACCTTTGCCACCAGGTTTGGGGGAGGGATCAATTTTGGTGAATTTGAATTTTTCCAAGCCAATTTTCTTGATGGATATACCAACCTGAGGGGATATAGAAAAACCAGGTTTGCCGGAAGAAGCTCTTTTTACAACAATACAGAACTGAGATTATTATTGTTTAAATTCCGCTCTTATATATTTCCCGGGGCATTTGGCTTAATTGGCTTTAATGATCTGGGCCGGGTCTGGATCAAACAGGAGGATTCAGACCAATGGCACCATGGTTATGGCGGGGGCATATGGCTGGCCCCATTCGAAAGGGTAGTGGGATCCTTAATGTTTGGCTTTTCAGAAGAAGAGGAATGGCTCCCACTGGTCAAATTTAACTTTATGTTTTAAGATTGATCCACAATTTTTCTAACTTTCTGGCAATCATTGGAAGCATCAATCATCCTGATCCAGCTTACATATTTATCTGACTCCAAAGAGCGATAACCCAACGTGCCGGTTTCATCCTTTTCTATTTTGCACTTTCCTAAGTTATACCTTAAAGACTCCACCAGGTCTCCTTCCTTCAGGGGAATATTGTTAAGATCCACAAATTGTGGTGCCGGTTTTTTTTCGGGTTTTTTATTCTTGAAAAGTCCAAACATGGTTTTGAAAATTTAATCAGACAATAACTAATAACTTTGCCTTTCCAGGGGCATGGTCATACACCTGGGTCCTCCCAAGCCCCGGGAAAGTTCGGAAGAACGTATCTCCAGCACTTCCACACCAGCTTCCTTTAAGGCCCGATTGGTATGTTTATTCCGATTGTAGGAAATAACTCTCCTGGGACTTATGGCAAAAACATTGGCTCCATCATACCACTGTTCACGGGCTGCATAATCAGCATTTCCTCCGCCTGTTTCAATCACCTCCAGGTACTGGATCTCTTTATTTAATACACTCAGGAATGAATCTTTAATGATTTCTTTACTCAAAATGACATTCCCTTCCTCATCGATTTCTTCTTTACGATAAATTATGGTAGCCAATTCTACATCCATTGCTCCGGGATAGGTCACGATCAGGTTTTCATCAATAATGGTAAACACTGTATCCAGGTGCATGCAATTTCTTAATTTGGGCAAATTCACCTGGTAAACTCTTTCTACCTGGTCATCTTTCAACACTTCTTTGGCCACTTCCTGAATTGCTTCCACATCTGTTCTTTCCGAATAGCCAATTGCCAGGGCTTTTTTTGAAAGCACAATCACATCCCCCCCTTCTATTGTAGGCATATATGTACGGTCATAATTCAGCGGGTATAATTGATGATAATGCTCTTTAAAGAGGGGATGGTTTTCAAATATGAGTTTGAGTGAGTGGGTTTCTCCTTGACGACCAGGGAATTTCATTTGGCAGGAGATCACGCCATTATGGACCACAGCAGCCGGATCCCGCATAAAATAAAAGTTGGGATTGGGCAGCATAATATAATCAGCATCATCCATGTGCTTAAAATAACCGCCATTGAATTTATTCTTTACTTCTTTCACTTTAATGCCTTCTATTAATGCTCCTCCACATTCTGCCGGAGATAACCTGTAAGAGAGATCTTCAGCCATATGCCCTAATCCAGTTAAATTCAAGGAGGTTTTTACCGCCTCAAACAATAAATTTTCATTGGAGAGCACATCAGTTAATAATTCATGTAACCGATAGATTTTTGCCCCGGTCGCTTCCTTGATCAACAATCGGAATTCATCATGCTCATCCTGCATTTCATCCAGGTATGGTACATCTTCAAACAGGTACTCCTTTACATTGTAAGGAGTCAACCGATCAATTTCTATACCCGGTCTGTGCATTAATACAGCTTTTAAGGTGGCATATTCTGAATTAAGGTTTAAAATCATACAATTTGGCGCTGTTTATAATAAAACAATTATTATTAATTTTTGATAAGGCAAAGGTACTACAATTTATCTTCAATCAAATGCACTACTTTTTGAAGATATTTTTGATCAATTTCATCAAAATAATTTAGCTTATCACTGTCTATATCCAGTATTAGCCTAACCTGACCACCTTTCATTACCGGTATTACAATTTCAGATCTGGAAGCTGAACTGCAGGTAATATGTCCGGGAAAATCATCGACATCAGGTATGATCATCACCGTTTTGCTGGCCCAGGCTGTACCACATACCCCTTGGCCATATTTGATCCGGGTACAGGCTACCGGCCCCTGGAATGGCCCCAAAACCAATTCTTCCTGATCCACCAGGTAGAAACCTACCCATAAGTATTGCATGGCAGCTTTTAAGACAGCCGAGATATTGGCCAGATTAGCTATTAAATTAGGCTCTTCCGTAATCAAAGCCTCCATTTGAGGTATTAAGGCCTCAAATATCTCTTCTCGATCCTCAGTTTCAGGAACATACAGGTCTTCAGCCATAATGATTGTTTTTGAATATTAATAATGTATCCTTTACCAGATTAATTTGATTGATCAATTGCTCCCCTTGCAATTCCGGAGACCGGATCCCTTCATGAAAAGTAGCATTGGATTTAAATATGCGGGCTTCATTCCAATATCCAAGCCGGATAAATTCACTTAAAACTGCCGCACCGCCTTCTACAATCAGTGATTGAATCTTTCGCTTAACTAAATCCTCCAGGATTTGCTCCAAAAATTTATCTTGTCCCAACTGCACATATTCCAGGTTACTTTGCTTCTTCTGCTTTTTGAAATTATAAACCAGAGTAGGTTGTTGGTGGTCAAATAAGTGTAAGCTTTCCCCCAGCCGTAAATAACGATCGACAATTATCCTTATTGGATGCTTACCAGTCCAGTCTCTGGCATTCAGGCGGGGATTATCATAATATCCCGTATTGGTACCTACCAGGATGGCATCTTCCTCGGTACGCCATTTATGTACCAGAGTTCGGGAAAATTCGTCACTGATCCATTTGGAATCAAAATTTTTTCTGGCCATAAATCCATCAGCTGTTTCTGCCCATTTCAGGATCACATATGGTTTTTGTAGTTCATGGAAATGAAAAAACCGTCGGTTAAGATCGTATCCTTGTTCTGCCAGCAAGCCATGCCTTACAGGTATTCCATGAGCTTCCAAAGCGGAAACTCCTTTACCCTTTACCAGGGGGTTGATATCAAGGTTGCCAATGATTACTTCCTTTACCTGATGAGTAACCAATAAATCGGCACAGGGAGGTGTTTTTCCGTAATGTGAACAGGGCTCCAGGGTTACATACACTGAACTTTCCCTCAGCAAAGATTTATCCGAAACCCTGTTGATGGCGTTCACCTCAGCATGCGGTCCCCCGAATTGTTGATGCCATCCTTCTCCAATAATTTTATCCTGGCAAACAATCACACAACCTACCATGGGATTGGGACTTACCGTATTTCTGCCCAAAGCTGCCAGCTCAAGAGCCCTTTGCATAAATTTTTTCGGTGGTGTCACTTCTCCTTTGTTTTCCAATGCTATAATAATGGGCCAAAATTCTTACAAATAAGTATATTAATCTAATTTTGTAATTCTAATTTTTAAATATCGGCTTATGAGATCATATTTAACCATCTCTTCCAAAGAACTGTTTGATAAGGCTTGTGATGAAATAGATGGTTTTTATCCTGTCAATGAACAACACAACCTGGTCAGGATACTCCTTTTTGACCTGCTAAACATTTCAACCACCGATATCATTAGCCAAAAAATCTTTAAAATAGATGCTGATCAGTACCAAAAGCTTTTAACCGCACTACAACAATTGCAAGATTTCCAACCGGTTCAATATATTATCGGATATACACATTTTTATAATTATGTATTCAAAGTTTCACCGGACGTATTAATTCCACGGCCTGAGACAGAAGAACTGGTAAACCTGATCATTCGGGAAAACAGATCATTTAAGAATTGTAATATTCTGGACCTGGGCACCGGGTCTGGCTGTATTGCCATTGCCCTTAAAAAGGAAATGAAAGACCATCAGGTTTTTGGATTAGACAATTCATCCGAAGCCCTGAAAATAGCTATTGAAAATGCTACCCATCTGAAAACTGAGGTAGCATTTTTTCAGGCTGATATACTGCATGATTTTAGCCAAATACTGCCCATAAAACATTTTGATGTATGGGTAAGTAACCCACCTTATGTATTGGAGAAAGAAAAAGCGTTAATGTCAAAAAATGTTTTGACATTTGAACCTCCACAAGCATTATTCGTGCCCGATCATGATCCCCTGATGTTCTATAAAAAGCTGATTGAGAAAGCCCGGCACCATTTAAATCCATCAGGAAAACTATACCTGGAAATAAACCAGGCTTTTGGGCCTGAAATTAAAAACCTGATGGAGCAAAATTATTTTGGTTCAGTGGAAATTATCAAAGACATCCACAATAATGACCGGATGGTACGGGGGCACAAACTAAGTTGAAAAGAACATTTGCAGACTCTGGACTAAGGCATGCTTTATTTGTTCAAATTCAGCTGTATTATAATATTTTTGATTAACCTCCAATTCAATGCCCAGATAATTATGCTGAAATATAGACCTCAAATACGTAGTCAGACCATCATCTTTACCTGCATAGGGATAATTATGTCTGATGCTCCAGGATGGTTTTTCCAATTGCAACAAAGTTTTCCATTTTCGGCTGAAAACTAATTCCGCCAGCCGCTCAGGATCAAAAAGGATACCAAGGTCAGCTGCTCTTTCCTGACCGTTTAATATCGGGGTAAATGAATGAACTGCCAAATGAAGAACCTGGAAATTATGAGAGAGTTTCACATTAATTAATTTCATCAGGTTTGTCCGGTATATCTTGTACTGCTTTACCAACTGGTTTTTTTCATCAAGTGACATTTCAAATGAAAAAACACTAAACAAATCGGGGTGATTCAGTGACCGGTTATATTCAATCAAAAGTCTGCTGTTCCTGTTTTGAAAAAGAGGAGCTTTTAATTTTTTTTGTAGAAAGTCAGCTATCTCTGCTGCACCGGGATCCCAGCCTTTGTGGCTGTTCAATATATCCTCAGCTCCGGTAAAATACTTTTGGAAAGGTTTCGGTATAAAGTTACCGGCATGCTCACAAGAAAGTATCAAGCTATAACTCATGCTATAAACATGATGTTTTTTCTAAGGCATTTTGACAGTTTTTTATACACCAATTGCAGGTTCTCTTTGGAATAATCATTATCCAGGGCTTTTAAGATCCTATTGGAAAGTGTTCCTTCATTTAAAATTACAGTCAGCTGTGATTTCCATGGTTCCAGGTTGCCTGCATTGTTTTTCAACAACAGTTCTAATAAATATTGCCAGATATCTTTGGCCCTCACCGGTAAAAGATTATTCATACCAAATATCCTGAGATATGCCTCATCTCTGATCACTGCTTTTTCTCCTTGTTCTACAACAGTATTAAAAATGCTGTAAAGCATTTCCGTATCCCATGCACTTTGATCCTGATAACTTACCAGGTCTTCTTCCACAAGTAATTTTAAAACATCCACCAGAAAGGCCAGGATGGCTAGATCAGCGGCAGGACATTCCTGTATATCAATTATGCGTATTTCAATGGAGCCGCGGTCGAACCTGGCTATGGCACCCCTGGAATTTAACCAAATTGGCTCCAGGACCCTTAGAGGGTCAAAAGTAGCAACATCTGCACTGATCGTATCAAAGATTTGGGCCTGATATTCAGCCTGACTATAAACCGGTTCTGGTATCACTCTGGCGGTTATGGAGGGGATCCGCTTTTGATTTTCCTGGTAGTATTTTAATCTTGTATCATAAAAACCTGTGAACTTTCTATCCATTATAGGAGAACTGGCTGATAAGGCTGGTAAAATAGGCAACAGCAGCCGAATTGCTGCATGCAAGCGACCAAACTCCATATCTCCCTGAAAGGGCAGATTTAAATGCGTACTTTGTAAATTGGACCAGCCATGTCCCCGGCAATCGAAAATTTTATTATAGGTTTGATAAATTTCACTGTTTTCATGTTGCCATATGCAGGTTTCTTTCATAGGGTTCATCCAGGGATGTGCCGCAGTTGGCAGTAATCTGGCATTCATTTCTCCTAATTTTTCATTGGCCAGCAAAACATTTTTATGGAAGGCCTCTGCTAATAGGTCAAAATCCGCATGAGGTATAGTGGTTTTAAATTCTACAATATGCAAAGCCAGTTCATTCGACCAGGAAATCACGGGAAACTCCACTTCATTACCATAGGTACCAAGTAGCTTATGAAAAAGTTTATCCGCCACCGGTTTTACATCAAAGCTTTGCTTATCTACAATCATATACTCCAATTCCACTCCATAAGCTTCAAAAAGGCGTAATCTGGAAAAATCTCTCATCAGTTTTTAAAAAGTATCTTATAAAAGCATAATATGTTTATTTTAAATCATTTTGGATAAATGATCAATAAGTTGGCATCATAGGTTACTATTCCCAGCAATATGGCACTTATTAGCCGGTTAAACGCTACTTTATAATACTGACTATCACCCATTGGGTTTTGCTTAAGCGGATCTGACACATAAAAATGATTGTCTTTTTTACTAAACCCGTTGATCACTACAAAATGACCGGCTGGTTGGCCCTTTATATTATGATATTGAGTAGTTTCGGGTATTTCTCTGGGACTATTATATAAATAGGTTGCACTCAATCCGGTCAATATTGGTATGGATTTGCGCAAATACTTTTTGATCAGAGTCGGATTTAATTCCTGGTATTTAATTATGCCACCTGCTTGTAAATATCTGATATAGGCTTCTGAAGCCCATTGTAGCTTTTCATCATCTTGTTTAAATTCCATTTGGGCCCGGAGATTGTCAATCAGGCTTTTCTCCTTTTCAGATTCAAACCAACTTGGATCAAACAACTGCAGATTATAAGTGTAAATGATCGATTGATATCCCTTTTCTAATGCATTTAAACCCAGATAAACCGCCAATGTTCCTCCCTGCTCCAGTTGATTCACTTCCCTAATCACCTGCTGAAGATCCATGTTTTTATTATAAAAGTCATATACGGCATGTAAGCAGGTAGGGCCGCAAGTAACATCATCAGGTTGAGCCTGAATATTGAAAGCCAATATCTTTTCTAAATCGCTATTTATTTGCTGGGTTGACATATATACAGAATATCAGCAGTTCAACGTAAAACTAAAGGGAATTATTCAATTTATTGATAAAATGATAAATTATAAATCAAGTATAAAGTTTTTAGTTAATTTCCATAGGACTATTTTCCCTTAATCCTTTTAATGTATGCTTTCATACAGCTTGATTAGTTCATCTCTAAGAAGAAACTGCCTAAATCTAAATGGATAATTATACAAAAAATGCAAATTTTTTCTCTGAAATGAACTATTCCAGCCTGATTTTTGCTTTACAATAGGTCAATCAAAAACAGCTAAAATAAACAGGATATGAAATATTTTATAATAGTGATTTTGAGCACGTTATTACTTTTCCGAAGTAACAATTCCATGCAGGCAAATGGATATGATAGCCCTTCAGATTATATGGGAAAAGATGCTTCTTATGAAAGTCATAATCTCAAGCTCTATGAACAGTTGGATGGCACAATTAAGCCCAATTTTGAAGTATTTCAAAAGGCAGCAAATGGTTATATGTTACTGAAAGAGCAAGGTAAAATAAAAAATGAAATATTAAATGTAATTGATTTTAGCTTACATTCCAGCCAGAAAAGACTTTGGGTGATAGATATGGTAAGTAAAAAAATCTTATATCATACCTTGGTTGCCCATGGTAAAAATACAGGAATGGCTACAGCACAAAAGTTTTCAAACACCCCTTATTCTTTACAAAGTAGCTTAGGTTTCTACCTTACTGCAGAGATCTATCAGGGCAAACATGGCACATCACTTAATCTGGATGGATTGGAAAAAGATTTTAATTCAAATGCCCGTAAAAGACGCATCGTAATACATGGTGCTCAATATGCCAGTCCTGCTTTTGTTAAAAAGCATGGAAGATTGGGAAGGAGTTTTGGTTGTCCGGCTGTTCCTATGGAATTACATGAGCAAATTATCAATCAAATAGCTGACGGATCTTGTCTGTTTATATATTATCCTGATAAAAATTATGAAGCCAAATCCAGTTTTTTAAAAGATGTACCATTGATCAGACTTTAAAAAAACTGTTTTATTCCGGACCATCTGTGTAATGTAATAAAAAGGCAGGAATAAACCACCTTTTATAAAAAACAAATCTTAAAATCAAATAATTACAAAACCGAGGTTGTTTTAAGATGATGTATTAACAGGGAGGAATATGTTGCTTTAATTGGTTTAATGCTTCATAATAGCTGATCTAAGCACATATCCCGGCAAAAGATTGTCATGCTTTCCTTAAATTATTGATTATATTTAAGACTTAATTGAAAAAACCAAAAGCATGAACTTACTCAATAAACTTTATCAGTTACTGGCATTTTCGATGTTCTTCTTCTTATTTACCCATCAGGCTGAAGCCCAAAGATTTCGCCTGGAAGAAGCAGATAAAGAACAATTGGAAGTAAGTTTTGATGCTGTTAGAACGGGAAATTCTATCCAGTTTATCTGGAATTCCAGTTCAGAAACCAATATAAAATCTTATGAAATAAGACGGGGTACTGAGGATGGTAGGTTTTTAAATTGGGAAGTATTGACCAGCATCAGTATAGATAAAGATGCCAACAATTATTCATTTACAGATAGTGATCCGATATTAGGAGAAATGAATTATCGCTTGAGACTGGTAGCACCTGATGGCAGCAGCGTGGAATACAGTCCTTTGTTCAAGATAGGACAAAGCAATTCGCAAGTTTCCAACAAAATATCTCATAGCCCTGAATTTGTTAAGAATTAAGTTTTTTTGATAAGTACGTTCATATGATTTGAAGCTGGTGGTCTCTGCCAGCTTTTTTTATTAAACTTGGTCCCATAATTTGTATTTGCCAAAAAAGCGAATTAACTTTGCAGGCCAAAATAAAATGTGATTGAAACAAGGTTAAATAAGCATTAGAAGATATTTAAAATAGATTAAGATGAAAAGAACATTTCAACCTTCGCGAACTAAGAGAAAGAATAAGCATGGATTCAGATCAAGAATGGAAACAGCTGGTGGCAAATCCGTTATAGCCAGCCGAAGAGCTAAGGGAAGAAAAAAATTATCCATATCTGATGAGAAAAAACATAAAAAATAGTTTTTACAAGCCATGTAATGACTTCCGATGAAAAATCAGGAATAAAAAGAACGTTTTCCAAATCCGAAAGGTTAAATAACAAGGATTTAATTAAGGAACTTTTTAGCAGGGGTTCCTCTTTTTTTATATATCCCTTTAAAGTGGTCTACCTGCCCCAACCTTGTCAGAATTTTTCCTATCCAACCATCCTAATTTCTGTTTCCAAAAAAAATTTCAAAAAAGCAGTTGCCAGAAATAAAATTAAAAGACGTATCAGGGAAGCATACCGAGTAAATAAATATATACTGGCTGAAAAAAGTCCTGAAAAAACTGCAGCAGTAGCTTTTATTTACGTTAGTAAAGATATTCTTGATTTTGCTTCCATTGAAAGCAAACTAAAATTGATCTTATTGCGTTTAAAAAAAGTACTATAAATAAATTTTATAAAATTAAGGATTATGAGAAAAAAATTATTCCAAAGATCTGTAGCGTTGGGATTGATGGCAATCGTTTTTTATTCTTTTGTTGCTTTTACCACACCAGGTGAAAAGTATTTTGAGATCGCTAAAAACCTGGACATTTTTGCTACCTTATATAAAGAAGTTAATTCCTATTATGTGGATGACATCAATCCAAATAAATTAATGAAGATAGGGATTGATGCTATGCTGGAGTCTTTGGATCCTTATACCAATTATATACCTGAAGATGATATAGAGGACTACCGGACCATGACTACAGGCCAATATGGCGGAATCGGGGCTTTGATTGGGAAAAGCAACGGGAAAAATATCATTATTATGCCATATGAGGGTTTTCCTGCTTACAATAGCGGATTAAAAATCGGTGATGAATTAATAGAAGTAGATGGCATCAAGGTCACAGAAAAATCCACTTCCGAAATCAGTAAACTGTTGAAAGGACAGGCTAATACAGATATGACTTTAACCATTCGGCGGTATGGAGAAGAGGACCTTCTGAACATAGCTCTTAAGCGGGAAAAGATTACTATTAATAATGTCCCGTATTATGGCATGGTAAACCCAAAGGTGGGATATATCAAACTGCAGGATTTTACTACAGGAGCAGGTAAGGAAGTAAAAAATGCCTTAGAGGAATTAAAATCCCAAGGTGCTCAAAAAATCATATTTGATTTAAGGGATAATCCGGGAGGATTATTAAGTGAGGCGGTAAATGTTTCTAATGTTTTCGTACCTAAAGGATCTGAGATCGTTCATACCAAGGGAAAAGTGAAAGACTGGAATAAATCCTATAAAGCATTAAATAGCCCATCAGATACTAATATCCCCCTGGTGGTTTTGACCTCCAGTCGGAGTGCCTCTGCCGCTGAAATTGTAGCTGG
The DNA here is from genome assembly GCA_051418075.1 of Candidatus Cyclobacteriaceae bacterium M3_2C_046. GTDB lineage: Bacteria > Bacteroidota > Bacteroidia > Cytophagales > Cyclobacteriaceae > JBPRGG01. The sequence continues at coordinate 2,394 of JBPRGG010000007.1, read as the reverse complement.
AGTGATCCAGGATTATGATCGGGGAGTGTTGGTAGGCAGTAAAACTTTTGGAAAAGGATTAGTACAAGCAACCCGTCCATTAACCTATAATTCCCAGTTAAAGATCACCACCGCGAAATACTACATCCCCAGTGGCAGATGCATTCAATCCATAGATTACAGAAGCAGAAATGAAGATGGGAGTGTTGGAAGAGTGCCTGATAGTTTAAAGACGGCATTTGAAACCAATAATGGCAGAATAGTTTATGATGGTGGAGGTATTGACCCTGATCTTGAAGTGGAAAAGGAAACCTTTGCCCCAATTACCATAAGCTTGGTAGCCAAAGGTTTAATATTTGATTATGCAACTATTTATTATTATAAACATCCTGAAATTGCTGAGGCCAAAGAATTCAAAGTAAGTCAGGCTGATTTTGAAGAATTTATTACCTGGCTTAAAGATAAGGATTATGATTATACGACCAAGGTAGAAAAAACCGTGGATGAATTGGTTGAATATGCAAAAACAGAAAAATACTATAATGATATTGACGAACAGATCAATTCCCTGAAAAAAAGAATTTCTCATAATAAAGAACAAGACCTGGTCAAATTTCAGAGTGAGATCAAATCTTTGCTGGAAGAAGAAATAGCTTCCCGATATTACCTGAGAGATGGTAAAGTTGAAGCATCTTTTGACAATGATCCATACATTCAGCAGGCTTTGAATGTGTTAGAAAACCAAAACGAATATCAGTCTATTCTGGTAAGAAAATAGACATCACTATATTTGAAAATACAGGCGAAGACATTTCTCTTCGCCTTTTTTATTTTAGTAAAAATTTTTTCTGCCACTATCATCATGATTGATTTATTTTGCATCAAAAGAAAGCTACACTTAAATTATGAATTATATTATAAGTATTGAAACAGCCACCCCAACCTGTTCTATTGCCTTACATAATTCGGGAAATCTGGTAGCCCTTAAAGAACTACATGTTGAAAAATCTCATGCAGAGATGCTTACAATAATGATCAGGGATTTAATTGATGAAAGCGGCATTCTTTTTAAAGAACTCAAAGCGATTGCTATTTCCCGGGGCCCCGGCTCCTATACTGGTCTTAGGATAGGCACATCCACAGCTAAAGGTTTATGCTTTAGCCTGGATATTCCCCTCATTGCTGTAAACACCCTATACAGCATGGCACAACATATGATCAAATACAATGTACACCAATATTTATTAGCACCACTTTTAGATGCCCGCCGTATGGAAGTCTACGGACTTATTACAGATCATCAATTGCAACCGATCATGAATACTTCTGCGGTTATAATTCAGGAGGACTCCTTTAAAGATATTATTGATAATCATAGGATAATTTTCTTTGGTAGTGGCGCTATAAAATGCAAGCCGGTTTTAGGAAAACATTCCCACACCTTTTTTATTGATCGCATTCACCCTTCCGCCTCAAGTTTGGGAGAACTGGCTTATCAGAAATATTTGCAACAGGAATTTGAAGATCTGGCTTACTTTACACCAAACTATCTTAAAGAATTTCACACTCATAAACCTAAAAGGCTAAATTAATGTTGCTTACATAAAATAATAAAAGCTAAAGCTATGGAAAATCAATATCCCATTGAAAATAAGGTAGCCAAAAGCCCGTTGGTAACCCTTAATCTGGAAGATTATTATCAAAAAGGGCAAAGAATATTATATGACCTGAAGGAAAACTTGTTCCATGGTATGATTCTAAGAGAAAAAGACTTTCGAGAATTCGTTAAAAATCATAATTGGGAACAATATATGGGTACTCATGTAGCAATCTACTGTTCAGCAGATGCTATTGTGCCTACCTGGGCTTATATGCTGCTGGCTACCAAATTAGAACCTTATGCTGAATCAGTGGTCTATGGAGATCTTAAGGCACTGGAAATGGTTTTATATAAAGAAGCCTTGGCTAAAATAGATTTGTCAGCTTATAAAGATGCCAAAGTAGTTATTAAGGGATGCGGTTCGTTACCTGTACCCGAATTTGCCTATGTAGAAATCACCAAAATCTTAAAACCAGTTGTAGCCAGCCTCATGTATGGTGAACCATGTAGTACGGTACCTATATATAAAAAACCAAAAAACCTTAAACAATAATGGGTCTTTAACCTAAAAATACAAAATTACAACCTGATTGAAATTTTTTTAAAGCGATGGAACTAATGTGTCAACAGATTGGTTTTTTACAAGCCCGGTTAAAGAACCGGGGATTTTTTGGTAAAAAGATGTAAAATAAAACATCAAATAGTTGCATGGGAAAAAGCTAAATCTTAGCTTTGCCCTCCCTTTCGAAAAGCGAGCGGGCAGAAACATTGAGGGGCTGGGTCAAAAAAATAATTTAAATTTTATTTGGATAAAG
>JBPRGG010000006.1:0-1998 GCA_051418075.1 Candidatus Cyclobacteriaceae bacterium M3_2C_046 | reverse complement strand
TAGCAATTTTCCACTCATCTGGAGATCTTTTCCATATTTTAAATATTCATGCTACGGGTATGATGTTGAATCAAACCTAACAATTATTAATAAAAAACCGAAAGATGGAAGTGGTAATTCTTTAATTCCAAATCAGACAATTGGTCTAAGATCAAATATTTCTTGCCTGTTCTAATTATTACAAGACAGCATTAGTCAAATTCAAATAATTACCCACCTTTATTCCATTTAAGCCAGTTTTTAATATCATGAGCAATATATTTAAATCCAAGTCCTTTCATTGGACCATAGGCTCTGCCTTTTTGCTCTACTGCTTCAGTGATTATAAAAAGCATGGCAATCGTAAGATAGGTATCTTTTAAGTCGAACACATAAAAAGGGTTGATGGTAATAAAATCGAGTGATCCTCCGTGAAATATACTATCTGTCAAATTGGCAATTATTCCGGTAAGTATCAGGTGAATTGCCCCGCTGCTCCAAAAATTTACCGGTCGTTTTTCACGGTAAAAATGCCAGTAAGAAATTACCAGCAGCAGAATTGAAGATACCAATAAAATATTGAGCCAGATGATATCCTTCTTGAAACTTAATAAATGAAAAAAATAAGAGCCTGCCTGGTTGTGACTAGGTGAAAAATAAAATACCGGTTCTATCAGAGGTATCTGGATTGTTTGCCAGTCTGTCTGAAACAAATAGATTTTTATGGCCTGATCAAAACTTAAAAGGATCCACAAAGCCCAGAGATTCACGCGAGCAGAAGTAGATGTATGTTTTGCTGCTGCGGTTGAAAACAAAGCCACCACACCTAAAAATAGCGCAGGAATGATCGTATAGCTTAGGATATAGGAAGTTTGTTCTACCTGGTAAATTAGGGTGTAGATGAGCATGGCTATGATCCAGGCTCCGGCGAAGATCACTGCATTGCGAAAAAATTTCATGTTCATCAGGTTTGATGCTGACCTGCAAACTTTAAAACAAAGCTTGAAAGTGATAGTGAGGATGAGTTTTATTTGCCGGAAAAATTAATTCTCATGACACGAATGAAAATTGGTTCTCTGAGTTGCGTTGCAAACGCTTGCCGAAAGCTTTCGGGATAGCCCAACCAGATTAGATCCCTCAATTCTTCGGGACTGGCGGAACAGTAAATTATTTTCGGACGCGCTCGATGAAGTTAACATATGGCATTTTTCACTTTTGGGGAGAAAGTAAATTGACTGTTTTCATATTTATACCATATTGTTCAGGACAAACAAACACAGTTTTCCAATGAGTTTTTATTAACTTTTAGCCCAAATTTAAATTCCGTTTATGATCCTGGTGATAGCAGATGATTTTTCCGGCGCGGCTGAAATGGCAGGTATCGCTTTTCGCTATGGGTTGAAATCCAGGGTTAGCTTTGATTTTGATCCGCACCTTGATGCCCACTTATTGGTGATTAACACTGGTACCAGGTCACTTCCGGAACAGGATGCAGTGGCAAAGTTACGCCGATTGGCTGCTGAGATCAGGAACATGCCTTCAAAACCGTTGATTTTTAAAAAGGTTGATTCTGTTTTCCGGGGTCATATTGCGGCTGAAATTGAAGTATTGAGCAATGAATTAGGTTTCAAAAGAGCCATTTTGCTTCCGGCTAATCCTTCCAAAAGCCGTACCATCGAAAATGGTAAATACATAATGAATGGAAGGGAAATCCAAAACACTGTATTTGCTGAAGATCCCGCATTTCCGGCGCAGTCTTCGGAAGTGAAGGACCTGGTTAAATCAGCAAACTATGGCCTCAGGCATTTCCACTTGATAAATGGTGAAGCGATGCCACCAGAAGGTCTGGTCACTGGTGATCTCAAACACAACGAAGATTTTCAACACTTTTTGCCGGATCTTAATAGCCATGATCTGGCGGTAGGTGCAGCTGATTTTTTTGAGCAGTTTTTACTGAAATACACCGATTCATCGCCTTCAGGCAAAAAATATGGAATTCAAAGGACATTCAAGCTGATA
>JBPRGG010000005.1:0-277604 GCA_051418075.1 Candidatus Cyclobacteriaceae bacterium M3_2C_046 | reverse complement strand
GGACTGGTTTTTCCTTTTATGAAAATTTTACTTAAAGTCACCCGATTGGTGGAAAGTGCCAGATGTAACCGGAATTGAAATAAAAACAGCCGTTTAAATGGCTTTAAACGGCTGATATACTGAGTTTGTGATCCGCCTGGGGCTCGAACCCAGGACCCACGCCTTAAAAGGGCGTTGCTCTACCAGCTGAGCTAGCGAATCTTTTTCCCACTTGCTTACCCCCCTTCCGTAATTTGAGTTGCAAAAATATAAGGTTATTTTTTATTTGCAAAACTTCTTTTGATTAAAATTGAAAAAATATCCGATTTTTTGACGTATCTATCTGACAATAAGTTTGTTAGAAATAAAAACATCTAAATTCGTCGCTCTTTACCCGTTTTATTTTAGCTTCATTGACTAAATATTCCCATTTCGCCTCCAATTTCCTTCTCCTAATGCTATATTTGCACAATAATTTCAAAAGTCTTTTCGATGTTTAAATGTCAACTTTATTAAATAACCTGACAATACAATTGAATACCAAACGATTTCTGTTTTTAATTTTACTTTTTTGTACTTCTATCAGCTTTAATACACAGGCTCAGGCCCCGGAAAGAATGCTGCAAAGGGCTGACTCTTTGTTTATGCAAAACAAATATACAGAGTCATTCGAAATCTATCAGACCTTGTTCGAAGATTATCAGGCCGTTTCTCCCAGTATGTTATCAAAAATGGCCTACATCAAAGAAGGCCTGGGAGAATATAGCCGGGCACTTTATTACCTGAACCTTTACTACCTGAAAACCTCCAATAAACTGGCCCTGAGAAAAATGGAAGAACTGGCCCATGAACATGATCTCCGAGGGTATGAATACACGGACTGGGATTTTTTTCTTAACCTGTATCAACGGTATTTTACTGAGATCCTTTATTTTTTCCTGGCCCTGGCCCTGCTGATTTTCTCCCTCATATATTTCAGAAAAAACCGCATCGATCAAAAACCGATTGGACTGGGTGTATTTTATTTCCTGGTTTTAGCTGCAGTGTTTTATCTGATCAACTGGGGTGGAAGTTATGATAAAGGCATCATCATTCAATCCAGAACCTATATCATGAATGCCCCCTCTTCCGGCTCTGATTTAATAGAAATCGTGGAAAAGGGCCACCGGGTAAATATTTTGGGAGAACAGGATGTATGGACCAAGATCAAGTGGGAAGGCAAACCTGCATATATTAGAAATAGCCATATTTTGAAAATCAACGGATAAATTCACATTTTTAAAAGCTTTTTCCTTTAAATTTAGTTAAATAGAAAAGTGTCTGAATCAGGCATAATTATTGTAATTTCACCTGAAAAATGGTGGAATCATGCATATTTCAATAGCAATTGTATTAATAATGATCTTATCCGGAACAAATGACCAACAAAAGTTAAGGGATCAACCCGATCGGTTGAAGCCGATCATTGACCAATATTTTGAGGCTGAAAAAAACGTTCAAATCGAGTATTCACCGGATTCATCCATGGTTATGTGCAGTCAAATTATCAAAAAGACACCCCAAAAACCATTTACAAGCACCTATTTTATAGTTTATGACTGCAAAACATCACAATTAGTGTACAAAACCAGATTAGGCCGGAGCCGGGTTAGATGGTTTGACAATGACCTGCTTTTACTAATACAAACTCCGGAAATAATTTCAGATCATTATAAACCAGAGCACTCCAAATTCTTATTAAATCCCAAAACAGGTAAAAGAACACCTTATTCCTCAGTCATCCAATCTAACACCGATTCAAAAAAGTAATTGCTCATCATGAAAAAAAATCTTATTTTTTTAAGTTTTTTTATTCTGGTATCAGGCCTGATCTGTTTTTTCCAACTTCAGTTTTCTGAAAATAATTTGACAAAAGAGAAAAAAATTGCCTTAACTCCGGCAGAGATCAAACAAAAGGAAATTGCCCTGAAAAGAAACCGTAAAGAAGGCAAATCTTTTGACAAGCCCAGTCAATTCGTGCAATTCCATCATCATATCAGAACCAGGGAAGGAAAAGCAGAACCGGGATATCCCATGAATTACCGAATGCATGAGTTAACCAAAGCCCGGCAAAAGATTAGCAATAAAAGAACAAAAGCGCTGGATTGGATAGAAAGAGGCCCGGCTAATGTACCGGGCCGGACCAGAATTGTACTTCCCTTGGATGATCCCGATAAAAACACCTGGCTGGCTGGCTCAGTGGGGGGAGGGATCTGGAAAACCACAGATGCAGGACAATCATGGAGTTTAAAAACCCCTGGTTTTCCCAATTTAGCCACTTCCACTCTGGCCATGCCCTCGCCATCATCCAATATAATATACGCTGGCACCGGAGAAGGCTTTTATAACCTGGATGCTATCAATGGTACCGGAATGTTTAAATCCCTGGACCAGGGAGATACATGGATCCAGTTGGAAAGCACGGTCAACAACCGGGATTTTATCAACATCAATCGCATTATTGTTGATCCTGAAAATCCCGATGTAGTACTTATTTGTAGCAACAGTGGCAGGTATTCAGATTTTCGGTCTGCCATTTTCAGATCTTCCGATGGTGGTGCCTCCTGGACCAATGTTTATGATGCCGATGGCAGAGTTCAGCAATTATTATTTGATCCTACTGATTTTAACCGGCAATATGCTACCGTTTATGGTCGGGGAATACTCATCTCAAGTGATGGCGGGATCACCTGGAGCAATTCAAGTGACGGTATTGTTGCTCAGGGTCGAATAGAATTGGCTATTGCTCCAACCAACCCCCAGGTAATGTATGCCTCTGTGGAAGGCAATCTTACAGGAACCGGCTCGGATTTGTATATTTCCCAGAATGGAGGAGAACTTTGGAGCCTGGTAGTGGAAGTAAATGATGGTGTGAATTACAATTGGCTGGGTGATCAGGGATGGTATGATAATTCCATTGCAGTTCATCCTTTTGATGAAAATGTGGTGTATGTCGGCGGAATAAATCTATGGAAAATGGCTATCGTAGACCAGGGAGGACAGGTAGAATACCAGGTGGTAGATGTGGAAGAAGTAAACACCCAGTCCTTTTTGGCCTGGGTAAATTTTAGTGGGTTATTTTTAAACGGAGGATTAACTACCGGCCCGGATTGGTTCAAAGAAAATGCAGCCTATCCCGTTGATTTGGAACCTGGGGATTTCACTTCAGTAGAGATTAGGTTTGGTCCGGGAATATCCCAAATGGCTCACCGATTTACCGTGCCGGCTGGGGCCGGGGCCGGTGTACCGCCTGCTGATTATACTTATCAGGATTATGTGGAAGTTCCATTTGAGGTTTGGGATGTTATCAACAATCAACAATTGATGGTGTCTTTCCGGGACCAGGAACGAAATGGTGTTTTTGACCTGGAGGAGAGAGATCAGGCAGATGATACCAGGGGCAGAGAATATATCTTTATCAATGCAGTTCCCTATGATGCCAACACGCCTAGTCCTGAAATAACCAGGGTGGCTGGCATGGCCTATAAAACGCTTTATGCCATGTGGCCCATTCTAACCACCGGTGCCACCTGGACACCTAATGATCTGCCAGTATCCGAAATCAGAATTCAAACCACCCCTAAAAAGTATCGTCAGACCACTAACATGACAGATTCCTACCAGGAAATTGATGGTAAAAATAGCAATGTACATGTAGATCACCATCATATTTTGCCTCTGGTGATTAATGAAGCTGCTCAAACCTTCAAACTGGTGAATGCCAATGATGGCGGTGTTTATGTTTCCAATACCGGCACAGATCCCGGGGTGGCTCCGGACACCTGGTTTTTTGCCGGAAATGAATATAATACTGGTCAGTTTTATGGCATAGATAAAAAAAGGGGAGAAGAACAATATATAGGTGGATTACAGGATAATGGCACCTGGCGATCCAATCCGGCCGAAGTTGCCGGTCCGGCTACCTTATACCTGTTCCAGATAGGTGGTGATGGTTTTGATGTTGTCTGGAATAATGCTGATCCGGAAAAAATCATAGGAAGCTCACAATTCAATACCTTTTCCCGTAGTCTGGATGGGGGTGCAACCTGGCAACTGGCTATCAGCGGACTGGATGATAATGACGAAGATTCTGCACCTTTTATTACAAAACTTGCCAATTCAAAAAGCAATCCGGAAGTGTTATTTGCCATTGGCAGTTCAGGAGTTTGGCGTTCAGATAATTTTGGTGAAAACTGGACTGGCATACCTATTAATTCCAAATGGCAATTTGGCACTTTTACCGATATAAAAGTATCGCAGGCCAATAATCAAATTGTATGGGCTGGTTCAGCCATGTCCAGCAATGGGAACCTGCACGTTTCCACTGACGGAGGTCAAACTTTTCAGGTCACCAATAATTATACCCAAGCCAACCTCGGCCCTATCACAGGCATTGAAACCCACCCATTTCAGGATTCTACCGCCTTTGCCTTGTTTTCATTTGCCGATGCACCAAAAATATTACGCACCACTGACCTGGGACAAACCTGGACCGATATAACCGGATATGGTAGTGGTACTGCCAGCACCAATGGCTTTCCCGATGTAGCTGTCTACAGTTTGTTTGTATTACCTCATGAACCCAATACCATTTGGGCTGGAACAGAAATCGGGTTGGTAGAATCCACTGACAACGGCGCATCCTGGTCACTGGCTAATAACGGGCTACCCAATACCGCTATTTGGGAAATGAAGCTGGTAGATACTGAACTGGTAGTAGCCACTCATGGAAGAGGTATTTGGACGGTAGATTTACCGGTGGAAAACCAAATAGTATTTGCCCCCCTGATTGAGGATTTTGGTGTGTCTCCCCAGGGAGAACTAGTGTTCCTGACTAATTTGAGAGGTGCATATGATTCTATCAGAATTACTGTAAACAAGCAGGAAATAGGACGTATTATAGCTCCTGAAATGGGTTTGCAGTTTTTCACCATTACTGATTTTCCAGCCGGTGATACAGCTAATCTTGTGATTGATGCCTATAATAGCTCAAAAACACTGCAGTCGAACCGGGCATCTACCTTTTATTTTGAAGTAAATGACCCGGTTAACTCCTACAGCTCGGATTTTAACAATTTCAATGAATCGGATTTTTATGGAAATGGATACGCGATTGTTGAACCTGAAGGGTTCACAGATCCGGCCATTCATTCACTTCATCCCTATGGCAGAAACACCGACTACTACTACTACTTAAGATCTCCAGTTATTATCTCTGCCGATAATCCCCGGCTTGCCTATGATGATATCGCCATCATTGAGCCAGGTGAAGCAGGTACAGTGTTTTTAGATGATGAATTCTGGGATTATGTGATAGTGGAAGGGACTACCAATGGTTTGGAATGGTTACCATTGATGCCCGGATATGATGCCCGTTTACAACCGGAATGGCTGGAAGCTTATGACAATGACCAAACCGGGGATAACTCCTTATTCTTTTCTCAGGAACATAATCTGACCGATGTGTTTGCCCCGGAAGATACCGTCCTATTAAGGTTTCGTTTACATTCTGATCCTGAAGCTGTCGGCTGGGGTTGGGCCATTGATAACCTGTTAATTCAGACCAATACCCTGGTAAATGTCAATGATGCAGCAATAAATGAAAATTTTGATATTACCAGCTACCCCAACCCTGCCAGTCATGAGGTTGATATAACCTATACCAATCCACTAGCTGGACCAGTAATAATTCAATTCTGGAATGTTAAAGGACAAAAAATCGATGAAATCGATCTGGGGTACCGACCGGCAGGGGCTTCTGGTTTTATCTGGCAAACTGATCAAAAGGGTATGATTATTTTACGGCTTAAAACCCGTTTCGGAGAAAAAACCAGCAGAGTTCTTTTCAGGTGATCTATTAGAAATAATTTTAGACGGTAAGTTCGGTATTAGATAAATTGCTGTTAGTTAACATGATGTTACGGATGCAAATAGACCATGCTACAGCAATGAAAACTTAAATAATTATAAATTGAATTTAATAAATTCTGTGTTTCTCAATTTTCCTGTAATATGACTTCTAATGTCAAAGGGCAGAGAGTGCCAAATCCTGAGAATACGAGCATGATAAATTCTCTCAATTAACTGATTCGGTAAAACCTGATTTTTATCCCTTTACTGTGATTGGTAGCATCAGTTTATTGAAAACTGAAAATTTCTGACTATTCCGACCTGACTTAAATTGAATTTATTTTGGGATCTGAGTATGTAAAATCAAAAAATAATTGACAAGTAAATTTATTGAAAAGCATTAGATATGAAAGATAAAAAAAATATATGGACATTATTAATCCTGGTCGCTCTTATTGTTATTGCAGTTATAGTAAGATTCAACCTTCCAAATAATGATTTTATTGATTTTACGCTAGGCATATTGGTTGGATTGGTCATAGGTAAGTTAATATCAATGCTCAGGAAAAGAAATGGAATTTAAAATAATAATAATAGATTGCCCACCAGTTTCAGCGGTTGGGAGGGTTTTGGCTGGTAAAAACAGTTGTACTAATTTGATATGAAACCACATCATAATCCCACAATACACCATGCCATTCAAATGTCTCATTCATACCAATATCTCAAAACGAAAGTTTTAAACCCATAAATATCTGACAAAAGCATTTACAAAAAGGATCTTGTTTTATAACCAGCCTGGGCAAGTATGAATCAAGTAAAACCTGACCTTCAACTGGCAGTTCAGAGCCTGAGTGGTCCTGAAGCTATTGGGCATTGCACAAACAAATTAAATACAGCATTCGGGTGATACCATTATTTTTGCCCGGTAACGTACACCATTGTACGCTTTGGCTATTGTAAATCACCTGCTGTTCTTATTAAATTTCATTTTATCTTATGTTATTACCGCTAATATAAATTTTGCATAACTTTTTCAATTTTTTATTAAAAAAGCCCTTAATGGCCTGTTTCTTGTTTACAAATTGGTATATTTTTTAAAATATTACATATATTAATTATTAAACTTTCTGTAAATATGAAAAAGTCCTGTTTAAAAGCTTGTTTGTTCTTTATTTCTGCATTGTTTGTCTGGACAGGCTGCAATGAGGAGGATGAAAACGAAATGATACCATCTAATGTTCCTGAGATCACTAAAATCGTTCCCGATCATGCTTTTCCGGGGCAAGATGTTGTAATATACTTATCCAACTACCAGCATCAGGACCAACTTGAGCCTCCGGAAGTTACCTTTGCTGAATTGCAAACGGCCTCTGTACTTTCTGTCCATCAAAATGAGATAAAGGTAAAAGTGCCACTGGAAGCGGCTACCGGCAATATATCGGTACAATTAGATTCCCACCCTGATGCTCTAAAATCACCGGTTCAATTTGTAGTAGACCAATTGCCTTATCAAAAGTTGCGCATCAATGGTGATGGCGGAGAGGAATCTGGTTATTCAGTATACCAGGGTCAGGATTTTGCTTTGTTAGGCACCAGGGCTAAAGGCGCTGTTTATTATTTTAAGAAAAATGGGCAGGAGTGGACAGAAACGGCTATCCTTACACCTTCTGTGTCAGTGGATGAATTTGGCAGTGCCCTGGCAGTTGATGGAAATTATGCTGTCATTGGATGCGGACTAAATGATTATGCTTTTATCTTCGAAAAACAGGGGGATAACTGGATTGAAAAGACTTACTTGTATGAAGGAGCGCAAAAATCTTTCGGATATTCTGTGGCTATTCATCAGGACCAGGTTTTGGTGGGGGCTACCGGGGAAAATGCAGTGTATATTTATCAAAAAGATCCGGGAGGTCAATGGTTATTCAAAAACAAATTAAATGCTGATTCAAATGAAGCTTTTGGCTCATCCATCTCTTTAGATGATAATCAGCTGATCATTGGGGCAACAGAAAATCAGGAATATGCCAGTGGGGCAGGTGCAGCCTATATATATCAATTGATTGATGGCGAATACATTCCTGAGCAGAAAATTCTGGGAGAAGAGGCAAATGGTCATTTGGGCAATAGTGTTGCCATCCGTCAAAACCAGGCTTTTATCGGCGCATTCTACAGTCAAGGTCAGGGAGAAGTGTTTTTATACGAAAAAAATGAATCTGAATGGCATCAGAAAACCAGCTTTGCTCCGGATCGAAATGATAACACCTATGGTTTTGGTAATGACCTGGCCCTGAATGGTGATTTGCTGGTGATTGGGGATTATATTAAAAACAGCATTTACATTTACCGGGAATCGGGCACTGAATGGCAGATGCAGGAAAAAATTACACCTCCCGATAGTGAGGATGAAGACTTATTTGGCAAATCGATTTCTGTTTATGATCAACAGGTGTTGGTAGGTGCAATAGGAGATAATGATGTAGGTACCACCAGTGGGTCGGCTTATTTCATAAAACTACAATAACTGTAGATGCAAAAAACCCGGTTATCGCCGGGTTTTTTGGTAAATTCCACTTTGCCTGAAGCTGGTTGACAGGGATAATTTATGATATTGCAGTAATATTTGTAAATTAGTCATTCAAATAAATGTCTTATGAAATATATTCAAAAAGTATTGCTTTTAAGCATTTTTGTATTGGCTTTGGGTTGTGTAAGAGATAAAATTGAAGAAAAACCAATTACAGTTTCTGACCGGATAGAAATGGAACGTACCGATGATGTCCAGATGGAATCATTTATAGATGGTTTGCTGGATAAAATGTCATTGGTGGATAAGGTAGGGCAGATGACGCAGGTGAATGAAGCTTTTTTTGCTGTAAACCAGGACCAAACGGAAGCTACCGGAGGAATGGCTGCCCTAATAGACTCAGCAAAGTTGGCCAACACCATTGAAGAATATCAAATCGGCTCTTTTTTAACCGGTGGCACCCGTACAGCCCGTGAATGGTATCAATTAGGATATTACCTGCAACAGGTAAATATGGAGAATTCTAATCATGAGATCCCCATGGTGTTTGGGATTGACCATATTCACGGCACCAATTATATTGAGGAAGGAACAATTTTTCCTCATGAAATCAATCTGGGAGCTACTTTTAACCCTGAATTTGCCCGACAAACCGGTCAGATCACAGCCAGGGAAGCAGCTGCACTGGGCCATCACTGGAATTTTGCTCCGGTGCTGGGAGTAGGTCGTAATAAATTATGGTCTCGGTTATATGAAACATTTGGTGAAGATACCCGTGTGGCAGAAGTAATGGGCGCAGCCTACATAGAAGGCCTTGAGCAAGAGACGGTTGGGCCTTACAAAATGGCAGCCTGTGCCAAACACTTCATTGGATATTCCATTCCTAATTCCGGCTGGGACCGCACTGCTGTAGATGTTTCCATGCAAAAACTGTATGAATACCTGGCCCCGCCATTTCAGGCAGCTATTGACCAGGGAGTAAAGACGGTGATGATTAATAGTGGAGAAATCAATGGCAAGCCGGTACATGCCTCCTACTTTTACCTGACCAACATGTTAAGAGATCAAATGGGATTTAAAGGTGTGGCACTTACTGATTATCAGGACATCATAAAACTACATACAGAGCATTATGTCTCTGAAAATGAAAAAGAATCCACTTACCTGGCTATTATGGCAGGGGTAGATATGTCCATGACCCCTACTACAGTTGATTTCTGCCGGCATTTAAGGGAATTGGTGGAAGAAGGACGTATTCCGGAAGAACGACTGGATTTATCAGTTCGAAGGATATTGCGTTTAAAATATCAATTGGGATTGTTTGATAATCCTTACCCATCAGAGGATTACATAAATCAGGTTGGTTCAGATCAGCACCACCAAGCTTCCCGTGAAGCTGCACGGGAATCAATAGTTTTGATGAAAAATGATTTTGAAAGGCTGCCATTGACAGATCCCGGAAAGATCGTATTGGCCGGGAACAATGCTAACCAGAAAATGGCATTGGCCGGAGGCTGGACCTATACCTGGCAGGGGAATGACGAATCGCTTTATCCAGACGATTGGAAGACGGTATATCAGGCGCTTCAGGATGAATATGCCCGGGCCGAAATTACATTGGCTGACATTAACTCCTTGTTTGAAGCATCGGCTCAGGCTGACGCGATCATTATTGCAACTGGTGAAGATCCCTATGCAGAGGGCTGGGGCAATATCAATGAGCTGGATTTGATGGATGACCAGGTGGAATTAATTCAGGCTGCCCAAACCACAGGAAAACCAGTGGTCCTGGTTTTCATAGAGGGTAGGCCACGTACCGTAGGAGAACTTTACGATGAATGTGATGCCGTCATATTTGCCGGATTACCCGGAATGTTTGGAGCAGAAGCCATAGCCGGAGTGATCAGTGGCAGGATCAATCCCAGTGGCAAAATGTCAATTACCTATCCCTTTAAATCAGGACACCTGATCCCTTATAATTACAAGTTTATGGAATACTCCTATTTAAATACTTATAATCCTGATATTCAAAGATATACAATTGGAGAATTTGGTACCGGATTAAGCTATACCGACTTTGAATACTCACAGCTCACCTTGCCTGACAGCATTCTGACCGGAGACGGACCTTTTTCAGCATCGGTGACTGTAACCAATACCGGAAGTAGAGAAGGAAAAGAAGCTGTACTTTGGTACATCTCAGACCTGGTGGGAAGTTATACCCGACCCAGTAAAGAATTGCTGCATTTTGAAAAGCAGATGCTTCAACCCGGTGAAAGTAAAACCTTTACTTTTGACATAATACCTCAAAAGCATTTAAGTTATCCCACCGATGAAAATGAACTGCTTTTAGAGGACGGTTATTTTGTAGTTCAGGCAGGCACGGAAAGAGCTAAATTTTACTTTAAATACCAGTAAACAGGCATAGAAAGGGAGAGGAACTTTCTGTCTTTCTTTGATCTAATCCTGTTTAGCTTTATCCTCCGGTCCCTCCATTTCAATTTCTTCTTTTTTTACCCTTACTGACATTTTAGTGGGTTGGATCTGCTTGCCATACTGGTTGGCATACACTTTGGTAAAGATGGCTCCAATCATCACCACGATGGAAGAATAGAAAACCCAAAGCAATAAGCCAACCAATGAGCCGGCTGCATCATAGGTATTGGTGATCTGCATGTTTCCTAAAATGATCCCAATCACATATTTCCCAATGGTAAAAAGGATAGCTGTACCCAGGGCACCTACCCAGACATCTCTCCATTTAATCTTTGCATCAGGCAATACCTTGAACACCAGGGCAAAAATGGCGGTAGTAACGGCAAAAGATACCAGGGAATTAGCCAGAGTCATAATAAATGAGGTTTCACCGATATATTGTTCAATGGTATCACGGAACAGGTTAAAAACAGCATCTTTGGCCAGGGATACCAGCATCAGAAATCCCAGGATAATGATCAGGGAAAAAGATAAAAGCCGGTCCTGCAGGAATTTGAGAAATCCTTTTTTCGGTTTGGGTTTTACTTCCCATATATTATTGAGGGCTTGTTGAATGAAGTTGAAGATAACAGTGGCACTTATGAGCAATATGACTATACTTAATGTGGTAGAGAAAAATCCCGATCCGGTTAAAACCGCATTTTTAATGACTGATTCTACCTGTTCAGCTGATTGGGGACCAATTAATTCCTCTATTTGTCCGCTTACCTGCTCAATGATCTTATCCCGATCCAGCACTGAACTTAAAATGTTTACAATAATCATCAGAATTGAAGGCATAGAAAAAATGGTAAAAAAAGCGATGGATGCGCTATAAACCACCGGATCTTTTTCACCAAATTCTTTCTTCATCTCTTTAATGATCTTCCATGATTTTCTAAAGAAATTTTTCATGTTTAAATTTTTAGCTATGATTCAGGAGCGGATGATTCTTTTTTCTGGCGGGAAGTATCCACTTCCATTTGTTTTTTCTCTACCTCCATTTGTTCAGTTACTGCTTCCTTATGCCTGATGGTTCCATGTACACCTTCTTTACGGTTGTCAATATCTTCAACAGCTTTATTTCGGCCGTAAAGTATCAGTACATCACCAGGCTCAATTATAGTTTCTCCAGTGGGAATACCAATATAGCAGCCATCTTTTCTTTTTACTCCCAATACATTAATTCCTTCATCCCTTAAAGAGGCCTGTTTCAGATTTTTACCGGCTATCCAGTCATCTTTTTCCACCATTAGTTCAGAAATAGCATAATCACTGGACAGATGTAATAATCCGGCATAGTCACGTACATTGAGTTTGGTATACCTTTTTAATAGTCGGCTAACCAATCGGTATAACCAGCGGTCGATCATATTGCTGCTGGATAAGACCCACAAAATACCAATTCCTCCAAAAAGGATCAATAATTTTAATCCGACCGACATATCGTCCTCCCCGGTACCAAGGAAGGTAAGTAATAAGGATGCCATCACTGACACAATACCTGCATTCCCAACCAGCATCAGGGTCATCACAATTCTGCGCCGCACCGGATGATTCACAATGTTTTCTGCTTCTCCGGTAGTAAATCCCACCCCGGTAAATGCCGACCGGGCCTGAAAACGGGAAGCTTGTTTGGATAAACCAGTATGCATCAAGGTAATGGTAGCAACCCTGGTAATCAGGATGGACATAGAGATAATTAATACAACAGAAATTACTGATAGCATACAAGATCACAGTTTTTACCTATAGCTATAACCACCTAATTGGTTGGTTGTTGGTTTTAATTGATAGCTGTACCTATATTATTTGTTTTTTGTACCTTTATATAAAAATAACCGCCATGAAATCTCAGTTAAAAACCCTTTTTTTATTTTTAGCCGCTTTGGTGCTGGTATCATTTGTCATTTTTCTTATTAACCAGGTCATGAGTGTCTATGCCTTTGTTTCAGCTATTAATCCTGTTGCTGGTACGGTGGTTTTGGTATTAATGATTGTAATACTCACTGTTTTATTCATGACCCCGGTAGTTCTATACCTCAGATTGCCCCAGCCAATACTGGCACCGGAGTCCGATGAAGATAAAGACTCTTACCATAGAAAAGTGACACAAAGGCTGTCAAGGAACAAATTGATCAGGCAGGCCCAAATAACTATTGAAAACGAACAGGATTTAACTACTGCATTGGCTTTACTGGATGATAAAGCCAACAGCATTATAAAAAGAACAGCCGGCTCAGTGTTTTTAACAACTGCCATTTCCCAGAATGGAAAGCTTGATGCTTTTACCGTGTTTGTTACCCAGACAAAAATGGTGTGGGATATTGCCCATGTTTATTATCAAAGGCCTGCCCTGAAAGATCTCATTTACCTGTATGGAAATGTAGGTGCTACAACCCTGCTGGCCTCCGAAATTGAAGAAATAGATCTTTCAAACCAGATCGAACCCATTATTACTACTGCCTTACGGCAACCTGGACGCTCTATTCCTGTGATAGGACCAGCAGCTAACATCATTTTCGATTCCATGCTGGAAGGCACAGCCAATGCATTTCTAACCCTCCGGGTAGGTGTGGTGGCCCGGAGATATTGTGGTAGTATGGGACCTAAAACAAAAAAAACTATTAAAAAAGCTGCATTTGCTGAGGCTTCTGTTCTGCTCAAAGATATAGTGGTGAAATCTTCGGGTCAAGTGATCTCCGCCATTTTGCAAAGCGCTAAAAAAGCTGGAACTGATACACTGAAAACCGGGGTTGATTCCTTTAATAAGGCCGCTGAGAACATGAAAAAAAGCTGGTCTGAATGGACTTCAAAGAAAAAAGCCAAAGATAAGCCAGAGCAATAATTACGCATACCTATGGAAATAGAAGAAGGAGATTGGGCAATAATTAAATAATGGTAATTGCCAATTCCCCCCTGTTCTCTGTCATTACCACAGAATAACCCTCAAACATTTGTTTCAATGTTGCTATCCTACCGGCCAGCTGTATTTACCGGCCTGCCAATTAATTTATGATGGTCGGTGAATTGAAAGTGAATACTTCGGAAGGTTCATGCGCCTGTTGCATAATTTCTTGCATGGCTTCAACAATTTCCGGATATTCATCAGCTACATTATTCTCTTCTCCCAAATCACGGGAAAGATCATACAATTCAATAGCAGCAGCCGGGTCATCCAAAACATCATATTTTACCGCTTTCCACTTTCCTTTTCTCACAGCCAGGCGGCCACCTCTTTCATGAAATTCCCAGTAAAGATAATCATGTACCGGCTGATTTTCCTGCCCCAGTAATGTGGGCAAAAAAGATATTCCATCAATATTTTCTGGTGGTGTAGCGCCTATCAAATCAGCTACCGTAGGCAATATATCCCAAAATGCAGAAATATGGTCGGTTTCAGAACCTGCTTTGATCTTTTCCGGCCACCAGGCGATCATGGGCACCCTGATGCCCCCTTCATACAGGTCCCTTTTGTAGCCTTTTAATGGGCCATTGCTATCGAAGAAATCAGGATCTGCCCCTCCTTCCAGATGAGGTCCATTGTCACTGGTGAAAATAACCAGTGTGTTTTCAGCTATCCCCAGGTCCTCCAGCTTTTGTATGATTTGGCCTACCTGAAGATCCAACCGGGTTACCATAGCAGCAAATGTAGCATGGGGCTGCTCCTGAGAGCCATAGGCGCCGGTTTTATAACCCGGGCCCTCATCAGTTCCTTGCCAGGGTGTTTCAGGAAATTCTCCTTCATAACTGGCCAGTATCGAATCATCCGGTACTTTCAATTCAGCATGAGGAATCACATAAGGCAAAAACAGAAAAAAACTGGTGTCTTTATTTTGCTCGATAAACTCCAAAGCTTGTTCATGGATAAGATCCGGAGCATATTCATCTTCCTGCCGCCCTTCATTTCCGGTTAGCATCACTTTTTCCTGGTTATCCCAGAGAGAAAAAGGATAATAATTGTGGGCAATTCTTTGACAATTGTACCCAAAAAACTCCTGGAATCCTTGTTGATTGGGATCTCCTTCTGATCCGGGAAATCCTAAGCCCCATTTACCAAAAGCGCCTGTCACATACCCTTGCTGGATTGCCATTTCAGGCAGGGTGAATGTTTGATCGGGCATAGGCCATTGTCCTTCCGGCTTCACTTCTTTATTTCCTCTGATGGGTGTATGCCCGGTATGCTGCCCAGTCATCAGGGAAGATCTGGAGGGGGCACATACGGTGCTGCCTGAATAATGCTGGGTAAACTTCATCCCCTCACTGGCCATTTTGTCCAATTCGGGGGTACGGATCAATTCCTGACCATAACAACCCAGATCACCATATCCCAGGTCATCAGCCAGGATGTAAACAATGTTTGGCTTTTTATTTACAGCATCTGCCTTATTTGAAGATGAGTCAGATTCACAAGCTATCATAAATGAGGCAATTAAAGCTGCGAAAACCAACTTATAATTAAATTTTTTCATATCCTTTAATAGTCGAATTATTGTTTTGTTCAGGAAAACTAATGCGATTACTTTAAAAAGACAAGACTGGGAGGGAAAATAATCCTGAAAAGAACATGGCTGGGCCTGAATGCTATTGTTTGTCTTTTTTTCTGATATATTGCTCTGCTACTGTCAATCCACTATCGAAAATCTGAGCCATTTTCCTGGCATTGGTATGATAGCCACTGGTTTTAGTGGTACGCTGCCTCATGACTATAATGTCAATTTCTCCTTCCTGATTAAATTCTTTTATAATCTGAGCAGGAAGCTGGATTTGATTGAAAACATTCTTTAGCCCATAGGATTCTTTGGCTACCAACACCATATAAAGATAAGGGTAATCAGTACCATTTACCGTATTCATATTAAGCTGGCAATATATTCCCAGAAAACCTTTGGGAGGATCTTTAAGGTTAATTTTTAATTTAACGTCTCCCGGCAATTTTGTTTCCTGCCCTCTAAGCAACATCAGGTATTCTACCTCATAGTCATTCAGGTAATCGGTAAAGACCGGGAGCAATTTTTTATATATCTTGATCTTATTGATCAGTTTAGGAGTTGTTAAAATTTTTCGGGCTCCAGTAACCCAGTGAGGCAGGGCTAATACTGCCATATCTGCTGCAATGATCCCTAAGGCAGGATTGCTATTGGCGGCCAAAATCAATAAAATGACCAGGATAATGATCAAACCAATGAAAGTGAATGCTCCTGCAGGATTAGTAATGTCAAAGGCGCTCACATCCCATTTTTTGATCTTCTGGTTAATTTTAATTAATTCCTCCATTCGGCCGGGATCTGTTTTCTCCCATTTGGCTGCTGCCTCAAAGGTGCCAGGGTCAACCATATTATTATACCCTTTAACCAATAAAAAAAGGTTGCCCATAAAAACCAAAATCAAACCGGGCCATAAAGAAACAGATATGCTCTGCCAGCCAAATCCAGAAAATATGAGGATCAGGCTGATCAAGACTCTATGATTATAGGCCAGTGAACGCCAAATATGAAAAACCACAATTCCTTGTTGCTGCTTATTTACTAACATTGGGTTGCATTTAATTTTTGATTTTCCAGAACCTCCGTACCCACATTTTGCCAATACAAAGGGCAGGCTCCGTGACAAACAGCCAGGTCAGCGCATGTCTGACACCGGACTGGTGCAAGTGCTTTATTCCTGATTGCTTTTGATTCCGGTGACTGCCAGATTTGAGTAAATGATTGTTCCAGCAAATTGCCAACAGATTTAGTAAAAGACGAACAGGGTAAGATATCTCCACCAGGAGAAACCGACAATAAGCCATCGCAAGCACCACAACCTTTATTACCTAACCCGGCCGTGATGGTATTATAAAGGCAAACAGGAAGGGGCGAATACCACATAAATTCTACCTCTTGCTTTTTGCTCTCCTGAATCAGCTGTTCCAGTACTGTTCCCATCTCTTCATATTTTAGCAAGAGGTTTTTATTTATATGTATAGTGCCGGAAGGGATCACCATATTCATGCTGAACCTATCCAAAGCAAGCATCTTTTTCACAAATTCGGGGAAGGACACGGCTTCAGCTAAATTATAGCGGGTCAGGGTAGTATTGGTGTGGGTATGGATATGTTGCCCTTTTAGCCAGCTTATTCCTTCCAGGGCTTTTTCAAAAGCACCCTCCTGCCCTACCAATTGGTCATGAGTGACTGGTGAAGTGCCTTCAATGCTTACCTGGGCAGAATCCAATCCGGCTGATTTCAAGTCAGCTGCCAACTGTTCAGTCATCAAAGTCCCATTTGTTATTAGATTTACCCTCATATGATAATTTTTGGCATGAGCTACCAGTTGAGGCAGAAATTTGACCAAAGTGGGTTCTCCTCCGGTAAAGCTTACAGATGGAACTTTGGCTTCCAGATAAATTTTGTCTATGATCTTTTTAAAATCAGCTTGTGAAAGCTTTGGTCCGGAAGTTTGGGCCTGCTGGCTTATACAATTACATCCGGCATAGCAAAACTTGCACCTCAGGTTACAGGCATAAGTAAGTGCTATTTCTGATAATACAGGCCATTCAGAAAAACCAAGCTGGTGTACCTGCTTAGTGACCGCAGGATTACAGTTAAATACATCCAGCTTATTTTCCAGATAATCCTTCACCCCTTTCATGAAATGATCAATATCCTGGTGCTGATAAGGCGCTGTCTGATGGAGAATTTGAATGATGTTACCTCCACTCAACAAAAAATGTAGAATTTTTGCCCCCGAGGGATTTAGCTTTGTAGCCTGATTAGGCCTTTTAATCAATAAATGATCTTCCAGGCGAACAAATACATAGGAACGAATATTTTTAACAAATTCATCGATCCATAAATAGGGCTGATAATGTTGTTTTGATTTCATCAATGAGACCCTCCACTGACACAAGCTGAATGACAGGCTGAATGGCAAGCCGAGTGGCAAGCCGAATGACAGGCGGAATGACAAGCCGAATGGCAGGCATCATGACAAAAATTAGTATTTAGGCCCATCTCTGGCTCCAGGGCTCCCTGAATAATATGATCGGTATCAATAGGCAGGGAATTTTCATACTGAAAAGGGTCAGATTCTTCCTGATAGTAGTCGCCATAATGACTAAAATAATACCAGTAATACCAATCCCTGTCCTGTCTGTCAATCAATTCATCCTGGTTACTTTCCCGGCTGGATATGCTTCCCTTCCTTTGCTGATCTATCCAACTGTTTATTTTTTCTGAATAATAGTGCTTAGTAGCCTCCACATCACAATCCCAGGCCTTTTTCTGGATATTGCGAACCGCTGTATTCATCAAACTTTCCAACTCGTACTGAGAAAATTTGCCATCATCTTCCAAAGCTTCAAAAACCAATTGTTCATATTGGTCTAATTCACCCGGTCCAGGCCTGGACTTGATTTGAGCCCTTAAAGGGTCTTTTGAAATTATTTTCAGGTAATCATTCTTTTCCAGGTCTACTACTAAGGCACTCAGGATCCTTTTTAAGGCAATTCCGGTATAAAAACCCGCTTCCAGCGGATTCAGATCTTTACAGATTTTTCCAGGCTTATGAAAATGTGATAAAGTGATGGTTGGGGGAGTCCAATCCAGCTTATCCCAACTGATCTCATCCAGACCTTCTCTGGCTTTGACCATAGAACTATGCTTTTTACGGATCAACCAAATAAAAAGCAAGACCAACAATAAAAGCCCCAAGATCAGGAAAAGCCTTTGATCATCCCGGGAGAAGGATGGCCCTTGTTTATCCTCCTCATAAGCTGGTGTTGTATTTTGTAGATCAAACCATTCAGCCGGCATATAAAACTGTACCCGCATATCATATCGCTGGCCTGGATCATCCTTATGAAAGATTAGCATCAATGCTCCTGTATCACTTAGCTGATAATCAATCAGGAATTTTTCATTGACAAATGGTTCGGTTAATATATATTTCTGACCTAATTCCCTTAAATCAGCTCCCGCTTCAGGCCTGAATGGGGTAATAATTTTCAAAGTATAATGATCCTGCTGACTGGCTTCATCCCACTGTACCGGAGACCAGTTAAATACAGTTAAAGGAATACTATCGTTTGACGTAGTAGGTACCAGGTATCCTGCTTCATTAAAATCTGCGGCAAAGTAAAAAACATAAGTTACCAGCCCCTGATCCACTCCTTTTCCATCTGCCAGTATAATATCCCAGGTATCCTGGTCGGCCCTGGTGATGGATAGATCATATCTGTTACCATCCTGATCCACAGCATAGGACCTTTGGTTGATAAAATCAGGATCCAGCCGGTCATTACCCTGAAAATAAAAACCATGCAGCTGGCCTTCCAGTACTTTCCATTGCACAGTATAACCTACCACGGCTTCACCATCAGATTGGAGGTACAGGGCTGTTTCGACAAATTCTAAAGTCCCCCTGCCCCCCAGTGATGGAAAAGTCAGGTAAAGTAGTAGAAAGGTGAGCGTGTATCTGTGCATAAACCGGGTTGTTTGCTTTTCAGGTTCCGATTTAGCATTTTTTTGTCAATATTACAATTGATAGATCAGGCAAATATTACATCTAAGTATCATAATATCAGGCGGAAAACAAGAATTACCAATTATAATTACAATCAGTCAATATCTGGAGTTGTTCTTCTTCTGTAATATTTTCAGCTTCCTCCGGGGTATAATCTTCCATGATCTCTTCCAGCATACAGTCACACAAATTTTTGGCTTCATCCAGCTCCTGAGGGTCAGCTTCCTGAAAGCCGGCATAACATCTTTGTCGGTAATTTTCCATTTGTTGCTCATTCCAAAATTCTTCCTTGGTGTCGGTTTCGCAGCTTAAGCTAATAAATGAAAAAATCATTAAGGTTAAAAAAAGTCTCATTGCTTAATAAAGGTTTTTGTTCTATTAATAGAAGCTATAAGATCACGAATTGTTACCGTTCAATATTTTGTTTCTGGTAAAGCCTGAATTTCCTGGCCATTAAATCTATTGTATTGCTTTAAGTCTAACTATCCGGAAAAAGAAGTGTGTGCCTGAATATAATAATCCAGTGTTTTATAGATATCACAGGCTACCTGACAGTAACAGGAGGAGCGGATGTCTTCAGGTAATCTCATTTGCTAACCGATTGATCACTTCCAGGCACATACGGCTGTTGTGGTAGGGACATTTCCAGGGCCCTGCTTTGTCTTCTTCCGAATAGGGTTGATGGTCACGGCTGATACGAAAATACCATTCTCCTTTTTCCCGGTCAATCATATATACTTTGATGAAATCCCACACCCGCAAAGCCTGGTCCAGGTACATCTGATTTTCGCTTATATGCCAGGCATTGATCAAACCTACCACTGCTTCTGCCTGGGGCCACCAATGCTTGTCAGTATCCAGATGCCAATCCTTTTTTTCATAATTCAAGCCATGATCCTTATCAAAACCTTCCTTCAGGCAGGCATCAACCATTTCTATTGCTATATGCCTGGTTATTTTTACTAATTCAGGTTCATCAATGATTTCTGCTGCTTCCTGTAGTAACCAGGACCCCTCAATATCATGCCCATATGATTGGGTAGAGGATTTCACCTGCCATTTTTCATCAAAAAAGAGGTGAAAATGCCTGGTCTCCCGATCAATGATCTTTTCCAGGAAAATATTGATCAGGTTGGTTAATTGTTGCTTCAGCTGAGGATCAGGCCAAACCCTGTACAGGTTGCTATAGGCTTCCAGAACATGCAGATGAGTATTCATGGATTTTTTCTCATTGGCATCTTTTTCACTTAATCTCAGGTCTTCCAAAAGCTGCCATTTTCGGTCATAGGCTTCAAAATAACCATTGTTTTCCTGGTCAAAAGCATGTTTTTCCATCAGTTGATAAAGAGATATTGCCTGATCCAGTGATTTCTTATGCTGGCTGATCTTGTAAAATTCGGAAAGTCCATAAATGGCAAAAGCCTGGGCATAAACCTGTTTTTTAGGGTCTTTGGGCTGTCCCTGGTAATCAACTGACCAAAAAACACCTCCAAAATGTGTGTCAAAAAAATGTTGTTGAAAATAAGCATAGGTCCACTCGGCGATATTTTTATGGATTTCCAGGCCGGTAAACTGATAAGCCGCTGAAAATGTCCATAATATCCTGGCATTTAGTACCACACCCTTATCTGCCTGTGGGTGAGGCATGTTTTGGCCATCAATTCTGCCAATAAAACCACCATACTCATCATCAGTCATTCGGTCGGACCAATAAGGTAAAATAAATTTGGTTAATTCCTGCCTTAGTTCATTGATCAATTCCTGCATCTGCTATTGCTATTTTTTCAATATGCTAAATTAACAAATTAACCATTTATCCTGTAGCTAAAAATCTAGTCTTTAGGGGTTAAACTTTTTTCTTTGATAAATGGACGAATGATCAGGCGTGTTCCCCGGTCGTAGGTAAAATAATTCCAGATCCAATTGCTGAAGACGATCACTTTCCGGCGAAACCCAATAATGTAAAACAAATGCACAAACAACCAGACAAACCAGGCAAAGAATCCCCCAAAATTCAGTTGTTTTGGCAGGTTCACCACCGCTTTATTGCGGCCAACTGTGGCCATAGAGCCCTTGTCTTTATAAGTAAATGGTTGTAATGGTTTTTCACTGGCCAGCCTTAAAAGATTTTGGGCCAGATGCCGACCCTGTTGCATTGCTACAGGAGCCAGCATAGGCAGTCCATCCGGAAAACCCTTTGTCTTTTGAGATGCGATATCCCCTATGGCATATACATAATCGTAGCAATCCATCTGGTTATATTGGTTTACTTTTATCCTTCCTTTTTCAACACATTCGGCTGGAATTCCTGCCAAAATATTTCCCTTTACCCCAGCAGCCCAAATCAGGGTACTGCTGATTATCTTTTGACCATCTTTCAGGGTGACTTCCTCCCCGTCGAAATGGTCAACCAATTGACCAGTCATGATGGTTACACCCAGGTTTTTCAGGTATTTATCTGCTTTTTGACCGGCAAAATCGGACATAGCCGGTAAAAGTTTAGGCAGCCCTTCTACCAGGTAAATGTTCATTAAACTCAGATCCAGGTCCGGATAATCTTTAGGTAAAACATGTTTTTTTAATTCACCCAAAGCACCAGCTAATTCCACCCCGGTAGGTCCGCCTCCTACTATGACAAAATTTAGCAGTTTTTGCAACTCCTGGCCCCTGGAAGTGATCACCGCTTTTTCAAAATTCTGTAAAATATGACTGCGTAAATCCAAAGCCTGGGGGATTTGTTTCAAAGGAAAAGCATTTTGATAAATCTCCTCATTGCCAAAATAGTTGGTCTTTGAACCATTGGCGATCACCAGGTAATCAAAGTCCAATGCTCCAATATTGGTGAATACTTTTTTTCCGGCCAGGTCAACTTTTTCAACCTGAGCCATTCTAAAGAAGAAATTCTGATTGTTTTCAATGATCTTTCGCAGTGGTCCGGCGATAGAATCAGGCTCCAAACCGGCAGTGGCCACCTGGTAAAGCAGTGGCTGAAAAGTATGATAATTGTGGCGGTCAAGCATCACCACCTGCAACTTATCTGTTTTTAACTTTTTGGCTAACTCTATGCCCGAAAATCCTCCCCCAATGATAATTACCCTGGGTAGATCATTGTCAGGTATGTTTATTTCTGACTCTGAATGTGTTATAGCAGGTTGATCCAGTTGATTAATATCCATAAGTTCTTTTTTAGTACCATTAGTAACTACTGTTTTATAAAACAGTTTGTTATCAACCCGGCTGGTCTGTAAAAAAGGACTTCAACAGGCATAAATCAAAAAAGGGTAACCCATGGCTACCCTTTTTTGATCATAAAAAGATCTTTTTATTATAAAGTTTCCTTATAAACAACTTCTAAATTATACCGGCGTCCTTCTGAATTTGCTTGTTCAAATATTTCCGAATCGATTAAATAAATCACGCCGTAGCTTATCACACCACCTGCATCCACTTTATAGGCGTAATACGTGCCGGCTTGCGGAGAAAACCTGGTGGAAGGATCAACTACATTAGCAGTAGCCGGGGGTGCATCAACCAGGGCTTTTACATCTGAAACCACTTTGTCATTGAACATTTTAGCATTGGTTTTGACCAAAGTAGTATTCGCATCAGTCATAAAGTCACCATCTTCGAGGAACATCAGATTAGCTACAGGAGCTCCGGCGTAAACCACTTTCCCCTGTACCAGGTCCACGGCTTCTTTGTTGGCCCTGAAGGTTTCATAAAGGATTTCAGCATATTCACCGGCATACTCCTCAACCACAATGGAATCTTCACCATTTACATCCTTATAAACCACTTCGATAGATACGGTAGAGTCTTTGTGATTTAAAATATCCACAGTTTCATAAACCAGGGCATTGCCATCAACCTTGGCCACCCGGTCTTTTTCCACAATAGCATCAAACTCATCCTGATACATCAATTTTTTCTCGGTTCTGGAGGTCCAGGAAGAATCATTAAGCAGTGTAGCTTCAAGCTTTTGCTGGAAAACCAATGGCTCAACCACTATACCAGCGGTTTTAGCAGTAGACTGATACCCGTTGGCGCTGGCAGTTACTCTGAAAACCAGTGTATCCCTGGCCTGAAACTCGTTGCCGGCAAAAACGATTTCATCACCAGCAAAGGCAAAGTCACCATCAAATACCTGATATGCTGCTCCAGCGGTATTGGGATTAATGATATATTCTACTTTTACAGCAGCATTGCTTACCTCATATTTCGGTTTTACCTGATAGGATACTTTTACTTCCTGGCTGTTTCTGATCACCTTTTCAGGAATTTCAAAACTGATCGGGTTAGACATGGAGACTTTCATGGATGAAAGGTCATTTTCATTTCCATTTACCACAAAATGAACGTATGCCGCATCTCCGGCAGCTTCCAGTATTTTCAGATCTTCCCGTGGAATACTTACTGTACCTCTTTTAAAGGTTTGATTATCCTCTGTAATTTGTTCTACGTTTACCGGATTGGTCTTGCCAAAATACTGGGCATCCACGCTGTTCACTTCCAGGGGAAGGTCTACGGATATCACAATTTTACTATCAAGTTCGGTGATTCCCTGATCGTTAAAACCCAGAAAAGGTGTAACCTCAGGAAATTCTTTTTCTTCTGTACAGCTAAATAAAAGAAAAACACCGGCTAAGAAATAAATTATATTCGTTTTCATAATTCTCTTTTTAATTCGTTGAAAATTCTAGTTCCAGCTGGGGGTATTTAAATTATTATCCAAATTGGGATTATTCTGGATTTCATTGATCGGAATTGGAAGATAGATATACTTCTCAGGCATTGGACTTGGATTATTTTTCTTGTCCAGCGCTCTGTCAGCGTTGATCTCATCTAACATACTGAATCCAGCATCTGATGACTTCTGGGCTAAATGCCACCTTTTCAGGTCGAACCATCGATGTTGCTCACCCACCAGTTCCAATCTTCTTTCTCTTTTCAGGATTTGAAAAGCTTCGTCGAATGAAGCCGGAACATTTTCATATTCCAGGGCACCAACTCTTCTTCTGACCTGATTGATGTAAGGCAGGGCTTCAGCATACTTGTCCTGGAAAATATAAGTTTCAGCGATCATCAGTAATACATCAGCATATCGAATTAACTGGGTATTAATATCGGAAGTAGGATTACCTTCTTTTTCTATGGTTTCATACCGGTTATATTTTTTCCAGCTATTTCCTTTGGCCCGGTAATCATAAGTACCACCTTTCCAGTCACCATCGCCGCCTTCTATGGGATTGCCATAAAAAACCAAGGCTGAACGGGGATCCTGGTAAGGTCTACCATTTATATTATAGGAGAATGATTCTACCACACCGGAAGAAACGAATACATTCCACCAGTCATTGAAGCCATACTCCATAGCCCTTCCGGTGTTGGCAGCTCTTCCGCCCCAGGTCTCATTACCCCCGAACATATGATAAGCATTTCCTTCACCCCATCCATACCAGGCATGACGTGCATCAAAAATTGTTTCCGGGCTATCCCAGTTGGCTTTAGTAAACTGCTTGGAATAACCTGGCTTACCATCCCACATACTAAATTTACCACTGTTAACGATGGCCATGAATTGTTCACGGGCTTTTTCATATTCACCTATAGTAAGATATACCTTGCCCAGCAAAGCATGAGCAGCATATTTGGTGGCCCTGCCTTTATTATTATTATCCCATGATTCAGGAAGTCTTTGAATGGCTCTTTGCAAATCCACAATGATGCTGTCATAAACCACTTCCTCAGAAGTACGGGGACGGGCCAGATTATCAGGATCCTTTACATCGTCCCAGGTATCTGCATAAGGAACTGCTCCAAACATCCTTACCAGGTTAAAATAAGCAAAAGATTTCATAAAGTATCCTTCCCCTTTATAAACAGGTTGTATACGCCTTTCCTCTACAGTTTCCGGCTGCCATTCGTCTACTTTATCAATGACAATCACAGCCCGGGTTCTCATTCTGTAATTGGTGTCCCATAATTCCTGCAATCGGGGATTGGTATTGTTGAAGCTGAAGTTATAAAACTCGGCATCGTCTCCTAACAAGAAGGTGTTCTTCATGGCTTCTGACCCCATCAGGTCAAATATAAAATACCAGTCACGGGAATGCATTCCCCGATGAAGTAAGGTAGCATAAGTGGCTATCACTGCACTGTTGATCTGCTCCTGGGTCTTGAAGTAGGTATTTTCATCATAAGCCTCAGGATTATCCAGTTCCAGGAACTCGTCATTACATGCGGCAAGCATGCCAAAAACAAGTACCAGAGATAATATTTTTAATATTTTCATTTTCATAATTTCAAATATTTAAGATTAAAAGGTTAATTGTACTCCTGCAAATACTCTCCTTGGCTGAGGGAATTGCCCGGTATCGATTCCCTGGAACATATTATAGTTCTGATCATTGTTAGGGTCAATGGCCGAAATTTCAGGATCGTACCCGGAATAACTGGTCAGGGTAAACAAATTTTCACCAGTTACATAGAAGCGCATTCTTTTGATGATACTATTTTCATTGGCAAATGGCATAGAATAGCCTAAAGTGATGTTTCTCATTCTCATGAAAGAGCCACTTTCGATATAGCGATCAGAAACCCTGGTATTCAGGTTTTTATCATCCTGGGTAGCTCTTGGAATATCAGTCACATCATTTTCTGCTTTCCACCTATTCAATACTTCAGTGGTATGATTAAAAGGTCTTCTCATTCCCTGCAAGTGATGAACCCCTATATAATTAAAGATCTCATTACCAGCTTGTCCGGTGAAGGAAAATTGCAAATCTAAATTCCTGTAACTGGCACTGAAATTCATACCATAGGTAAAATCAGGATTAGGATCGCCAATAAATGTTTTATCATTATCATCTATCCTGCCATCAGGTACACCTTCAGGTCCGCTAATATCCTGAAAAGCTATATCACCCGCTTTTGCATTTTCTTCACCATAAGTATCTCGATATTGCTGAGCTTCAGCTTCTGTTGATAACACCCGGTCTACTTTGAATCCGTAAAAGGCCCCTACAGGATGGCCTACATCAGTCAGGGTGATGGCTCCGGTTCCTTCTCTGCTTCCATTAGGGATGGGATTACCTTCTCCCAGTGATTTCACTTCATTGCTGTTGAAACCACCATTTGCGGAGATATTGTAGGATAATTCACCGGCATTACCCAGATAGGTCAGGATAAATTCCATACCATTGTTTTCCACCTCTGCAGCATTTTTAAACGGCGCATTGTCGATACCAGTAGAACGAGGAATGGGCACTCTGACCAAAATACCATCAGTCAAACGGTTGTAGTATTCAGCTGTAAACAAAAGACGGTCTTCAATTAAACCCAATTCCAGAGCTCCATTTATGGATTCGGAGGTTTCCCATTGTATGTAAGGTGCCGGTAAACCATTGATGGTCGCTCCCAGGTACATTTCATTATTTATTCCCAAAGGATAAATGATGTTGTTTCTTGAACCGGTATAAATATTGGATAAGAAACCATAGGATGGTATGCGGTCATTACCACTTTTGCCCCAGCTTAATCTTAATTTAGCCGTACTGATCAATGGAATATTCTGCATGAAGGCTTCTTCGTGCATTTTCCAACCCAAAGCAAAAGATGGAAAAGATCCCCATCGGTTATCCGGAGCAAATTTGGGCGAAGCATCTGTACGATAGTTGAAAGTGAAAAGATACTTATCCATTAAAACATAGTTGACCCTACCATAATAAGACATGTAAGCGGATACTCCGGCACCAGCATTGGTAATAGCATATTGATCAGCAAAAGTAGGTAGCAACACCTGGGTAGATTCAAAATTGGAACCTTCTACTTCGATCCTTCTGGAAAACCCACCACGCTGATAGGTATTACCAACCATGGCAGTAATACTGTGAATGTCAAACTCCTCTGTGTAGGTCAGATAATTTTCCCACTGGGGTGAGAAACCTTTGTAATAATCCTCAGATAACCCATTGGGAGTTCTTACATTTCCGTTAAGATATTCTTCATTGAAATCATAATTATGCCCCCACCAATTTTCCAGCAATAACTGGCTTCTGATGGTTAAAGAAGGAATAATATCAAACTCAGCATAAACCTGGCCTCTGATCTTCAACTCCTCGTCATCCTGATCAGTCAGGTAAATGCCTGTTAATGGGTTGTAAGCATCATTCAAGTCTTCGGCAGAGGTGACTCTGGCCCATCCACCCACATTGTAAGGATCTCTGGCTGGTGCATAGGGAGGCATTCTTAAAGCTCCGGTAAAATCGGGGCTATTGCCCAACCGGTTTTCAAACCTGATGGCAAAATTTTCACCAATCCGCAACCTTTCATTGATCAGGTTGAATTCAGCATTGGCCAAACCATTGTATCTTTTGTATTTGTAATCTCCACCGTTGGCATCCATTTCAGTATAACCAGTGGAAAAGTTATACTTCACCGATTCTGTACCACCACCTATGTTAATATGGTGTTCAGTTATGGCACCTCTTCTAAAAATCGCATCCTGCCAGTCTGTACGATCAACATTTACATAGGAAGGATCCTGTAGCTTCACCGGTAAATCCAGCTGAGTGGTACCTGTATTACTGATTACATCCTTGATCAAATCCATATACTGAGGTGCATTCAGCATATCCAGTTTTTTCCCCGGAGTAGCTACACCATAATAACCATGGTAGCTTATTCGGGGCTCACCCACTTTCCCTTTTTTAGTAGTAACCAATACTACTCCATTGGCTGCCCGGGCCCCATAAATGGCAGTGGCAGAAGCATCTTTCAGAATTTCAATACTTTCAATATCCTGAGGGCTGATGGTATTGATATCTCCCGGCATACCATCAATTACATAAAGGGGATTGGAATTATAAATGGTACCAGTTCCTCTGACCTTTATTTTCACACCAGAGCCTGGCAATCCATTGTTGGTAATCACATTAACCCCTGCTGCTCTACCCTGGATCATCTGACCAATGTTCTGCACGGCAATATTACCAATATCTTCAGGCTTTATAGAAGATACAGATCCGGTCAAATCACTTTTCTTGACAGCTCCATAACCTACTACTACCAATTCCTCCAACTGGGTAACATCTTCCTGCATTTGCAGATCAATCACTGACCGGTTCCCAATGGTTACCTCCTGGGTCTGGTAACCTACTGAGCTGAAAACCAGGGTGGCATTTTCACCAACATTGATCCGGTAAGAGCCATCGACTCCGGAAACTGTTCCGTTCAGGGTTCCTTTTTCCACGATGTTAACCCCTGGCAATCCCTCACCGGTACCATCAGTCACAGTACCATTCACAGTACGATTCTGGAAAATAACATTTAGTAGTTGATTATTAGAACGATAATGTACAGCTTCAATTAATCCTCTTTTCTGGATAAACCCCTCCTTTGCACCTTCAGTTTTATCAGCATGCTTCATTCTTTTCAAAATGATCTGATTACCTACCTGATTGAAACTGATGCCTTCATTTTTGAACAAAAGATCCAGTGCATCAGACAAAGAGGCATTTTTAACTGCAATATCCACCTTTCGGTTCAGGTCAACATCTTTGTTGTTATAGAAAAACACAAATTTACTTTGTGCTTCAATATCTGTTAAAACTTCCTCCAGAGCCTTATCCTTGAAATTTAAGTTCACCTTAATTTCCTGTAAGGCCTGTTCGTTAGCCACAACCTGTAACAGGCTGAAACAAACCATCAGAAACGTAAGCAGCACCTTTCCTAGTAGTTTTTCATATAGAATTTTCATAAATTTGAATGATTAATAGTTAATAATTAATTCTGTTAATTTGAGGTAAAATCAAATATTTAAATACTAACACTTGATTTACCTCTCCAAAGTTTGGATGGGTTGGTGGCAGCCAATCCATCTGTTCTTACATTCAGGCATTGGGTCTGTTTTTTACATAGGCATTATCATTTAATTATTTTAACTTCATATATACTTTACTATCGGAAATCTTCCAGTCAATGGGCGTGGAAGAAAGGTTCATGATCTGCATAAATTCTTCCAGAGTTTCATCCTGAATGGTGCCGGTAAACCGTTCTTCCGGCAGTTTTTGATCCAAAATATCAATTTCAATCCCATACCACCTTTCCAGCTTTTTAGCCACATACTTAAATTTTTCATTCCTGAAAATCAGTTTCCCATCTTTCCAGGAAGTATATAATTCTACATCCACCTGATCTTGAAGCTTAAATAAACTCTCCTGCCGGGAGTATACAGCCAATTGATGTGGTTTCAAAGTTATGGCAGGATTAGCCTCATTTTTCCCGGAAGGTCGCATTTCCACCTTCCCTTCTACCAGGGTAGTGGTTATATTTTCTTCAGGATAGGCTGATACATTAAAGGAAGTACCCAGCACCTTTATCTGAATGTCTGATGTACAAATAACAAAAGGTATATCTTTATTAGGCTCTACGTTAAAATAAGCCTCACCGGTGAGATAAACCAGCCTGGTACCTTTATTGAATTCCTCCCCATAACTAATTGTACTGGCTGAATTAATCCATACGGTGGTACCGTCAGATAAAGTTATCTTGGATTTTTCACCTTTAGGGTTATGAATAACCTGAGCACCTTTTATATCGTGTAAATCCTTATCAGCTGATTGAAAGTAAAGCCATAGACCAGAAATTATCAGGACCAGGAAGGAAGCGGCAATACCATATCTGATCAAAGAAAAAGATTTGCCTTTGGCAACTATTTTCGATTTAATATGGCCATGTATATTTTTATAAACCTTATCATAAGCCAGTTCTGAATCCTGAGCTTCAAAATTGCTGATTTCATTCCAATGTTCATTTAAAAAATTCTCCAGATCAGAATCTGGTTCTGATGCAGACAACCAGTGGTTCACCTGTCTGAGTTCATCTTCCGTACATTGATTATGAAAGTATTTATACAGTAGTATTTTTTTATAATCTGAACTCATTATTTGTTCTTTTATAATACTACACCTAACCCCACCTTATACCCTCACTTCAATTAAAAAAAAATCCTGTGCTTAATTAAAACACAGGATCCAAAATACAAAATGAACGCTTATTGATTAATGAGTCAACATTTGATGCTCCACCTGATCCAGGTAATCCATAGATTTCTGTTTCAGGAAAACAAAATTATCAGTCAAATCCTCTGCATTTAATGATCTGAGAAAGTGAATAGTTACGTCAAAAAGCTGGACAATCAGGGCTTTTTGATTGGAAGGATAAAATGTGGCCATGGTATCCAAGTCTGCCGGATCTTCTATAAATGGCTTCAGCTGATTCCTGATAAAAGCATCAACGCAAACCTTAAAATTATCATCTATGGCCGTACGTCCGCAGTAGAGCACAATGTTGTAGCAAGCCACCATAGCGTTTACCCTGCTGGTTGCATTTTTATCCTGCTCATCTATCTGTTCAAAATAAGTTTCACATAAACTCCACAGATCATTGTACAGATAGTTCGTGAATTTGAACTTGTTTCTATACTCTTTCTTAATTAATAAATTTAACATGAAGTTGAAATTAAAAGTTGAAAATCAAACCAAACTCTCCTCGTGATTTATTCATATCTCCTTTAGCAAAGTAAGATAAATTTGATCTAGTAAAAATCATAATAGAAGGGCTTAGCCTACAATGTAAGCTTTGATACTCAATTCAGATTTAAGTTATGTAGATGTTAAGTAGTTTTGTTTACATATTTTAAAAATTAAAAATTTTAACCCTTTAGGAATAAAAGCCTTAAACCGGAGGGAATAAATAACAGGCAAGTAAGAAATGCTAACGGTTAACATGTATTAATTATCAAAAACAGCAGAGGATGAAAAAAATAATTGTATTTTGTACTATATTGTTACTCATGATAGGCGGCTGCCGAGCCAATAAATCTTATAAAAGTATGGAAGGTAAAAAGAAATTAAGGTTTTATAATTCTGTGCCATATAAATAATAATTATCTACCCAATCCATATGATCCTTCATTAAAGTGCGTTTAAAAGATAAACGTAAGTTATAAATAGGGACTTCAATATCCTTTCCAGGAACTGGCAAGAATTTTTATTAAATCTGCCAGGCATTTTATTTTCAAGATTAAAATAATATGTCTAAATTTGCGGTCCTTAAAAAGGGAGGCTATTTGTTTTGAAGGATTTAAGAACATATCATATAGATGTTTATAAACTTAAAAATGGGGAATATGAATATCATTTTGAAGTTTCAGACCAGTTCTTTGAGTTTTTCGAAAATAGTTTAATAGCACATTGTAAAGCTTTGGTCCAGATTAGTTTACGAAAAACTGATACATTCATCAGTATGGATTTCCGGATAACCGGCTCATATGAGTTAACCTGTGACCGCAGCCTGGAAAAGTTTTATCAGGATTTTGAAACTGAGCCCCGATTGGTTTTTAAATTTGGGGAAGAAGAAAAAGAAATTGATGAGGTAGTATCTATAATTTTAAAAGATACCCACAGAATAAACATTGCTCATTATATATATGAATTCATCAGCATTACTGTACCTATGAAAAAACTTCATCCAAAGTATGCTGAAGAAGAATCAGAAGGTGAAAGCCCGATATTGGTTTATTCATCTCTGAATGTGGATTCTGAAGATTTGGAGCAAGACAATCAGGATCATGACATTGATCCAAGGTGGTTAAAGTTAAAAAAATTGAAAAAAAAGTAAAACAATAAAAAAATGGCACATCCTAAGCGAAAAACATCAAAAACCAGAAGGGATAAAAGGAGAACACATTATAAAACCACTGCCAAGACCATCATGGAATGTTCAAATTGTGGATCACCTGTGGTATACCATAGAGTTTGTCCCGAATGTGGCTATTACAAAGGTAAACAAGCCATTGAAAAGGAAGTAGCAGTTTAAGACATCTGCCAATACATTCATTTTGCGCATTGAATAGATCGATTGGCCGCTGATCACCGGGGCCAATCGATTTTTTATTGGTCCACTTTATCATTTTTTAAGAGATATCTGCAAGAAAATATTTTCATCCCGAATTTGTTTTTTTTTCTGATTTATGCCACAATTTTAATTGAATGTCCTTTTTTTGCATTAACTAATTATTGAGATATAAATAATCGAATAAGATATAATGGAAAGAAATAAAGCAGTAATTAAAGGTGTAAATGGATACGTACCGGATTATATTTTAACAAATAAGGAGCTGGAGGCAATGGTTGAAACAACAGATGACTGGATTATGACCAGGACCGGAATAACTGAGCGACGAATTCTTAAAGGAGATCAGAAAGGAACTTCCCTATTAGGCATAGAGGCAGTTAAAGGCCTGCTGGAAAAAACCGGAACAGATCCGGCTGAAATTGACCTGTTGATCTGTAGTACAGTGACCCCCGATATGTTATTTCCTGCTACTGCCAATCTGATAGCGGATGCTGTGGGCGCAAAAAATGCGTTTGGTTATGACCTGGAGGCCGCCTGCTCTGGTTTTTTGTATGCTATTGTCACCGGATCTCAATTTATAGAAACCGGAAAATATAAAAAAGTAGTGGTAGTAGGTGCTGATAAAATGTCTTCCATTGTAGATTATACTGACAGAACTACCTGTATACTTTTTGGTGATGGGGCCGGGGCTGTATTACTGGAGCCTACCACTGAAAATACAGGCATCATGGATTCCATATTACGTTCAGATGGCTCAGGGGCTGAATATTTGCACATGAAAGCAGGCGGAAGTCGAAAACCACCTTCTCCTGAAACCATCGCAGCTAAGGAACATTATGTATACCAGGAAGGCTCGGCCGTATTTAAGTTTGCTGTTACCAATATGGCGGATGTTTCAGCTGAGATCGTGAAAAAAAACAATTTAAATCCGGAAGAAATCGCCTATCTTGTACCTCATCAGGCTAATAAAAGGATCATAGATGCTACAGCCCGAAGGATGGGCATAAACAATGAAAAGGTGATGATGAATATTCATAAGTTCGGCAATACCACCAATGCCACCATTCCACTCTTGTTGTGGGAATATGAAAAAAAATTAAATAAAGGAGACAATATCATTTTGGCAGCTTTTGGCGGTGGATTTACCTGGGGTTCGGTGTATGTTAAATGGGCCTACGATTCCTGAAATATTATCCTAATTTTGTATCTTTGTGCAATTTTAAATTTTGAATAACCAATGGCAACGACTGCAGATTTTAAAAATGGCCTTTGTATTGAATTCAATAATGACCTTTATGCCATCGTTGAGTTCCAGCATGTGAAACCCGGAAAAGGTGGCGCCTTTGTAAGGACCAAACTTAAAAGTATGACCACCGGAAAAGTAATTGAAAATACTTTTAACTCAGGTGTGAAAGTGACAACTGCCCGTATTGAAAGGCGGCCTCATCAATTTCTATATAAAGATGACCTGGGTTATCATTTCATGGATAGCAGTGATTTTGAACAAATTACCCTGCAGGAAACCCTTATTAACAATGCCCAGTTAATGAAAGAAGGTCAGGAAGTTGACATCATTTTTCATGCAGAAACAGAAACTCCGCTTAACTGTGAACTGCCGGCTTTTGTAGAATTGGAAATCACTTATACTGAACCTGGTGTAAAAGGAGATACTGCCACCAATGCATCCAAGCCAGCTACTCTGGAAACCGGAGCTGAGATACAGGTTCCTTTATTTATTAACGAAGGTGATAAAATCAAAGTAGATACCCGTGACAATTCTTATTACGAGCGCGTAAAATAAACCTTATGAAAATCAAAGAAATCAGAGAACTTTTGGACTATATTGCTCAATCAGGCATGGATGAGGTCAATATTGAGACGGAAGAAATAAAACTTTCCGTTAAAAAAAATTCATCCCACTCCAAACAATCGGAGGAGCAGCCTCAGTCATTAGTGACCCAACCCAGACCTGTAGAAACCAGCTATGCCACTGAAGCCCTATCACCAGAAGAAACTCAACCAAAAGAAACAAAAGAGGATAAATTCGTCACCATTAAATCTCCTATGATTGGCACTTTTTATATGGCAGCTAATCCTGAATCTGAACCTTTCGTGAAAATTGGAGATATGGTGAGATCAGGACAAACTGTCTGTATTATTGAAGCCATGAAACTATTCAATGAAATAGAATCTGAAGTTTCCGGGAAAATTGTGAAGGTACTGGTAGAAAATTCCTCTCCAGTGGAATATGATCAACCCTTGTTTCTGGTAGATCCATCTTAATTGAACTTAGGTATCATTGCTGACGATCAAAGACAAAAACGTGTTTAATAAAATTCTCATTGCCAATCGGGGTGAAATAGCCCTACGTATCATTCGAACCTGCCGGGAGATGGGCATCAAAACAGTGGCTGTATATTCTACTGCTGATAAGGAAAGTTTACATGTGCGGTTCGCTGATGAGGCTGTATGTATCGGGGCAGCGCCCAGTAATAAATCCTACCTAAACATCCCTTTTATTATTTCCGCAGCAGAGATCACCAATGCTGATGCCATACACCCCGGATATGGTTTTCTGGCTGAAAATGCTGAGTTCTCCCGGGTTTGCCAGGAATATAACATCAAATTCATTGGACCAACCCCGGAAATGATCAACATGATGGGAGACAAAGCCACAGCCAAAGCCACCATGAAAAAAGCAGGGGTTCCTACCATTCCTGGCTCGGAAGGACTATTATCTTCCATGGAGGGTGGCCTTAAAATAGCAAAAACGATAGGATACCCTGTAATTCTGAAGGCTACAGCCGGGGGCGGAGGTAAAGGTATGCGTATTGTACGGAATGAACCGGAATTTAAAAAAGCCTGGGATGATGCCAAACGAGAAGCAGGAGCATCTTTTGGCAACGATGGCTTGTACCTGGAAAAATTTATTGAAGAGCCCCGTCACATTGAAATTCAAATTCTGGGTGATCAGCATGGCAATTCCTGTCACCTGTCTGAAAGAGATTGTTCCATTCAAAGAAGACACCAGAAACTAATTGAAGAAACGCCTTCCCCTTTTATGGATGACGAATTAAGGACTAAAATGGGACAAGCCGCCATAAAAGGTGCTCAGGCCATTAATTATGAAGGGGCAGGCACCATAGAATTTTTGGTGGATAAACATAAGCATTTCTATTTTATGGAAATGAATACCAGGATCCAGGTAGAGCATCCGGTTACGGAATCAGTTACTGATACGGACCTGATCAAGGATCAGATCAAGATTGCAGCTGGTTTGAAAATTCCTGGTCATAATTTTTTTCCCAATAAATATGCCATAGAATGCCGGATCAATGCGGAAGACCCCAAACATAATTTCAGGCCCAATCCAGGAAAAATCCAGAATCTTCATTTTCCAGGAGGACGGGGAGTAAGGGTAGACAGCCATGTATATGCCGGTTATTTGATCCCACCTCATTATGATTCAATGATCGCCAAATTGATCGTAACTGCCAATTCCAGGGAAAGTGCTATTATCAGGATGAAGAGAGCTTTACAGGAATTCATCATCGAAGGTGTAAAAACTACAATCCCCTTTCACATAAAACTGATGGATCATCCCGAATTCAGAAAAGGGAATTTTACCACCAAATTCCTGGATGATTTTGACTTTTCAGATCTTTAAAAAATGGCGAAGTGGTTAGAACTTTCCTTGCTTGAGAAAACATTTGTAAATACCAAAAATGCCATTAGTAGTCCCCCCATTTCCCACAGAAAAAACAATTTTGAGGGGCAACCGACGACCGACGTTGTCTGCACTTTGAATTTTATGTTTAAATGAGGACTATGACTATTAGAAAATTAAAAGCAGCGCTGGCCCAACAGAAAATGCTGGAGTAAGGTAGAATGTCCATCATAATGCAGAAAGCAAAAATAAACCTATACCTAGTGTGTTAATTATTAAATTGGTTTACTAAATTTTTGCTATTATTTTTTCTTTAGACAAGGCAAAATTTGAGAGCATAGCAGCGTTACGGTTGAAAATTTTTACCCAGTATAAAGGAAAAAGAAGGGTGAAAATAGTGAATTAATTTAATAATTAACACACTAGATGCATTGAGGCATTTCAAATAACTTCATTAATAATATATCTTATACTAGTCTTCCCGATACCTATTGCTTTCCTCCTCCAATTCTTTCTCTTTCACTTTTTCCAAAAGCTCACGATACCATGATTTTCCGAACTTTCGAACCAGGGCATCCTTCAAAAAAACATAAAGAGGCACCTGCAATGACCTTCCCAGGGTACAGGCAGGACTACAAATCTCCCATCGATCATAATTTACAGCTGTAAACTGATTATATTTGGTAAGACGGACCGGGTACAGATGACAGGAAATGGGTTTCCGAAAGTCAATCTTTCCCTCATTGAATGCCTCTTCTATCCCACACTTCAGAATGCCCTGATCATCATAAATGGCATAAGCACACTCTTTGCCTTCAATGGTTGGGGTTGAATATTCATGGTCTTCATCATAAATATAAGGGCCCTGACGGTCAATTTCCCTGCGTCCTTCAGAAGAAAGAAAAGGCTTTATCTGTTCTAGATGGCGTTTGATGATTTTCAATTCCTTTTTTTCCAGGGGCGCGCCCAGGTCTCCTTCTACACAGCAAGCCCCTTTGCATTTGTTTAAATCACACACAAAATGACTTTCTCTGACATCTTCAGATATAATGGTATCTTTAATTATGATCATTGGTTCAGTGTTTCAAATCTTTAAACATACAAATATTTTTTTCAGTTCAGAGATTATTTTTTAATTTAATTTGTATAATTATAGAAGTGCTTGCGATCAAGTCGTTAGTTTTGCAGATCAAATTTTGAAAATCAGTTGGCATGGAATACTTACAAGGTTTAAATGAACCTCAAAGAGAAGGTGTAATTAATATAGAAGGACCAACCATGATCATTGCCGGGGCAGGCTCCGGAAAAACCAGGGTGCTTACTTTTCGAATAGCCCACCTTATCAAGGCACATGATGTAGATCCTTTCCGGATACTGGCCCTTACATTTACCAATAAAGCAGCCCGCGAAATGAGACACAGGATTGAAACCGTGGTAGGCCCGGATGCAAGAAATATCTGGATGGGCACCTTTCACTCTGTCTTCGCTAAAATATTGCGGATTGAAGCTGAAAAGATAGGATATTCCAGCAATTTTACCATCTATGACACAGATGATTCCAAATCATTGATCAAAACCATCGTAAAGGAGCTCAACCTGAATGATAAACTGTATAAAGCAAATATTGTATACAATAAAATTTCATCAGCCAAAAACAGATTGATCTCCTGGCATGATTACCTTTCTAATCCGGCTTACCAGGCTGATGATCAGGAATCTCAACGGCCGGAAATTGGTAAAATTTACAAAGCCTATAGCGAAAGGTGCTTCAAAGCCGGAGCAATGGATTTTGATGACTTACTTTTCAACACTTATCTGTTGTTCAAAACCCACACAGATGTATTGAATAGATACCAGCAAAGGTTTCACTATGTACTGGTTGACGAGTTTCAGGATACCAACATTTCACAATACTATATAATTAAAATGCTGGCCAGTGTAAGAGAAAACATTTGTGTGGTGGGAGATGATGCCCAAAGCATCTATGCTTTCAGGGGAGCTGATATTCATAACATCCTGAACTTTGAAAAGCATTATCCTGAACTCAGGATTATTAAGCTGGAGCAAAACTACCGGTCTACCCAGACCATTGTAAATGCGGCTAATACCTTAATTCTGAAAAACAAGGCCCAACTCAGAAAAAGGGTATGGACCTCTAACCTGGAAGGTGATCTGATTGAATTGATCAAGGCTTCTTCAGATGGTGAAGAAGGACGCCTGGTAGCCTCTTCCATTTTTGAGGAAAGGGTTAACAAGCAATTAAGCAATAACGAAGTAGCCATTTTATACCGGACAAACAGTCAGTCCAGGGCCATTGAAGATGCCCTGCGTCGGATGAACATCAAATACAAGATTGTGGGTGGACTTTCTTTTTATCAAAGAAAGGAAATCAAGGATCTG
The DNA here is from genome assembly GCA_051418075.1 of Candidatus Cyclobacteriaceae bacterium M3_2C_046. Classification (GTDB taxonomy): domain Bacteria; phylum Bacteroidota; class Bacteroidia; order Cytophagales; family Cyclobacteriaceae; genus JBPRGG01. The sequence goes on along the minus strand of JBPRGG010000005.1, from coordinate 239,245 downwards.
CTGGCTTACCTTCGCTTTGTAATGAATAACAATGATGAGGAATCGTTTAAACGGATCATCAACCTGCCCAAGAGGGGCATTGGGAACACTTCCGTCAGTAAGATTATTGTGGCCTCCAATGAAAATGAACTTCCCTTATGGAATGTATTGAATCAGATACAAAGATTTATGGGTGGGCGGATTGCCAATGCCATAACTAACTTTGTGACACTGATCAAAAGCTTTAAGATTGCAGTGGATAAGAAAGATGCCTATGAGGCTGCCAATGAAATTGCCAAAAAATCAGGTCTGCTCAAAGAACTGTATGATGACAAGACTCTGGATGGAGTGAACCGCTATGAAAACGTACAGGAATTATTGAATGCCATTAAAGAGTTTGTGGATGACCCTGATAATGAAGATAAATCTTTGGGAGCCTTTTTGCAGGAAGTGAGTTTGATCACGGGGATGGATGCCAGTGATGATGATGACGATGAAGATAAAGTTACCCTGATGACCATTCATATGGCTAAAGGGCTGGAGTTTAAACATGTTTATGTGGTGGGTATGGAAGAGGATCTGTTTCCCTCTCAGATGATGCTGACTAGCCGGGCTGATCTTGAGGAAGAAAGACGCCTATTTTATGTAGCTATTACCCGTGCTAAAGAAAAATTGTTCCTGTGCTATGCCCTGAGTCGCTACCGCTTTGGCAGGCTGAAAGATTGCGAAGCCAGTCGTTTTCTGGAAGAAATTGACCCGGCTTATATCAACGTGAGCAGGAAATATTCTTCCTCGCCCCAGCAGCCTTTAATCAATTCATCTTTTGTGAAAAATCTTTATTCTAAACCTGCTCCTGCCCGGAATAACCAGGCTAAACATGTTCCTTCTCCAGATTTTAAACCCAGTGACACTTCAGGTCTTAGTACGGGAATGAGGGTGGAGCATCCTAAATTCGGTTTTGGCAAGGTAGTTAAAATGGATACAGATGGAGCCAACCGTAAAGCAAAAGTTGTATTTGAAAACTTTGGAGAGAAGACTTTATTGCTTAGCTTTGCGAAACTTAAAATTTTAAACTAAGTCCTTGATTTGTCCTTTCTTATTAAACTTTTTTATTAACTAAGGACTTAATAAATTGTATAACTCATCAACTAAGAAAAATATAGTATCATGAGTGAATTTGAAGTTAACAAACCCCCTTTGATCTTGAAAGAATACGGTAGAAATGTTCAAAAATTGGTAGCTTACCTTTCCACAGTGGAAGACAAGGAAACCAGAACCAGGTATGCCCACTCCCTGGTAGATTTAATGAAGCAAATAAATCCTGCCTTCAAAGAAACCAATGAAACCACTCAAAAATTATGGGATGATCTGTTTATTATGTCTGATTTTACCCTGGATGTGGAATCTCCCTATCCGGTACCTCCCAAAGATATTTTAGGCAAAAAGCCTAAGAAAATGGATTATAATGTTCATCGGATAAAATATAAACATTACGGCCATAATATTTACCTGATGATACAAAAGGCCATAGAGATGGAGGACCCGGAAGAGCGAGAAGCGGCAACTATTTATATTGGACGACTCATGAAAGGTTTTTATACTATCTGGAACAAAGAGAACATTGATGATGTCGTGATTGTTGATAACATTAAGGAGTTGTCTAATGGCCAATTGGATATGGATGTAAATAAGGTGAAAGAGAATAATTTATTTGAATCAACTTATAAGGAAAAACCGCGATCCAGCAGTTCATCTGGCAGCAGTAAATCAAGAAAATACACAGGAGGCCGGAAACGTAAAAATTAATGGCTTCCTTTCTGATCAAAGGGGGGAAACCTTTAAAGGGAACATTGATACCCCAGGGAGCTAAAAATGAGGCACTACAGGTAATATGTGCCGTTCTTCTCACTTCAGAACCAGTTACTATTCAGAAAATTCCTGCTATCAGGGATGTCATGGTACTGATTGACTTGCTGGCATCTTTGGGGGTAAAGGTGGAAAATACAGCTCCGGAAACTTACCAGTTTACCGCCGATCAAATTGACCTTACTTACCTGGAATCAGAAGAATACAGAAATAAAGCTGCTGTTCTGAGAGGTTCAATCATGATATTGGGCCCCCTGTTAGCCCGGTTTGGCCGAGCCAAAATCCCCAAGCCTGGAGGAGATAAGATAGGCAGGAGAAGATTGGACACCCATTTTTATGGATTTCAGCAATTAGGGGCTAAATTTAATTTTGACCAACCAGATCATCTTTTCACCATTGATGCTTCAAAATTGACCGGCAATTATATGCTTTTGGATGAAGCTTCAGTAACTGGTACCGCTAACATTATCATGGCTGCCATACTGGCCAAAGGAAAAACTACCATATACAACGCCGCCTGTGAACCTTATGTGCAGCAATTGTGTCGTATGCTCAGTCATATGGGTGCAAATATCAAGGGGATTGGCTCTAATCTGCTCACAATTGAAGGTGTAAAGCAGTTGCATGGCACTACGCATTGCCTACTACCTGACATGATCGAAGTAGGTAGTTTTATGGGCCTGGCAGCCATGACCCAATCTGAAATTACCATAAAACAAGCCCGGGTGGATCAATTAGGTATTATTCCTGAAGTATTCAGAAAGCTGGGAATCAAATTTGAAGTAACGAATGATGATATTTATATTCCCAGCCAAAGTATCTATGAAATAGAAACCTTCATGGATGGATCCATTCTCACCGTATCAGATGCCATCTGGCCTGGATTTACCCCGGATTTACTCAGCATTATACTGGTCACAGCTACACAAGCCAAAGGAACAGTCTTGATCCATCAAAAGATGTTTGAAAGCAGGTTATTCTTTGTAGACAAATTGATTGATATGGGTGCCCAGATCATATTATGTGATCCTCATCGGGCTACTGTCATTGGCCTGGAGCGCAAATTTCCACTAAGGGGAATTGCCATGAGTTCCCCCGACATTAGGGCTGGAGTAGCTTTATTGATTGCAGCCTTATCAGCCCAGGGTGAAAGCCAGATCTATAATATTGAGCAAATTGACCGTGGTTATCAGCAAATAGATCAACGTCTGAATGCCCTGGGAGCTGACATCCGGAGGCTGCCTTAGTCGGCCAGCATCACCGGCATGGCCAGTAGTAAAATATCTTCCTTGGAATCTTTTTCAGTAGGGTATAACAATCCGGCTCTGTTTGGCTGGGATAGGGTCATCCTTACTGTTTTGGAATCAATGGTATTCAGGATATCAATTAAAAAACGGGCATTAAACCCTATTTCTATATCCTCTCCATCATGCTGACAAGATAACCGTTCATTGGCTTCATTGGAAAAATCAATATCTTCAGCAGATATCTGCAACTCACTTCCGGTGATTTTAATCCTTACCTGGTTAGTAGTCTTATTGGCATATATGGCAATTCTTTTTAAAGAACTTAACAGCTCCAATCTGTCGATGATAACTTCATTCGTATTATCCAAAGGTATGACATTTTCATAGTCAGGAAAACGTTCATCAATTAACCGGCAAATCATTCTAATGCTATCAAAACTAAAAAAGGCATTGGAACTGTTGTATTCCAGCACCACGTTGGAATTTTCTGAGGGAAGTGTGTTTTTCAATAAATTCAGGGCCTTGCGGGGTATGATAATATGGTTTTCTACTTCTGAAACCACATCCACCCTTCTATATCTTGATAATCTATGTCCGTCTGTAGCCACAAAGGTAGTGCTGGCTTCTCCAAACTGTACCATAACCCCAGTCATGGCGGGCCGTAACTCATCATTACTGGTAGCAAAAATAGTATTGTACAAGGCACTACTTAAAACTTCGGTGGAAAGATCTACGCTGTTTGCTTCAGAAACTGTGGGCACTTTAGGAAAATCAGCTGCATTTTCACCAGCTAGTTTGTATCTTCCGTTGTCTGAGCTGAGCTCTATGCCAAAAGTCTCCTGGTCTACCGTAAAAGTAACAGGCTGCTCTGGCAGATTTCTAAGGGTATCCAGTAAAATTCTGGCTGGCACTGCTACTTGTCCATCTTCCCTGGCCCCAACTTCCAGAGAAGTGATCATAGAGGTTTGCAAATCAGAAGCAGTAATTGTCAGCTGTTTGCCACTGATCTCAAAAAGAAAATTCTCCAGTATTGGAACTACAGGATTGGTGGTTATTACACCATTTATTTTTAGTAACTCTTTTAATAAAGCTGATGAGGAGACTATAAATTTCATTTCCAATCTAAATTAAACGGTCAATCTTTAAGTTCGGTAAATATATAAAGAAAAAACAAAACTAACAGTAAAAACTATATTTGGATGCTACAAAAAATGTATCAACTGATATTTAAGGATAAGGTCCGGGATAAAAATAAACAATTTGCAAATCTGGGATGTCAAATTTGAAAATTGAAATACAGTGCATCCGCATAAATAATTATAAAATTAACTTCCATATAGTACCATATTCTATATTTTTGTGGCGATTAAATATGCTATCATGATTGAAAAAATAAAAGAAACTACCCTTTTTATACAAAATAAATATGCTACCAGGCCTCAGTTCGGAGTCATTTTAGGTACCGGCTTAGGTGCACTGGCCCATGAAATTGAATCAGAGTTGGAATTAAATTATGATGAAATACCACATTTTCCCCTAAGTACCGTAGAGAGCCATCATGGTAAATTGATATTCGGAAAATTAGGGGGCAGGCAAATTGTGGCCATGCAGGGAAGGTTTCATTACTATGAGGGATACACCATGCAGCAAATTACCTTTCCTGTAAGGGTAATGAAGTGGCTTGGGGTGGAAAAACTGTTTATTTCCAATGCAGCGGGAGGACTAAACCCAGCCCAAAAAGTAAGTGATCTGATGATCATCAATGATCATATAAATCTATTACCGGAAAATCCACTGAGAGGAAAGAATTATGAAGAATTTGGACACCGGTTTCCTGACATGAGTGATGCCTATGATCAGTCTATGATAAGTCAGGCCCTTGAAATAGCCAGACAACATCAAATTAAGGTCCATACAGGCGTTTATGCCAGTGTATCCGGGCCTAACCTGGAAACCGAAGCAGAATACAAGTTCCTGAGGATTATTGGCGCAGATGCGGTGGGTATGTCCACCATACCGGAAAATATCGTAGCCAGACAAATGGGTATCCCCTGTTTTGCCGTATCTGTAATTACCGATATGGGCATTCCTGGTCAGATTAAAAAAGTAGATATTGCTGACATTCTATCTGCTGCAGCCCAGGCAGAGCCTGGCATGACCCTCATCATCAAAGAACTGATCCGGCAGCAATGAATCCACACCTGATTAAATTTTATTAAATTCTGTGTACCAGTCAACAAATCGACTGATACCTAATTTAATCGGTGTATTAGGCTTATAGCCAATGGCTTTTTCCAAAGCAGAAGTATCAGCATAGGTGGTTTTTACATCCCCCGGCTGAATCGGCTGATAGTCTATATTGGCCTTCTTTTGCAGCTTATCTTCCAGAGCTCTTACAAAATCCATTAGGTTGACTGGCGAGCTGTTGCCAATATTATAAATACGGTAGGGGGCGGAACTTTCAGAAGTCACAGGTTGACTGGCATCAAACTGTGGAGAAGGCACTGGAATGTGGGTCATCAACCCCACAATACCATTCACAATATCATCAATATAAGTAAAGTCACGGAACATATCCCCCTGATTGAAAACCTCTATGGGTTTATCCTCCAGAATACTCTTGGTAAAGATAAACAAGGCCATATCCGGACGCCCCCAGGGACCATAAACAGTAAAAAACCTCAATCCGGTGGTAGGAATATTAAACAAGTGTGAATAGGTATGGGCCATCAGCTCATTGGTCTTTTTGGAAGTAGCATATAAAGACACAGGATGCTCTGTAGCATTGGATTCTTCAAAAGGAATTTTTGTATTCAATCCGTAAACCGATGAGCTGGAGGCATAGATCAAATGTTTGATATTATGGTACCGGCAACTCTCCAAAATAGATAAGAAGCCGGCAATATTACTATCTACATAGGTAAAAGGGTTCTTCAGAGAATACCTCACTCCTGCCTGAGCCGCCAGGTTGATCACATAATCAAAAGACTCTTGTTCAAATAATTTTCCCAGGTTTTCACGGTCCTCCAGATGCAGCTGGATAAACGACAGGGATGCTTTTCCTCTCAAAAGCTTGTTGTAGCTGATTTTTTCAATATCTATACCCTGTTCATTCAGGCGGGAATACTTAAGCCTGGTATCATAATAATCATTGATATTATCCAAACCTACCACTTCATGACCTAGATCCAGTAATTTTAAAGCAGTATGCATTCCTATAAATCCGGCTGTTCCGGTGACCAAAACTTTCATCTAAATAAATTTTATAAACTTTTGTATTTCAAATGGTTAACCTTATTTCTAAAGGCTCCCTTCACATCAAAGAACAGGGCATCCGGTGAGGTAATGGTATCAAAATAATTCGGTTCCAGTTCTATGAATTTCTTGTGATTGACAGCCATTACAATGGCATTGTAGTCATTATCCAGCTCATTGACCAAAGAATAGCCATATTCATGGTGTACTTCTTCTGAATCAGCATATGGATCTGTAACATGTACATTGACCAGGTAGGACTTCAATTCATTTACCACATCAGTCACTTTGGAATTCCTTATATCACTCACATTTTCTTTAAAGGTAGCTCCCATGACCAAAACTTTACACTGTTTTAGAGAGCGATCCTGGGTAATTAAATGTTGTACCACCTCTCTGGCTATAATGGCACCCATATTGTCATTGATATTTCTTCCGGCCAAAATCACCTTGCTGTGATAACCTATTTCATCTGCCTTATGGGTCAGGTAGTAAGGGTCAACTCCAATACAATGCCCTCCCACCAGGCCTGGTGAAAATTTCAGGAAATTCCATTTGGTGCCAGCTGCTTCCAGTACATCGTAAGTATTAATTCCCATCTTGCTGAAGATTACTGACAGTTCATTCATCAGGGCTATATTAAGATCTCGCTGGGTGTTTTCTATCACCTTTGCTGCTTCAGCCACCTTGATACTGGTAGCTTTAAAAACACCGGCAGTAACAATACTTCCATATACCTGGCTCACCATTTCCAGGGCAGCTTCATCACAACCAGATACTACTTTAGTAATCTTGGTCAGGGTATGCTCACGGTCTCCGGGATTAATTCGTTCGGGTGAATAGCCAACTTTAAAATCCTTGATATAGGTCAATCCTGACATTTTTTCCAGAATGGGAACACAATCTTCTTCTGTACATCCAGGATATACGGTTGATTCAAAAACCACACAATCATTCTTTTGCAATACCTGTCCCACGGTTTCACAAGCCGACAACAAAGGTCTCAGGTCAGGGACTTTATGGGCATCAATAGGAGTAGGTACGGCCACAATATAAAAAACACAATCTTCTATATCCCGCAGGTGATGGGTAAAAACGATATCCTTATGCTCAAATTCTGAGCTTTCCAATTCATTGCTTGGATCCTTCTTATTTTTCATCATTTCCACCCTTCGGGCATTGATATCAAATCCAATGACTGAAAATTTATTAGCTAACTCCAGGGCAATGGGCAGGCCTACATATCCCAGGCCTATCACACATATTTTTTTCTTCTTATTTACCAGATCTTGAAACATAAGATTTAAAAGTTTGAATTTAAAGGATTAAATATAAAAAAATGTTTGGTTATTTAATGCATCTTCTTAGTGATGAGCCGATATAATGACCAGCAATTAATCTTCCCAGTCAAATTTATCCAGATTTTCCAGGGCTACTTTTAGTAACCTGATACTATGAAATACATCTTCTTTATGTGCCATTTCTATTACCTGATGTAAATGCCGGGTAGGAATTGAAATAGCTCCTGCAATAGCCCCTGATTTCCCCATTCGCTGAATACCGGCCGTATCAGTGCCTCCGGCAGAAAGTATCTCAGGCTGCCATTTGATCTCATTTTTTTCAGCCAGGTCTTTCAGATAGGCTACCATTCGGTAATCACAAATGACGGATGAATCCATGATCTTTATGGCTGCTCCGGATCCTAGAGAAGTAATTTTTTCCTGAGGTTGGGCCCCGGGCACATCATATGCAATGGTGGTATCCAAACCCAAGCCAAAATCCGGGTTTATGTTATGAGCTGCCATGCTGGCCCCCCTGATTCCTACTTCTTCCTGAACAGAGAATACGCCATACACGTCAAAAGGATTATTCTTAACTTCTTTAAGGGCCTCAATTAAGATAAACACGGATACCCGATTATCAATGGATTTGCAATTCACACACTGGCCCATTTCCACTAAATTCCTTTCCCGGGTAACCGGATCACCGATTTTTACCAACTCCTCCACCTCCCCTTTCTCCATTCCCAGATCAATAAAAAAATCTGTGATCCGGGGCATTTTATTGCGTTCTTCCTGAGGCATCACATGAACCGGCTTGGTTCCCATCACGCCAATCAAATCTTTTTTTCCATGTACAATTACCCTTTGAGCGCTTAATGTTTTGGGGTCAAAACCTCCCAGAGGATTAAACCTCAAAAAGCCATTATCATCTATATGAGTGACAATAAATCCTATTTCATCCATATGGGCTGCTACCATTACTTTTTTCTGAGAAGAGTTATTCTTTCCTTTCTTGATAGCATACACATTCCCCAGGTTATCTACCTCTACCCGATCCACATGTGGTTTGACTTGTTCAATTACTAATTTTCTTATACGCTGTTCAAATCCAGGGGCACCGGCTATTTCGCAAACATTTTTTAATAATTCAATATTTAGTTTCATGCTAACGGGTTCAGTTATAGTCTGCTATTTATTGCCACGCAAAAATAGAATAAATCCTTGATAACCTAAATAAACATTAAAATTACTACGGCAAAGAATAAATGTTTTGTGAAAAATCTCTCAATCAAGATCTTCACTACCATACATTTAATAATTTTCAATCCTGTAGAAATCGGATTTCAGCAATTTCCTGGGTTATTTAAAACATTTTACCTGATTATATCATTATTAAGTCGAAAAACATTTTCTTTAATTGAGCAGTTAATGACTAAACTTTTGTATAATCTTTTAGAGAAAACTTAAAACAAAACTGAATTCGATCAGGTTAATTGCTGATAATTTGAAATGACAAAAATAGTAAACCAAAAGGTTTCTAAAACTTACAACAAAATGTTTTGCATGATCATTATCATTCTTTTTATGATCATTAATGTTCATATTTGAATTTTACAAATGATGGATTGTTAGTTAATTTCAACTATTTGTTCAACTTAAAAATATTAGAAAAGTGTGTGTTTATTCAATTAAAGATCTGGAACATTTATCAGGAATCAAAGCCCACACGCTAAGGATCTGGGAACAAAGGTACAATTTTATAAAACCGAAAAGGACCAATACCAATATCCGGTTTTATGATGACCGGGACCTTAAACTGGTTTTGAATATTTCCTTGCTGAAAAATAATGGGTTCAAGATTTCCAAGATAGCTAAAATGTCTGAGGATGAAATGAACCGGGAGGTTTTAAAAATTACGGAGAAAAAGCTGAGTTATGCCGAACAGATTCATGCGTTAACCTTGTGTATGGTAGAGATGGATGAGAACCGGTTTGAAAAAATCATGGCTACCAGCATTTTACAGCTTGGTTTTGAAAGGACTATGATCAGCATTATTTTTCCCTTTTTCCATCGCATTGGGGTACTGTGGCAAACCGGCAGTATTAATCCTGCCCATGAACATTTCATTTCCAGTTTGGTTCGTCAGAAACTTCTGGTGGCCATAGACGGACAATTTGTAACCAGTACCGAAGAATCCAAAAAATTCATGTTGTTTTTGCCTGAAGGAGAAATGCATGAAATAAGTTTGCTTTTTGCCAGTTATTTGATCAAAGCCAGAAAAAATAAAGTGATCTATCTCGGTCAAAATCTTCCGTTCCAGGATTTGCATAACATCTATGAATTGCATCATCCCAATTACTTATTTACTGTCATAACTTCTGCCCCTGGTCTGGATGCAGTTCAGGAGTATGTCAAAAAATTAGGAGAGTCATTTCCACAATCAGAAATATTACTGACTGGCTATCAGGTGATTGGTCAGGATCTGAAATGTCCTTCCAATGTAACTATCCTGAATAAACTAGATGATTTGATTGATTTTGTTGAAGAATTAAACAATAAAATTACGGCCAGTTAATATTTTCACCACATTTGTTTAACTTTTTAATCTTATTTTTCACTATTCCTTTACCAAACCCATATCTATTTTTTTTACTTTTTGTTTAACTTTCCTGTAACATTAATAAGTTGATTCCGTAATAAAACTTGAGTAAGGTATTATTTTTTTTGATGTATTATCATCTTAAAATGAGCATTTTAAGTCCTTTTTCAAAGCATCACCATCAAAACCAGCACGCTAAATATCTCTCCAACTGCTTAAGGTTCAACAAAACAAAGAAAAACCGCCTTTTTGTTGAATAAAAATTAAAAAATATTAAACAAAAGTTTGCTTTTTTGTTTAATCATATGTATATTTGCTTAAACATAATTATTCGGGAACCTTAAAACTCAAAACTATGACAGCTTTAGAATTCGGTTATTCTATAGACAAAATGTCCTCTTCATTAAAACCTTTTGCACTCAGGCTTACCAAAGATGTGGAAGAAGCCAATGATCTTTTACAGGAAACAGTGCTAAAGGCATTTACCAATCGCGATAAATTTACTGATGGTACCAACCTGAAAGCCTGGTTGTATACCATTATGAAAAACACATTTATCACCAATTATCAAAGAATGATCCGTAGAAATACATTCATTGATACTACTGACAATCTGCACTATATCAATTCTTCTGATAATATCGCAGAGAACCTGGCCTATTCCAGTTTTGCCATGAAAGATATCAATAAGGCTATTAAAAAGCTGGATGATACCTATAAAACTCCATTCCTGATGCATTTCAGAGGTTTCAAATACCATGAGATTGCTGAAAGATTGAATATTCCCATAGGTACGGTGAAAAACAGGATACATATTGCCAGAAAAGAACTGAAGGATAAGTTAAAGAATTATTCAAGGTAATTAAAATCTAATTCATTTGGCACCAAACAAAAAAGTTGTTGTTATCGGCTCTGGGTTTGCCAGTTTATCGGCAGCTACCAATCTGGCTGACCAAGGCTTTCAGGTCGAAATCATTGAAAAAAACAGTTCACCCGGAGGCAGAGCCAGAAAATTTACTGAAGCTGGTTTCACTTTTGATATGGGCCCCAGCTGGTACTGGATGCCAGATGTATTTGAAAGTTATTTTTCCCGCTTTGGCAAGTCGCCCAATGATTATTATGATCTGGTGAGACTTAATCCTTCATACCGGGTATATTTTGACAGGGGAGATTACCAGGATATGCCAGCTGATTTTCAGGAACTAATGGTGCTATTTGAAAACCTGGAAAAAGGCAGTGGAGAAAAACTATCCGCATTCATCAAACAAGCTGCCTACAAATATGCTGTAGGAATCAACCAACTGGTTTACAAACCAGGTAGATCCATCCGAGAATTTATGAGTGTCAAGCTTTTACTGGATATGATCAGGATGGATCTTTTTACTTCTTTCAGTAAGCATATCAGGAAGTTCTTTCATCATGAAAAGCTTATTAAACTGATTGAGTTTCCTATATTATTTTTAGGCGCTACCCCTGAAAATACACCTGCCCTATATAGTTTTATGAATTATGCGGATCTTGGATTGGGGACCTGGTATCCTATGGGAGGAATGAATAAGATCATTGCAGGAATGGTGGACCTGGCCCGGGAAAAGGGTGTAAATTTCAATTATAACCAGCCGATCAGGAAATTTGAGATTGATCAGGGGCAAATCACACAAGTCCATTCAGATGGTCAAACCTGGCCGGCTGATATCGTGGTTTCCGGAGCGGATTATCATCATGTGGAGACCCAACTATTACCGGCAGAATATCAAAGTTATTCTCAGCAATATTGGGATAAAAGGGTAATGGCTCCTTCTTCGTTGATCTTTTATTTGGGAATCAATAAAAAATTGGGAAATCTGTTACACCACAACCTGTTTTTTGACGAGGATTTCACAATACATGCTCAGGAAATTTATGAAAAACCTCAATGGCCTACCAAGCCCCTATTCTATACTTGCATGACTTCCAAAACAGATCCTTCTGTGGCTCCGGAAGGTATGGAAAATATTTTCATATTAATGCCTGTGGCACCTGGTCTGAAAGATGATGCCTCCTTACGGGAAAAATATTATGACATAATCATGGATCGATTGGAGAAACATACCGGTCAGTCGATCAGGGATTCCATCATTTACAAAAGAAGTTATGCCCACCAGGATTTTGTCCAGGATTATAATGCATTTAAGGGAAATGCTTATGGATTGGCTAATACTCTACGGCAAACCGCTATCCTGAAACCATCTCTGAAAAGTAAAAAAATTGATAATCTATATTATACCGGCCAACTTACCGTTCCTGGTCCTGGAGTACCGCCTTCTCTGATTTCAGGAATTGTGGTAGCGGAAGAAATTAAAAAGGAATTAAATACCCATTGATTATGAACAGCATCTATGATCAAACTACATTTGAATGCAGCAAAATAATTACTACCACATATAGCACTTCATTTACGTTAGGTATTAAAACACTGCATCAAAAGTTTCACAAGTCGATATTTGGAATTTATGGATTTGTTCGATATGCTGATGAAATTGTAGACACTTTCCATGATAAAAATAAAAAATTATTACTGGAAAGGTTTAAAAAAGAAACCTACGAAGCCATTGAGACCGAAATCAGTCTCAACCCTGTGCTGCATTCATTCCAGAAAGTAGTGAACCAGTTTCATATTGAAAAAGAATTGATTGAGGCTTTTTTTGAAAGCATGGAAATGGACTTGTCCATGAAGATCTACAATGATGAAAATTACCGGAAATATATCTATGGCTCGGCAGAGGTGGTTGGTTTGATGTGTCTGAGGGTATTCTGTGAAGGCGATGACCGCCAATACCAACAATTAAAAGCCCCTGCCAAAAGATTGGGAGCAGCATTTCAAAAAGTTAATTTTCTGCGTGATATTAAAGATGATTTTTCGTTGAGAGGCAGAATTTATTTCCCTGAGTTGAATATATCTAACTTCAATGAGGAGATCAAAGGAAGAATTATCAATGATATTCAGGAAGATTTTGACCAGGCCTACCAGGGTATTATCAGATTACCCAAAGGAGCCAGAATGGGAGTATATCTGGCTTATATTTATTACCTAAATTTATTTAATAAAATCAAAAAAAGTCCAAGCACCAAAATACTCAATGAAAGGATAAGGATTCCTGATTTTTTCAAATATTTCTTGCTTTTGGGCACTTATATTAAGTATAGGTTTAATTTTTTATAAAGTAAGGCCACTAATAATTACATTTTACAAAAAAACATACTACTTCCAAACATAAATTATCAACTTATTGTTACCGGTATATGCTAAATTTAAATGTACATATTGATGCCAATTCGGGCTTTTGTTTCGGAGTAGTTTATGCCATTGAAATGGCTGAAGACATCCTGGATGAACAAGGTCATCTGTATTGCCTGGGAGATATTGTGCATAATGATGAAGAAGTAAATCGCCTTCAAAAGAAAGGCCTTAAAATAATAGATCATCATAGGCTGAAAAATCTTAAAGATGAAAAAGTATTGATCAGGGCACATGGAGAACCTCCCTCTACCTATCAAATTGCCATAGAGAATAATCTTGAACTGATAGATGCTTCTTGTCCGGTAGTATTGAAACTTCAGAATAGAATAAAAAGCGCTCACGATAAGAATGAAAATATTTTTATTTATGGCAAACATGGACATGCTGAGGTAATCGGCTTATTAGGGCAAACCAGGAATAAAGCCAAAGTATTTCAGTCGCTGGAAGAAATTGACACCAACGATTTACCCCGGGAAATTACCTTATTTAGCCAGACCACCAAAAGCATGGACAAGTTCTATGAAATTTCTGACAAATTGAACCAGGCAGGAATAAAAGTAAATGCCAATGATACAATCTGCCGACAGGTTTCAAACCGGGACCATGAACTTCGGGAATTTGCCGGAAATTATAATAAAATTATATTTGTATCGGGAACTAAATCTTCCAATGGAAAGGTTTTATTTAATGTTTGTAAATCCAAAAATCCAAATACCTATTTTATTTCCCGTACTGATCAGTTGGAGAAAATCTGGTTCAGTCAAAATGACTCAGTAGGTATTTGTGGAGCTACATCTACTCCTATGTGGCTCATGGAAGAAGTCAGAGATAAGTTGTTAACTTTCTAAAAAATGATATTGATTTATATTGCTATTTTTATCGTCACCTTTCTGTTTATGGAATTTGTAGCATGGTTTACCCATAAGTATATTATGCATGGTTTTTTATGGAGCTGGCACAAATCACACCATACGGTTCATGATCATGCCCTGGAAAAAAACGATTTGTTTGCTGTAGTATTCAGTGTTCCCTCTATCATCCTGATCTTATTGGGTACACTCTATTCTAACCCCTATTTGTTATCTATAGGAATAGGCATTGCCGGATATGGTGTCTTCTATGTTATATTTCATGATATCATTGTTCATCGTCGTATCAAGATAAAATTTCAGGCCCGCAATTCCTATCTGAAAAGACTGATCAAAGCGCACTATATTCACCATACCAAACATACCAAGGAAGATGGTGAAGCATTTGGATTTTTATATGCGCCTAAAAAGTATGAAAAAAGCAAGGTGACCAAATCATAAACCATTAAAACAATGACATCAGACATTTCAAGAAGACGATTCCTCAAGGCGGGAATGGCTCTATCCTCCGGATTGCTGGCCATTCCATACTGGACAAAAGGACAATCATTATCAGAAAACCAGTTACTTACGGTTCAAGGTTATGTTACTCCAGAAAGTATTGATGTCACCCTGCCACATGAACATATCCTGGTTGATTTTATTGGGGCAGACCAGGCCAGTCCTGAGCGTTACAATGCGGATGAGGTGTTTGAGGTGGTATTGCCTCACCTTAAAGAATTAAAACAGGCTGGCTGCCAGACTTTAATGGAATGTACTCCGGCCTATCTGGGACGAGATCCAAAATTGCTCAAAAGGCTTTCTGATGCAAGTTCGTTAAACATTCTCACCAATACAGGTTACTATGGTGCCAATAAAGATAAACATTTGCCCCCTCATGCCTACTCCGAGTCGGCAGAACAATTGGCCCGTCGCTGGATTAATGAATTTGAGCAGGGAATCGACGGTACCGGAATTAAACCAGGATTTATTAAAATAGGTACTGATGCCGGTAACCTTAGTGCGGTAGACGCTAAATTAGCTAAAGCAGCTGCGATCACCCACCAGCATACAGGCCTCACCATAGCCTCACATACAGGTATTGCTCCGGGCGCTTTTGAGCAACTTGACATCCTGGAGCAGGAAGGAGTTGATCCATCTGCCTGGATCTGGGTACATGCTCAAAATGAAAAAGACCTTACCCTACACCTGATGGCGGCAAAAAAAGGAGCCTGGGTAGAATTAGATGGCTATAGAAAAGGCAAGGAAGAAGATTATTATCAAATGATCCAAAACCTGAAACAAAACAATCTGCTACAGCGGGTACTAATCTCCCAGGATGCCGGCTGGTATCATGTGGGTGAAGCCAATGGTGGAAATTTCAGGCCTTTCCATCCATTATTTACCGACCTGCTGCCATACCTCAAAAACAAAGGGATTACCCGGGAAGAAATCACCCAGTTAATCGTAACCAACCCAAGAGAAGCCTTCACCATTCGGGTGAGGAAATCTGCCTGATTTGCTTATTCTCCTGGCTCGAGAGTGCTTTCCAGCAATTTGAAAATTTTTGATTTAAGTTGTTTTAAAGATTTTGCTATTTGCAGGATGTGCCACCTGTTATGATCGTGATCAGTAATGTTCTGATCATCAAGATCCTGGATCAATTGGCTGTTCAGATACTCCTTAATGAAATTTTCATGGGAATTGATCTGAGATTCCATATTATGCAGCAATCTTGAATGATGATCAAGTTGGTTAAATAAATCTGCAAAATAGATTTTGGCCGGAACTTGTTTATCTCCGCAATGCTTTTGGCAGATGTTTTTTAAAAAAATGATCTCTTCCTGCCAGAATTTTATCTCTGAAAGCCACTCCAGGTGTTCCTTATGTAGTTGCTGCACTTTCACTTATTAAAAAATTAACCAGCAATATCTTCCTACAATATAATCAAAATCCGGGATATATTCACCATGTTCAAACTGATTTAAGACAAAAAAAACAGGTTGCTAAAAAACAACCTGTTTAACTATTTCTTATTATTTGATTTGCTTATCCATTCATGGAAATCAGGAATTCTTCATTATTCCTGGTGCCGCGCATTTTTTCCAGCAAAAATTCCATGGCTTCCTGTGAAGTCATATCAGCCATGAATTTTCTAAGGATCCACACCCGCTGCAATTCTTCTTTATCCATCAACAACTCTTCCCTTCTGGTACCTGATGCCGGCACATCAATAGCAGGATAAACTCTTTTGTTAGAAAGCTTACGATCAAGCTGCAATTCCATATTACCGGTTCCTTTAAATTCTTCAAAGATTACCTCATCCATCTTAGATCCGGTTTCTATCAATGCAGTAGCAATGATGGTGAGTGATCCTCCATTTTCTACATTCCTGGCAGCACCAAAGAAACGTTTTGGTTTGTGCAGGGCATTGGCATCTACACCACCGGATAAAATTTTACCTGAGGAAGGTACAACTGTATTGTGTGCCCGGGCTAACCTGGTAATGGAATCCAGCAGAATCACTACATCATGTCCGCATTCCACCATCCTTTTGGCTTTTTCCAATACTATCCCTGCTACCTTCACATGCCTTTCGGCCTGTTCATCAAACGTAGAGGATATTACTTCAGCATTTACGCTGCGGGCCATATCTGTTACCTCTTCCGGGCGCTCATCTATCAACAGGATCATCAGGTATACTTCCGGATGATTATGCGTAATGGCATTGGCAATTTGTTGTAAAAGTACAGTTTTACCTGTTTTAGGCTGGGCCACGATCATTCCACGTTGTCCTTTACCAATAGGAGCAAATAGATCCAGCATCCTGGCAGAAAAGACATCAGGTTTGGTACTTAAATGTATTTTTTCCTGGGGAAATAAAGGCGTAAGGTATTCAAAAGGCACCCTGTCACGGATCTCTTCAGTTGTTTTTCCATTTACATACTCCACCCGCAACAAAGCAAAATATTTCTCTCCGTCTTTCGGAGGCCTGATTTGTCCTTTTACGGTATCTCCGGTCCTCAATCCAAACAATTTTATTTGCGAAGGAGAAACATATATATCATCAGGGCTGGCCAGGTAATTGTAGTCTGAAGAACGCAAAAATCCATATCCGTCCTGCATAATTTCAAGCACCCCTTCATTCTCTATCACTCCGTCAAAATCCTTCAAGGAACTGGCCTGCTTTTTCTTTTCAAACTTGGGGGCTGGCTCAGAAGATTTATCCTTGTCACGATCCTTGTCACGATCTCTGTCTCGATCTCTGTCACGGTCTCGATCACGGTCTTTTTCCTTCTCCCTCTTAGGCTTTGATTCAGGCTCATCCACTTTTTCAAATGAGGTAATACTCTCGTCTACATCCATAGAAAAAGATTCGAGTAATTCATCTGAAGAAGGGGGCACCCCTTCTTCGGAAGTAGTTGCTTCAGATTTAGCCACGTTTTCTCTCTTCATGATCCTTGATTTATTTTCTTTCCTGGGCGCTTCGCTCGCGGTTTCTTTCCCTGCTGATTTGCCATCTTCTTTTTTGTTGATTTTATTTTCTGGCGTAACTGCCTGTTGATCTAATATTTTATAGATTAATTCTTTTTTAGGCAATTTTTTATAATTCTTCACGCCTAAATCCTCGGCTATATCCTTCAGTTCAGAAAGAAGCCTGACATTTAAATCTTCAATATTGTACATAGTAATAAGTTAATTGGCTTTTAAACCATTAAATGGGATAATAAATAATAAGATGATTTTCTTGACTTACTTTTAAAAAGATTTTATTGTCTGGAAATGAACTTAAAAAAGCTAAAAGTTCAAATTTTGATGTTTGACAATGCAATTATATACCAACAAAAAATAATTGTCAAGTAATTAAATTAATTTTGTTTGACAATAAAATTCTACTATAAAGGCAATAAAATCGCTATAATTGCCCTTTCTTTGTTAGTTTTAACTAAAACGATAAATAAATGTTACAAGTTTCTCAAATACTGGAAAATAAAGAGAAAATTATTGAAGGTCTGGCCAAAAGGAATTTTTACCAGGCCGAAGAAACTATTGAGCAGGTTATCCAGGTAAATCAAAAAAGAAAAGATACCCAATCCCAACTAGATAAAGTATTGGCCGAAGCTAACTCCATGGCCAAGCAAATTGGTGCTTTTATGAAGCAGGGGCAAAAAGACCAGGCAGATCAGGCCAAACATAGCTCCGCTGCCCTTAAAGCAGAAAGTAAGACCTTAAACAATCAACTGGCTGAATATGAGAATGAATTACAGAACCTGTTATATATCATTCCCAATATACCCCATGAATCGGTCCCCCCGGGAAAATCCGCTGAAGACAATGAAGTTGTGCTGGAAAAAGGAACGTTACCCCAGTTACCTGCTGATGCAATGCCTCACTGGGAGCTAATCACTAAATATGATATCATAGATTTTGAATTAGGTAATAAAATTACCGGCGCTGGATTTCCTGTTTATAAAGGTAAAGGAGCCCGTTTACAAAGAGCGTTAATCAATTTTTTCCTGGATGAGGCCTTAAAAGCCGGCTATCTGGAAATACAGCCGCCCATTGTCATCAATGAGGCCTCAGGATATGGTACCGGGCAATTACCGGATAAAGAAGGCCAAATGTATCCCATATCTGATTATGGCTATTATTTAATTCCCACCGCAGAAGTGCCGATGACCAACATTTACCGGGATGTGATTCTCAATGATGAAAAATTACCGGTTAAAAATGTAGGCTATACGCCCTGTTTTCGTTCTGAAGCTGGTTCCTGGGGGGCCCATGTAAGGGGACTGAACCGCCTGCACCAGTTCGATAAAGTGGAAATTGTACAGGTTCAATTGCCAGAAAACTCCTACCAGGCCCTGGATGAAATGGTACTCCATGTACAGGGGTTACTGGAAAAACTTGAACTACCATTTCGTATATTGAAATTGTGTGGCGGAGACATGGGATTTACTTCCGCCCTTACCTATGACATGGAAGTGTATTCAGGTGCTCAGCAAAAATGGCTGGAAGTGAGTTCTATTAGTAATTTTGAGACTTATCAGTCCAACAGATTAAAACTCAGATACAAAAAAGATGCTAGCGCTAAACCACAGTTGTTGCATACACTAAATGGCAGTGCCCTGGCTTTGCCCAGAATTGTGGCAGCCATTTTGGAAAATAATCAATCCGGGCAGGGTATCCGGATACCGGAAATACTGGTTCCTTATACCTGCTTTGATTTAATTAATTAATCTTAAACTTATCAAATGATGCGATATTTGCTATTTCTATTTATTTTAAGTGGTCATATGCTGCTGGCTCAGCCTGTAAAGGATCTCTTTAACGGAAAAAACCTGGAAGGCTGGAAAATTCATGGTACAGAAAAGTGGTATGTCAGCAAAGGGGAATTAATATGTGAAAGTGGACCAGACCAGGAATATGGTTACCTGGCTACTGAAAAATCTTATAAAGATTTTGTGCTGGAACTTGATTTTAAACAGGAAGCAGATGGAAACAGTGGTGTATTTTTTCGCTCCAGCCTGGTTGGCACCAAAATAAGCGGCTGGCAGGTAGAAGTAGCGCCACCAGATCACGATACCGGGGGGATATATGAATCTTATGGCAGAGGGTGGCTGATACAAATCCCCGATGAAAAAGAAGACATCCTCAAAATGGGCCAATGGAACCACATGAAAATAAAGGTAGAAGGAGACGAAGTGACCACCTGGCTAAATGGGGAACAAATGGTGCATCTAAAGGATGATAAAATCGGCCAGGCTAACGGTAGTATTGCTTTGCAAATACATTCCGGGGGAGGAATTAAAGTTAGATGGAAAAATATTGAGATACAGGAATTATGATTGTATAATGGGTCAGGCAGCGATCAACAATGCTGACCTGACCCACAAGTCTCTGTCATCGGTTGATATATTTAACAGTAGCTAATCCATTGTTGATATCCACTTTTACCATTCCTCCATAATCAATGGTGAAGGTAAATATTTTCTTCAGCGGAATTTCCAGTAAAAAAGATACAATACAACGGATTACCCCGGCATGACATACGATGACGATACGGTCGTGACTATTCTGAATAATATCCTGCCAGGCTGCTATTACCCGGTCATACATTTGTTGAAAACTCTCCCCTCCCGGGCTGGGTTCATCCACGAAATTCTCCATCCAGTTTTTTAACCAGGCCGGATCTATCTCGCTCCATTTTTTCAATTCCAGATCACCGAAATTAAACTCCTTCAACCTGTCATCAAAAATAATGGAATGGCTGGTCAGCCCCTCACTCAGTTGCCGGCAGCGCTTTAGAGGGCTGGAAAAAAATGTATAATCCGCCAGCTGAGGCATTTTTTGCCGAATCATTTCCAATTCTTGCTGGAAACTATCAGCCAAATCAAGGTCACTACAGCCATAACATACCCCGTCTGCAATTTCAACTTTTGTATGTCTTACTAAAAAAATTTCCATAATCTTTAATTATTCGTACATAAATTCATAAACACTGCGATAAGCCTTTATAGAGTTGATGTAAAAAAGCAACTCCTCATAAAAGGAATGGCCGCCCAGGGTAGCGCTGTCCCCGAATATGACCAGTTTCATTTTGGCCCGGGTCAGAGCCACATTCATTCTCCTGGTATCTGACAAAAAACCAATTTCATTCCTGTCGTTGGATCTTACCAGGCTGATATAAATAATATCACGCTCCCGACCCTGGAAAGCATCAATTGTATCTATGGTAATATTTTTAAGAAATGGTTGAAAATCTGAATCACCTGCAACCCGATCAGATATAAGGGAGACCTGGGCCTTATATGGAGAAACTATTCCAATTTGGACTTGCCCCTTTAACCATAGCTCTTCATCTATACTCAACAAATAATCTTTTAAATGTTTGATCAGCCATGCTGCCTCCTCACTATTATACAGGCTTTTCGACTCAGGATTGATCTTTTCAGTAAAGCCACATCCTGCAGTATCTATCATTTCAACCGGCCGGTCATCTGCTTTAAGCAAACGTTCTGCCACTGAAACATGGGCATTGAGATGATCCTGATAAAAAAATTGACTGGAGAATTGCATGATCTTTTGGTGCATCCGGTATTGTTCTTGCAACATTTGACCGGCCTGATTTCGGGCGATACTTTTTTCAAACAATGTTTGCCCCAAACCTTCCTTTTGGGCCTGAACTGATTTTACCGTAGGTGGCAACTGCCAGTGATCTCCGGCAAACACAACCCTTTCAGACTTCAGAATGGGAATCCAGCAGGCAGGTTCCAGGGCCTGGGCTGCTTCATCAATAAATACTGTGCTAAACGTGCTACCTTTAAGCAAGTTATGATTGGCTCCTACCAGGGTACAGGCTATTACCTGTGATTTGTGAAGCAGATCATTTACGATATAATGCTCCAGCAGATCTGCTTCTGAAAGCATTCTTCCTGCTTCCTGCAATAACAATTTGCGTTGCTGTCTTTCTGCTTTTCCAAATTTTCGCTTAAACTTCCACCCTGCCCGCTTAAGTTCCTCTGCCTTTTTTCGCAATTTTTTAATATCCCTGTATGCCTGATGTTCTGCAATACGGGCATCCAGGGTCCGGCTAAGTACTGAATCAGTTACCCGGGCCGGATGACCCAGACGTAAAACCCTCAAATCCTGTTCACCCAGTTTTTCTACCAATAGATCAACCGCCGCATTACTGGGGGCACACACCAACACCTGATTTTCCTCCTGCAAAGTAGCCTTTATGGCCTGAACCAGGGTGGTAGTTTTACCTGTACCGGGAGGACCATGGATGATAGCCAGGTCCAGGGCCGAGCGGACCAAATGAAGTGCTTCCTGCTGGCTGGTATTCAATAAAGGGGAGGATAATGCATCCACCCGGGCAAATCTCGCAGGTTGATAACCCAAAAGAATTTCTCTTAATTCCTTTACCCGACCTTTATCCAGTTCCATCAGACGTTTCAAGGCATTTTCCATTTCCAGGTAGGATGCTTCATCAAATAATAAATCTACGCCAAGATTACCGGCATCCAGCCAGTCAGGAAAATCATCGTTGTTGAGGTTTATGATCATGGTTTCCCCCTTGATCATATTCACTACCCCTCCAGCTTCACTTTTTCCGGGACCCGAATTAGAAAAAAACCGAACTACATTACCTGACTGAAAGGCATGGGGTTCTTTCTGGTGAT
Source organism: Candidatus Cyclobacteriaceae bacterium M3_2C_046 (assembly GCA_051418075.1). GTDB lineage: Bacteria > Bacteroidota > Bacteroidia > Cytophagales > Cyclobacteriaceae > JBPRGG01. Next base: position 216,702 of record JBPRGG010000005.1, on the reverse strand, counting down.
TTGTTCTTCGGACTTCTACCACTACTTTTTCTCCGGTACCAATATAAGATCTGTGTATCATTACCGGATACCAGCAAACACCCTCCTGCTGCTTATCATTCACAGAAGCATATAGTATTTTATTTTTATACCACTCCAAATCGTGCTTTTTTTCCATTTGAAGCAGGTGTAACAAATTTTGAAGTTCTTCCAAAGATGTCATTAGTGCATTTTTATCCCCAAATACCTTATCTTTATAACAATTCTATTTAGAACCCTTTTTGTTTATGAATTTTTTAGCCCACGCATTGCTTTCCGGACCCTCACCTGATATTTTGGTTGGAAATTTTATGGGAGATTTTGTTAAAGGTAAAAAATATCAGGATTATCCTGCAGATATTGCCCGGGGAATATTACTTCACCGGGAAATTGACTTTTTTACTGACAAGAATGCCTTTGTAAAAAAAAGCAAAAATAAATTCAGGCCGGTACATGGCCATTTTGCCGGAGTAATAGTGGATGTAGTGTATGACCATTTGCTGGTTAACAACTGGACAACCTACAGCCAGGTGGATCTGAAAATATTTATTGACCGGGTTTACCAGGTTTTACAGGATTATTTTGATTTGCTCCCCCTTCGCCTGCAACAAATCCTGCCTAACATGATCCAGTACAACTGGCTGTTTAATTACGGTTACACGGAAGGTGTAAAAAGAGCCTTACGAGGCATGTCCAGAAGATCCCGTTTTAATCCGGCCATGGAGACAGCAGTGGAGGAATTACAAACCCATTATACAGCCTTTAACAAGGAATTCAACCAATTTTTCCCACAAGTGATACAAATGTCCAGGCAATATATCAGGGCTGAATGATGGTGATTCTTTTCTCAAAGATTTGTTCAGGCAATTCTAACCTGATCAGGTAAACACCTGCTTTCAATTGAGCCAGGTTTAATTGATAGCGGTTGCCCCGGAACTGCCAATGACCCATAACTTTTCCCTGCAGATTGATCAACTGCAGGGATTTGGGGAAATGTCCCCCCTGAGCCAGCTCAATATACAATAAATCACGGGCAGGATTAGGATAAATTTTAATTGGAGCCTTAACCAGCCAGCCTGGAGCCTCAGTAACCATAAAAGGTAATGATTTTTCCCAACAGCCCAGAGCATCTTTTACCTCCACTTGATACATACCAAAACCTTCGATTGTCAGTTTTTGCTGGTAATGCTCCATTGGTTGATCATCAAAATACCATTGATACCGGCTTCCCTGTGAAGACCATAAAGTATCATCTTTTTGGATAATATATGGTCTTGCCCCTTTTGAATCTACCCGGATGGGGCCGGAATAGGCAGATGAAAAGGGATAGGAAGTAGCTTTGATCCTGAAATAATAAGTTGAATCACATATTAAATTCTTTAAAGTCAAGCTGCTTTCATTCTGTTCAATTTGTCTGAAAGGTTTAAAATGTGTTCCTGCCTTGACTTCCAGTTGAAAAAACTCCTCATTGTCGGAATTATCCCGCCATTTCAGAGTGAACTGGCCCGGTATTATTTCCTCCACCGACAGGTTTGAGGGAGATGGAATTTCCAATAGATCATCTGTGATCCAAACCTGCACCACACCCACCACGGCCAGATCAGGCTGATCATATTGTGGATTATCGTCTGAAGCCCGGTAAAAAATTTCCATAGGACGGTCTGACCTTGAATGCAGATCGGTATTCCAGCTTATTGTTGCCATCTGGTGATATGCCTGAAGTATTTTTAAATGAATTACAGGTAAATTGGAATCCTGAAGGAAAGGAAGTCCAAAAAACTCAATTTTTACCGGATCCTGGTCAGGGTCTTTCAATTCCCAGTCCATGGTTAAATTATCACCAGCCAAAACAAAGGTGTCAGCCGGAGCAATAACTTCTGGTAGCCGATTAGGCGTATCAAAAACAGCAACCTGTATATCCCTGGTCAGGCTGGCTATTTTCACATATTCCTCCTTGACCTTTCGCCATTCACAGACCTGATAGGCAAAATAATAATCTCCTGGTTTACCCGGAGTATTCCAGGTCAATTTGCCGTATCTCTCATCCATTTCAAACAAAGCCGGAGACTCTCCCTCCCGCGTTTTTCCGGCAAATTGTTTCTGAATTCGGCCATATATATTCGGGCACACTACTATCTTTTGCTCGTTGTGGAGGCACCAGATGGTATGAAAGGCTGTCTCCATCCGGATCAATAGCAGCTACCAGATGGGTAAAAGGTTGATTTACAGCAGCCTGATCAACCGGGGGCAATAAAAAAAACGGAGAATTATTACACCCGATATATGGATCTATAATTATCTGGGATTCCACGTAAAAAGGAACAGGCCCTTCTGTTTGAAGATTTAAGGCCTTTTCATTCCGATAAGCTTCTCTCAGACTTATATGGTAAGTGCCGGGTCCGGGAAAAACATAATTAACCTGGTACTGCCATTTTTCAATATCATAGGAAACCTGCTCTTTCACCTGAAAATCCTGCCTTTTCACGGTTTGAACAGCAGAGCCATCCCCAAAATGAATTTGAAGATCATTCTCTGTTATCACATTTAAGTCTACATACAAGGTAAATTCTATGAGATAGGAATAGCCATGACAGGAAAGCACAGAAGAGGTTATTTCAGCTGATCTTAAATGATCAGCTCTGCAATAGTTCCAGCTACTCCAGGCCAGGATCAACAAAGCATATCTCAAAATTACAGCCATTCAGATCAAAAAATACATAATCAAATCTTCTCCTATTGTATAAATTTACGCATAAATTTATTTATTATTTTCTTCAGCTATATGTATAATAACAAACAAGCAAATCTGGCACTTTATTTGCAATATATTCTTTTGTAAAATTGTTTAATTAAATTTTTAAAGCCATGTTAGCACAAGTAATATTCTTATTTATTGTTCTTTCTGCGAGTATTCTGGCTATTTCATTTATTTTTTGGCTTCTGTTTAAAAAAGATGCGCCTTCTCTGGAAGAATTAAAAAGAAGGTATAAATACCACAATGTGTAGAAAACTTTCCCACTCTTCACCGCTCTTCATTTTACTTTAATCATATGAACAACATATAAATTAGTATTGTTGATTTATATGTATTTTTTATTTAAATGATATTTTTATGACAGTTAGAGCAGAGACCAATCAGAATATTTTTAAACTTCCGATATTAGCTTATCAAACCAATGACCTGGAACCTTATTTTGATAGTGAAACCATGGAAATTCACTATGGCAGGCATCATAAAAAATATGTATCGAATTTTATTGCTGAAATTGAAAGTTTTCCTCAGTTAAAAGACAGCACATTTGAAGAAATTCTTTCTAACATCAGTCGTGCCTCCGAAAAATTACGCAATAATGCCGGTGGTCATTTTAACCATACCTTATTTTGGTCAATACTATCTCCGGCACCGGTAAAAACACCTTCTGGAAGAATCGAGGAGGCCTTAACAGATCAATTTGGTTCAATAGCAAATTTCAAACAGAAGTTCGAAGAAGTATCATTGAAACATTTTGGATCTGGCTGGAGCTGGCTGGTGTTACAGGAAGGACATCTTGAAATAGGCTCTACCCCTAATCAGGACAATCCTTTAATGGATGTTTCATCGCTTAAAGGCATCCCCCTACTGGGGCTTGACCTTTGGGAACATGCCTATTACCTCAAATATCAAAATCAAAGGGGTGAATATATAAAGGCCTTCTGGAATGTTTTGGATTGGAATGCTGTTGGTAAAAAATATATCGATAACATGACATAATATGTTCTAAAAAAATTGTGCCAAAATACCAGATAAATTTTAAATTTTATTCTTAGGAGGTAAAATACTTCTTTAAAATCAGGTAATTCTTTTTTATCTTTGCTAATTGAGATAAGTAATTTCCATTACTTATGAAAACATAATATCGAGCGGGCAATGTAAAAAAACTGGGGAATTCATCTGCAAAAAAATATATGAAAAAAATATTAGTGGTCGACGATGACCAAAATATATGTTTACTTTTAAATAAATTTTTAACCAAAAACGGATATTCTGTATTTGAATCAAACAACGGGCAAAATGCGATAAACACATTAAAAAATCAAAAAATTGATTTGATTTTATGTGATTTTAGATTACCAGATGAAGATGGTATTGAATTACTAAAGAAGTTTAAACAGATAAGCCCTAATACCATCGTAATTATTATTACGGGTTATTCCCACGTGAAAATTGCGGTGCAGGCAATTAAGTTAGGTGCCTATGATTATGTAACCAAACCATTATATCCGGAAGAAATTCTTGGTACCATTCAAAAGGCCCTGACAGATAAAGACAAGAAAAAACAGAAAAGCACCCAATCAGAACAAAAGTACATTTCATTTAAAGATGGTAAGCTTAAAGGCATTTATGATCAGATCAGCCTGGTAGCGCCTACTGACATGACTGTGTTGATCCAGGGTGAAACAGGCACCGGAAAAGAGTATTTGGCTAATTCAATTCATACTAAAAGCAAAAGAGGCAATTATCCTTTCATTGCGGTTGATTGTGGTGCTCTGCCCAAGGAATTAGCTGGCAGCGAGCTGTTCGGACACGAAAAAGGGGCTTTTACCGGAGCTGTAGTTACTAAAAAAGGAAGCTTTCAGGTGGCCCATAAAGGAACGCTTTTCCTGGACGAAATAGGCAACCTGCCATATGAAATCCAGGTCATGATGTTGAGGGTTTTACAGGAAAGAAAATTCAGAAGAGTAGGCAGCACGGTTGATATAGATGTAGATGTTCGCATCATTGTAGCTACTAATGAAGATCTGAAAAAAGCTGTCGAAAACGGTAAATTCCGAGAAGACCTTTTTCACCGATTGAATGAATTCAGTATATATATTCCTCCACTTCGGGAAAGAAAAGAAGACTTATTGCTTTTTGCCCAACACTTTATGAAGCAGAGCAATGAAGAGCTTACTAAAAATGTAAAGAAAATCTCTACTGAGGTAAAACAAGTGCTTTTGAATCATTCATGGCATGGAAACCTGAGAGAACTAAAAAATATTATGAAGCGGGCTGTGTTGCTCACCCAGGGGGAAGAGATCACCCGGGAATCATTGCCCCAGGAATTTCTTGATCAGCAGGAAACAAATAATAGTGTAACTGTTAAAAATGCTCAGGATCTTAAAGCTGTATCTGAGCAAGCGGAAAAGGAAACCATCATAAAAGCACTGGAACAAACCAATCACAACAAATCAAAGACAGCTAACCTTTTAAAGATCGACCGGAAGACATTATATAACAAGATAAAAACCTATAACATCAAGCTGGAAAAGTAGCTCTCTTCTGTGTATATTTTCCCCAGTTGTGAAAGATTCTGCCCATTCTCCTTTTTATTCGAATTTCTTTATAAGTCCATTAATGCTAATTTACGGCCATACCTGGAGTTTTTATATTTTGGCATCATTTTCTCATTATACTTGCCATGGATCGAATTAAGATCATGTTGGTTATTTTAGGTGTCTTTACCGGGATTCTTATTGTGATTATCCTTCCTGGGAGAATGACATATAAGAAATCAGCAGCAGGTAAACCGGAGATCCAATCTCCAAAACAAAATATTAAGCAACTTGATCAAAAGAAATATCAGCTTATCAAAAATATAGATCAGCGTTTGATTGAAATAAATAAAAAAATTAAACTATATGATTCTGCCGGATCTTTCCAAAAATTAGTCTCCTATTCTTTAACGAACCAAGTAGATCTTTTAAAAACAGGTAAATCAAAACTATTAAAACATAAAGGTGACCTGGTAAAAGCAGATCCAAAATCCTTGAATTTGATCAAACATCAGACTGACAGTATATTTACAGCAATTGACCCTATTATTCAAAAATCAATTTAATGCAGCCTCCCCTAAGGTTTTCTATGGTGAATTTCTGTTTTTAAAGCATAAAATAGCTTCGTTATCCGCAATTGTAGAATATTTTATTTTATTTTAGTAATTACTTGAAACTTTAAAATATTTATTTATATCTTTGCCTGAACTCAAGCTTAAAAATTAAAATAATTCTTTGAATTTATTTATAAAACGCTGAGTTTTGGGGTGTTCTTTAGAAAACAAAATTTAATTTTAGTTATAAAAATCATGAGATTATTTGCTTCTTCTTTCGTAGTCATTATTCTAGTGGTCGTCTTAAGAACGGAATGAGGAAGGTTTATATAATTTTAACAGCAAAAGAAAGCCTTTCTCAAATTAAGAAAGGCTTTTTTTAATTTAAAAAGATAATGTCAAAAGGGTTAAATCGATACAGTAGTAAAATTACACAGGATGAATCTTTGCCAGCAGCTCAGGCCATGCTCTATGGCATTGGATTATCCGAGCAAGACCTCAAAAAACCTCAGGTAGGCATTGTAAGTACAGGCTATGAAGGAAATACGTGTAACATGCACCTGAATGATCTGGCCCAAAATATTAAGCAAGGGATGAACCAACAGGAGTTGGTTGGATTGATTTTTCATACCATAGGAGTAAGTGATGGTATATCCAATGGAACGGAAGGTATGAAATATTCCCTCCCATCCCGCGATATCATTGCTGACTCTATTGAAACAGTAGTCAATGCCCAGCATTATGATGCTGTAATTCCAGTAGTTGGCTGTGATAAAAATATGCCCGGGGCCATGATGGCTTTAAGCCGTCTTAACCGACCTGCCATTTTGGTTTACGGAGGCACTATAAGGTCAGGGAAATGGAAAAATGAAAATCTGAATATTATTTCTGCCTTTGAAGCCTATGGACAAAAGCTTTCCGGAAAAATTTCCCTGGAAGATTATAAAGGGATCATCAAAAATGCCTGCCCCGGTGCAGGAGCTTGTGGAGGCATGTACACCGCCAACACCCTGGCTTCTGCCATTGAAGCCCTGGGAATGAGTCTCCCCTACAGTTCTTCCAATCCAGCCACCAGCCAGGAAAAACAATATGAATGTCAGCACCTTGGAGCTGCCATAAAAAATATTATGGCATCAGACCTTAAGCCGCTCGATATTATGACGGCGGCTGCATTCGATAATGCCATCACCCTGGTAATGGCTTTAGGCGGCTCCACCAATGCGGTGTTACACCTTTTAGCCATGGCTAAAGCCTCTGAAGTTAATCTTACCCTGAATGATTTTCAACGGATCAGTGACAAAACACCTTATCTGGCTGATCTGAAACCCAGTGGAAAATACCTGATGGAAGACCTGCACCAGGTAGGGGGCATTCCGGCCGTACTAAAGTTACTGTGGCAGGAAGGCTTCATTGATGGAAAGTGTATGACAGTCACCGGTAAAACCATGGCTGAAAATCTGGAGGAATTACCCGGATTGGAACAAGATCAAAAGCTTATACATCCTATTAAAAATCCTATTAAAAAGAAGGGGCATATTCAAGTTTTATTTGGAAATTTAGCTGCCCAGGGAGCTGTGGCTAAGATCACAGGCAAGGAAGGAGAATATTTTGAAGGCCCAGCCAAAGTGTATGATGATGAATTTGATGCCATTGATAAAATAAAAGCAGGCGAAGTAGTACCCGGAGATGTGGTAGTAATACGTTATGCAGGTCCAAAGGGTGCTCCAGGAATGCCTGAAATGTTAAAAATAACATCTGCCATTATGGGAGCCGGATTGGGCAAACAGGTAGCATTAATTACTGATGGGCGGTTTTCCGGAGGATCTCACGGTTTTGTGGTGGGCCATATTTGCCCTGAAGCCATTTCAGGTGGCAACATTGCCCTGGTTCAGAATGGGGATATCATAGCTATAGATGCCGCCAACAACAGGATTGAGCTAAAAATTACTGATCAGGAACTGGACCAGAGAAGGTCAGCCTGGCAAATGCCGCCGCTAAAAGTAAAAAAAGGAATTCTCTTTAAATATTATAAATTAGTTTCATCAGCTTCTGAAGGCTGTGTGACAGACCAATAAATATGTAAAATACGTTATTATGGAAACAGTAACAAAAACCCAAACCAAAGCGTCAAAACAGGAAAAAGTTAAGATTTCCGGTGCCGAAGCAGTTATTCTTTCATTAATAGCTGAGGGGGTCGATGTGGTCTTTGGTTATCCTGGTGGAGCCATCATGCCGATATATGATGCCTTATTTGACTATCAGGATAAATTGAATCACGTATTAACCCGACATGAGCAAGGTGCTTCACACGCAGCTGAAGGATATGCCAGGGTAACCGGAAAGGTGGGTGTGTGTTTTGCCACCTCCGGACCAGGAGCTACCAACCTGATCACCGGAATTGCAGATGCATTAATGGATTCCACGCCGTTGGTTTGCATTACGGGTCAGGTAACCCGGCCTCTGCTGGGAACAGATGCATTTCAGGAAACTGACGTGATGGGAATCAGCATGCCCATTTCAAAATGGAACTACCAGGTAACCAAGGCTTCAGAAATCCCACGGGCCATATCTGAAGCGTTCTATATTGCCAACAGTGGCCGCCCCGGACCTGTAGTCATTGACATTACCAAAAATGCCCAATTTGAACAATTGGAATTTCATTATGAAAAATGCAAAGGTATCAGAAGTTATATGCCTTATCCCCGTCCCTCCGGGAATGCTTTACAAGAAGCAGCCGATCTGATCAATGGGGCCAAAAAACCTTATATCCTGGCAGGACACGGGATTCTGATCTCCAAAGCCCAGGACGCTTTTAAGAAATTTGTGGAAAAAACAGGTATTCCGGTAGGTAGTACCTTGTTAGGCTTATCAGCATTCCCCAGTAACCACGACCTGAATGTAGGTATGCTGGGCATGCACGGTAATTATGGAGCCAATATCAAAACCAATGAATGCGATGTATTGATTGCTGTAGGTATGCGTTTCGACGATCGGGTTACAGGAGACCTGAATACCTACGCCAAACAGGCCAAAGTGATCCATATAGAGATTGATCCGGCAGAAATCAATAAAAATGTAATAGCTGACGTGCCCATATTGTCAGACGCGCGTTATGCTCTGGAAAACTTGTTGCCCCTGGTCCATCAGAAAACACATGACGATTGGGTAAATGAATTCCGGGAATGTGATAAAATTGAGTTTGATAAAGTCATTAAAAAAGATATTCATCCGGAATCAGGTCCTATTAAAATGGGGGAAGTAGTAAAGATCGTCTCCGATAAAACCAAAGGAGAGGCCATTGTGGTGACGGATGTTGGACAACATCAGATGGTAGCAGCCCGGTATTACTCCTACAACAAGACCGATGGCTGGGTATCATCAGGAGGATTGGGTACCATGGGATTTGCCCTGCCTGCCGCCTTCGGTGCCAAAATGGGAAATCCGGAAAGGGAAGTAGTAGCCATCATTGGTGACGGTGGATTCCAAATGACCTTACAGGAACTGGGCACCATCTTTCAAAATAAACTGCCGGTGAAGATTATTATCCTGAACAATAACTTCCTGGGTATGGTGAGACAGTGGCAACAATTATTTTTTGAAAAAAGATACTCTTCCACGGAGTTGGTCAACCCGGATTTTATTACCATTGCCAAAGGATTTGGGATTGATGGGAAGAAGATCTCTGAAAGAAAAGACCTGGATGCATCTATTCAGGAAATGCTTGATTATGATGGTTCATTCCTGTTAGAAGTAGTGGTAGAAAAAGAATTGAATGTTTTCCCCATGGTTCCTTCGGGTTCATGTATCACTAAAATCAGACTGGATTAAGAAAATTTTTAAGCTCATGGAAGAAAAAGAATTTACTATCACCGTTTTTTCAGAAAACTATACGGGGCTGTTAAATCATATTACTATTGTTTTCACCCGTAGAAAAATCAATATAGATAGCATTATTGCTTCTGAAACAGAGGTGAAAGGCATTTATCGCCATACGATCGTGGTAAGTACTACCGACGAACAGGTGGAAAAAGTGGTTAAGCAGTTAGAAAAAATCGTGGAAGTGATCAAAGCTCTTGCCCATACCGAAGAAAAGATCGTACACCGGGAAATAGCCTTGTATAAGATCAGCAATCGTCCTGGAATTATGGAAGAACTGGAGCAGGTTATGAAAGGTACGGATGCCAAAATTATATTTCTGGACAGCGATTATATCGTGATTGAAAAAACCGGACATAAAGCCGAAACCCAGGATCTTTTTGAAAAGCTCAAGCCTTTTGGGGTAAGGGAATTTGCCCGTTCTGGCCGGGTGGCGATCAACAAACCTATGCTGCACCTAAGTCACTTTTTAGAAGAAATAGAAAAAAATGAAGTTTTTAATGTTAAACCTTAAATCATAATAATTGAAATGGCAAAAATAAATTTTGGTGGAGTTGAAGAAGATGTGGTCACACGAGAAGAATTTCCACTTAGCAAGGCCAGAGAGATCCTGCAAAATGAAACAATTGCAATCATAGGATATGGTGTGCAAGGACCTGGGCAAGCTTTAAACCTGAAAGACAATGGTTTCAATGTAATTGTTGGTCAACGTAAACCCTCAAAATCCTTTCAAAAGGCCCTGGATGATGGCTGGGTGGAAGGAAAAGATCTTTTCTCTATAGAAGAAGCTTTGCAAAAAGGAACTGTCATATTTTTTCTTTTATCCGATGCCGGTCAGATCCAACTTTGGCCTACTGTAAAAGAAAACCTGACCGAAGGTAAAACCTTATACTTTTCACATGGATTTGGCGTAACTTATAAAGACCAGACCAATATCGTACCTCCTCCTCATGTAGATGTAGTTTTGGTTGCTCCCAAAGGCTCCGGAACCAGCCTGAGAAGGTTGTTTCTGGAAGGAAAAGGCTTAAACTCCAGCTATGCTGTACATCAGGATTATAGTGGTAAGGCTTATGATAAAGCCAAAGCCATTGGCATAGGAATTGGCTCCGGGTATCTTTTTGAAACTACCTTCCAAAATGAAGTTTATAGCGATTTAACCGGGGAGAGAGGCACACTGATGGGAGCCATTGCCGGAATTTTCGAAGCACAATACAATATTTTGCGTAAAAACGGTCATTCTCCTTCTGAAGCATTTAATGAAACAGTAGAGGAACTTACTGAAAGCCTGATGCCTCTGGTAGCTGAAAACGGCATGGACTGGATGTATGCCAATTGCTCCACTACGGCTCAAAGAGGCGCTTTGGACTGGCGGGGAAAATTCCGGGATGCGGTAACACCTGTTTTCGAGGAACTTTACAATAGCGTGAAAACCGGTAAAGAAGCAGAAAATGCTATTAAAAGAAATAGTGAACCTGACTATCGGGATAAACTTGAAGTAGAATTAAAAGAACTTCGGGAGTCAGAATTATGGCAATCAGGGGCAGAGGTGAGGAAACTACGTCCAAAGAAAAAATAAATATCATATTTAATATTCCTTTAAGCAATTCCTTCAGAGGAATTGCTTTTTTTATTTAGTTCAACCATGCTGAAACCGGAAGAAATAGAACAGGCTTACCAGCGGATTGCTCCTGTGATTGTACATACACCCCTGACTTTGAATTTAAACCTATCCGGAACATTGAAGGCCAGTGTCTTTTTGAAAAGGGAAGATCTACAGGTAGTGAGGTCTTATAAGATCAGGGGAGCTTACAACAAGATGGTCTCTTTATCGGACCGTGAGAGAAATAAGGGTATTGTTTGTGCCAGTGCAGGTAATCATGCCCAGGGGGTAGCTTATGCCTGTCACGAACTGGGGATTCCCGGAAAAATATACATGCCCTATACCACTCCCAAACAAAAAGTACGCTCTGTAAAAATGTTTGGCAAAGAACAGGTAGAAGTTTTATTAAGTGGGGATAATTTTGATGACTCCAGCCGCAAAGCCATGATAGATTGCCAACAAAACCAAAAGACCTTTATTCATCCTTTCGATGATCCATTGGTGATTGCCGGACAAGGTACAGTGGGTATGGAAATTGACCAGGACCTGGATGATATTGATTACATTTTCGTACCGGTGGGGGGTGGTGGACTTATATCAGGAGTAGGCAGCTACTTTAAAAGCCGACACCCAAACACCCGGATAATTGGAGTAGAACCAGCCGGAGCGCCGGCTATGAAACGATCCCTGGAACAAAACCAGTTAATTTCCCTGGACCGGATTGATAAATTTGTAGATGGGGCTGCAGTGCAAAAGGTGGGTGAAAATAATTTCAGAATAGGCCGGCAGGTGATTGACGAAATGGTAGAAGTAGACGAAGGTAAAGTATGTACCACAATTTTAAAGCTATATAACGAAGAGGCGATTGTGGTAGAGCCAGCCGGAGCACTTACCATTGCAGCACTGGATCTATACCGGGAAAAGATCCGAAATAAAAAAGTGGTTTGTATTATCAGTGGTGGTAACAATGACATAGTCAGAATGGAAGAGATCAAGGAACGATCCTTAATTTATGAAGGTTTGAAACATTATTTCCTGGTGATCTTTCCTCAAAGGGCTGGAGCATTAAAGGAATTCCTGGTCAATGTACTGGGACCCGATGATGATATTACCCGTTTTGAGTACACCAAAAAAAACAACAGGGAAACCGGTCCTGCCTTAGTAGGTGTTGAACTTAAACAAAAAGAAGATTATGATGCTTTAATAAAAAGAATGATCAAATATAAAATTAACTATCAGGAGATTAATGAGAATCCTGAACTATTTAATTTGTTAGTCTGAATAAAATATTGGAAGGATAGCTATATCCTAGCTTCCAGGAATTTTTAATAACTTTGGTTTCAATTTTTCATATGCTTGATAGGTATCCTGTTGTCTTAAGATTTACTTTTTATTTGCTGTTTGTAATACTGCTGATCTATGGATTAATAGAAGCCAGAAACTTTTTCTATCCATTGTTTATTGCGGTTTTGTTTGCTTATTTACTCTACCCACTGGCCAGTTTTCTGGAAAAGCATGGTATTCCCAGGATTTTAGCCAATCTGACCGGTATATTATTTGCCGGGGTCATAATAGCAGCCGGTGTGTTTTTTATCTACAAACAAATAGGCGTTTTTGTAGAAGATTTTCCATCTCTCAGACAAAATGCCATGGCCAATGTGGATGAACTTGAAGGGTTTATTGAAGAAAATTTTGGTGTTTCCAGCACGACTCAGCATCAATGGATCAGAGAGCGGATCAGTAATTTCTTTGAATCCAGTACACAATTTTTTACCTCTGCATTTTCAGCCACTACTGCAACTTTAGCCAAAATAGGGTTGATGCCGGTTTATGTTTTTTTCATGCTCTATTACCGCAACAAGTTCCGGAATTTTATGCTGCTGGTTATTCCGGAATCAAAACATGCCAAAACAGAAAAAATACTGAATGAGGTTTCTTTTGTAACTGAACGTTATATGGGCGGAGTTTTTGTGGTAGTGCTGATCTTATGTGTACTTAATTCGATCGGACTATTGATCGTTGGATTGAAATATGCTATCCTGCTTGGAATAATTTCGGCCCTTTTTAATTTCATTCCCTACTTCGGCACATTGATTGGTGGCATTATTCCCTTGTTTTATGCCTTGCTTTTGAGCCCTTATCCTCAAAAAGCCGTGGGTGTAATCATTTTATTTATTATTGTACAGTTTATGGAAAATAATATCCTTACTCCTAATATCACTGGGGGCAATGTGAAATTAAACCCCTTCATTACTATTCTAAGTATTATTGTGGGTGGCATGATCTGGGGTATTCCCGGTATGTTCCTAAGCGTTCCCTTATTAGCCATGTTCAAGATTATTTGTGACTATGTGGAACCATTAAAACCTTACTCTTACCTGCTGGGAACTTCCGGAACCGAGCAGCATGCCCTGAGCATCAATAAAATCAGTAATTTCTTTAAAAGGAAACCCTCCGACTAGCTTTTTTTAACTCCAACACTGTCTTTTATTCCGGAGAGCAGTGTTTTCCACCAATAGTTAAATATAAATTTCTCACCATTTTCAGCCCGGTTAAAGTAAATCTGCCCTACCCGGAATTGTCCATTTGCCGGATTGTTTTTCTTGATCACAAAACTATTTATAAAGGTTGAGAGAGATTCTTTGATCAGTCCCGGACTTCTTTCGGCATCCTTGTTTAACAATTGCACATTCAGGTCATCATAATAAAATTGCATTTTCCCCTGACTATACTTACTATTGGCTTCAAAATTAAAGGTCATATTATGATTGATCCCACTCTTTACCGCCATGAATGCCACATCAGAGGTCATCGGATTAAGCTGAGACAGATCCATGTTATTCAGCTTACCAGAAACTGTAAAGGTATCCTGCTGAAAACCTCCCGGATAGTTAAACTCAGCGTTTAATTCAGCGGCCCCCATTAAAAATGCTTTGGCCATTATAGTAGATGAAGAAGTACCTGAATCCAAGGTTGTCAGGTGTTTAAGGGACACATCCATTTTTTCAAATGAAAGCTTTCCCGGATCATGACCTCCTTCCACAAATTCAAAATAACGTATTTTACTATTCTTTAAGTTGACGGAGTCAATCTGAAATTTTATTTTCAGATCCGCCAGCAGCTTGGAGGGCAACTTTTTATTACCTCCAGGAGCGGGTAAACGACGATCCCTGAAAATATCCAGATCCAATAAATTGATTACCACCTGTTGTATGTCAAGTTCACTGGTTTCCATCATGCGATCAAAATCAACACCTAAAGCTTCAATTTTTCCCACTTTCCCCTCAAACCGATCCATCTGATGCCCTACTTTACGGCTGAAATCGAATCGGGGTAGTAAAGGATTTATTTCAAAAGAATCCAGATTAACCAAACCATCCTGATAGGATGCACTGAACTGTTTGGCTTCAAGCCGGTATAAACCATTCCTGGTTTCTATCCATGGGTCATAAAGCAGCACCTTCAGATTTCCCACTTGGTATTGATTGGAACTGTCCTGCAGTTGATATTTCAATTGTTCACCATTGATGGTTAATTCCGGAATTTGTCCCAGCAGACTATCACTATTCTGCTTATAATAGGTGATTTTCCCCTGGTTAAGCTTGATTGCATCCAGATGAAACAATTTTAACCCCTTTGACCTTTGCTTACCTGTCTGGTCTGACTGTGAGGCTTTTTTCTTTTTATTACTGGTCAAAGCCAATAGTGGCTGATCAACTGATATCTGATCTATTTTCAGCAGGTTCTGAAAAACCAGTCCCCACAGATTAACTCCGGAAACCTCCAGGTGCGGCACTTCCAGCTGTTTAATTGCCCCTTGTCCGGAAGAATCAGGAGAGATCTTTAAGTTGGTGATGCCAAAGCCCACATCCAGGTAGTGAATTTCAAAGTCATCATATTCCAGGTTGTACTGTTGTTTAAATTGATCAGGCAGGTAATTCTTCAGGTGTGATTCAGCATAAAATTCCAGGAAAAGAAAGATTAGCAGGAACAATCCCAGCAAAATCGAAAAAAAAATTATTATTCCTTTAGGTATGTGCATAAAAAATCTTTGATAGGTTCCTAAAATTAACACTTAAACTTCCTAAAGGTTAAACAGTAAATTTGTTAAGGTGATGAGGCATAGCTGGCTTATCCAATAAATATTCTAATTTTCTTACAAAGTAAATATATATTTTATTTAGCCCCGAAACTTATTTTATAAACCGCTTTATTTGGAATTGTTATTTATTTATAAGTTTGATGTTTATTTTTAAGTAAATCTGATGATAACAGACACCACCACCCATTTTGTGATCTTTATAGTGGAGGACGATCCATGGTATGGAGAATTACTAAAATATCATCTTTCACTTAATGAAGATTACGAAGTCAATTTATTCAGGTCAGGTGAGGAATGTCTGAATAAGCTTTTCCAAAAACCGGATGTAGTTGTGATGGATTTTGGGCTTCCTGATATTACGGGTGATAGATTGTTAGCCCAAGTAAAAGCCTATGATAACACAATTCCTGTGGTGGTAATTAGTGGGCAGGAAGAAGTAGCTGTTGCAGTAAATTTATTAAAGTCCGGAGCCAATGATTATATTGTAAAAGATGATAATGCCAAAGAACTTTTGTGGAACGCTATTGTAAAAATAAAGGAAAATCAGGCCTTAAAACAGGAAGTGGAAGTACTAAAAGAACAGCTTGAACAAAAGTTTGATTTTGGAAAAACCATAATTGGCCAAAGCCCGGCTATAACCAATACCTTTAAATTAATAGCAAAAGCTGTAAATAATAACATTAATGTCTCAATAACCGGTGAAACAGGTACCGGTAAAGAAGTTGTAGCCAAAGCCATCCATTACAACAGTTTCAATAAAAAGAAACCCTTTGTAGCGGTTAATATGGCTGCCATACCCAGGGATCTGATTGAAAGTGAGCTTTTTGGATACGAAAAGGGGGCATTTACCGGTGCCATGGGAAGAAAAACAGGAAAATTCGAAGAAGCTAATGACGGCACCTTGTTTCTGGATGAAATAGCAGAGCTGGATCTGAATTTGCAAAGTAAGATCCTAAGGGTATTGCAGGAAAGGGAACTGGAAAGATTAGGGGGTAATCAGCCAATTAGCCTGAGCTTTCGACTAATCACTGCTACCCATAAAGATCTGGTTAAAGAAGTAAAACGAGGTAATTTTAGAGAAGATCTATATTATAGAATCATGGGGCTGCCGATACACCTCCCTCCATTAAGAGATAGGGGGAATGATGTGCTGATTTTGGCTAAATACTTTGCTGATGAATTTGCCCGTAATAATCAACAGAAGAAATACAACTTCCGGCAATCAGCTAAAGATAAGTTGCTGACATATAGTTTTCCCGGTAATATCAGAGAATTGAAGGCTGTCATTGATCTTGCCTGTGTAATGTGTGATGAAAATGAAATCCAGGCTGACGACATCACCTTTACTGACATCAATGATTCAGGCCTGAATCATGGAATTGCCGAAACAGAAAAGACACTGAAGGAATATACCGCCGATATCATAGGCATGTTTCTGAAGAAGTATAAATATGATGTCCTGGAGGTAGCTAACCGGCTTAACATCGGTAAATCCACCATTTATAATATGCTTAAAAGCGGAGAAATTGTGAAAGAAACATGATCCCGTTTTTTATCAATACCATGAAAAGATTTGAATGGGATCTTTATCTCTGATTCGAAAAAGACCGGGAATTTAAATGAGTTACTTTCCTGAGCAGGAAGGAAGTTATAAACCTGAACACAACTTTTAATAAAGACCTTGAAGGGAAAAGACCTATGCGCCGACCCAAACTTTATGACCTCAGTTATATCATTGAAACGAGCCGGGGAAATACGGACTTTGTTAAAAAAATGATTGACCTGTTTATTTTCATTACTCCGGAATCAGTCCAAAAAATAAAACAAGCCCTCCGGGAAAATGACCTGGATACCATAGCGAAAACGGCTCATAAAATTAAACCCAGTATAAAAAGTTTAAGCATAAACAGCCTGATAGATGACATTGTCAAATTGGAAAAATGTCAAAAAGATCCACTGAAGCAGAATGAAATAAATCAAATAGTTCAGCACCTGGAAGATAAAGTAGGAAAAGTAGTAGTGGGTTTAATGCAGGAAAACTTTTAACCTCTTTTCAAAGAAATTGCTGATACATGTTTTGATAGCAACAGATATATTTTTTAAATCTCTGATTTAGCGTAAAAATTTCCGAATTCCTACATCTGCCTTACCATTTAGGATACAAGTGTCCATAAAAAAAGTACCAGCTATTTCCATTTCTGGCTTTAGACTGGTACTTTGTGATAAATTTTAAAGCTAATTTTATTTTTTAACAGACAAAAGAACAATCCCCACAATGGCTAATATGCCACTGATAATTACTGGGGTCCAGTTGGCTGAACTGACAGCGATATCTAAACCGAAAATACTAAAGCTTTCAGAATTTTGCATGGCCTGAATGCCAAAAACCAAGGTTCCAACCAACCCTATTACAAGTAAAACAATACCCGCGACTTTCATATTAAAAAATGTTTGATGATAATTGCTAAACCTGCTAAGCGGGTAAAGGTTCAGGAAGAAGCTAAGGAGCTAAGCTAAAAGCTAAATAAAAGTCTCCGGAAGGGGTTCCGTTCCTGTTCCCACCTCCTGCAGCAATTACGACATATTGCTTACCATCAACCTGATAAACCGCCGGAGTGGCATATCCTCCATACGGCAACTGATACTCCCACAAAACCTCCCCATTACTGGCATTTAAGGCCCTGAATTTTTCATCAGCAGTGGCCCCCACAAATATCACCCCTCCGGCAGTAGCCACACACCCTCCAAATGTTTGTGTGCCAGTATTACGGATGCCTCTTTCCACCAGTCCCGGATATTCGCCCAAAGGTACCTGCCACAGAATTTCAAAATTATTCAGGTCAATTGCATTGAGCGTTCCCCAGGGAGGCTTTACCGCTGGATACCCATCCTGGTCCAGGAATTTTTGATATCCTTGCAGCACATACTTATCCATCTCCTTTTTTCTGGCCAACTGAGGCGATTCAACTTCTATATCCATGATGTAATTGAGCAAACTTTGCATTTCTTCCTGATCAAACTGAGTATAAGGAGGCATACGATCTGCCCCCTTACGAATAATATCAGCCACTTCCTGCCTGGAGTATTTTTGATCCAGGCTATCTATACCAGGATAAGAACCTTCTATACCTTCTTTCTCCCGACCATGACAACTGGCGCAATTCAATAGATAGATTTCCTTTCCCAGCTTATTTATGGAAGGTCCACTTACTGTTTCTTCACTTTCATGCCCGAATTCCGCCTCCGAAACATCAAAAGTGACCTTTTTCATTTCCATAATCATGGGATATTCATTGGCATTGAGATAGAGGATATTGGTATGGGGATTCAATGAAGCGCCACCCCACAACACGCCTCCCCTGGTTCCGGGAAACAGAATCGTACCTTCCTCACTGGGAGGTGTAAACATTTGTCCATGCTTAAGCTGATCAAATCTTTTTTGGGCGTAGGCATTGGATTCCGGAGAAATATCAGTGAGATCATCCCGATAGATCCCCTGCCTTACAAATACCAGATCCTGAACCATGGGTTGTGAAGAAGCAGCTACTTCACCATCCAGATCAGAAGGCGGCATCAGCTTTTCCGGTGCATCTGATAATAATTCACCAGTATAGCGGTCCAGAATAAACAAGGTACCCATTTTGGTTGGCTGTACCACCACATCACGGTATTGCCCCTTATGTAATATGGTGGTTAAATTAGGGGCACAAGCCAGATCATAATCCCACAAATCATGATGAACCACCTGGTAATGCCAGATCCTTTCCCCAGTTTCTGCATTCAAGGCAATAACACAATTGCCAAAAAGATTATCTCCCGGCCGGGTTCCTCCATAAAAATCATAAGTTGGCGAACCGGTGGCTATATAAACAATCCCTTTTTCCTGATCCAGGCTCATACCTCCCCAGTTGTTGGTACCGCCATAGTTTTCTGTTTCATAAAAAGTCCAGGAATGATAACCATATTCACCTGGCTGTGGAATAGTATGGAATATCCAGACCAAATCTCCGGTTTTTATATCATAGGCCCTGATATGGCCGGGGGAGGCATTGTAACCTTCACCGGTAGCGGACCCCAAAATGATCAGATTTTGGTAAATGATTCCTGGGGTGCTGGTGGTAAGGCTAAACTTTTCAGGATTTCCTCCCAATTGGTATCTTAGATCAACTTGTCCATTTTTTCCAAAGGAAGAAACCAGTCTACCGTTTTCTGCATCCAGACAATAAAGAAAATTGGTGGCTACAAAAAGTATCCTTTTATCCTCCCCATCCTGCCAATAAGTAACCCCACGGTTAACTCCGGCTCCTCTTTCTCCATCGAATGGATCAAACTGCCACAATTCACTGCCTGTAACAGCATTCAGGGCAATTACTTTCAGTTGGGGGGAGGTAACATACATTACCTGATCAATAATGATGGGATTACATTCAATGGTGGATGAGTTTCCCGCATCAGCGGAGGAGTACTTCCAGGCCAGCTGTAATTGATGTACATTGTTGGTGTCTATTTGATCAAGTGATGAAAACTGACCGGCATCAGGTGTTCCCCGGTAGGTCTCCCAATGGCTGTTTTGCTTGATTTCAGATGTCTGAGAATCACAAGCCAAACATAAATTCAAAATGAAAAATAAAAGGAAAATTTCTTCAGACAACAACTTCATTAAAAATTAACCTCCTTACCTGAGTCTGCTGCATGGTAGATAGCCCTGACAATTTCCACTGCTTTTCGTGCCTCCTTACCATCTATTTCGAAGGGTTTCTGTTGGTTTATAGCTGATATAAAAGCGGCAATATTACGAAGATGATTATGATGGGTCATGGCCGCCGGATCTGCTACTCCTCCCCCACCTTCTATCATTCCAAACTTCTGTAAAATTTCCTCATCATCAGCTCGTTTTTGCTTAAATTGCCATACCGTAATGCTGTTTTCCACCATCACAATTGTACCTTCTGTTCCGGTTAATTCTATGCGCCGGAATTGGCCGGGAAAAGACGCAGTGGTGCCAAACACATATCCTAAAGCGCCATTTTTAAGTTTAAGGATGGCTGTAGCTATATCTTCCGCTTCTATTTCATGTCCTAAAGTGGCTTTATAAGCCATTAATGAATCAACTGGTCCCACCAGGTATTGCAGCAGGTCTACCATATGGATGGATTGATTCATAAGGGCGCCACCCCCATCCAGGTCCAAAGTTCCATGCCAGCTATCTTTATAATATTCCTGATTGCGCCACCAGGGAACATGAATGGCAGCGTAGGTAAGCTTACCCAATCTACCTTCATCTACCGCTTCTTTTATCACCCACACACCTTCATTATACCGGTAATTAAATATACCTCCCAAGTAGGTTCCAGCCTGTTGATGGGCTTTGATCATTTGATCGACCCGGTCCAGATTTATTTCCAATGGCTTTTCACACAAAACATGAATGCCTTTTTCAGCAGCTAACACTGCAGGTTCCATATGTAAACCACTGGGAGAAGTAATAAGGGCTAAATCCAGATCCTGATTTAACAGATCGGCATAATTGTTAAATGCCTTGCAATTGAATTCAGTTGCCAGATTTTGAGCTTTGCCACTGCCATTGTCACATATCCCTACCAGTTGGGCTTCTTCCAGTTCTGAAACTGCTTTAGCATGAAATCTGGCAATCATGCCTGCACCTATAATTCCTGTTTTAATCATCATATAATTCTCATTTGATTAAAAAATATAAATTTTTCAAAGATTAATCTTTCCTTCTGTGTTCAATTTTAAAAATTACAGTTCAAAAAAACTTTCCCGATCCTAACAAAAATATTGATTGATAACCTATAGAACAAAAATATAGCTTGGATTATTCCAATGAAATGTGCTAAAAATGATGGATTATATCATTTTGAATGATCATTTCCAGTTAATGGAAACCTGACTGGATGGAATAAACTCAACTAATTAATAATCAGCACATTGGTTTTCTGGCATAAATTTAGCATATTATAAAATATATTATATTTATTATGGATAAATTTACATTTCCTCCCAGCCGGTTAAATCCCGATCAATTAAAAAATTTGTTTGTCAGTCATGCTTTTATAGTAGGGTATACCGGATGCCCCACCATCAAACTAAAAGAATGCGAGAACCTGATCAATGCGTTTGGAAAAATTGAATCGGAATTCTCTCTGAGTAAACTTTGGATCATGGGCACACTTGAAATCCATAAAAATCTGTCTCCCGTTATCAAAGAAAAGAGCCTAAAGCATAAGGTCGTTTTTTGGCATGATCAATCCAGTCAGAGTAAAGAACATCTTTTTCAACACCTGGACCTGCTGGTAATTCACGCACCTCATAAAACCTTATGCCTGGATATATTAATTGCTGGCCTTTACGGGATACCTATTATTATTTCAAACAAAAATAAAGTAGCTTCACTTATTGAAAAATATCAGGCTGGTATCATCTTAGAAAAAGACGATGAATATCATCTTTACCAAGCCATCCTTAAATTAAAACAGATGAAAATGAATCATCATCAGTATAAAAATATGAAAGAAAATGTGCAAAAGATGGTAAAAGAAGTTTTTGACTGGAAACTTATCGTAAGCATGCAGGGAAAAACCTTGAAAATGAGCCAGGAAATACTATCTAAATATCTGAAATAATATCAAGTATGTCTATGAACCTTGCTAAAGATCTATGAAAATAAATTATAAAAGGACTCATTTCCTAAGGCTTTCGTTTCAGCAGGGTCATTTTTTATCCCAGTCTTCCTGAATTTGCTGATAAAAATCCTTCATAACAAAAAAAGCTTGCTTCTTGATGCCCCGGTTGGAAATCAAACCCTTCCGGTTCCAGTAATCCTGCACGTTGGGCAAAGGTCGTTTAGGTGATCTGAAGTCCTTGAGTATCCAGGGGGTGGTTCCTCGTAAAAAGCTTATATTTTTCATCATTTCAAGATTATTCCGATAGACAGCTGCCTGGTATTCTTCCGTCCATCGATCTAAAGGATCACCATGATAACCCTGTAAGGCACCGCCGCCAAATTCACTCATGATCATAGGTTTTTTATAGGGATTTTTCCATCTTATATTGCCACAGGTTTCAGGCAATGCTGCTCCATACCATCCACAATAGCTATTGATCCCAATTACATCTACTACCTCGGCCAGGGGGTCATCTATGGTTTTGCCTTCTTCATCAGAAGACTGGGTATCCAATGCCGCTGTGATCAATCTGGTAGGATCAATATCCCGGGCTTTATTGGCTAAACGGGTGAGAAAATCAACCCGCTTGGAATTTACCGGAGTTTCATTAGCCACCGACCATAGTATGATTGAGGCTTTGTTCTTATCCCGGTTGATCATTTCTTCCAGCTGATTGGAGGCGTTTTCAAAAACAGCGGGGTCTTCCCATAATATGGTCCAGTAAACCGGGATCTCTGACCATACCATTATGCCCATTTGATCAGCCATCCTGATCATGTGTTCATTATGTGGATAATGAGCCAGCCGAACAAAATTACAATTCATTTCTTTAGCCCAACCCAATAAAATTTTGGCTTCTTCTTCGGTATAGGCTCTGCCATCTGTCAGGGGCGATTCCTCATGCAAACATACCCCCCGTAAAAATACTGATTCACCATTTAACAATATATCTTCTCCCTTTACCTGGATGGTTCTGAAACCAATATCATCGTTTATTTGCTCATTACCTCGTGATATTTGCACCTGATAGAGCTTGGGTTGTTCAGGTGACCATAATTCAGGTCGAGCATCAATGCTGAAGGATGCTATTCCGTCTTCATTGGAGTTTAGTTCCTGATTGATCCTCAACTCCGGAATGGAAATGGTCACAGTTTGGCTGGCCTTATTCTTCCCGTTTAATTTTACCCAACCCTGGATCTTTTGCTTATTATCCGGAGCCAACTGGACAAAATAATCTGCAATAAAAGTTACCGGAGTGGTTATCAATTTGACTGGGCGGGTGATCCCCCCATAATTCCACCAGTCAAAGTTTACCGTTGGTACTGCTTCCCTGGAACGCTGATTGTCTACTTTCAAAATAACTGTATTCTCACCCTCCATAATTTGGTTAGTCACCTCAAAATTGAACGGCGTGAATCCTCCGGTATGATCACCAATTTTTTCTCCGTTGAAATAAACCTGGGCTTCATAATTTACTGCTCCAAAATATAAAAAAGCACGTTGGTCATTGGACTTATCGTAATCAAATACTTTTCGATACCAAATGGTGCCTTCATAAAAAAACAGGCGCTCATCCTGGGTATTCCAGTCACTGGGTACCATCAATTTAGGACTATCTTCAAAGCTGTATTCAACCAGGTCATAGGGATTTTCCATTTTGGCATCTTTGAAATAACCTGTTTGGCTGGGTTGATATCTATGATTATAGTATCCTGTTTCAAAAGGATCTATGATCACATCCCAATGGCCATCAAGCGACTGAACCTGACGATTAGCGGTATTGATGATCAGGTTTGAATCTGTATCTGGCTGAGCTAAAGCAGCTTTAACCAGAAAAATAAATAGGATCCAGGTTGTTTTTTTCATAACCATATTGTTTTGGAGCAAAGCAAAAAAATTACCGGTACTTAGCAAGTACAATCTTAAACTTTTTTTCTAAAAATATCCAGTTTTTTAATAAAATAGAAATAAACTTAATTAATCCTGGATAAACTAACCAATTCTCTTTCAATCAAAAAAGTGAGCTCATTCATTGAATAATAGTTTATCCGGAATAATACAGAGCAGATGCATCTTTTGAAAAAAGATTCGGCTTAGGCGGGACAAGAGAGGAATTTTCCTGTTATAAAGCCTTTTGCATATCCTCCAGTTGCTGGTAATCCTGTTGAATTTTCAGATATTGTTCCTGTACCATGGTTTTGGGATGCTCAGACCAGTCATTTTCGGCCAGCGTGTGCTTATATTCGAGTAATGTGTTTTTTTCTTCCTTCAGGCATTGATCAAGTAAAGCACGTTCATTGTTTCCAATCATTTCGTCTTTAAAGCTCATCCAAGCCCTCATCATTTGTCCTGTAAAACTGGAAGAATCAGCAGGATTTCCTCCATAGGCTTCTATTTGCTGGGTCAACTGATCTATAAACATTTCTCTGTTTTGTGAAAGCTGCAACAGGCGGTTTTGGAGAAAAGGTTCAATATCGTGTTCGGAAGCCTCTTTAAAACCTTTCCTGCTTATCTTACATACTTCCAATAAGTGCTTTAGCCGGGACAGGAGGGTATCTTTATTCTGCATAGAAAAAATCTTTTATATAAAACTTCTCCGCAAAAAAATAGTTAAAAAAAATCCGGGACATGCATCCCGGATCTTTTCTATTTTACAAATCTTTCCGCCTCCAGGCTCAAGGCCTGCCATTTATCGAAATCTGCTTTATCAGAGTTGTATATATGTAACAAAAAGTCAATCAGTTCCGGATGAAACCCATAGGCATCGGCCACATTACTACAAAAATACCTTTCTCTATTATCAATTTTTCCGTCGGCCATCATCATACGCACCAGGTCAAGTAACTGATTGATCCTTTGATCCATTTCTGAGGGAATTTCCGGTTTTTCATCCCCAATTTCCTGAATAATCTTATCAACTGCTTCAGCCGGCATTTCATACTTTTGCGCCAGGGTACAGAGAAACTTATATTCCTCCTCATCAATATGATTATCAATATTGGCTAGTAAAGTGAGATTTTTTATATGCAATAGTCTAAATTTTGATATCCGGTTTTCCACTTCCTGATTCATCATTATTTCTCTTATTTTAAATGAATAAATGTACCAATGAATATTCTGTATTCATTGCACTAAAATAGCATAATACAAAACAGGAAAATTATAAGTTATGGTCAAAAAACCACTATGTAAGTTATTGGAAGTTATAAAGAAATGAAGTAGTTTAAATATATCAAATTAAATAAAAAATACAAAAAGTGCAATTATTAAGGTTGCTACATTATTAATCCTCTACCATTTCATCAATCCTCTACCATTTCATCGGCTAATAATTGTTTTTCATATAATTCCTTGTAAGCTCCATTGCTGGCCATAAGAGATTCATTGGTACCTTGTTCAATTATTTTTCCATTATCCAGTACCAGTATCTTATCAGCCAGTTTGGCAGAGGATATCCTGTGAGATATTATAACAGTGGTTCTGTGCTGCATGATATTTTTCATGCTGTTCAATATGGTATTTTCGGTTTTAGTATCTACGGCCGACAGGCAGTCATCCATAATCAGGATCTTGGGGTCTTTGGCAATTGCCCTGGCTATACTCAGTCGTTGTTTTTGACCACCAGATAAAGTAATGCCTCTTTCACCTATCTTGGTTTGAAAACCTTTGGGAAAATCTTTGATATTGTCATACAGATCTGCATCTCTGGCTGCTTTCAAAACTTCAGATTCAGCCAGCCCCTGGTTTCCAAAAGCAATATTATTTTCTATGGAATCAGAAAACAGAAAGACATCCTGAGGCACATATCCAATTTGACTTCTGAGGTTGTTCAGATTATAATCCCTGATGTCAGCATCATCTATGCGTATGCTTCCCTGGGAGGCATCATACATCCGGCACAATAAATTGGCAATCGTGCTTTTTCCTGAACCGGTGGTGCCAATAATGGCAATGGATTGCCCTGGTTCAACTGAAAAAGTCAAATCTTTTAAAGCTTCAATGCCAGAATCAGGATAAACAAAGGATACCTGCCGAAACTCGATTTTCCCTTTAATCTCCTTTCTAACATCTTTTTGGGAAACAATATTATTCCTTGTTTTTAAGAATTCATTGATTCTCTTCTGGGAGGCGGCCGCTCTTTGTACAATACTGGTAACCCACCCGACAGATGTGACGGGCCAGGTGAGGAGATTGGCATAGATGATAAATTCTGCAATATTGCCGAAACTGAGGGTGCCTCTGATCACTTCAGTACCCCCAGCATAAACGATGAGTATGGTACTTAACCCGATCAGAGCCATAATCAGGGGGAAAAACAAGGCATTGACAACTGTTAACTTTAAAGATTTATCCCGGTAATGATTACTTTCCCTGGTAAACTTCATAATGGAATCTTCCTCCCGGGCAAATGATTTCAGCACCCTGATACCTGAAAAAGCCTCCTGCACAAATGTCGATAATCCGGATAAACTTCGCTGGATCTCTTCAGATCGCTTATTGATAATGTTATTAACAAAATATATGCTAATTGATAAAAAAGGAAGGGGAAGTAAGGCATACAATGTCAATTTTACATTGACGGATAACATATAAGGTATCAACAACAAAAACAGAAATGTCAGATTGATGCCATACATGATAGCCGGCCCCAGATACATTCTTACCCGGCTCACATCCTCAGATATACGGGCCATCAGATCTCCTGTATTATTTTTCCTGTAAAAGCTGAGGGGAAGCGCCTGATAATGCCGGTAGATCTCGTTCTTCAGGTCATATTCTATGTGTCGCGACATCACGATGATGGTTTGACGTACCAGGAACAGGAATAACCCTCTGAGTAGGGCCATGATCAAAATGGTGGCCCCATAGATCAGGATACTATTATTTATAATAACATTGTATATATCCTGAATGGAAAGTCCTTCATAAATCTTAAAAACACTGAGATTGTCCACTACCAGGTCCAGCGCCTGTCTTACCAATTGGGCTGGTATAATCTGGAAAATATTGGAGATAATAACAAAAAAAACACCTAATAATAGGTGGTATTTATACTTAAAAAGGTATTTATTTAAATAGCTTAATTCTTTCACTGAATTTATAAAACGTAATTATAATCAAATAGTTCTTTATGAAAAATATTAAATTGTTAGTATAATAAAAAAGAACTAATTTTGCGTTCTCTTTTCAGGATCTTGGGAAGGGCAAATATATAGAAAGATATTAATTATTTTGTAAGTAAATGACTGAAGTTAATTCACTGGAGAAGGCGGATCACATATCGATATTTGATGAAATTTCCAAATTAGAACATGAACAACTGGTATTTTGTCATGATGAGCATACTGGATTAAAAGCAATAATAGGGGTACATAATACGGTTTTAGGACCAGCACTGGGTGGAACTCGTATGTGGAATTATGTTTCGGAAAGAGAGGCCATCATCGATGTAATGCGTCTATCCCGGGGTATGACCTTTAAGGCTGCCATTTCAGGTTTGAATATCGGAGGTGGCAAGGCAGTGATTATCGGCGATGCCAGGACTATGAAAAAAGAGGCACTGATGCGGCGTTTTGGCCGGTTTATTGACAGCCTTGGGGGCAGATATGTCACTGCTGAGGATGTGAATATGAGTACACGTGATATGGAATATATCAGGATGGAAACCAAACACGTTACCGGCCTTCCTACCAACCGTGGAGGTAGTGGAGACCCTTCTCCTGTTACGGCTTATGGGGTATATATGGGGATAAAAGCCTGTCTTAAAAAAGAACAAGGTACAGAAATGCTCACCGGGAAAAAAATTGGGGTGCAGGGTGCCGGACAGGTAGGCACCTATTTGATTGAATTATTGAATAAAGAAAATGCTGAGGTTTTTGTTACAGATATTTTTGAAGATAAATTGGAAAAGTTAGCTAAAAATCACAAAGTGCATGTGGTTGGCCCTCAGGAAATTTACGACCAGGAACTGGATATTTATGCACCTTGTGCCCTGGGAGCTACATTGAATGATAAAACTATTCCACGGTTAAAGTGTAATATAGTTGCGGGTGGTGCCAACAATCAGTTGGAAAATGAAAAAATACATGGACAAATGCTGCAGGAAAGGGGAATCATATACGCCCCTGATTTTTTGATCAATGCAGGTGGTGTCATGAATGTATATGCTGAATACCTGGGCAATTACAACCGTGAAGTAGTATATGAATGGGCTGAAGGTATTTATGATACCCTGATCAACACCCTTCAGAAAGCTGAAAAAGAAAATATAACTCCTCAGGAAGCTGCTATAAAAGTAGCCATCAAAAGGATCAAAGATATTGGCAAAGTAAAACTGGCTTTTTAGAATTGGAATATTTTTTGTTGTAACAGGTGGTTATAAAAAAGTGGGAACGTTCTTTAAATTATTGATTTTATGTTAAACCGAAGAACTTTGAGAGTAAAAGCCATGCAATATTTGTATGCCTATAACCAGAACCGAAATTCTGATTATCACATGGCTCTGGACAAGATCAAACAAACTTTTGAGCCTGACTGGAAAACAGAACAGTCTGATATTGCCCGGTTAAATTCTCAAAAGGAGGAAGCCTTAAAAATATTTCAGGACCAATTTGAAAACGATCAACTGGAGCTAGGTCAATATATCTCTGAAGATGTAAAAAATGTCATCCAGGAAGCAAAGATCTTTTATAACAATCAGGTAAAAAAAGATTTTGATTTTTTTTGCAATCACATGATCAAAGATTCAGAAAAAATTTATGACCTGTACCTGAAATCCCTTTTGTTAATACTGGAACTGGCCAACCTGGTTCAGGTAGAAGTCCGGGAAAAAGAAAAGAAGCAATCCCGTATGAATGTTCCGGTGGTTAAATACCAACCTGATCTGAATTTTTATAATAATAAGGTAATTTTAAAACTGAAAGAGGAAGAGCAATTTCACCAATTCCTGAAGGATAAAAAGGTTAGCTGGTCCAATCAAAAAAATACCATTTGGAACTGGTATAAGGATATTTTGAAAAAAACTGAAGCATATGAAAAATATATTCAATTAACTGATCCAACCTTTGAGGATGATAAACAGTTTATTCTTTTTATTGTAAAGCAAATTATCTTTAAAAATGAGGTGATCAATGCATTTATGGAAGAGGTTGATCTGTACTGGGCCGAAGACAAAGCGGTGGTTCGTAGCATGGTGAGCAAAACGATCAAAAGCATTGAACCTGAAACACCAATGGAACTGGCAATTTTGTCAACTGATTGGGAAGAAGACAGGGATTACTTTAAACTCTTATTTGAATATACCGTAAAAAATCAAAAAGAGTATGAGCGCATCTTAATGAAAAAGATCAAAAACTGGGAATTGGATCGTATCGCCTGGCTGGATCATATTTTGCTCAAAATGGCCATGAGTGAAATGATAAATTTCCCCAGTATTCCTATTAAAGTAACTATAAATGAGTATATTGAGATCTCAAAAAATTATAGTACACCTAAAAGTAAGCAATTTATTAATGGGGTACTTGATGTAGTGGCCAATGAATTAATAGCAGAAGGTGTCATTAGAAAAAGTGGAAGAGGATTAATAGACAACAAGTAAAATAATAAATTAATATAGCTATGAGCAGATCTGTAAAATCTTTGTTCGCCTTTTTAACAGGTTTGGTTTCCGGCACCCTGTTTGGGATGCTTTATGCTCCCGATAAAGGGTCCAGCACCAGGGACAAGTTAACTTTCAAGCTGGATAAATACCGTGGAAAGCTTCAGGAATTACTTGATGCACTTATTGAAGGAAAAAACAGCCATTCCAGTGAAGCTAAATCAGAAGGACAAAAAGTGATCACTGATGCCAAACTAAAAGCAGAAAAATTATTGGAAGATGTGGATGACCTGATTGGACAAATCAAAGGGAAACAATAAATTCAAATAAATTTCATTTATTTTCTAAGTAGCAATTATTAAAATCTGATTGAAATGAAAATATCATTAGCAAAAATTTATACTATAGCTTTAGTTTTTTTATTAACAGGATTTTTGTATAGCTGTGATCAAAACAAGGCCAGCCAATCCCAATCTTCTCCCGTACCTGGCTCAGCTGAGCCGGCTCAAACAATCTCTAGTAATCCTAATGCAACTGCCGAATTTGAATTTCAAAATTTGGAGCATGATTTTGGCACAGTGGATGAAGGTGAAGAAGTAGTGTATGAATATGCCTTTAAAAATGTGGGGGAAGCACCTCTGGTTATTCAAAATGCAGTTGCCTCCTGTGGATGCACCGTGCCGGAATGGCCTCGTGAACCAATTCCGGTGGATGGCGAAGGAACAATTAAGGTGGTATTCAATACAGCTAACCGACCTAATATGCAAAGTAAAACCATTACGATCACGGCTAATACTGAACCCAGTACCACCAGACTGAAGCTTAAAGGAATGGTAAACCCTGCTCTTGAAGCCATGGGCCCGGTGAGAAAATAATCTATTTTTAATCATATAATTTCAAAAATGTTAAATTTCATTCTATTACAGGCAGCTCCGGGCGGAGATTACTCCAGCCTGATCCTACTGGCGGCTATTGCCATCATCTTTTATTTTTTCATGATCAGGCCCCAGCAGAAAAAACAAAAAGATCAAAAGAAATTCCTGGAAGCGGTTAAAAAAGGCGATCAAATTGTAACTATTGGTGGCATTCATGGCAGAATTGCCAGCATAGAAGGAGATTTAGTCATACTTGAGGTGGAAAAAGGTGGAAAAATCAAATTGGAAAAATCATCTATCTCCCTGGAAGCCAGTAAAAGGTATTCAACAGCAGCAGTTAAATAAAACATCATAATGTGAACAGAATAAGGAAAATATTATCAGATATACAGGGAATATTTTCCAACCAAAAGGAGGAAAACTGGAAAATTATTGCCTTATGCCTGCTTGGCGCAACAATTTTCTGGTTTTTTAATGCTTTAAACAAAGAATACACTACCCGAATCCGATATCCCATTTCGTTTCAATTTCCTCAGGATAGTACGGTGATTCTGGGTGAACTTCCTCAGGAAGTACAACTGATTGTTACCGGAGGAGGCTGGAATTTGCTGAGAAAAACATTCTGGTTTGACATCAACCCGGTAGAGATTGAACTGGATAATCCAACAGAAACCAAGTATATTTCTGCCAGTTCATTACGTACAGCGCTTAGCGATAATATTGGTGAAATATCTTTGATAGAAATACTGAGTGATACGCTAAAGCTGGATATCGAAAAGCTGGTCACTAAAAAAGTGCCTTTACAGGTAGACAGTGCCCGGATCCCACTTTCCAATAATTATAGAATTGTTTCTCCTATTTATACCTCCGCCGATTCAGTGCTGCTCAAAGGTCCTGAATCGATGGTAAAAAACCTGAGTGACACCTTTTCCATATCTCTTTTTAATAATAAAATAGATCGGGATTTCGAAGAAGAGGTTAAATTGGCCCCTTATGTGCCTAAATTAGTAAATGTAATGCCGGAACAAGTCACAATAAGCTTTGAAGTAGCCAGGTATGTAAAAGTAGACAAAGAAGTTTATGTACAGCTGAGGAATATGCCCAGCCTGGCTTATTTCCTGCAGGATTCGACCGTTACCCTTTCCTTTATGATTCCGGAAAATGACATCAGTAAGCTCAAATCAAATGAATTTGAAGTGGTGGCAGATTTCAACCGCATTAATTGGCAGGATACCACGATTGTGGCTGAGGTGGTAGAGTTTCCGGATTATGTAGTGAATGTTTCACCAGATACTGTATCAGTACAAGTTGGCTTCAATAAGAATAGAAAACCCATTTAAAGTTGGTATCACCGGCGGTATAGGTGCCGGAAAAAGCCTGGTTTGCCAGATATTCCGCCGGCTGGATGTGCCGGTATATCAGGCTGATGAGAGGGCTAAATATCTCATGTCTCATAATCCAAAGCTTAAAAATCAGATCATTGATCATTTTGGCAATGATGCATATGATCATGATCATCTGAACAGAACATTTCTGGCCCAATGTGTTTTTAACAAACCTGATCAATTGGATTTATTGAATAAAATGGTCCATCCCATCGTCAATGAAGATTATCAGCAATGGATAACTCAATTTTCAAATGTGGCTTATACTTTAAAGGAAGCGGCGCTGATATTTGAAACCGGCAGTTATAAGCAACTGAATAAATCTATTCTGGTATATGCTCCTGAAAAGCTTCGAATAGAAAGGACCATACTGAGAGATCAGCATCGAAACCTGGATCAGGTAAAAAAGATCATGGAAAAACAAATGGATGAAGAGAAAAAAAAAGCCCTGGCCGACTATGTTTTAATTAATGATGATCGTCAAATGTTATTGCCACAAGTTCTTGATTTACATGAAAAACTTATTAAATTGGCCTGCACTACTAATTAATGTTCTGAAGGCTGATGTCCACCAAAAACTTTACTTCAGCTGAGATTTTGATTTTTTCTTTGGCAGAACAACCATTTCTGTATTTATCAATTTCTTCCTTGTGATTCATTACCAGGTTTAATCGAATCAACTTTTCATAAACTTCAAAGATCTTTACTATAATCCTCATAAAAGCACATTAAATTCAATCTAATTTAGAACTATTTTTATATAAATTGTAAATTTTTCGATCAACAAGTGTGCCGACAAGACGAAAATATTATATTTAAAGGTAAAATGAATTGAAGGTCTCGACCGACGACCGCTGAGCTCGTTTGAATAAATAATTAAATTAAAGACAGATCTCATCTTCATGGTATTAGAGAATTACGAAGTGGAAAAGCATGAAGCAATAATAAGCGGTCAACAGAAAATGCTGGCAGGAGGGTGTGCCAAACCACGATGGCCCCGATTGAAAAGCCGCGACAGGTGAGAAAATTTTTTTGTATTGATTAAGGTAGAATGATTATTAATCATGCAGAAAGCAAACTTAACTTTTGCTATTCAAAAACAGAAGGGTCAACACATGATCATCAACATAACTTCACATAACTGCCCAGCCACTTGATATCATCCTGGTGCTTCTTAATTACCTTCTGAACATTCTCATCCTGAAAATGACCTTCAAAATCAATATAAAACCAATATTTAAAATTTTTACCAGCCTTGGCCGGCCGGCTCTCAATCTTAGTCAGGTTGATCTTGGCATCGTAAAAATCCTGCAGTAATATGGCCAGACTTCCGGGCTTGTCTGCCGTTTTTGCCAGCACGGTGGTTTTATCCTTATCACCTTTCTGATTTATAAAATCTTTGCTAATGATCAGGAATCTGGTAAAATTATCAGTGGAATCTTCGATGTTTTCAAATAAAATAGGAAGATCTTTCATTTTAGCGGCAATCCTGGAACAGATCGCCCCACCTTCCTGATCTTTAATGGCCATTTCTACTGCTTTGGAAGTAGAATTAACTGGCACCAGTTCAATATTTTCCCTGCGAAAGGTATCATCGATAAACTTCTTACATTGACGGAAAGCGATATCTTTAGAATAAATCCGTTTAATGTCAGAAACGGACTCACAACTGGAAGCAAAGGCAAATGTGATGGACATTGGGATTTCAGCCGCGATCATCAGATCAAAGATTCCTAAAAAATCTATGGTTTCACTTACTACACCTTCCTGGTTATTTTCAATGGGTACCACTCCGAATTTGACCCGTTCAGATTGAACACTTTCAAAAACAGCCTGAATAGATGCCAAAGGCATATACTCACTCATGGCACCAAATCTGCTTTCTGCCGCCTGGTGGGTAAAACTTCCTTCCGGACCCAGATAGGAGATCCGCTGGGGCATTTCTATATTGCGGCTGATCGAAAATATTTCCAGAAATATGGCTTCAATAGCCGTTTTAGTTAAAACTTTGTTTCTATTAGACCTGGACAGCCGGTCAATAATGCTTTTTTCACGCTCAGGACGGTAAATGATGGCATTCTTACTTCTTTTGAGTTGCCCCACCTGTTTCACCACTTCCATTCGTTTGTTCAATAAATCCAGCAATTCATCATCAATTTGATCGATTGCTTTTCTTAAGTCCTCCAAAGACACTTTTTTATCTTCCATATCAAGAATTCTCTTCGCTTTCAATATGTTCTATATTTCCCAAACCGTTGATCTCCGTTTCTACTTCGGTAGGATTTCCCCTGTATTTAATATTGCCGATTCCGTTTATCTGAGCATCCAGTTTTTGCCTGACAAAAAGCTCAGCTGCCCCCATTCCATCCAGTTTAACCTTTATCTCATTGGAAACCAGGTTATAGGCATTGACATTTCCCGCTCCGGTCAGATCAAGTTCTTGTACACTGGCATATCCTAATAAACTGATCAATCCTGCGCCTGACAGATCAATTTGCAGGTGGTCCGTTTCTATTTCCAGGTTGATGATGCCCGTACCGGGAAAATCAATAGATAAGGCCGGAGATTTGATGATATCTTTATTGCTGACTAAAGAAGCTCCGGCCGATGAGATCTTCTTCAGATTACTAAAGTAAATTTCCACGATAATATTTTCTGTACTTTTCAGGCTGGTGGTATTCCTGATCCTGAGCCGGCCGTCATTTACCTGTGTTTGTATATATTGTTGCAGGTTTTGATCAGTAGTGATAATCAATCCCGGGTTATTATGGTGGTGAAGTACCACTTCATAGTTTCCCTGAATGTCAATTTCTTCAAAATAAGGCAATTCCCTGTTTTGGCTGATTATATTTCCATTTCCCTTTTCCGGAAGATTACAGGAACAGGTTAATAAAAGCAAAGCTAATCCCAGGTAATAAAATAATTCGGACCGATTAAAAATAATTTGCATACATTCCGGTTATAGATTTAGCTAATTTTATGCCTCTAAATTAGTGAAAATGTTTTAATTTAATGAATAAAGCAAATCAGGGAATTAATTGGTAATTAGTTTTACATAACTTAATTTTGCGCTTTGTTTTCAGAACCTAATAAGATGCAAAAAGATCAGGAATTATTTGATTTAATAGATCAGGAAAAACACCGGCAGGAATCCGGTATTGAACTCATTGCCTCCGAAAACTTTGCCTCACCTGAGGTGATCCGGGCCATGGGATCGGTATTAACCAACAAATATGCGGAAGGCCTGCCTGGCAAACGGTACTATGGAGGTTGTGAAGTAGTAGACCAGGTGGAAAGTTTGGCCATAGACCGGCTAAAAAAATTGTTTGGCGCAGAATGGGCCAATGTACAACCTCATTCAGGGGCACAGGCCAATGCTGCAGTGATGCTGGCTGTTTTAAGCCCTGGTGATAAAATATTGGGATTTGACTTGTCTCATGGGGGGCATCTTACTCATGGCTCCTCGGTGAATTATTCCGGCAAGCTTTATCAACCGGTTTTCTATGGAGTAGAACAAGAGACTGGCCTGATCGATTGGGATAAAGTAGCTGAAAAAGCCCGGATTGAAAAGCCAAAACTTATTATTTGCGGCGCTTCTGCCTATTCCCGGGATTGGGATTACCAAAAGCTCAGAGAAGTAGCTGACGAGGTGGGCGCTTTATTAATGGCTGATATTGCCCATCCCGCTGGTCTGATTGCCAAAGGTTTATTAAATGATCCTTTGAAATATTGTCATATCGTCACCTCCACCACTCATAAAACCTTACGTGGGCCAAGAGGTGGGATCATAATGATGGGAAAAGACTTTGCCAACCCGTTTGGCATTACTACACCCAAGGGGCAAATCAGGCCTATGTCATCAATATTGGATTCAGGGGTATTTCCTGGTACTCAGGGAGGCCCCCTTGAACATGTGATAGCGGCTAAAGCAGTTGCCTTTGGAGAAGCCCTCACTGATGATTTTTTGAGTTATGCCCAACAGGTTCGAAAAAATGCCCGGGTAATGAGCCAGGCATTCACCGAAAGGGGCTATAAGATTATTTCAGACGGTACAGATAATCATTTAATGCTGATTGATTTACGCAGCAAAGGGCTTACCGGCAAGTTGGCTGAAAATACCCTGATCAAAGCTGACATTACCATTAATAAAAACATGGTCCCTTTTGACGACAAATCGCCCTTCGTTACTTCAGGAATGAGGATAGGTACCGCGGCCGTGACTACCCGCGGAATGAAAGAACAGGATATGGAAAAAATTGTAGACCTTATTGACAGGGTACTTTCTCAACCTGAAAGCGAACAACATATTAAAGAAGTAAAAGAAGAAGTTAATAACTGGATGGTCAGTTTTCCTTTATATCAATAATTAAAAGATAGCAGCAGTGGGTGAAGAGAAAGAAATGTCATTCTTAGAACATCTGGAAGAACTAAGGTGGCATATTATACGAGCATTGATCTCTATAGTGGTATTTGCAGTACTTGCATTTGTTTTTCGTAGCTTTGTGTTTACAGAGGTCATATTTGCCCCGTCCAGAACCGACTTTTGGACTTATAGAATGCTGTGTCAGGCCGCAGAATTAATCAGTTCCCCTGTTTTATGTATCGATGAATTGCCATTTATTCTGCAAAGCCGCCAAATGACCGGACAGTTCACTATGGCTATTACAGCTTCTTTTGTGATTGGCATTATTATATCTTTTCCTTATGCCTTTTGGGAATTCTGGCGGTTTATAAGCCCTGGTTTATATGATAAAGAGCGCACTGTAAGCAAAGGAGCTGTTTTTTTTGTCAGTCTCCTGTTTATCACCGGGATATTGTTTGGCTACTATATCGTATCACCATTATCTATTAATTTTTTGGCCAACTTCCAGCTGGATCCGGATGTAGCCAATGAATTTGATATTATTTCATATGTGTCTACCATCACCATGCTGGTTTTAGCTAGTGGAATCCTGTTTCAGTTACCCATTGTAGTCTATTTTCTTACGAAAGCCGGTATTGTGACACCAGACCTGATGCGTCAGTTCAGAAGGCATTCCATTGTGGTGATCCTGGCCCTTTCCGCTATTATTACTCCTCCGGACCCTATGAGCCAGATCCTGATTGCGTTACCATTGCTGGGCTTATACGAAGTAAGTATCTATATCTCAAAAGTGGTTTTGAGAAAACGTGAAAGAGAACTGGCAGAGATGGAAGATGATCCGGGTACTGCTATTGAATAAGTTTCAGAACAGATTGCTTAGAGAAACCTGGATATTTGATTAAATTAGAATCAAATATTCAACTATGTTTACAATTCG
The DNA here is from genome assembly GCA_051418075.1 of Candidatus Cyclobacteriaceae bacterium M3_2C_046. Classification (GTDB taxonomy): domain Bacteria; phylum Bacteroidota; class Bacteroidia; order Cytophagales; family Cyclobacteriaceae; genus JBPRGG01. Next base: position 179,417 of record JBPRGG010000005.1, on the reverse strand, counting down.
TCTTCGACTTTTAGTCATTGTAAGTTCCTTTTTTCTATTCCAATGTAAAACAGAAAGTTACGATCATCTGATCCAACCAGATGGCATTGTCTTGCCCCATCCTCGTCAGGTAAAATACCAGGAACTTGAAACCATTGGATTTGTACATTTTACGGTAAACACCTATACCGGTAGAGAATGGGGAGATGGCACGGAATCTCCTCAGATTTTTAATCCAACAGCTTTTGATGCTCACCAATGGGTGGATGCATTTAAACAAGCTGGACTAAAACAACTTATACTGACCGCCAAACATCATGATGGATTTTGCCTCTGGCCTTCAGAATATACAGAACACACAGTCAAAAAAAGTCCGGTAACTACAGACATTGTTGGAGCAGTGAGTAGGGCCTGTCAGCAAAAAGGTATCAGGTTTGGGCTTTACCTTTCTCCCTGGGATCGCCATGAGCCCAGTTATGGCACCTCAGCTTACAATGCATATTATATCAATCAACTTACAGAATTACTTACCCTTTATGGTCCTCTGTATGAAGTCTGGTTTGATGGAGCCAAAGGTCCTGAAGCCAAAGACATGAATTACCAGTTCAATGATTATTGGAAACTGGTGCGACAGCATCAGCCGGAAGCAGTTTTATTTTCTGATAAAGGCCCTGATGTACGTTGGATTGGCAATGAACATGGCATTGCCGGAGAAACCAACTGGTCTATGCTTGATACTACCGGAATGATCATAGGGAAGGCAGACCAAAATTATTTGAACCAAGGAGATCCTGGGGGCTCCTCCTGGGTGGTTGGAGAATGTGATGTATCCATTCGGCCAGGATGGTTTTATCACCCTGAAGAAGATAGCTTGGTGAAAAGCCCGCCTAAACTGATGGATATCTATCTGAAATCTGTAGGCAGAAATGGCGTTTTACTATTAAACATCCCTCCCCAGCCTTCAGGCTTACTGGCTGATTCAGATATCAAAAACCTGATGGAATTTAAGCGTTTGAGGGATCAGACATTTGAAATAAACCTGACAGAAAGGGCCGATTTTACAGCCTCATCCAAAGCTGGCAATTATAATCCGATTCGATTAAATGATGGTGATTATACCACTTTCTGGATGCCCGAAGAAAATGATAATCAACCTTTTATTATTATGGATCTGAAAGAAGAAGTGGTTTTTGACCTGATACTTTTACAGGAACCTATCAGTAATGGCCAAAGAGTATCAGCTTTTCAGGTGGAGGTGATGGAAAACGATGCATGGAAAAAAATTGGAGAAGGTACCACCATTGGCTATAAACGTATGCTTCCCATCCAACCAATAAAAACCAATAAGGTAAAAGTCACCGTCCTTGAAGCCAATTACCATCCACTGATTTCTGAAATAGGATTATATAAAATGGCAGCGTATTAAATTTAGGTGATGCTAACTTTTAATTATCAGCTATTGATCCTTTTTACAAACAATTTCAGGATTGATTGGTAGTAATTCCTAAAAAGAAAAATGGCAATAACTCAAGCGCATATAGAACAGGCATTATCTTATCCTGATTATATACAACTCATTGAAAGTTTATTAAAGCAAAATAAAACAACCGGTCTCAATCAATCTCCCAAGCTGTTGGAATATACCAAGCTGAATTTGCAAAGAAGCAAAAGAATTGAAAAAACCCTGAAAATACAACCTGAACTGGCCGATAAAATAAAAAACCTGAAGCAATCCTGGATCTGGCTGATTCTGACTGAAGCATGGTGTGGCGATGCCGCCCAAAACATTCCGGTACTTTATAAACTATCCAGCCTCAACCCTAATATCCAGATCAAGCTACTTCTGAGAGATCAACATATGGAAGTAATGGATGCTTATCTCACCAATGGATCCAGATCCATTCCCAAACTAATTTGTCTGCAGCAAGAATCCTTAGAGGAAATTGGGGTTTGGGGCCCTCGACCAGGTCCGGCTCAGGCCATGATACAGGATTACAAAAAGAATCCCACAATGAGTTATCAGGATTTTGGAAAAGAAATCCAGACCTGGTATTCCAGGGACAAAGCCGCTACCATTCAACAGGAATTTAGTAATTTAGTAAACAAATGGAATCGCTGAAACATGAAAAAAACTGCATTGATAGCCGGGGCAACTGGTCTGGTAGGCCAGCAACTACTGGAACTCCTGAAAGATCAAACCCTTTACAGCAAAATCAAAGTACTTACCCGACACCAGATTGATCAGGTTGATCCCCGGGTGGAGCAGGTTGTTTTGGCCGATTTTGACCAGCTGGACCAGGTAAAGAATCATTTACAGGCTGACGATATTTATTGCTGCCTGGGAACTACCATGAACAAAGCTGGTTCTAAACAAAATTTTTACCAGGTCGATTATGTATATCCTGTTAAATTGGCCCAGCTAGGTCAGGATAATAACGCAGCAAAATTTCTACTGGTTTCAGCAATGGGCGCTGATAAAAGTTCCTTGTTTTATTACAACCGGGTCAAAGGAGAGGTAGAAGAAGCGATAAAAGCTACATCATACCAATCTGTTCATATTTTTCGTCCCTCACTTTTACTGGGGGACAGGAAAGAAAAAAGGACAGGAGAAGATTATGCTAAGAAGATCATGACTTCCTTATCATTCGCCTTTAAAGGGCCCTTAAAAAAATATGCCCCAATTCAGGCGAAAACTGTAGCCTATGCCATGTTTGATTCGGCCCGAAAAAACAGTAAAGGTATTAAGATCTATGAATCGGACCAGATGCTGGATTTTTATAAATAAAATTTAATGACCATGATAGCAGTGATCCAAAGGGTAAAACAAGCCTCAGTTGAGATTGAGGGAAAGGAGCATGGAGTAATCAAACAGGGTCTCTTGATCCTGCTGGGAATAGAAAATGCTGATGATCAGGATGATATAAGCTGGCTCAGTAAAAAGACGGTGCAACTACGTATATTCGATGATGACCAGGGTGTGATGAATAAAAGTTTATTGGATATCGACGGGGAAATTATGGTAATCAGCCAATTTACTTTACATGCCAGTACCAGGAAGGGCAATCGGCCATCCTACATCAAAGCAGCCAAGCCTGATGTAGCAGTTCCTTTGTACCAGGAATTTATTAAAACCATTGAAAAGATGACCAATAAACCAGCCCAAACCGGCCAGTTTGGGGCAAATATGCAGGTATCGCTGGTAAATGACGGGCCGGTAACCATCATTATAGACACCAAAGACAAAAAATAATTATGACCATCAAGGAAGCCCAACAAAAAGTGGATGAATGGATCACAACTACTGGAGTACGGTATTTCAGTGAACTGACCAATATGGCCATACTTACAGAAGAAGTAGGCGAAGTGGCACGGATCATGTCCCGAAAATACGGGGATCAATCTTTTAAGGAATCAGACAAAACGGTGGATTTGGCAGATGAAATGGCTGATGTACTATGGGTATTGATATGCCTGGCCAATCAAACCGGTGTAGATCTGACTGATGCGCTGAAAAAGAACCTGGATAAAAAAACGATTCGGGATAGTCAAAGGCACAGACAAAATCAAAAATTGAAATAAATCAGGTTTTTACTTTAAGGTGACTATGAATCCGTTTTTCATTTCAGGAATTACCTGAAATTGGTCCAATGTCAAACAGAAATCGATGTCCTTTTCAAATCCCAGCTTTTTCAATCTTAGCACATGATTGCTTTGCGCCAGAAAAGAAACGAAATCAGTTGAGCAGGATTGGAAAAATTTTTGGGCCAGAAAAGCCGCATCACCTAATTGGTAGGCATCCGTTAACTTTTCTGCCAATAACCCGGCAAAAAGAAAATCTTCCAGACTAAGATGCCCCTCCCACCCTGCACATAAAACTACCAGGTCAGTTGGTTGATTCAGTAAATAACTCTTCAGGCTACTGAAATTCAAGAATGACCCAATCAGAATTCGTGCTGCTTTAGAAGCTTCCTGCAAAGCCCTGGTGCCATTGGTAGTGGTCATAGCCACAGCTCTTCCCCTCCAGTCAATTTTCATGTATTCGAAAGGAGAGTTTCCCAGATCAAAACCCGGCAACTTCTCTCCTCCCCTTTCTCCTGCCAGTAAAAAATCTTTCTGGCGGTAGTTGTAACATTCTTCCGGAGTAATTACTGGCTTGAACCTGGCTATTCCATGAGATAGTCCGGTCACCATACAGCTGGAAGCCCTTAACACATCCACCATCACTACCAGCTTACCAGAAAGATCAAAAAGCCCAGTCAGTTGAGGTGAAATACAAACTTCCAGAACAGGTTTTTCCATATAGTTTTAGCCTTTACGGTAAAAAGGCAATTTTACCACCTCCGCTGTTAAATACTTGTTCCTGACCCGCACCAACAACTTACTTTCTGGCTGGCTATAACTTGTTTTTACATAGCCCAAACCTATCCCAACTCCAAGAGAAGGAGAAAGTGATCCTGAGGTGACAAAACCTATCACTTCATGCTTTTCATTAAAAATTTCATAACCATTCCTGGGTATCCCTTTGTCGATCATTTCAAAACCAATCAGTTTCCTTTGTACACCTTCCTGCTTTTGTACTCCCAATACCTCTTTACCTATAAATGATTTATTGAATTTGGTAATCCAGCCCAATCCAGCCTCCAGGGTTGAGGTTTCATCAGAAATGTCATTGCCGTACAAATTAAAACCCATTTCCAAACGTAAGGTATCCCTGGCTCCCAATCCTATGGGTTTGATGTTAGCAGAAGCTCCTGCATCCATTATAGCATGCCACAGCTTAACGGCCTGTTCATTGGAAACATACAGCTCAAAACCTCCTGATCCGGTATAACCTGTAGCAGAAATAATTACATCAACAGCACCGCCAATATCACCAGTGGCAAACCGATAATATTTAATCTGATCCAGTTCTACCGGAGTGATCCGTTGCAGTACTTCCCCGGCCAGAGGTCCCTGTACAGCCAACAGCGAGATATCATCAGAAACATTTTTCATTTCAGCTTCTGAATCATTGTGATCCCTGATCCAGTTCCAGTCCTTTTCAATATTTGCTGCATTGACTACCAGCATATATTTTTCCTCATTAAACCTGTATATTAAAAGGTCATCCACGATTCCACCCTGAGCGTTAGTTAAACAGGAATATTGAGCCTGACCATCTGCCAGTCGTGAGACATCATTGCTTGTCACTTTTTGCAGCAGATCCAGGGCTCTGGGTCCGTTCACCATGAATTCACCCATATGCGACACATCAAATATTCCTACACCACTTCTAACGGTTTTATGTTCTTCCATTTCGGAATTATACCGAAGAGGCATATTATAACCGGCAAAAGGCACCATTTTGGCTCCAAGTCGAACATGTTCGTCGTTTAGGGCTACTTGCTTTATATCCATAGTTCTTTTTTTAATCTGACACAAAAGTATTAAAATCTCTCTAATACAAACATATTAACCGGGATGTTGATCACATTAATTTCAAATATTTCCAGTTGTTGGGTCAGCTATTCTTTTTGCGGAAAATGATCGTAACTTTTAGTTTATTTATTACATTTGTTTTCGTGGTATATTCCTACCTTATTTTTCTAAGCCAAAATTGAGATAACAAGGAAAGTTATGTATGAATTAAATCAATTCCTGGAACTAATAGACAGTTATATTGGTGGTCATTCCTGGTTTGTTTTTTTACTATTGGGAACTGGTTTGTTTTTTACCTTTTATTTGAAATTTCCCCAGATCCGCTATTTCCGCCATGCTTTTAAAGTTGTGAAAGGAAAATATGATAAAGCAGGAGACGAGGGAGATACTTCTCATTTTCAGGCTCTGGCCACGGCATTATCCGGCACTGTAGGTACTGGAAATATTGCCGGAGTGGCATTTGCTGTACATTTAGGAGGACCCGCGGCCATTTTCTGGATGCTGGTAACCGCATTTGTAGGTATGACCACTAAATTTGTAGAAGTGACCTTGTCCCACAAATACCGGGAAAAAGCATCGGATGGCTCTATTGCCGGAGGTCCTATGTACTACATGAAAAACAAGCTGAACCTGAAGTGGATGGCCGTCATATTTGCAGTAGCCACTGTCATATCATCATTTGGCACAGGCAATCTGCCACAGATCAACAGTATTGCCAATTCAGTATTTGCTACATTCGGTATTGATCATAAAATCACAGGAGGTGTACTGGCAATTTGCTTAGGCCTGGTGATCATTGGTGGTATCAGGCGCATTGCTATGGTTACTTCCCGACTGGTCCCCATTATGGCTATCATTTACCTGATTGGTGCTCTGGCAGTGATCATCTATAATTATCAAAATATAATTCCTTCCTTTATCTCCATATTTGCTGATGTATTTACCGGAACCGCCGCTATGGGTGGTTTTTTGGGTGCCAGTATTGCTTTTGCCTTTAACCGGGGAGTAAACAGGGGACTTTTTTCCAATGAAGCGGGCCAGGGGTCAGCCCCAATTGCCCACGCAGCAGCCCGGGCTCATGAACCTGTTTCTGAAGGAATGGTGGCTATTTTAGAGCCTTTCATTGATACCATTATCATTTGTACACTTACCGGACTGGTCATTTTATCTTCCGGAGTTTGGAAGGAAAAATTACCCAATCAATTTCAGAATGCCGATCTGGAAATACTATCCCTGAGCCAGGATAATTTTTCAGGCCAAAGAAAAATGGAACTCTACAGGCATCTGATTGGGAAAGATGAGCTTCCCAGGTTCAATGGTCAACTTGAAGTAGAGCAAGGAGTGATCCAGAATGACCTTACCATTATTCATGCCCGTTCATTGGCAGAAAATGTAAAAATATATGAAGCCGGAGCACCATATAACGGAAATTTAATTGTAGAGGAGGGAAAAATTGAGGAAAACCCGGATATAACACTCACCGGAAATTCGCTGGTTCATAGTGCGCCGCTTACGGCTGAAGCTTTCACCCGTAGTTTTTTTGGATCTTACGGGCAATACATCGTTTCCATTGGCTTGCTCTTATTTGCATTTTCCACAGCCATTTCCTGGTCTTACTATGGAGATCGGGCTATGACATTTTTATTTGGAACGGGATCAATCAAGTATTACCGGATCGTTTATGTGATCGGGTTCTTTTTGGCTGCCTTTACCGACACCACCATTATATGGACATTTTCGGGAATAGCTATTGCCTTGATGACTGTGCCTAATTTGATAGGGTTGTTAATCCTTCATAAGGATGTAAAGGCCACTATTAAACAATACTGGATAGATTTTAAAAATGAACACCCTGAAGAAAGAACGCCGGAGTAGCTTTATCCGACTTTATCAACTTTATCCTGTATCTCATTTTTTTTTACCTCAGGCAGATTTTTATTCAGCCCAATGGTTTCACCAAAAAGTTCGATGGACTTTTTGTTATATGCCTCAGCTGCTTCTTCAGGGGTGTCGAAATAACCCAGGTCTATTCTTTCACAATTGTTGTAAATCACCGCCTGAAATTTGTTCCTGGCTTTGTGAACACCTCTGTATCCCAACTTGCTGTCATTATACTTGGTATTTCGGGTGACTTTTGACAAAGGTGCCCATTCCAGGTTCTTGATGCGGCAATCCAGTCTTTTTCCGTTCCTGATCAGGGCATACAATTTTTTTTCACTTTCAGGCTTTGGAACGAATTTCTCAGCGATCAGTTTGTGAAGATAAATGGTTTCGGTCTTGTATTTTCCTACCTTGGTCATCCGGGTTTTTTGAAAGAAGGCATATCCACTGGAATGAATCCGAAGGTTATTAACAAACTCAATGGATTTTAGATATTCGTTGGATGAAATATACTCGTAGGCAACATCATCAACCAGGGCCATTTCCCTGGAGTTCTTTAATTTCAATTTGTATAGCATTGATTATTACCTTTTTGTAATAGTAACATGTAAAGAAAAAATCGCTTTGGTTTATAATAAATATATTAAAATTCCTTCTTTAGAAATATTTGAAAGCTTAGTTACTCTCAAATAATAATAGTTTTTAGCGTAAGATCTTTATTGAGGCTATGTATATACAAAAATATCAGATTAAATTGAAAAAATCCAAAAAAATTTTGTTTTTTTTCTATTTATGTGAAAATAATTTTCCGCCGACATTCTTAATCATTTAAAACACAAGTGGTTAGTAGAAAATGCCATTAAATATAAGGCTTAATAAAAAACCGAAGATAAGCCAGAATACAAAAACAACAAAAATGGTGATAATCATAAACGGAATTTTGCGATCCCAGGGAGTGTAAAGTAACTTTCCTAAACCCAACCAGTAAATATAAAGGCCATACAAAGAAAGAAAAAACAGGTATTGGTTTGCCGGAAATAGCTGCATGAGAATATTAGCCACAAAATAAGGCGAAAAAGCATAAGTGGCTAACTGAAATGACCTTAGTAAGTGGGTTTGTGATTGAAAACTTCTGGCAGTAAGAAAAATCACATATCCGGTAAATATAACGGTGAGCAAAGGAGAAATGAAAGCTGAAACAACTTGAAATACCTCATCAAAATTTATATCCTCTTCCAGAATTGTCCTTACTAACCAGATAGCAGCTGCCAGTCCGGACCAGCTGGCAGCATAAGTCAGCAGGATGGTGTAATCAGGATTTTCCTGTCTGATCCTGTTCCATTCCCTTCCGGGATGGAGCAAAACGTTTTTCAGGCGTATCAAAAGTTGACGTCGGATCATAAATGAAAGAGGTTGCTCAAAAGGTGCAAAAATGCATCTTTTTGAGCAACCTCCGGCCAAATATTCATCAATAAATTTAGCTTAAGAAAGATATCAACACGCCAGCCGCCACAGCTGAACCTATTACACCTGAAATATTACTGGCCATGGCATATTGTAATAAGTGATTCTTGGGATCGTGTTTAAGTGCAAGCTCATTAGCTACCCGGGAAGCCATAGGTACTGCACTCAAACCGGTAGCTCCAATCAATGGATTGATTTTTTTCTTGCTAAACATATTGTACAGTTTTACTGCAAATATGCCACCGGCAATGGATATGCAGAAAGCCAGAAATCCACCTACAATGATCAGAATAGTTTGAACGTCAAGGAATGAGCTGGCTGTCATGGTAGCTCCAACACTAAGCCCTAAAAAGATGGTGGCAGCATTCATAATTCCACTGGAAGCTGCTTCAAAAAGCCGGTCGGTATCCGGACCAATCTCTTTGACCAGGTTTCCAAACATCAGCAAACCAATCAACGGAATCGATGAGGGCACCAGGATGGCTATAATGGTGGCCAGCATGATAGGAAAAATGATCTTGACCGTCTTCAGATTTTTAATAGGACGTTTACTGGGAAACAGCTTATCCATCTCTTTCATATTGATCTTTAGCTCCTTTTCATTGGTAGTGTATCGCACCACGAAGGGAATAATTACCGGAACCAGGGCCATATAAGAATAAGCCGCTATGGCAATAGGCCCTAACAAATGCGGAGCCAATAAAATAGTAGTATAAATAGCTGTAGGGCCATCAGCACCTCCAATAATACCTAATGATGCTGCCTCTTTGGGGGTAAAACCAATGGCTATGGCAGCAAATAAAACAGTAAAGATCCCAATCTGAGCAGCTGCGCCAAAAAAAGCCAACCTCAAATTACGCAACATGGGACCAAAATCTGTCAATGCACCTACTCCCAGAAAAATAATGGGTGGCAAAAAACCTGTTTTAATCAGGGCATAATAAATGAAGTTCATGATGCCATATTCATGGGCAATCTGAGTCAGGGGCATATCCTGAATAGCCAGGTTATCTCCGGTAGCTGGAATCACTGCCATACTACCACTTCCTATTGAAACCGGAAAATTTGCCAATAGCATTCCAAAAGCAATAGGAACCAGCAGCAGTGGTTCAAATCGCTTTTTGATACCCAGGTACAGCAAAAAAAATGCGATCAACAACATGATGATGATCTGAGGCTCAGCAATAAAATTACTGAGCGCCGTCATCTTATATAATCTATCAAAAATATCCATATACTAAGCTTCTATGTAGTTAAGGTATAAAACTTATCATTGCACTCTCACCAGCACGTCATCTTCTTCTACGCTGTCGCCATTGGCAGGAACAATTTCAACCACCTTACCACTTTGATCAGCTGATATTGCATTATATACCTTCATGGATTCAATATATCCAACCACTTCACCTTCCTTGATAGAGTCACCAATTTTAAGCGCTGTTTCAGAGGAATTTTTAGTCAGGAAAAATTTACCTTCTACCGGGGCTAATATTTCCCGCAGATCACCGGAACTGGCGGGATCAGGTTGGGTTTTGGTCTCTTTAGCTACAGAAGTTGAGGTGGCAGTACCGGCACTGCTGGTTGAGGATACATCACCATATGACACTGAAACATGGTATTTTTCTCCATTGACATCAATATTGAGTGTTTTTGGTTGGAATCCATCCCCATTGGTTGCCATAGGAGCTGGGGCCGGGGCCGGGGCTGAAGCTTTTCCTTTTTCAGCTTTTCGCTTGGCCAGGTCTTCTTCAAAGGCTTTTTTAGCCTTTCCTGATTTATAATCCCGGTATTGGGAGGGGTGCATGGCCAATTCAAACAATTCTTCATCGTCCTGTCCATAATCCCAGCCATTTTCATCCATCTCCTTTTTAAAAACATGAAGCTGATCCGGGAAAAGATCCTGAGGATTGCCTTCAATAAACTCACGTCCCTGTTTTTTAGCCAGGTCTTTCAGTTCAGGTGCCACTTCCCCTGGTACTTTGCCAGATTTTCCTGACAACATATCCCAGGTATTATCATCTACCATAGACCATCTTTCTCTTCCTTTCATCATTTGCATGACGTTCATCAGGGCTACATTTTTCACATACTGGCTGTATGGTGTTACCAGCGGTGGGTATCCCATTTTAGGCCATATATAAGCTACCTCTTCAAACAATTTGATCAGCAGATCATCCTGAGAAATGGTAGGTTTTTCCCGTTTTTCCAGCCATTTATTCAGGCTGGCAAGGTTATTTTCCAGGTCAGCCATCAGGCTACCCATCATACCACCGGGTAAACCGGGTCCGATCAACAACGAATTCATAAACCTGTTTTTAGGACTGATATAATATCCCAGAAAATCATCTATAAACTCCTGGGTCAGACTTCGTACCTTCATATAGGCACTCATGTTGATTGGCTTCACTTGGTAGCCAGCATCACGCAACATCTCATGTACGGTGAGCAAATCGGCATGGCCGGTACCCCAGGATAAGGGTTCCATAGCTACATCTATAAAGTCAACCCCGGCTTCTGCAGCCTGCAGGGTAGATGCCACTGAAAAGCCAGGACCAGAATGTCCATGATAAGTAATAGGTATACTAGGGTGTCTGTCCTTAATTCCTTTAATGATCCGGCCCACAGACACGGGCCGACCAACACCAGCCATATCTTTTATACAGATCTCCTGGGTACCCATCTCCACCAGGGTATCAGCCAGCTTCACATAATATGCAACCGTGTGCACTTCAGAATATGTTAAACTCAGGGCCGCCTGGGAGATCATACCTCCTGCCTTGGCAAACTTAATAGAGTTTTCAAGATTACGTGGGTCATTTAAGCCATCAAATGATCTGGCTATATCCGTACCCTGCTTTTTCTTTACCTTGAACATTAATTTTCTCACATCTGCAGGAACAGGATTCATGCGTATGCCATTAAGTCCTCTCTCCAGCATATGGGTCTGAATACCAGCATCGTTAAAGGGTTGAGTCCATTCCCTTACCGCCTTGTTGGGATTTTCACCAAACAACAGGTTAATTTGCTCAAAACCTCCGCCGTTGGTTTCAACCCGGCTAAAACATCCCATGTCTACAATAGGGCCAGCTACTTTGGTCAATTGATCCACCCGTGGCACATACTTACCGGAAGATTGCCACATATCTCTATACAATAATGAAAATTTTATCTCTTTTGCCATTTCTATAATCTTTATGCTATAACTTGAAAAATATTTTTAGTTAACTTTTTCTACTTTGGTGATAGTTGCCTTACCCCTGGTCACTACTTCCACTGCAGCCACCATAGCAGATAATTTGCCGGGCTCTATGGTTACTGCAGAAGCAGATGGAACGACCGCCGGGGGTGTTTTCCGTACTTCAGGTTTTACCTCCGCCGGAAAGTTTTTATTGACAAAATTTATTAAAGCGCCCCCCATAAATACCACCAGTGAGAGTATAAGGAATACAGTAACCATTCCAACCAGTAAAAGAGTAAAGGCTACTTGAAAATCAGCATTCATACATTAGATAATTTGTAAATTTGAACCGAAAATTTTTGTAAATCTTAGTTTTTAAAGCGCAAACAAACTGCTTTTATAAATTTTTTTAAAAATTTGTCTATGCAATTTACTTGGGTCAACAAATATATAAAACGTATTATTATTGTCAATTAAATTAACTCAAGAATGACAAATAAATACTTAATTGATGGTATTACTTCAGATAATAGGCAAAAACGCTGAAATGACCAAATTTAATTTTAAACAAAAAAGGACCAAAATCATTTCAACTCTAAAAATTTTTATTCGATTGAGAATATAGTTTTCCTATCCCAATTTTTCCAACAAATAAATGAAAAATCTTCTATGTCTTTCCAGTAAGATCTGGCCCGGTCACACAGATGATGCTTTTCCTGTTGCACCAGTATATGATCTATTTTTTCCTGGTAGTTAGATTTGAGCTTTAAGGTGATTTTTTGATTGTCAGTTTGAAAAACAGCTTTAATTTGAGTTGCAGCAGGATTGACTACTTTAATAAGTCCCTTACCAAGGGTAGCCCCTGTACTCACCTGCAAGCCATCATTAAAACAACTAACAGGGGGTTCATTTCCGGCCCATGACTCCACCTGTATACAACCTGGCATGGCATGCAAAAGCTCTTTGGCCAAACAACCCATTTTAACTCCAATCAGGGAATATATACCAATGTGTCCGTGGATCTCGTGGGTAAGCACACTGGACTTCCATTCGTCCAGACCATGTTCGATAATTACCTGCTCCATAATTTCCTGGACAGGCTTTTGATAAAGATCCATTTCAGTAGGAAAATGATCAAAAACCATGTGAGGATTCAACAGGCTATGATCTTGCTGGAGTTTGCTCATAATGAACCTACGGTTTTTTTCATAAATTGTACCCTTTCAAATGCACCTGAACCTATTTTCTCACTGCTTATTTTCCCCTTAAAGTCATCCAGGATCATGAAATTGTTCATTTGCATCCAATCATCCATATCTTTCAGGATGGTCTCCAGAAACTTTGCCCCCTGATTATAAAGGGCTGAAGACAAATAGGCCACTTCAGCACCAGCCAACAGTTGTTTGATAACCCCTTTGGCATCATGTATCCCGGTGGAGGCAGCCAATCCACTTTTTACCTTTCCTGACATGAGGGCAATCCAGCGAAGAGAAAGGGTTATTTCTTCCGGTGCAGAAAATACATTATTGGATATCACTTTAAAATTCTTGATATCCACATCCGGGCGATAAAAGCGATTGAACATGACAATTGCCTGCACATCCAAGGCATCGATGCGTTTAATCATGCCTGGCAGATTGGTAAAGTAATGTCCTAATTTTACTGCAATTGGTAAATTCGTTTCTTTTTTGACCGCCCTTATGATGTTAAGGTAGTTATTTTCAATGGTATCACTACTCACATCCTCATTACCTGGTGGAATAAAAATATTCAGTTCTAATCCGTCTGCGCCGGCTTGTTCAATTTTCTTGGCAAAAACCGGCCACTCCTGATCAGTAATACAGTTAATACTGGCAATCACAGGTATACTGATTTCAGCTTTTGCTTGCCTGATAAGGTCCAGGTATTGGTCCACCCCATGGTCCCTGGAAAAGTCACTGATAAAATCGACCGCTTCCGGATACCAGAAATACATTTCATCCTGATCTACCAATTGCTTTTTGTCAGCTACTATTTGTTCCTCAAACAGGGACTTAAGTACAAGAGCTGCAGCACCATGCTTTTCCAGCACCTTCATCTTATACACTGAATCAGTCAGGCCGCAACTGCTCACAATCAGTGGATTTTTTAATTTCATACCCAAATACCGGGCCGTCAGATCTGATTTCATGTTCAAACTGTTTATGACTTAAATAAATTCTGCCACCAAGCAGGCTACAGGTCGATACTACAATTACGGTCATTGAAAGATAACAGCGGGTCCGGGTTCTGGATCCTGTCTTTGAGATAACTTAATGCTTTACAAAGATTTAGCCTGGCTTTATCAGACATCCCCTCCTTAATATCCCATTTATATCCCCGAATATGTAACAAATAGGTAAGGGGATTTTTTTTGTACATCTCCTGGCACAAGTGCAACAGATATCCGGGAGATACCGAATGCATAGAAAAGGAGGCTTCACTTTCAGGCCTGACCCGGGATAAACAAAAATCAGTAATATTTTCCCTGGAAGCATCAATGAAGAATACCAGGTCATTGTTGGCCATGGTTTCTGCATCTTCTACATTCAGCTGATAGTTCCTATCTACCTCCACTGTCAGATCCAGATGCTCATCCTGCAACCAACTTTCCAGGCAATCGACAAATTCTATACCCAGGCCATCATCCTGTCGCCCTGGATTTCCATAACCATAAAGCAATATTTTAACAGGTTTTTTCATTTTGTATTAAATTTTATAAAACATTCAAAACATTCAGTCTTTTCAGATCATGAACTTTTCCTATCCAATAAATTATGATTTTCATCAAACAATTCCACTTCCAGAGGCATTTTACCCAGGGCATGGGTGGCACAACTTAGACAAGGGTCATAGGCCCTGATCGCTACCTCTACGGCATTCAGCATTCCTTCTGTGATTTCCTTTTGTCCCTCCAGATTATGCCTGGCAACCCAATCCACAGCTTCATTCATGGGTTGATTGTTATTGGTAGTAGAAACAATAAGGTTAGCCATGGTGATCAGGTCATTTTGATCAATTTGATAATGATGGAACAAGGTTCCACGGGGCGCTTCCAGCAAACCTATACCTTCCTGTCCTTTAGTCCCTTTCTTTACCAGTTGATCACCCTGAAGATCCGGGTCTTCCAATAATTTCCTGATCATTTCAGCTGCATGTAAAGTTTCAATCAATCTGGCCCAATGCATGTGCATCGACATATTATTAGGTTTTCCCTGGGTATAAGCCTTGTAAGTTTCAAATTCCTTCTGAGCCAGTGGACTGGGTATATAATCACAGGTATTAAGCCTGGCCAGTGGACCTACCCGGTACCATCCTTCTTTTTTGCCCATTGATTTTAAATAAGGAAATTTCATATATGACCATGATCGAACTTCTTCCGAAATATACTCAAGATAATCCTGATGCGCCACATCATGAAGGATTTTTTTTCCATCAGCATCAACTGCCCTTAATACGCCATGATATAGATCCAAAGCGCCATCTTTTCTTACCAGGCTCAGGTGATTGGAGGGAAATGCGGCAAATTCATCAATCAGCTGCCGGTGATCCTGATGGTATTTTTTGAATAAATCAAGCGCCGCAATTGACCACTCGATCATTTTATCCACATTATAATTTTCTGAACCGATCAAAAAACGATCTCTTTCTTCAGCAGTCAGATTTTTATTGATACCTCCTGGAATAGCCCCGGTGCCATGGATCTTTTTACCTGCTGTAGCTTCTATGATCTCCTGACCAAATTTTCGCATCATAACACCTTGAACAGCCAGTTCTTTATGTTTCCTGGCCACACCGATTATGTTTCGGATAGCAGGATCAGCATCTATACCAAACAGCAGATCAGGTGAAACCAGGTGGAAAAAATGCAGTGCATGGGATTGAAATATCTGTCCGTAATGCATTAACCTTCTCATTTTTTCGGCTGTGGAACTTAGTTCTTCCGCTCCTATCCCTACGATTTCATCCAGGGCTTTGGCCGCAGCCAAATGATGACTCACAGGACAAATCCCACACAGGCGCTGAACCAGAACCGGGGCCTCCCAATAGGGTCGTCCCTGAACAAATCGTTCAAAGCCCCGGAATTCTACAATATGCAACCTGCTTTGTACCACCTGACCATCCTGATCCAGGTGGATAGTGACTTTCCCATGACCTTCTACCCGGGTCAGGGGCTCAATCGTTATTTTTCGATTCATTATTATCTCCTTTCTCTTAGTCAAATTTTACTACCTCATAAGGCAAATCCATCGGGTTTCCTGTAACCAGGGCTGTCAGAGACTTCCAGATCAATTCAGCCCGGGGAGGACATCCAGGCAAAAAATAATCAATTTTAACTATCTCATGACAGGGATACACTTTATTCAGGATCATTGGCAATTCCTCATCATTGGGAATCAATCTTTCTTCATCATCCCTTACGGTAATGCCATTCAGATAGGCTTCTTCCAGGCATTCCTGTACCGGAATAGAATTTCGCATGGCTGGCAAACCACCCATAATGGCACATTCACCCAGGGAAACCAGGATCTTGCAGTTTTTACGAAAATCCTTCAACACATGAATATTTTCACTGTTACAGCAGCCCCCTTCAATCAGTCCTATATCACATATGCGGGTGAACTTTTTAATATCATCAATGGGTGATTTATTAAAATCTACCAGGTCGATCAGTTCCAGAATCTTTTCGTCGATGTCCAGAAGGGACATATGACAGCCAAAACATCCGGCTAAAGAAGTAGTAGCAACAACAGGTTTTTGCATAACGCTAAAGTTTTTGGTTTAAACATCCTCTACTTCACTACCTATAGATCTCAAATCATACTTTCTATGACCAATAGGCGTATCAAATCCTTTTCCTTTTTTGAGCAGGGCACCCACCGGGCAAATGTCCATGGCTTGCCGGGCCAAATCGTCTGTCATCTTACGGGATAGCCTGGTATCAATATTGATCACAGCTTTGTGTCCCCTCCTTTTGAAGGCAAAGATGCTACGACCGTCGTCATCTTTGATGGCCCTGATACATCTTTTACATAAAATGCAACGGTTATGATCTTTGACCAGATTAAAAGTAGTTTCAACGTCCCTGTGGGGGAACTGATAGGGAAACCGGGGAACCATCATCTGGTAACGGTAGGCCAGGGCCTGCAAGTCACAACTACCACTTTTCTCACAAGCCGGGCACAGGTGGTTTCCTTCTACAAACATGATCTCTATGATTGCTTTTCGCAGGTCCTGCAATTCTGTGGTATTATTTTCAACCTTCATACCTTCTGTAACCGGAGTGGTACAGGCAGTCATTAGTTTGCCATTCACCCTGACATTGCAAACTCGGCAAGCTCCCCGGGGCTTTAATCCCTGGATATTGCATAAGGAAGGAATATAAATGCCATTGTCACGAGCCGCTTCCAGGATATACTGGCCTTTTTCAGCAATGCAATCTTTGCCATCTATAGAAAAATTGATGATCTTGTTCATAATTCTGAAAGTTTAAGTTTGGGTTTTCGGTTAGCTGCCGTACATGAATCAATGACTGCAGCATGCAGATCAAATCCGGAATCAAAATCCTTATTTTTCTGTAATTTACTTTCATATAAGGACCTGAAGTTTTTAATACTAGAAAGAATAGGATTGGCAGCGGTATGACCTAAGCCACAACGGTTGGAACGCATAAGTCCACCCCAGGTCTGCAGATCCTCCAGATCCTGTCTTACTCCCCGCCCTGCTATGATCTTTTCCAGTTTTTGCTTCATGATCACGGTCAATGCCCGGCAAGGCACACAGGAACCACATGATTCTTCAATAAAAAATTCAGTAAAATTAAGTACTACATCTTTGAGTATATTCCTTTGCTGACCAATTACAATAATAGATCCACCGGTAGCCAGGTCTTCGTAGCCCAGGGTACGGCTAAACTCATCCGGTCCGATCAATGATCCGGATGGACCGCCCACCTGCACCGCCTGAGGTGGATCCGCTCCTACCATATCCAGAATGTCAATTACATTAAATCCCCAGTCCACCTCATACACACCGGGATTTCGACAATCTCCGCTTATACTGAGCAGTTTGGTACCGGATGATTCTACGGTTCCCATCTTTTTATACCACTCTCCTCCATTTATTATTATTTTTACAGCAGAGCAAAGGGTTTCCACATTATTCACAATGGTAGGTTTGTTCAGGTAGCCCTTTTCTACCGGAAATGGGGGCCTGTCCCGAGGTTCACCTCTTTTTCCTTCAGCTGATTCAATCAAAGCTGATTCCTCTCCGCAGACATAGGCTCCTGCGCCAAACTGGATGCGAATGTCAAAATCAAAGCCCTCTTTTCCCTTAATATTCTTACCCAGCAAATGCTGTTCACGCATTTCATGCAGAATTTTTTCCAGGTACTTTTTCAGGTAGCGGTATTCGTATCTTAGATACAGCAACCCTTGTGCCGCACCTACGGCATAGGCAGCAATAGTCATCCCTTCGAAGATCAGCCTGGGATGTTCAGTAAGTATTACACGATCTTTGAAAGTACCTGGTTCTCCTTCATCGGCATTGCAAAAGATATAGCGTATATCGCCCGATGCCCGGCGACAAAACTCCCATTTAAGACCAGTAGGAAAACCGGCCCCTCCTCTACCCCGGATGTTGGAAATTTTCACCTGCTGGATCACCTGTTCCGGAGTCATTTGAATAATCTTTTCAATGGCCTGTCCTGTAGTATAATCTGCTGACAGAATTGGCCCTTTTTTTCTGATGTTGTTACTGACTACTGCTTTGATCAGGTCTGAGCTATTGTTGCCATCTCCATAACTGGCCACAAACATTTCTTCTACATTCTTACCGGCCCGCATGTCCTTTACCAATTCTCTTACCCGAAAAGGGGTTAATTTAGTAAAAACAGCTCCGTTAATGATTGCAGCAGGCTCCTGATCATTCATGCCGATACAAGAGGTATTGAAAAGACCGATTTTTCCATCTGCTGAAACAGTACCCAACCTACAGCCTGCCTCTTTTTCAAATACCCGGGCTACCTCCTGGCGCCCCATCATATTGGCAACAGCACTATCGTTGAGATATACCGTGTATTCCCCCCGTGGTTCCATAGAGAAAAAATGATAGAAAGAAATTGTTTGCTCAACATCTGCCTGACTCAAAGTGAGGTTTTGACTTATTTCGTCGACAGCTGCTGGTGGTATGAAGCCTACTTCAGATTGGATATCTATCAGAATATCCATTAGCCGGGTAGGATCATTTTGGTAATGCTGAATAATGGATTTGACCCTTTCCATAATGGCAGTTATTTTGGTTTATGAAGCTTTTTCTTAAATTTAATAGGTAATAAAATCAAAAACTACACTTATTTTTAATTAATAATTATTATAAATAACATCAAAATAATACATAACAGCATCCTTTAATAGCTTTTTCAAATTGCCTTCAACTATATTTTATTATTTTAATAAAAAGCGACAGGCAGGTTTATATTCTTAGTAAATGTATATATTTTTGAATTATTATTATTTTAATTAATGGTTTCGACGAGACTGTTCCTGGAAAATTTACTTTAGCTACATATTAATAATTTTGGAAATATATTTCTATAATTTTCTTGTTGCATCTCATCTTTTTATAAAGGTTTCTGTCCGATTGGAATCAGGCTACTTGTTTTAAAAAGCGGGAAATATTTAAAAATCAATAAAATTCCTTATCACTTGTGTTTTTTTTAAAACCCTGATCATTAACTGGTTGAAGCATCCTCAGAGCAAGCTTCCATCCATTGGTATATTCTAATTATTTTTCTTAATATTTTTACGGTAATCATGAAAGATATATGTAGCATAGGATTGACTTTGCTGGCTCTGAAAGCCAGCAAACTGCTGTTATTCTGGTCATTAACACTTAATTCACCCAATTTGAAATTATATTAAGACCAGATCAAATTCGTCTTTTCTACAGAACTATTATGGCAATTGCTTGCTCTGCTATTTTGGATTATGGGCCCGGTGCTAAATAATCACAGAGGAAGAACCATAGCCCCCCACAATGTAGTTTTCCAGGTCTTTGATGGTCGACCTTTGCTCCTGAATGATCTTATTGACTACATCACCAATAGATACCAGGCCTAACAGCTGCCCATTATCCATTACCGGCAGGTGCCTGATTTTTTTTTCAGTCATCAGGACCATACAATCCTGAATGGATTTTCCTGGCTTAATAAAAAATACCCGTACCGACATTAGCTCCCCTACCGGAGATGCTTTGGAAGATTTTCCTTTGAGTACGATCTTGCGGGCATAATCCCTTTCTGAAAACATACCCACTACCTGCTGGTCTTTAATAACCACCAGGGCCCCTACTTCTTTCTCTGCCATTATGGTAAGCGCGTCAAAAACAGTAGTTTCAGGATGAATGGAATAGACCTGGTTTCCTTTTTCTTTTAATAAATCTTTGACAGTGATCATTTTGCCTTTATTTTAGGTTAAAAAAATATATAATTCAAAAAAATTGATGTTAATTCAATATAACCATTTTTATCTTAAAGTAAAAACTTTGCACAACCAAAATGCATGAAATGACCATAGCCCTCAACATCATTGAAATAGCTGAAGAACAGGCTAAATTGAATGAGGTACAATCATTTTCTGAAATTGAACTGGAAGTTGGCGAAGTATCCGGGGTAGTACCGGAAGCCCTGCAATTTGCCCTGGACAGTGCGATAAAAGATAGTGTATTAGAACAGGCCCACATAAAAATCCTGGTTGTGCCGGCTCAAACCAAATGCCGGGCTTGTGCCGCCATGTATCGTCCTGATGACCTTTTCAGTATTTGCCCCTCCTGCAGTGCCTTTAATAATGACGTTATTGCCGGAAAGGAACTTAAAGTGTCAAAATTAGCATTGTAAATGCCGCAACCGGCTGAAACACACGGCTAAAATCTAAAAATTACTTCTGTAATTCAGGATAATTTATTATATTTAGGTAAGCATTTTAATCATATAAACCTGCAAAAATTATGTGTAGTACCTGCGGCTGTGGGCAACCGGATCAAAAAATTCTAATCACTAAACCGGAAGCATTATCATTAAATTTAAATCAGATATCCGGCAAAATTTTTCACCCGGTGGGTCATCATCATCACCATCATGAGGAAAATGGTCATAAACCAGGCCTCCAAACAAATAAGCCTGACCCTACAGACAAGACCATCTTGGTGGAACAGGATATTTTACACAAAAATAACTTATTAGCCCAACGAAACAGGGGTTATTTTGAGGCTAAAAATATGCTGGCCCTCAACCTGGTAAGCTCTCCCGGCTCCGGGAAAACCAGTCTATTGGAAAGGACCATCAAAGAAATGAATCAACAATTTAAGCTTTATGTCATCGAAGGCGATCAGCAAACCATGAATGATGCAGAAAGGATCAAATCAGCCGGCGCTCCGGTGGTCCAGATCAATACTGGTACAGTCTGCCACCTCGATGCTCAAATGGTGCATCAAGCGGTGAAAAAGCTGGATCCGGAACCAGGCACCCTTCTGATGATAGAAAATGTTGGGAACCTGGTTTGTCCTTCCTTATTTGATCTGGGTGAAGCCTTTCGAGTAATAATCATGAGCGTGACCGAAGGAGAAGATAAACCTTTAAAGTACCCGTACATGTTTCAATCTTCTCACCTATGTATCATCAATAAAACGGATCTGGCTCCTCATGTTGATTTTAATATGGACCGGGCCCGTTCTTATACATTACAGGTCAACCCTGAGTTGGAAATCATTGAATTATCCTGCAAAACCGGCCAGGGGTTCAGCCAATGGTATGATTGGCTGAAGTTGAAAATGCCAGGCTAACTTTTTATTTTCCTTACCTGTTTAATTATGTCCTTTTGAGTCTGACAACATCAACAAATAAGAAATAATGATGGTCCGAAAAGATTCGTGAATTACTTAAAAGCAACTACCAGATATTCAGCCGAAGTCTGGCCGGTATTTTTTAAAGCATGTCGTGAGCTATTATGCCAGTGTACCTGGCCCTCCTGCAAAGATTTTTCGGTAATATCTTCCCCTTCTGATTGGAAATCTAGGGTATAATCATTCAGGGAATAGATAATCCGGTTGATCCCTGAGTGTTCCGGTACTTCTGTTCCGGGAGGTATAACAACCTTCATGAGTTTAAAAAATTCATTTTCAAATAAGAGGCTGGCATAATTACCCGGGATGGAAGCAATATCATTTTCTTCCATTCTCAAATCTACCTGGGGCAGATTATCTGTTTTTCTTTCGAATACCAGCCATTGTGCTGAATTGGAGCCAATATTCTGGGCCGCGTGAAGACCAGCCTGGTGAAAATGCACTTCTCCCTGGTCCCATTGTTTGTTTCCCTGGTCACTACCTGCCTCCATCCACTGAATGGTATAATCATTAAGCGGATAAATAAGGCGCATCGATCCATAATGCTCCGGTTGTTTTTGGCCGGGTTTGAGGATCACCTTCAGCACTTTGGCATACTTATTTTCAAAAAGCAAATCAGCGGACTCTTCAATTTTTAATGTAGTTTCCCCTGGATCTGACGAAATCTGGTCCTGGGATTGCTGTTGTTGATTAGATGTATCGGATTTACAAGTGCATAATCCCAAAAGGATTATGCATGAAAAAATAATATCTTTCATAGGTGTTGAACATTAAAAATTACTGGTTTAAAAAAAGATATTATTAAAATAAGTTTTTTTTTGGGCCCATCCTATTAACTAAGCCAAAATCTTCATGAGAAGGATGTTTTTACAGCATTTTCAGGCTATTTATACCCTATAAAAAATTTTTATTGGAACCTTTCAAAAAAAATGAGGGAAAGCCGAATCTCTATTGAATAAAAGACAGGCCTAAAACAGGCTATGATTTAACTAATTCCCCATTTGCCTCCTGAAATCCTATAGAGAAAATAGTCAAAACTATTGCCGGAAAGATTTCCAAACCGTATCATTTTTAAAGCCAGCAGGATGGCATTATAAGTTTGATTTCCGTAATCCTTTTTTAATTGAGTTTCCAATTCCGGATCGGCTCGCCCTTCCTGTTCTGCCCAATGTTGGGCGAATAGCAAGGCCGGCAATTCTTCCGAAGGGCTGTTGTGTAAGTCCCCCTGAAGCATTTTTTGCAGTTCTTCTGCCCTTAAACCGGCCTTTAAAGCTTCCCGCGAGTGGTAATAGGTGCAATACCGGCAGCCATTTACTACTGTAACTGCCATTAGCAAGCGCTGACGAAATTCCGGTGATATCAGATGACCCTTTTGTAATTTTCGTAATTCTTTCCTTTGCCTGATCAGGAATTTAAAATCAAATACAAATTCCCGGCAATGCTTATACCTTCTTTTCCTAAACATTAATCCAATATTCATTTTAGGGCAAAGATTCAGGTTATCATTATCTTATCCATTACAAGATTTTGATAATAATTTATATTTTGTTGCACTGAATTAATATAGCCTAAGTTGAACCCATCAAAAAATATCCTAAAATAAGAAAAATGGATGGGGACTTAGAATACAGATATCAATTTAATTGATTTTGATGGCTTACTTTAGAGCTGGATTGGGCTATATACAATATTTTCCCTTTTGAACCATAAAAAATAATCAGCATATTGTCAGAAATCTTGTACCTGAAAGCACTTTCAAGGGCATTGTAATATCTTTTTTCAAAATTGTTAAAACTTTCACCACCGCCAACAAGGGTAGTATAAAGATTGCTTATGGTAAGGTTATTGAATTTATCGTAGGTATAACGGGCACTGAAACTATTCACCGGTGCTTTTCCGCTTAAATAATAAGTTGGTTTTTCCTCATGGATAGTCATAGGAACCTCCACACTATCTGCAAACCAAATAAACAATTCCTGACTTTCATTGACATTGTACCCCTGACATGGTGGATAATCTATGGAAGAGCCTTCACTTTGCATTCCTATAAGTTTCCAACTACCTTTTAATTGATGCTTGCTGTTTTTTTCAATTCTGAAATCAACCGGACATGATGGATAAACCTCCAACCTGGTTTCACAGCTAAAGCAAAATACCAGGGCCAAAAACCACAAAAAATAATTCAATGCCTTACCTGACTCAGGCTTAAATCTACCAATGGAAATTTTAAGAAGTACAAGCATTAACTTTAAAATATTTAAAAAAACTGTAAAACCAGGTGGCCTAACCAGGATAAAAATGCAATATTCACACAACCCTTTTCTACTAATATCGGGAAAATTATTCTATATTATTAAATTTAACTGATTAATTTTGAGTATGTTAACCAGGCTGACAAGTCTTAAAAAAATCATAGATTCTTTCATAATTTGATAAACCTGAGTAGTGCCGGTTAAAATTAGATCTGAATTTTATAAATGTATGGCATAAATTAATTTTTGCCTTGCAATTTGAAGGTTTAAATAATCAGATAATTATTATAGCAGTTTATTATATGAGCTAAAAATAATTCAGATATGCAAAAAATTTCATTTATAGGATTAGGATTAATGGGCTCCAGAATGGCCTCACATTTATTATCGTGACTTTGAATTGATCGATCGTAGTGCTTTTGAACTTCAAAAGGCTTACCCATCACTAACCTGGTCAAGGAATTATATGCTATGAGCAACGAAAAAGGATGGGGAGATCAGGATTTTCAGCCATTTATTCCCTGCTGAATCAGAGCAAATCTGACTGAATAAATGCCTAAGAATGACTTTGAATCATCAAATTGATTCGCTGAAAGGAATAAAACATTTAATGAGGCAAAAAAGGTCTTTATTGGCCAAATGTTTTCGAATATCCGGTTTTTAAGCTATTCGAAAACAATTTCTATTTCATGCTTATTACGTCTGTTGGAATGTAACTTCCAGAACTTTTCAGCTATAAGACCGGGATCAAATTTGGTGCCTTTCTCTACAATACCTCTGATGGTAACAGTTCCTACCCTGATACCAAAACCATGCAACTCCTGGGCCAGGGAAAAGGTGAGGTTGCGGATGCCTGCTTTGCCAATGGCCAAAGAGCTGTATTCATAATAGGGTCTGAGGGCCAATCCTCCTCCTGTAAATAAAATGGTGCCTCTTTGCTTGCTTTTCATGGATTCCATAACCTGTTGGGCCGACAGTAAAGCCCCAACTACATTTACCCTGAAATCGTTGATCATAGACTGGCTGGTAAGTTCAGAAGGTTTTGCCTGAGAGGGGGTGGCAGCATTGTAGCACAATACATCAATAAATTCATGCTCCTGATAAATCTGTTGAAAAGTTGTTTTTATTGCTTCTTCTGATGCCACATCGGCAACATAAAAAGAAGCCTTGTAACCTTTGTTATGTAATTTTTCACTCATCTTCTGCAGCGCACTTTCATTTCTGGCGATCAGGGCGATCTGAAATCCATGGCTACCGAATTTTTCTGCTATTGAAAGGCTTACCCCCGGCCCACTACCCACAATGGCGATCAACTTTTTTTTCATCTGGAATTGTATTTTTGACCTCTAAATCTATAAAATCCTACCCACAATTAAAAAAGAACCTTAATTATTAAAGTAAACCCGGACCACTGGCCCGGGTTTGATCACTATGAAACTAAAACACAATTAACATATAATAATTATAGCAATTGTGCATAAAATAGGAAGTCACTACTTTCCTATAATCAGCTTAAACGTTTTTATTATCATTGTTGTTTTAAGGTTTCCTTAGCCAAAGCCATACAAAAAGGTTTAGACAAATTCAATTTTATAATAATTCCTGAAATCCATTTAATATATAAACTGATTACTAATATTTTATATTACTGTAAATTTGTACAGAACCATAAATAGTTATTGTAAAAAAAAACCCAGACCGAGGCCTGGGTTTTCTTTTTTCGTCTTTTAAAGATTAGCTCTTAGCCGGTTTAACTTCACCATTCTGGCTAAAGTTGACTTTTTGAGTTTGCTCATCTTTATTCAGATGTACCTCATAGTAAGTTTCATTTTCTTCAGTTACTTTGTAGGCTTCCTTAATAGTCCATTCTTTATATTCATCTTGCCCCAGTGTTTCTTTAATGGCCTGAGGAAGTTGCTCAGATTCTACTTTTTCTTTGTTTTCTGCATTTATTGCAATTTCAGTAGCATTTAAGCTGGCGAAAGCATTGAATGAGACTACTCCAAAAAATGTTAATGCGAAAAATAATGCTAACTTTTTCATAATAAGTTTAATTTAAGGTTGATAATTAAAAAATTTATTTGCTTATACCTTTATAAATAGTATGCCAAATGCCGAAACCATCCCTAGCAGACTGTAGAAGGCGATTATCTGTTTTTGATGAAGTTATTTTAAGGTAGATTTTTTCCACACAGTGATGAAATTTTCAGCAAGAATGAACGATGTATTTAAAAAAGGGTGCCATGGCTAACAAAAAAATTAAAAGATCAGTTGGAGAAAATATGTTGAACCGTGTTATCATTACATTTTTAGCATTAAATTTCATTTTTTATTCCTGCAATCCGGATAAAGCGATAAAGATCGAAGAATCCCGGATCAGCTTTCACACTACTGACCCGTCGGTATTGTTTTTCAGAAATGTTCGTCAGTTGCAGTACAAAAAAGAAGCATTAGGAAATATTGATGTTTTTCGGCTCAAAAAATTATATGAAAGTGATCCGGTTCTGCAACCAGCTATTATTCATAACTGGAAAAATGATGAAGCTTATATTGTGCTGGAATTAAATAATCAATGGGATAAACTGGATACTCTTATTTTGGGGCAGCAGGATACCCTTCATCGCATACAGGAAAAAATCTTCCAGCTTCAGGATAAAGAATCCTATTTTGAGATCTGCCGACACATTTATAACGCCCTTCTGGACCAGGAATACCTGTACCTGAGAAACAATCAGGATTCAATTCCTGTTTTTTCTAGTAAAAAGAACCTGGAAGGATTCAGGACCACCATGCTGGATTATTACCGGCTGGTCAACCTATTTTAACTGACTGATATGATACCTATAAACCGCATTCGATTTTCCCAATTTATAATTTTAATTTTTTTTGTACTTCTGATCTCCTGTAAAAAAGATGAAGAGCCCTACTCCCAAACCGGATATGCTTCCTACTATGCCAATTCTTTTGAAGGACAGGAAACCAGCAGTGGGGAGATCTATCAAAGCGAAGACATGACTGCTGCTCATAAATTCCTGCCTTTGGGTACAAAGATCAGGGTAACAAACCTGGAGAATAACCAATCAATTCAAGTCACTGTCAATGACCGTGGTCCTTATGCCCAAAACCGGATCCTGGACTTGTCAAAAGCAGCCGCTGAAAAGTTGAATTTCGTTGAAGAAGGAGAAACCAAAGTCGAAATTGAGGTATTACAAGCGGCTGAAGGTTATACCCTGCAGGATTCAGTAGCAAGAGACCGGGTGGATGAGTTGGGCCAGTTTTGACTAAGCCTGTTACTTTAGGTATAAGCATAGGAATGGAAGTGGAAACTTCATTATTGAATAACTATGAGCTAAGGTTATTCCAGAAATTCTCTACCTCCTCCTGTATTTGGGCTAACACATCAAATTTAGACGGATTTGTTACCGTTTGACCGGATTTGTACCAGATCCCTTCCCCCGGATCAATATAAAATCCAGGATCTTTGGGTTTAATGGGCGGCTGATTAAAGTCGTAATCGGGAATGAATAAATTTCTCAGAAGGTTTTTGGAAACAGACCAATTGATTTCCATAGTTTTACCATTTTTTTCATTCTTTGCTTTTACCTTCCGATTCTTGAAAAGAAAAAACAGATTCAGTTGAACAGGTTGATGGTCTGGGTCAATTTTCTTGAAGCGCAACACCAGAGGGGCTTCCTTTTGGCTGGTTTCAAATATGGCCTGCATCAATTCCTGCAGCAGGTATTCCCAATTTTCCAGTTGATCGGGTTGACCTGTCTGGGCAGGCTGTTCCGGGTAAAGCAATCGCAAGTTAATGTCCGCCGGGCCAGACTTTTTGCCGGTCAGCCTGGTCTTTTCCAGCAATTTTTGTAATTCCTCCTGCCAAACCTGCTCTAATATACCTTTCCAGCTAAAATCATCTTCCAGGGTAAACCCTTCCTCCAGAATCTCTTCTTCTGAAAGGTCTCCCCGCTGGATGTAGGTCAATTGGAATTCCGTATCCATACCTTTAGTGCCAAACCTTACCTTCAGGTTAAATTTGTAAGCATAGGGAGCAGGAAGTTCAATGGTTTTATATTTTATGATCAAAGCATCAATAGCTGCTGAGTCTTCCATAAGTTTAATTTATTCTTTTTAAACAGGCTAATTTATTAATCTTGCCACTGTCGGTCCTGTCAAAATATGGTAAAAAATATAATTCCCGGGGTGTTTCATATTTGTCTAAATGAGCAGCCAGCACCTCTTTTACCTGATCTTTATTGGGTTGATTACTTTCGATAAGCATGACCAATTTCTGGCCTAATTTGTCATCCGGCTGCCCGGTAAGAAAAAATGAATTATTCATTTTATGATTTAATAAGATCTTTTCTACTTTTTCCCCCAGCATATCCGGATGAAGCTTAATCCCACCTGAATTAATCACCTCATCTACACGTCCGATCCAGGTGAATTTATCAGGAGCTATGATATCTACCAGGTCATTGGTAATAATTTTCCGGTAGCCCGTCACAGCAGCAGTAATCGTAAGGCAACCCCGTTGATCCTGTTCGATAACAGTGCCAGGCAAAACCCGGAAATAATCATGAGCATCTTTACCATTCAGCTTTTGCCAGGCAATATGTGAAACAGTTTCCGTCATTCCGTAAGTACTGTAAACGGGGCAGGTTAATTGTCTGATCTGCTGCCTTAGCTGAAAAGACACCGGAGCTCCTCCCAATAAGATGGCATTAAAATGGTTTAACTGCACTTTTTTTTCCGGTGTTTTGGTTAATACTGTTTCCATTTGCAAAGGAACCATAGCCGTAAAATCATAATCAGGATAATGGTTCTGTTGGGTTAACGGATTGGAAGTTGTTGGAACTACTTCCATCAACAGGTTATGTTCCATTCCGCGCACCAGCATCATTCTACCAGCTATATAAGCAGGAGATAAACAAACCAGGGCCCGATCACCAGGCTTTATGCCTAGATGTTTAATGGTGGTCTCAGCACTGATCTGCATATGATTCCTCAACACCTTTATACATTTTGGTTTACCGGTAGAGCCAGAAGTATATATTTCAAAAGCTTTCTTGCCCTGCAACCATTCCCGGCAAAATGTAAGGGTTTCCCTGGTTAATGCATCCATTGCATTCCAATCATACTCACTATACATCAGATCCTTCAGGAAATAAGACTGACCATCAATCCATATTTTTTGCAGATCTTTTGCCTCCCTGATCATTTTTGCTGTTTTTAAGAACCCCGGAAAGTAAAGCAATTGTCCTGAAAATCAGGGAAATTTAGGAAATTTGGAAAAATCAGGCTTTCTTTTTTCCATAAAGGCGTTCTTTCCTTCTTTGGCTTCATCTGACAAATAATAAAGCAAAGTGGCATTTCCTGCCAGTTCCTGTAAGCCTGCCTGCCCATCAAGTTCTGCATTAAAGGCGCTTTTAAGCATTCTGATGGCTATGGGGCTCTTTTCCATAATCTTTTTAGCCCATTCTACATAAGTTTGTTCCAGTTGATCCAAAGGCACAACCTTATTAACCAGCCCCATTTTTTCTGCCTCTACAGCATCATATTGATCACAAAGGAACCAGATTTCCCGGGCTTTCTTTTGCCCAACAATCCGGGCCAGGTATGAAGCGCCAAAGCCTCCGTCAAAGCTGCCAACTTTGGGGCCAGTTTGTCCAAACCGGGCATTATCTGCAGCAATAGTCAGATCACAAATCACATGCAGGACATGACCGCCACCAATGGCCCAGCCCGCTACCGCAGCAATGACTGCTTTGGGTATAGATCGAATCTGTCGTTGAAGATCCAGAACATTCAGACGGGGCACCTGATCTTCTCCCACATAACCTCCTTCACCTCTGACGCTTTGATCACCACCACTACAAAATGCCTTGCCTCCTTCACCGGTAAGTATAATTGCCCGGATGTCAGGATTTTCACGACAGTGCTCCATGGCATGGCTCATTTCCTGCACAGTCAGGGGAGTAAATGCATTATGTTTTTCAGGTCGGTTTATGCTGATCCTGGCAATACCTTCAAAAATTTGAAATTTGATTTCTTTATAGGTTGCCAGTTCTTTCCAGGGATTTTTAAGTTCCATAGGTTTTATTGATTAAGGATTTAAAATGATCAAAAACTTCTTTATTATACTTACTTTCAGACTCGATTTCCAACAGTTTTGTTTTACCATCTGATGCAAAAAATACATCTAAAATGGAATTTAATTGAAACTGGTCAGAACAGTGGAAATATTCAAAGTTGAAGTCACGAGCAGTATTATAGGCAGTCAGATTTTGACGGGTTTCAAAATAGGCTTCCAGTTCAGGTTGTTTGGAGGGACCGTCTATAATTCTGAAAATACCACCGGCATGGTTATTGAGCAGGATGATCCGAAGGTGGGGCAGCCTATAGTTATGCCAAAAGGCATTGCGGTCATAAAAAAATGAAAGGTCACCGGTCAGTAATACCACCAATTGGTCAGTCCCTAAAGCCGCTCCCACTGCTGTGCTGTTCACACCTTCAATGCCGCTGGTACCCCGGTTTACGAATACTCGAATACCCTTTTGCTGGTTAGTGAGTCCTATAAAATTAGCGTATCTTACTGGCATACTGTTTCCCAGATGCAGGTTTAGTGGTTGGGGCAAAGCTTGTAAAACAATTCGGCTGGCACCAAATTCACCTAATTTTGGGGAATGATCCAGCTGATCCAACAAGCTTGTTGCCTTATTTTCTGCTTCCTTCCATTTGGATAAATACTCAGGTTCAATGGAAAAATCAGTTTTATTCAGATGCCGTAATAATTCCGGAAAAAAAGCTTGAGGTGATATGGGAATTACCCTTGTGAGGGATTGAAAGGTATCTGCAGCCACCGACAATCCGGCCTGTACATGCCAATGGGCCTTGGGTTTATATTTCCTTAGAAATAGCTTAAGATTTTTAGAGATGACTGAACGTCCCCAGGTAATTACCAGATCAGGAGCCAGTTCTTGCTTCAACGCCTGGTTTTGGTGGGATAAGAGTATATCAGCATGTTTAATGCCCTGGGAAAGGCCGTGCAAATTGGAGATGATATCACAAACTACCGGTATTTTGTAATGATCCAGCAGGGTTGAAAGCCCCTGCTCTAGCTCCTTCTCAAAAACAAGCTGACCTGCTATAAACAGTCTCTTATCCAACTGACTGAATTCATTAATTAACTGTTGCCATTCCGCCTCCGGTAGATTGTTTGTTACTTCAGCCCTGGTAATTTGTTTTACTGGCTGATACTCGAAATGTTCATTATCGGCCGGATATAGAGGTTCCCTCAGGGGAAGGTTGATATGTACCGGACCGGCAACGGGATGAAGGCAGGCACTGTGGGCTTCATTAACCATACGATAGGCATACCATTCCAGGTCCGGGTGATCAAATGAAGCAGGAAACTGGTAACTTTTTTTGATATGTGGCTGAAAAAGCCGATCCTGGCGGATTGTTTGTCCATCCTGCTGGTCTATCCATTCAGGCGGACGATCGGCTGTAATCACCAATAATGGAATTTCCTGATAGAATGCTTCAGCAATGGCCGGAGCATAATTGTAAGCAGCTGTACCGGAGGTACATACCAGACAAACAGGAGCTTGTATTTGCTGGGCCAGCCCCAGCGCAATAAATCCAGCTGATCTTTCATCTGGTATAACTATTTTTTGAATTTCCGGGTGACGGGCAAATGCGATAGTCAACGGAGCAGACCGGGATCCGGGGGAAATTACAACATATTTAATGTTTTTTTGAGCTAATAATCCTACCAGGTTTACAACAGGCTGTTTTATCATCTAAAAATTTTTTGCAAAAGTATAATTTATAAGCTAAAAACTTAAATTGCTAAAATGTAATTGGTACTAGTCCCGCAGCCGGTCCAATAAAACATTTAAGGCCTTTGCATCTTCAGGACTTATTTTGGTAAAATTTTTTTCAAACCCAGGCATTTCCTGATCCACTTGCTCCAGTAGAGCCAAACCTTTATCTGTAATAATGATGTCCACCTGCCTTCGGTCTTCCGGGCATTCCTTTCTCACTACCAAACCCTTAACCCTTAGCTTTTCCACCAGGCGGGAAACATTAGACATCTTGTCCAACATCCTGTCATTAAGCAGGTTAACCGTAGAAGGGTTAGGGTACTGCCCTCTCAGGATTCTGAGTACATTAAATTGCTCAGGTGAAACATCATACTTTTTGAGAAATTTTTTATTGTTGTGATAAGCCCAATTGCCGGTATAAAGAATGTTTATCATTAACTTTTGATACTCCGATTCGAATTTTGTTTGTTTAATTTCTTCTTCCAGCTTCATTTGATATGATTAGATGATAAAATTAAATTTAATTATAAAAATTTTATGTATTCTATTATTTGTTATACAAATTATATTTTATTTGGCTCTACAATACAGCATACTTGTTCTATCTTCTTAATTTTAATGGTTTTAGGTACGGAAGCTCAAATTATAAAAAATGCCTTATTCACTTCTTTTGGTATGACTGTATTTAATAATAGCCACAAAAAAGACTCCCCCAATAGCATTACCTAAAGTAGCCCAAATCTGAAAATGCAAATAATCGCTAAAAGTAATATTATTGTTATAGATCATGCCGGTAAAGACCTCAATAGAGCCGACAATAGAATGATGAAGTCCTCCTAATCCTATTAAAGAAGTGATAATTATAATGATAAATATTCTGCTGATGGTTTCCTGTGAGGATGAGACCAGCCAGGATAATAGTCCCATCAACCATCCTGCCCCAATCCCGCTGCCCAGGATGATCTGCCAATCATAGGAAATTAGTTTATTGGCAAAATAGTCAAATGTAAATCCATTGATAGTCTGCATAGCCGGTGTAAATGAACCCATCAGCCCGGCAAAAACATAACCACCAGCCAGATTACCTATATAAACGATTCCCCAAAGTACAGCCAGACTTTTTACCGATACGGATCCATTCAGTACCGGTAAAACAGCCAGGGTGGTATGTTCGGTAAACAATTCCGAACGCCCGATAATCACCAGGATAAAGCCAATAGGATAAGCCATTGAAACCAGTACATGCAAATTCCCCGGTGATAATACGTCATAGTACATACTATGCAAGATACCCATCAAAAAAACACTGAAGCCTACTTCCAATCCGGCAGAAAATCCAGAAAACAGTAAACCGGTGTTGGAACGGCGGTGTTCTTTCATACCCAGTTCCAGCTGTTCATTCAGGATCTCGAGTACCGTTTTGGGTTTTTGGATTTTTTGCCGAACTTTTTCAGAGTGTTCTTCCTGTTCCTGTAACTTTTCTTTTTGCATGGCAGATAATATTAACCTAAAAACTAACAGATACAATTCATTGTTCAAAGAGCCTTTGGTTAAAGCTTATATCCAGTGGTTATCAACTTTAAAAAGTATAGCTTATATTTAAGGTTTATGGTGGAATTAAAACAAGTCAGTAAGGATTTTGATGGAGTAAAAGCTGTCATTGATGTTTCCTTCCAGGTGAAAGAAAGCGAAACATTCGTTTTACTTGGGACCAGTGGATGTGGTAAAACCACCACTCTGAAAATGATCAACCGTTTAATTGAGCCGACAGCAGGAATGATTCTGATCCGGGCTGAAAATATCATGAAACAGCCTCCTGAAAAGCTGCGCCGAAAAATCGGATATGTCATACAGGATGTAGGATTATTTCCCCATTTTACCATCGCTCAGAATATAGCCACAGTGCCCGGTTTACTAAAATGGCCTTCAGATAAAATTGAGGGCAGGATCATGGAACTGATCAGAATCATGGGACTGGAAGACCAGGACCTTCAAAACAAATTTCCAGACCAGCTTAGTGGAGGGCAAAAACAAAGAATTGGCATTGCCAGAGCCCTGGCAGCTGACCCTGAATTGATCTTAATGGATGAACCTTTCGGGGCTTTGGACCCGATAACCCGCAGAAATATACAAGCTGAATTTAAATCCCTGGAATCAATGCTGAAAAAAACCATTATCCTGGTTACCCATGATATTATTGAAGCGGTGGAATTGGGTGACCGGATCTGTCTGATGGATCAGGGTAGAGTCCAGCAAATTGGTACACCCTACCAGATGATATTTGAACCAGCCAATCAGTTTGTGTATGACTTTTTCGATCACCAGCGATTCCAACTGGAGCTTAAGATCCTGCAATTTAAACATCTTATACCCTATCTTGAGCATGAAACCGTTGAACCCTCCGGGAATAACATAAAACAAGTGTCAGCCCAACAAACCTTGTTTGAGATCCTGGATGGAGAAGCCAGTAAACAGCATACTTACCTGGCTATTCAGGACACAAAGGGTAAAACCATCACCACCAATCCTCTGAGCCAGGTACTGGAATCATTTTACCGGTTTAAATTTGATCATACTAACTCCTATGGAATTCATAAATAATTTTTATCAATTTCTAATTTCTCATCTGGATGATTTACAGGAGCAGGTGATGGAACATATTGGACTGACCCTGGCAGCCCTGTTTTTTGCCATAATTTTGGGAATATTGACCGGGATCTTCATTTCAAGGTTTGTCAAATGGTCTTCACCGATTTTAGGACTGGTGAATGTGATCCAGACCATCCCCAGTATTGCTTTGTTGGGATTTTTACTGCCTTTACTGGGAATCGGGGCGCTGCCTGCTATTATTGCCTTGTTTCTGTATGCCCTGTTACCTATTGTTCGAAACACCTATGCCGGCATAACTCAGGTAGATGCTGCAATTCTGGAGGCCGCCCGGGGTATGGGTCTGAACAACCGGCAGATCTTAAAGCGGATTGAAATTCCTCTGGCACTGCCTGTTATTTTCGCCGGTATCCGTACAGCAGTAGTGATCAGTATTGGCGTGGCTACCCTTTGTGCCTTGATTGCAGCAGGAGGCCTGGGAGAGTTTATATTCAGAGGCATTGCTTTGAATAATATTTATATGATCTTAGCCGGAGCTATTCCAGCTGCATTATTGGCGATCATATTTGATGCTTTTTTAGGACTAATTCAGCATAATATCCATAAGACATTAAAGCCTTTAATAGTGGGAACAGGTTTAATAATTATTTTAATACCCCTGTATTTCTGGTTCAACACAGACTCACAGGATTTTGTAGCAGGGTTCCCTTCTGAGTTTATAGAAAGGGAAGATGGATTTGTGGGATTAAAGGAACATTATAACCTGGATCTGGATACCCGGGAAATGGAAATCAGCCTGATGTACCAGGCCCTCAAAAATGGCAAAGTGGACGTTATCAGTGGATTTTCTACCGATGGAAGAATAGAGGCTTATCAGCTTAAGCCTTTGGCAGATGATAAAAACTATTTTCCACCTTACCAGGCTGCTCCGCTGGCCAGAGAGGAATTATTGAACAAATATCCGGAATTAAAAGAAATTTTCAGCCAGCTGCATCAGCAAATATCTGATCAGGAAATGATCCGGATGAACTACCGGGTGGATCATGATAAAATATCTCCCTATCAGGTGGCCCGGGAATTCCTGCAATCAGAAGGTATTCGGAATAATGTGCGTCGACAGGCTGAGGGAGATATATTGATAGGTTCTAAAAATTTCACCGAAAGCTTTATTCTGGCTGAAATGTTTGCCATTCTGATTGAAAACTATACTTCTCTTGATGCAGAGCTTAAGCTGGGTTTTGGTGGAACAAAAATAATATTTGATGCGCTGAGAACTGGAGAAATAGATATGTACCCGGAATATACGGGGACGGGCTTCCTGGTGTTGCTGCAACCTCCGGAACCAGTAAAGCAAAAGTATATGAGGCAGGAGGATCAATTATTGAATTATCTCAGGACGGAATTCAGACAACAGTTTGATCTGGTTTGGCTGCCGGTATTAGGGTTCAATAATACTTTTGCCCTGATGATGCGGGAAAAGCAGGCTGAACAATTACATATTCAAAGCATTTCAGACCTGGCCCGGTATTTGGAAGAATAATAAGCGGCTAAACAATTCTAAAAGATAAAGAATCCTGCTTTTTCATTGACCGCCGGTAGTCAACCGTCCTTGGTAATTAAAGGCAGCGCCCAACTTTAGGATAAAAGGTGTTGATGCTACCAGCATCCATGTATTTTAACTCTGACAGATTTCTTCCTGGCATAGAGATCACAACCTTACCTGAACTTTAGCTGTGGCATAAAAAATTTTTTTTAACAAAAGGATAACTGGTGGCAGCATGAACAATTACCGAAGTAAAGATGATCAATGCCGGTATGGCCCAAATTTCCTCATGAGGCAGTTTTTCATGTGCCATTACGGCATAATACAATGCCGCTACTCCAATCGGACCAAACCAACCAACGAATACAAAATCCGAATTCAATTTCAGATCTTTTAATAAAGGCTTTAGCTTAAAAAGAACTGGCAGGCGCCGTAGCAGTAAGATCAAAACCGGGATCAATAAAATTCTAATATTCCTTTAAAAAGCAGTGAAATGTACTTCCTTGGTTTAGTTTGCTTTCAATTTTTATATCCCCCCCATTCTTTGTAATCATGTTTTTAATAAGATAAAGCCCCACACCTGTCCCCTGTTCCTGATCTGTAAACCTTCTAAAAGGTTTGAACAGGTTATTTTTATGGCTATCCAGATCTATTCCAATACCATTATCTTTAATACTGATCATTACAAAGCCATTTTCTCTGGTACTTTTCAAATGAATGCTCAAAGGAATTTTTTTATCCCTGTATTTAATCGCATTACTGATCAGGTTTTTTAATACGCTTTCCAGAAATGATTCAATATAAACCACTTGTCCGGCCTGGGAAAAATCATATGTTAATTGACCATTGCACCTCAAAATGGATTCATTGAAAAAGCTAAGTAAATGCTCTGTCAGATTTGCAAGGTCAATGGTTTTAATATGGCTCTCATCGATATTCTGTATTTGCAAAATCTCAGTCAATCCACCAATTGTTTTTACCAATTGATTACTGATCACCCGGAAACGTGGAATAAAGTCAAGCTTTTCCTGATCCGATTGAATGAGTTTCATCATTTCCAGAAGTGCCTTTAAATTGGATACCGGACCTTTCAAATCATGGGCGGCAATGTACATGAGGTTCTCCAGTAATTGATTGGTAGATTTTGTTTCATTAAGTAGTTTTTCCCGCTCCTCCTCTATTCCTTTGAGTTCTGTGATATTTCGCATACTTAAGACCACAGCCATAATATCACCTTCCCGCGAAATAACCGGTATGGAGGTGGCTGAAATAGTCATTTTTTCACCAGTATCTATTCGTTTAAGAAATCCCTGAAAATTGAACACCGGCTCTCCCTTGAGTGAACGGATGGAAGGCCATTGTTCCAAAGGTACTTCTTTCTCATTTAAATTATAGAGGTGAACTCTTGAGCTGTATTTAGCTACTTCGTCATTGAATTCATTAATGTCATGATAACCATGCATTTTCAGCCCTAATTGATTGGCTTCCAATATTTTACCTTCAGGATTTATCAGGAACAAACCTTCATCTACCGTTTCAAAGATGATCCTGTAACGGGAAGCAAGATCTTCCAGTTTATTCTCATAAATCCTTTTTTCAGTGCGGTCATTGATAGTAACCACACAACCAATTA
Organism: Candidatus Cyclobacteriaceae bacterium M3_2C_046; assembly: GCA_051418075.1. Lineage (GTDB taxonomy): Bacteria > Bacteroidota > Bacteroidia > Cytophagales > Cyclobacteriaceae > JBPRGG01. The sequence continues at coordinate 141,715 of JBPRGG010000005.1, read as the reverse complement.
CCTGCTGATGCTGATCAAATAAGGGAAAAGCAGAATATAACACATACCAGGATTTATCTATGTCCTTTCGGTATAGCTTAATTTCCAGGTTCCTGATTTTTTCTCCTTTTAAAGCCTTGTTAATTGGCCATTCCTGGCGGGGTATCTGGTGACCTGCTAAATTTTGCAGTTCAAAATATTCCTCAAATTCCTTATGAAAACTATTAAATTCCTGAACGGTGTCAAAATGATGCATGTCCAACGCTACCTGATTGGCTTCCAGCAGATTACCTTGTTTATCCAACATTAATATGCCATCTTTAATGTTTTTGTAAATGGCTTTGTACCGGTTGCTTAATATCTCTTTTTCTCTTCGGGTTTTAACCATATTAGTGGTTTCCTGAACCAACGCCTGTATGGCAATCGTTTTACCACTTGCATTCTTCAGGGGAATATAGCTAAAACTAAAGAAAGTCTGATCCATACCCTGATCCCGGTGAAGATATAATTCCTTGTCTATTACCTGGTAAGGCATTCCGGTTATGTAAACCTGTTCCAACAAGGGAATAATGCTTTCAGCTATTTCCGGCCATATTTCCACTACTCTCTTTCCCAGGATCGGACCTTTTCCTGCTGCAATCTGATAATAAGCCTTATTGGCCATGGTGGTGACAAATTCCGGGCCTTCATGAATGGCCACCCCCAGGGGAACATGATCAAACAAATCCTTATAATCGAAAGCTTGTTTCTGAGGTCTGAAATTTGCCTCCTTTAATGGCTCAGCCTGAACATAAACTAATAATTTCTGGTGAATTAAGTCCTTTCTGACCTTATAGGTTATTGAATAGGGAGCCATGGTTTGATCCTGCCTTTGCAGCCGGATGAATACAGTGCCACTAGCCCCCTCCCGTTCAAAATCGATCTGGTATATTTTGTAAAGATCTTCATAATGAACAAATTCTTTTAGGAAAGATAAAGAAAGCGAATTATTATTATTTGAAGAAATGCCAAAATGATTTTCAACACTCTGATTACTGTACACTACCTTTTTGATTTGCAGATCAAAAATAAAATGTAATTCTTTGGATATATCCAATAATTGGTACAAATGATTGTTTTCCAGTACTAGCATTTTAGTTTTATTAAAAAAATTAAAATAAACACCCAATCATATCAATAATTTAAAAATTTATCCCTCCTAAAATGAGGCCAAATTCATTCTCACAATCCATTAATTAATAAAATACCCGTTCCTGTGAAGATGTTAAATTAATATAATTCTTTAAAAATTAAAAATATTTTAATGACAATTTGGGTTAGTTTATACCTGCTTTGTATAACAACAGCTATCTGAAAAATTAACAATTTTTTACAAAATACAGGATTAAATAGCGAAAAACGGTTTATCAAGCTGAAAAAGGAGTATTATTCTATCAAGAAGGTAGTTTTCTTTGCCATTATACAGACAAACATTTCTTTGTTGATCATAGTATAAATATTGTATTTTTCCTATATTTTAAATATATTTAGCAAGATTTACCTGTTTTTTCATTTTTTTACATCCAGTTTATTAAGGTAATTATGAACAAAACCATACTTTTAGGCGTAAAAAATAGTTTTCCCTTTCGGATTAACCAGTGGCTATACTTGTTTATTGGAATCATGTTTATAGGAAACGGGATTTATCACATTATAGAAAATCATCTTTTTCCCTGGGGTAGAATTTTAGGATTGATCATGCTCTTACCGGGGTTTTATTATACTATTTATGGGATCACAGCTTTTAACAAGCATTCTAAATATGCTCCGAAAGTCAAACTGGAACCCAACCAATTGATCTTAAAACAAAATTTATTTTCTCCATCTTACAAAATTAGCTGGGCCGCCATTCAAAAGATTCAATTTGGTACATATCAACTCAATATTTTCCTGAATGATGATCATATTATTTTCCATTATCATTCCCGGCCAGCTGTTTCCTTAGAAATCAAAAAAGCCATTAGGGAAGCAGCTGAAATGAATAATATTTCAATGGAAGCTGGATAAGCTTTATCGGTTTGACTCTTGGTTTTCAATTTCCCAATTTTTGAAGCAGACATTTATGAGAACAGAAGAAACGACCAAATTCTTAGAAGCTTATCGCAACAAACCAGCCAGAGAGCTGGTACAACAGATGATGGTACTACATTATTCAGAAGCTATTCTGGCCCACCATCCCGACCGGGGTCATTTGGACCCTCAGGAGACGCTTTCCAGGTGTGAAAACCTGGTCAACCAAACCTTTAAGCGACTTAATGCGGCCAGCCATAACCCTTCCAAGCTTTTTCCTGTTCTTCATCAGCTGTCCCGGCTTCATCAGCCTCAGGATGCCATTTGGTGGAAAGATTTTGACCTGGCCTATGAAAACTATAAACATCATAACAAACTTAAGATCCGTTACCAGCAATTAAAACCCCATCTCTGGGGTAATTCTTTGGCTGATATTGGTTGCGGAGGTGGAGACCTGGTACATTATCTGAAAAAAAATCATTATGATTTTAAAATTTGTGCAGGAATCGACCTGATGGACTGGCGGACTCCGGCACTAAAAGATCAGATTGATTTTCAGCAGTTGGATTTTTCTCAGCCCCATCAAACCAGCCCCACACAATACGATACAGTGACCTGTATAGCGGTATTGCACCATGTGGGAAATGACGACCAATCCAGAAGCATTTTCCTGCAAAATATAAAATCGGCTTTAACTGTGGCAGGCAGGCTGATCATTGAAGAAGATGTTTTACTTCCTCAGGAGGAAATAATTCGAAATGAGGATTATAAAAGACAGATTGAGCATTGTAAACAACATCAGGCGCTTTTTCCTGATTTCCTGGCCATGGATCAGGGAGATCAAAAAGATGTCCTCATACTAATTGATTTTCTGGCCAATGCACTGGCTACAGGAGTACCTCAAATGCCTTTTCCGGCTGGATTTCTGAGCCTGAACCAATGGAAAGCTTTGCTGAGAAAAAATGGCTTTTCAATCAAAGATGTAGTGATCAAAGGTTTTTCCAGAGGTCTTTTTAACCGATCCTCCCATGTTTTCTTTATTCTACAAAAAGCAGCTTAAAAAAGCCGGCTATTTACACAGATACAAATTACTAAACCAAATATACCTGTGAAACAACCGGCTAATACTAGGGGAATTAAGATTCCCAAATCAACAGCAACCTAAATTTATCTTCATCAATTCATTAAGCACTCAGCGCCAGAGAAGTAGCGCTCCTGGTTTTCACCACTGCTTTTAGTTCATTCAAAATATTATATAAGCCATAATAGGTCCTGTTGATGTATAATCCATGCCTGGACCCACGTGCAGTTCTTGAACTTCTAACCTCCCTGGACCTGGAAACTTTTTCTCCTACTTCATAAATCTCCTTAAAATAGCTGTTGTCTCCAAAATCAAATTGATCATGATGAAATGGCTGACCCAACAAACCGATCATTTGAGTAAAAATACCAGCAAAAAGACTTTTTTCTGCTTCTGTATCCTGATCGGATATAAACTCCAATTGATAAAATAAGTCCATCAATTCCTCTTCCCTGGTGACAACATCTTTTTTGAGCAGAGCAAAATAGGGTTGGTAAAACGCTTCCGGTATTTCTTTCACACATCCGAAATCAATTACGCCCACAGTGCCGTCCGGTTGGATCAGGAAATTTCCGGGATGAGGATCTGCATGTACTTGCTTCAGTACATGGATCTGAAAATCATAGAAATCCCACAGCGCCTGTCCTACCTGATTCCTGACAGATTGGGAAGGATTGGTTTTTAAAAATTCTCTCAGGTGTTGCCCCGGCAGCCATTCCATAGTCAGAATCCTGCCACAGGAGTATTTAGGAAAATATCGGGGAAACATCAACCCTGAAATATTTTTACAGGCCTGTGATATGGATAGGGAACGATCCAGTTCCAGTTCATAGTCGGTTTCTTCCAAAAGCTTTCCTTCTATTTCCTGAAAATACTTATCCAGATCTTTGCTACTAATATTAAATAAACGGGTAGCAAAAGGTCGCACCATTTTCAGATCAGAACTCACACTATCCGCCACACCAGGATACTGGATTTTAACAGCCAGTTTCTTGCCTTTCAACTCAGCCTGATGAACCTGACCAATAGAAGCAGCATTGACAGCCTGAGGAGTAAATTTATCAAAAATATCAAGAGGTGTTTTGCCCAAATATTTTTGGAATGTTTTCACTACCAGTGGAAGAGACAGGGGTGGTGCACTATATTGAGCCAACATAAACTTATCCTGGTAAGGCTTTGGCATTATATTTTGATCCATACTCATCATCTGAGCTACTTTTAAGGCACTCCCTTTGAGTTGACTCAAAGTTTCATAAATATCCGCCGCATTTTCAGTATCCAACTCTTGTTTGTCCCATTCAGGATCAAACATTTTCTTGGAATAATATTTCACATAATTACCTCCCACCTTAACGCCAGTGCGTAAAAACCGGCTGGCACGTTCTACTTTTGAAGATGGTATTCTTATTTGTTCTTTCATTTATTTTAAATTTTTGACGTAGTTCTCCTTTTTAGAATCCGATTGATTCTCCATTTGATATTAATAATTGGAAATAATTAATTAATTGTTTTGATACAAAAATTTGGCAAAATCCAGGGCCGATTCCAATGTACTTTTTCCCATCAGCTCAAAAGAAAGATTGACCGCTTTTTCAATGGCGGCATCTGTTTGTTCAAACCTGGAACTATCGTCTTTGACCCAAAACCTCAGCACAAACAATAATTGCAACCAAAGACCATCCTGATATCGGTCACTGAGATATTTTCTTTCCACTATTTCCTGATCTTCCCTGGCTTGATTAAGCAAATCCCTCAAATAATCAATATACATCGAACGGAAAGTGGATAAATAATCCGGCCGGTAAGATGATCTGGGGGTATGATTCAATTTATAAACTACATAACTCCGGTTATTTTTCAATATTTCCACCCAGGTGTAATAAAAGGCCAGCAATTTTTCCCTGGCGCTGTATTGCTGATACATGTCATCACCTTCCAGTTTTTCCTGCACCACTTCAAAATAATCCTTCCAAATCTCTTTCTCCAGGGCATTGAAAGAATTAAAATAATCATAAAATGCCCCTTCTGTCATTTTCAGATCTTTGGCAAATTTATATACAGAATTTGGTGCTTTACCATGTTCCAGTAAATATTCGATGTAGGCACTTTTTATCTTCTCTCTCAAATCAACAGATGCTTTTGTTGTATTTGATTTTCTGCTTTTCTTTTCTTTTTCCATGTGGGCTGAACCAAATGAATAGTAAAAAAGTTTGCTTCTTATTGATTTTTTATAGGATTAATTATCGGTGGACTACGGTTAATTAAAAAAGCGCCACAACATTTACATTTAAAATATTACTGGTGCCAATTAAAATTGATATTCAGATTTAATTCTTCGCTCTTTTAAATTTTAATACTGTAAAAGAGAAGCTATTGGTAAAACTTAAAAATATGATATCAGTAAAAATTAACATCACATAGAAGACTAGCAGAATGACGGGAGAAATTCGCTGAATCCTCAGGATATGAAAAAAGAGGCTGTCTTATTTAAAAAGCTTGAGACAACCTATTCATTATTTATTTCTTATTGATTAAATTAAAAACAATATACTCCAGGAAATCCCTGACCTCAGAGGCACCACCTTTTTCGATCTCAGTCAAAGATGGCAAATGCACAGCAAAAAACTTCTGCTGGTGTGAAGCTTCAATTAAAGTGCTGATCAGGGCCCGGGGATATTTAAACTCCGGATTTACATCTGATAAAAGGGAGGCAATCTTTCCACATAATGATTTGTAACTCTTAAAAAACCCTTCCTTATTATCCAGATCCACTTCTTTGGTCAGGTAGGTTTTATCTGCCTCGGCAATTACAATTTTGTACAACAATTCCTCATCTATATGAGAAAAAGTGGGATCATATTTGATATCATCTGCCATGACCCTTAGGGCAATTTTTAACTTTTCTACCGGATCATCAATATTATGGGTCTGATAATTAACCTGATACTCCAGCCAACTCCAGTACCAGGATACTAAATAAATCAAAAGTTTATGTTTATTCTCAAAATACCGGTAAATAGAAGCTTCAGTTGAATTGATTTCCTTAGCCAACTTCTTGAAGGTAAATTGCTCAAACCCTATTTTATGGATCAGTTGTATACTGGCTGAAATGATTCGTCTTCCTAAATCGGTTTGTTCCGGATCCCGTAAATAAAGCTTCTCATTTAATTTTATCTGAATAGTTGCATATACAGCCATTGTAATATATATAATTAGTAGTTATGTTAATAGTAAAGCTATCAAAAATAGTATTTAAAACAAAGCTTATTTGTATTATAACTAATTTTTTAAACAATTTATTTCTTGTTTTTCATTTTTATTAGACTTAATAGGCAATACAGCACTTTTTATAATCTAAAATCCATCAATTTGGTTATAAATTATAGTATTAATTTATTTTCAATATCTCATATTCAGTTTTACCTGACTGGTTTTTTATTTTAAGAAATAGTTATTTTAATATTGTAAAGGTAAAAACAAGTATATGATAAAAAATGATGAGAAACTTATTAATTCTATTTTTCCTTTTTCCTGTAGTGCTATTATCTGCCCAGGACAGATTGACTCCGGAAAAGCTTTGGCAACTGGAGCGATTGAGCGACCCACAGGTATCACCTGATGGATCGATGATTTTATATGGTACCACCCACTATAACCTGCTGGAAAATCATGGAATAAGAAACCTGTATCTTATTTCTTCCGATGGGGGAGATCCCCTCAAGATCACCAGTCTAGAAGTGAGCGCACAAAATGCCAGGTGGCGACCGGATGGCCAAAAAATAGGCTTTTTGGCTAAAATAGGGGACCATCAACAACTCTGGGAAGTTGATCCTAATGGCAGTAACCTACAACAAGTTACTTTTTATGATTTTGATATTCAAAATTTTGCTTACGCGCCTGATGGAAAACATATTTCTTTTACCACAGATGTTAAGCTTGACCAGAACCTGCAGGATCGCTATCCTGATCTTCCTAAAGCCAATGCAAGAATTATTGATGATTTAATGTACCGGCATTGGGATCAGTGGCACAATTATTCTTATTCCCATTTGTTTTATGATGGTTACCAGAATGGTTCGGTGTTGAATGAACCGATAGATATTATGAAGGATGAAAAGTTTGACACACCATTGAAGCCATTTGGAGGCAGTGGGCAGATCAGCTGGAGCCCTGACGGTAAACAGCTTCTGTATGTTTGCAAAAAATATCGGGGCAAGGAATATGCTACAGGTACCGATTCGGACCTGTATTTGTATGATATAAACAGCGGGAAAACCTCGAACCTGACCGATGGTCTGGAAGGATACGACACTGATCCGGTATTTTCTCATGACGGCTCTAAAATTGCCTGGCTCAACATGGAAAGGCCGGGATTTGAAGCTGACCGAAATGTGATCCACATTTATGATCTAACCACAGGACAGGTAAAGCCCATTACAAAATCTCTTGACCAAAGTGCATCACACCTGGTCTGGAGTCATGATGATCAGTCCATTTATTTCATTGCCGGTATTGATGCCACTTATCAGGTTTTTCAGGCAGATCTCAAAACCAATAATTTTGATAAGATCCGGGAAAGATCAACAGATATTCAACAGATTACCCAGGGATGGCACAATTACTATGACATCCAATGGGCTGGTAATGAACTGGTTGGCAGTAAAACAACCATGTCCATGCCCTTGCAGATTTTCTCCATTGATCCCCGGACGGGTCAGGAAGTGCAATTATCCTTTGTTAATCAAGAACTATTGGACCAGCTTGAACTTGGGCAGGTAAAGAAGCGACTGGTCACCACCTCCGATCAGAAAGAAATGCTGGTGTGGATGATATTTCCACCAGATTTTGATCCTGATAAAAAATATCCGACCCTCCTTTACTGCCAGGGAGGGCCTCAAAGTGCAGTGAGTCAGTTTTTTTCCTATCGCTGGAATTTCCAGCTTATGGCTGCTCAGGATTATATAATAGTAGCTCCAAATAGAAGAGGATTGCCCTCATTCGGGCAGGAATGGAATGATGACATTAGTGGTGACTGGGGAGGTCAGGCCATGAAAGATTATCTGGCTGCCATTGATGATGTAGCGCTGGAACCTTACGTAGATCAGGACAGACTTGGAGCTGTGGGTGCCAGCTATGGAGGGTATTCGATATATTACCTGGCTGGTATTCATGAAGGAAGGTTTAAAAGTTTTATTTCGCATTGCGGGGTATTTAACCTGGAAAGCTGGTATGGCAGCACTGAAGAAATATTTTTTGCCAATTGGGAAATGGAAGGGCCCTACTGGTTACGCCCGGAACCTGAAAGCTATGCCAGGTTTTCTCCACATAAATTCGTAAGGAACTGGGATACACCGATATTGGTGATCCATGGACAAAAAGATTTCCGGGTACCGGTTTCTCAGGGCATTGAAGCATTTAGCGCAGCTCAATTACAGGATATCCCCAGCAGGTTTCTGTATTTTCCTGAAGAAGGACACTGGGTATTGAGCCCGCAAAACGGAGTACTTTGGCATAGGGTATTTTTCGACTGGCTAGGCAGATATCTGTAAGGATAAAAAGGATTTTAAGAGAAAGATGGAGTCATTAAATCAGGACTTCATCTTTTTCATCCAATTTCACCTTCATATCCGGGCCGTTATCAGGCAAAGTTACCCCTGGGGGAAGATCAAGATCAGGTTCATTAAAAAATTCTATTCCTCCATCATCATCATCACTCCTTCCTCTTCTTTTGAATTTATGATTTTTTATCAGCCTGACAATGAAATAGACCATTCCAACATATATTGCCCCGCAAATTAACATGTCTATAATATAATTGGCCATATTGCTTCTGTTGTAATTATAAAACTGTATATTCATTCTGAAGGTTTTAAGAATTCAGAACTATTAATGTTCAAAAAGTATAAAAGCTAAAAAAATATTCCCTGTTCGATGGGTGCGCAAATTTTTAACAACTTGAAAAGTAAAAATGTTGGGTAGAAAAAAAAATTTTGGCCATTTAAAAAAGTGTAAACCGGTGATTTTCAGAGGTATTAACCGGCTCTTGCCGCCTAAACAGGCTTTTTTAGTATTGATTTAAAGGAAAAAAAATTAGTGCAATGGCAAAGGCAAGAACTGATATGACCAACCCGAACATAAAAATATTGTAAGCAATTCTGAGAAACTTGTACTTTCTGCCCAGTACTTTACCTAAAAAATACAAATCTCTAATGATACTGCTGTAGAGGAAATCACGGTCTGACATCATCTCCTTCACCCCCCATTCAAAATCCTGCAGCTCCATTCTGTGAAAATTTCCAAAAAACAATAAGTTTGTACGCCGCTCAGTGATATCCTCTTTGGTGAAAATACCGGCAGTTACGTTGGGCCGGGTGGCTAAAATAGAAAATATGACGGTTAAAAGACAAACCAGGGTGAGCATAACGGCTGGAATGATCAGGTTAGGGTAATCATCAAACCGGCGAAAAAGCACCGAAAGCAAAATGGATAAAATAATGGCATTCACCGAGATCATGATATTGGCCTTATTATCTGCAATGGCGCTCAGATCCAGGTGATTACGAGAGGTAATCCGAAACATAGTCTCAATACCGCGGTCTGGGCGCCCGGTTTTGATTTGATTGTATTTATCTTTTAATTTTTCCAGCTTTTCTTCCAACTTACCGGTCTTTTGTGCTTTTGAATTCTTTTGACTTTCCAATGCTTCGATGGTGTTTTTAAGTTTGATGTAGTTTTCCTGCTTGGCCGGGGCCAACTGCTCCTGGCCATATAGGGTAAAATAATGATGGTTTTCCATGAATTTAAGACTGGTTTTAAGCCATTTCAGCTGTTTGATCTTCTTATCCACAGACCGGGACATTTCTTTTCTCAGCAAATTAGACTTTTCCAGATAATCAGGCGCTGATAAATGAAACAGGTCAGCATCACATATGACTTTCTGTACCAAATTGGAAGGCTGCTGGGGGATTTTTGTGGCATTAATACAATTGATAATTTCCTGGATCTCCTGGTCTGGCACCTGATTTTTTCTGAAAAAATCTACAGCAATCTCGATACTTTCCTTTTCATGCTCAACACATCCCCTGTAATAGCCAATATCATGGCACCAGGCTGCCAGGGACACTATTACCAATTCTTTTTCTGAAAGCTTGCACTTATGACCTATTAATTGCGCCGCTTTCACCACATCAATCGTATGCTGCAAATTATGATATGGCAAATCGTTGTTATGAAATTCGAGGAAAAATTGCCTGACAAAATGCTCTGTTTTGTCTAAAATGCTTTTTGTATCCTTCATTCAGCCAAACTTTAAATTCACAGCTAAATTATTAAATAATATTTAAACAAAACGGGCAAAAATTAACTAAAATATATAGAACAACTAATAGGATAAATATCTTTTATATTTAGTTTAGCAACTAATATAAACAAATAAGATTCAACTGATAAATAAATCGAATAAAATGAATATCAAAAAGTATGCTGTGTTTATTATTTTAAGTCTATTCCTTTGCTCCTGTGCCGCCACACCTAAACAACCCTGGCAGCCTAAAAACCATAGAAAGGTTAAAAGTAAATAAATTATGATCTATGTGTCTGATTGTATTTGCCTGGGATGTCCATCCCACCTATAAATTCATTCTTTCTGCCAATCGCGATGAATTTTATTCCAGGGAAACCGGGCAGCTAGCATTTTGGGAAGATCATCCTGAGATACTGGCCGGCAAAGATCTTCAGAATGGAGGAACCTGGCTGGGCTTAACCAAGAATGGCCGTTTTGCTGCCATTACCAATTATCGGGATTTAACCAACCTCAAATCAGCGGCTCCTTCCCGGGGACAATTAACCCGGGACTTTTTAAATTCTACCACAGATCCTGAAACTTATCTTCTCCGGGTAGCTAAAACTGCAGATAAATACAATGGATTTAACCTGTTGGTGGGTACTACTGAGCAACTCTGGTATTTCTCCAATTACCAGGGAGCCGTCAGGCAATTGAAACCAGGTATTTACGGGTTAAGTAATGCATTGCTGGATTCACCCTGGCCTAAAGTACTGGCAGCAAAGGAGCTATTTTCCCAAAAAATCCAGGAAACTGAACTGCAGCCTGATCACCTTTTACCCTGGTTAACAGATCAGCAAATGGCTCCGGATCAGGAATTGCCGGATACTGGTATTGGTTTAGAAAAAGAAAGGCAGCTTTCACCTATTTTTATAAAAATGAATAACTATGGCACCCGTTGTTCATCCGGTTTACTTATTTCAAGAGATCAAAAGGTTGTTTTTACTGAAAAAACTTATGACCAGGGGAAAATGGTTTTTCCCCCGGCCCAATACAGTTTTAGCCTTTCGCCTAGTTAATATTTTCCTGTTGCCAGGCATTCAGCATTTTATAGAATAACTCCGTATTTTCATACATCCCGGTAAATAATTCAGCCCCGGGGCCATAGGCAAACACCGGTACCATGGAGCCACTGTGACCTTTGGTGACAAAATTCCCCAACACCAACTGGTCCTGATAAGAACCGTCAGTCACTGCGAAGCCACCTGTTTCATGATCTGCCGTCACTATCACCAGGGTATTCTCGTCTTCTGCCGCAAATTTCAATGCCCGGCCTACAGCACGATCAAAATCCAGCAATTCGGTAATGACGTACTTAAGATCATTGGCATGTCCGCCCCAATCAATTTGAGATCCTTCCACCATCAGAAAAAATCCATCTTCATCCTTATTTAAATGATCAATCGCGGCAGATGTAGCTTCAGGTAAAAAATTACCCCGGCCACTTACATATGACATGGGTTGTTCTTCTGCTATAAAATAACCTATTTTGTCAGTCGATACTCTGGCTGCTTCATCCACGGTATTTAGCAGGGTAAATCCATTTTCTTGAAGTTGCCGGGTCAGGTCCTGGCCATCTTCACGTTGTTCAAAAAACTTCCGGCCTCCACCCATAAAAAGATCAACAGAAGAATTTACCAGGTCCAGGGCTATGGCTTCATCCCATTTACGTGATTCCTGATGGGCGTAAAAACTGGCTGGGGTGGCATGTGTGATCGAAGAAGTAGCTACCACACCAGTAGAGAGACCTTGTTCTTCGGCAATTTCCAGGATAGTAGTCAACTTGTTCTTTAAGCTGTCTACACCAATGGCGCCATTATAGGTTTTATTTCCTGTGGCCAGGGCAGTGGCTCCTGCAGCTGAATCAGTGATTAGATTATCGGAAGACCTGGTTTTGGAAAAGCCGGTAAAAGGCATTTTTTCCATATGTAATCCCCGGGTGCTTTCAGATACCATTCCGGCAGTAACCTGGGCAAAGCCCATGCCGTCACCGATCATCAAAATAATATTTTTAGGTTTTGCCACTGATTCAGTAGTGGCAGTCTGGGCGGAATTGGATTCGGTACAGCTATTGTTCAAAATCACTAAACCGACTACAAACACACTTAATATAAATTTTTTCATTGTTTTAAAGTTATTTATCTTTTTTCAGCAAATCTAATTCAAGATATTTAAACGATAAGGTCCTGTCCATAATATTTATATTAAGCCTCTATTTTGCAGAATAGTTCCAAAAGGATGAGCCTGTTCTGAAGTAGAGTTTCAGAAAAATTTAAAATGGTTGACCATGTGTATGTTTCATGATCTTTTGGGCCAGTGAAGGGGAGAGATTGGCCAACCAGACAGCCATTTCTGAAGTGGAAGAGGAGCCGAACAGTCGCTGGGTATGCCTTCCTACCCAAAGTCGACGGGCAAAAAACCTGGACCAGGTTTCTTCGTATTCTTTCTCCAGCATTTCCCTTTGTTTTTCTAGCCTGAAAAAATATTTCTTGATCAATTCAGAAAGAATAACGGCCGCATGAATAGCCATCGCCATACCATTGCCACACAAGGGGGTAATTAGTCCAGCAGCATCTCCGCACATAAATACATGATCTACGATCAATTGCTTTTGTTCGAATGATATTTCATTGATAGCCAATGGCTTATCAAACAAAAAATCAGCATTGTTAAATATTTCCCGTAAAAAAGGGTTTTCCCATAAAACCGCCTGTTCCATTTGCACGATATTCCCATATTTCCGCAAGTGATCACGTTGACTGAGGTAACACAGGTTGTACCGGCCATTTTCTATACTGCTTATACCGCAGTATCCTCCGGCAAAATTATGCAGTGCTATCAGATCTGTGGGAAAATCAGTGGTAATATGATATTTGACAGCCATATAATCCGACCTTTTTTTAATAAATTCCCGGTCCAGATGTTTATCCAATTTGGTTCTTTTCCCATAAGCCCCTATCACCAGAGGCGCTTCCATGATTTCTCCTCCCTTCAGCTGAACCTGAAAATGGTGGTTTTCCAGCCATTTAACCTGCTCTACCCTGGCTTTTTTGATCGTTGCCCCATGATGTTTAGCTTTTTGGAATAGGAAATGATCCAAAAGATAACGGCTGATACCAAATCCACCCAGATCCAGGGGCATTTCCGTCAGCTTTCCTTTTACAGAGGTCAAGTGAAACCTCTTAATGCTTGCAGGCTGGAAATGTTCCGGATAGGCATCAATAGATCTTAAAAACGGGATCACTTCATTGGAAACGTATTCTCCGCATACCTTGTGAAAGGGATACTTTTTCTGCTCCAGCAAAATGACATTTAAACCAGCTTTAGCCAATTGCAATGCATTAATGAGCCCGGCCAATCCCCCACCTATGATGATTACATCTGTCAATTCTCCATCTAATTTCATGAATCAAACAAAATTATTATCCTTGTAAGTAATTGATTATCAATAAATACTTTTTTTAAATTCTAACTATTAACATTGTCATGCCTAAAAATTATTTCAAAAATCTTGATAATTTTAAGGGAAAACTAAAGTTATTAATCAAGGATATAATACTAACTAATTGAATTTAAAACAATTAACATTTTTCATTCATAATAATTCTAATTAATTTTCAGGATCAAAAAAAACAATATCCATTAAAATGAAAAAAAGCATACCAGGATTACTCATAATCGTTTTGATTACCATTATTGTTTACGTGGTACATGATAAAAAAGATCAGGCATTGACCCATGCCACGGCAGCCGACACCCTTTCATTTGTACAGGACAGCCTACAAAATGTAGCTGCCCCTTCAAAATATTTATATGGAATCAATATTGATTCACTTGATGTTGTGGAGGGTGTGGTTCGACGGAATCAGAATTTATCCCATATCCTTTCTGAATACAATGTTTCTTTTGCCACTATTGATTTATTAGCCAGGAACTTCAGGGATGTATTTGATGTAAGAAAAATGGCTGCAAATAAAAAATATACCGTATTATGTGAACAAGACTCCATGAAAACAGCCAAATGTTTTGTTTATGAGCCCAGTCCTCTGGAATATGTGGTTTTTAACCTGAAAGATTCTATGGCGGTGTATAAAATGATGAAACAAGTAGACACGGTTCAAAAAAGCATAGCCGGCATTATTGATTATTCTCTGTACAACACCATGATGGAAACTGGAGGCTCACCCATTCTCACTAATAAATTAGCTGATGTATTCGCCTGGCAAATTGACTTTTTCCGGATCCAGAAGAATGATAAATTTAAAGTGGTTTATGAAGAGTTGCAGGTGGAGGGAGAAACAGTAGGTTATGGTAAAATTTTGGGAGCTTATTTTGAGCATTTTGAAAATCCTTATTATGGTGTCTATTTTGACCAGGGAAATGGCATCAATTATTTTGATGAAGAAGGACAGAGCCTGCAAAAAGCATTTCTGAAAGCCCCCTTAAATTATTCAAGGATTAGCTCCAGGTTTTCCAACAGCCGTTTTCATCCGGTTTTGAAACGATACCGGCCTCACCACGGGGTAGATTACGCCGCCCCTACCGGAACCCCGGTACAATCTGTGGGTGATGGCGTGGTCATCAAAGCCGGCTACAGCGGAGGAGGAGGTCACATGGTAAAAATTAAGCATAACAGTATTTATACCACCGCTTATCTTCATTTGTCCAGATATGGCAAGGGCATAAAATCCGGCAAAAGAGTAAAACAAGGAGAAATAATAGGTTACGTTGGTTCTACTGGTTTGTCTACAGGCCCGCATCTTGATTTCAGGTTTTGGAAACATGGCAAGCCGGTCAATCCACTCAAAGTGGAAGCTCCTCCGGCTGAACCAGTAAAACCCGAACTTTTGGATGAATATAATGGGGTAAAAGAGCAGATGATCCAGCATTTGGATAATATCAACTTCCCTCAACCTAATGAGGTGGTGGCCACTTTATAAGTCAGGGTAAAAAATTTAATAATTTAATATCACAGCAAGACCTCCCGGTCTTGCTTTTTTTTTATTATTTAGTAGCTTTATTCCGTTATTAAAGATAAAACGGAGAATACCAGATGCGTCGTTTCAAACTATGGATAAGCTTTATCCTTCTTATGGATGTGACTAACCTGCAAGCCCAGAAGGTAGCACTGGTGCTTAGCGGAGGTGGTGCCAAAGGAATAGCGCATGTGGGCGTATTGAAAGTATTGGAAGAGTATGAGATACCCGTTGATTACATTATAGGAACCTCTATGGGAGCCGTAGTGGGAGGTTTTTATGCGGCCGGATATTCGGCTGACCATATAGAGGAAATCATTCGCTCTGAAAATTTTCTGTCCTGGGTAAATGGTCAGGTAACTGAAAATTTTAATTACTATTATACATCGGCTGAAACCAATGCTTCCTGGATCAATTTCCGGCTGGCCCTGGATTCTACCCTCAATGCCTCGTTTAATTCCAACCTGGCCAGGGATATGTCACTCAATTTTGCCCTTACCGAAATGCTGGCCCAACCATCACAGGCCAGCCGTTATAACTTTGATAGTCTATTGATCCCTTTCAGGGCTATTGCCGCAGATATATTCACCCAGCAGGAACAAGTTCTGCATTCCGGTTCATTAAATGAAGCCATTCGGGCCAGCATGACAGTTCCCTTATTCTACCGGCCTATCAGGTTGGATGGCAAACTGCTTTTCGATGGTGGCATCTATAATAACTTTCCGGTAGATGTAGCCCAAAAAACTTTCGATCCGGATATCATCATTGGGGTAAATGTTTCTTCAAAGGTGTTCCATGAATATCCATATGAACAGGACGAAGCATTGATCAACCAGTCTTTACTGTTTATGATACTGGATAAATCAGACCCATCCCTGCTGGGAGACAACGGGATTTATATCGAACCTAACCTGGAAACCTACAGTGGTTTTGATTTTGCCAAAGCCAGGGAAATTATCGATAGTGGCTATGTAGCCGCCCTGGCAGCACTTCCTGAGATCAGGCAAAAGATCAAGCGGAGAATCTCCTGTGACCAGTTAGCTGAAAAACGCAATCAGTTTCTGCTCAAAATGGAGCCGCTACGCTTTAACAATATCATTTTCAGAGGGTTCAATATTCCGCAAATATCCTATGTCAAAAGCCTGTTCAATATTGACAACGATTATTTGTCCATTTCGGATATCAAGTCGGGTTATTACAAGTTGGTATCTGAGGACTACTTCAAGGATATTTATCCAAATATTACCTACAACCAGGAAACCGGGGGCTATGATTTTGAAATTTCAGCCCAGCCTGAAAGGAGCCTGAACCTGGAAGTGGGCGGCAATATAGCCACCCGAAGCATCAGTGAAGTGTTTTTGGGCATCAACTTTCATAATTTCAACGGCTTATTGCTGGAGCATAATCTTAATTTTTATACTGGTCGCTTTTACCAGTCTGCCCTGCTTCAATCCCGCATTAATTTTCCCGGCCGCAATCAATTTTATCTGAAACCAAGGTTTTTGGCCAATAAATGGGATTTTGTCAACTCACAGGATCTGTTGGGGATCGAAGATAAACCTTCTGTTTTTCTGGAACGTATTGATCGTTCACTGGGTCTGGATGTTGGTTTACCGGTTGGCTTGAAATACAAAATGGTGTTTCATGGCAGTTATTTTACCAATAAAGACAACTTTTCCAATGATCCTAACTTCAATTCCAACGACACCCTGGATGTGCTTAACTTCCGGGGCTTTCGCTACGGGGCAAGTCTTTCCAAAAATACTTTAAACAGGAAGCAGTATCCCTCCTGGGGAACAAATTTTCATATTTCCCTGGACTATATCGATGGTAATGAAACCTATCATCCTGGCAATACCTCACAAATGGCAGAACAGCAGGAACACTCACGGGAATGGATTCGGCTAAAATTCCAAATGGAAAGGTATTTATTGAAATTGAATAATTACCGGGGAGGATACCTGATTGATGGGGTGATTTCCAACCAGCCCATGTTCAGTAACTTCATGGCAACCCTGATCAATGCTCCATCCTTTAACCCACTACAGGACAGCAAAACACTTTTCATTCCTAATTTTAGAAGCCACAGCTTTTTAGGTTTGGGTTGGAAAAATATATTTCTGATCAATAATAACCTGGACTTCAGGTTAGAAGGATATGCCTTTAAACCTTACCGAAAGATAGAAGAAAGTGTCAGTGAAAAGCAATTTCCAGTTTACCAGGATTTTGACCATACTGTACATTGGGCCGGAACAGCCGGCTTTGTTTACCACAGCCCTTTGGGCCCTATTAGTTTCAGCGCCAACTATTACGATGATGAGACCCGAAGATTTGGCTTTTTATTACATTTAGGCTACCTGTTGTTTAACAACCGGTCGCTGGAATGATCCTTAATCCCAGACCCCTTTAGGTACAATCTCGAGAACATTCCCCTCAGGATCATTAAAATAGAAAGAAGACAGATTATCTTTCCATTTCTGCTGATGGGTAATCTCTATATTAAGTGATTTGATCTTTTCCACCCACAGGGTATAATTTTCGGGATCAACTTCGAAAGCAATATGTTGATTACCCTGGGCATAATGGGGCGGAAGGTTTTTTTCTTCTTTGGTAACTTCAGGAATAAAACATAATAGTACAGAAGTACCAGCCCTGAAAAAAATATGCCTGTTCTCTACCATACTTATTATGGGCAAGCCCAGTTTTTGATGATAAAACCACTGGATCAAAGCTAAATCATGTACATAAAGGCAAGTTTCCTTGATTTGATTAATTTGCATTTCAAATAAATTGTAAAAATCACTACCGGTCCCGGAGCATTTCAAAATATTGGTTAAAAATTGACTTTTCGATAATCTTAGTTTGTTGTCCACTACCCCAGTCAGGAGTTACTTCAAATAACCCATTAAAAGCCCTGCCTGTATAGATTTTTTCTACATCAAATCCGGCAAGCTCTGAATTTGGTTTCGGTTGTTTAAAGCATTTATAATGAATTCTGTATTTGTCCATTGTTCCTGTTTAAAAAATGAATTGAACTAAAAATATTACGATAACAGCATGAAATGGTTTAAGAAAAAAATCTGTTTATTTTCAAAATTTAACAAACCCGAAGTCGTCCTCTAAAACTAAATTCCACAATGCTGATATTGCATGGATAAAATTACCTATTGTCAAATTACAATCAAAATAATAATAATTTTTAAAGTGCTGAATGCTTAAATTTTTCTATTATTATTTTTAAGCCTAAGGGAATTATCATTTCAAAAACGGATATTGGAAAATATTTTTATCAACTTTAATGACAACAATATCCGGCTGCAACATTTTCTTAAATTGAAGGAAAAGTTTTTCAAATTATTAGAAATAATTTTAATATTTTTGTATATTGCAATATTTTGTCGTAACAAACTGGGCAATCAGTATGTATTATTAAGATAAAATATGGAAACCAATTTATGGATATTAATAAAAAATGTTCTTAAATTTGTATAGTTTGGTTTTTTTTGGAAACTTCATTGTCTGAATGTTTCTAATTGTTCACAATCATGGTTTGAATTAACCGTTATTTTAAAGATTACGTTTTATAAAAAATAAAATTTTAAATGGAAGACATTATAAAGCTTATTGAAATAACTAAAAAAAAGGGACAGAGGAGTATTCAGCTGGTTAACCAAAATTTTAGGAAAAAGGAAGTATCAAAAGACAATATTTTATTCGAATCAATTCTAAGTGGTAAGTATTTAACTGATGAAGATGCAGCCAAAGGTATGTTCAAAACAGATCCTGGTAACAGGAACTATCGCAATACCAAAGGCAAATTAAAGCAAAAACTTTTGAATCACTTATATTTCCTGGATTACGAAAAAGATATTTATTCTGCCTATCAAAAAAATGAATATGAGTGCTGGCATGCTTTACATCAGTGCCGGATTCTGATAGAAGAGGGTGCCAATGATATTGCCCTGAAAAAATTGCCTCAGCTGATCAAAACAGCCAAAGACTTTGAATTTGTAAATATTTCTTTGGAGGCCCTGATCCTGCTGAGAAATGAGTATGCCAAATTAGGTAAAAGCACCCCATTTCATGAAACCAACAAGGAGCTAAAGCACGTAAAACTGTTTAAAGAGGCTATCCTGGAATGTGAGGAGCTATATTACCAAACCCTGGTATATATCAACAAGTCGGTAAGTTCTCAGAATAAAGTACTCAATAAGATCCCGCAGGTAATTACCAAGATAGAAAAAAGGGGCAAGGAGTTCAGCAGCAACTACCTGGAGGTACTGGCTAAAAAGCTGCAATTAACATTCAACAATATTACCTTAAGGTTCAGGGAAAATATTGCCCTGTGTGACCAGCTGGAAAAAAAGTATCTTAATAAGGATAATAGCGAGATCCTGGTAGATTTGGACAAGTTAAACCTGGGCTTCAATAAGTTGCTGGCTTACTTTAATCTGAAGGACATAGAAAACGGTTCACGATACGCTGAAAAGAACCTCAAAATTATTAAAAATGGCAGCGACGAGTGGTTTGAGTTTATTGAATATTATTTTCTTCTGATGATGAATGGGGAAAAATTTGAAAAAGCAGAAGAAATTTTCAGAATGGTGCGGACCAATAAAAATTTCAATCAGTTGCCCGATGAGATTGCCCAAAGGTGGCATATTTACCGGGCTTACCTGATCTTTGTCAATGATTCCAAGCTGCTGAAATGGGGATTTGATATTGATGAATTCATCGAAAACTTGCCTGATTATCCCAAAAACCTTCAGGGATATAGCATCGCCACACTGATCATCCAGTATTTAAATCTGTTAAGAGAAGGAAGGGTAAATGATGTACGAGACCGGGTTGAAGAATTGCAGCAGTACAGTTCCATTCACCTGGACAAGCGCCACAATTACCGCAACAGTATATTTATCAGGATGCTGGGAATAGTGACAGAAAAAGAATTTAATTATGAACTGATTGAAGAAAAAGGCACCACATACCTCAAGAAATTATTAAAATTCAATATCCCCTTTGATCTGAAGAATGAAATCGAGATCATACCCTATGAAAAACTCTGGAGCTACATCCTTAATATATTGAAAACCAACAAATTATACATTCATTATCGGTTTTACAACCCGGTTGAGTAAAAACCTGAATAGATTTGCCGGGAAGATTATTTTTTTCTTTTCATTTTCTGGCCTATCCTTGCATCTGTTTTTAGGAAGTTTTACAGGTAGGGATAGATTAGCAGGACATGAAATTTAATGATATATTAGTAAAGTTCCTGGTATGGCGGTTAAAGCACATCAGCAATAAAGATTTTGCCTTAATATTAAGTGGCATTATAGGGGCAATTTCAGGCCTAGCCGCAGTAATATTAAAAGAAGCAGTGCACTTTATTGCCCACCTTCTTCAGAAAGCACCCGATATTGCTTTTGCCAATTATTTTTACCTGGCTTTCCCCTTGATCGGTATTTTGTTAACGGTCCTTTTTTCCCGCTATTTTTTAAAGGAAAAGCTGGGTCACGGCATTTCTGATGTACTATACAGCATTTCCCAAAAATCAAGCATTATAAAACGGTCTAAGACCTGGTCAAGAATGGTTACCAGCGCCATGACGGTAGGTTTTGGCGGATCAGTTGGACTGGAGGCACCTATTGTAGTAACCGGATCAGCCATTGGCAGCAACATTGGCCAGTTATTCCACTTAAATTATAAAAGAAGAAGTCTGCTCATTGGTTGTGGAGCGGCCGGGGCCATTTCAGCTATCTTTAATTCGCCCATTGCAGGCGTTATTTTTAGCATTGAGGTGATTCTGGCAGAAATCAACATCAACGCATTTATTCCTTTGTTGATTGCATCAGTGGCAGGCTCCCTGGTCTCCCTTGGCCTTTTGGGATCAGACATTTTATTTACATTTTCCCTATCCGATTCCTTTGTTGCCAGTGATACTCCTTATTATATTCTATTAGGCATTATTTGCGGAATGGTTTCAGTTTATTTTACCCGCATCACCTATAAAGTGGAAGAATGGATCCATAAATTCAGGAATTACCTGGGCAGAGGTGCTTTAGGAGGCATTTTGGTAGGCTTGATCATCTTTGTGTTTCCGCCTATTTACGGAGAAGGTTACAACACGATCAAAACCCTTTTAGCCGGAAATGAGTCGGTGATCATGCAGAATAGCTTTTTTTATTCTTTTCACGACAACATACCGGTACTTCTGATTTTTCTTTTTGGGGTGATATTAATTAAACCAGTAGCTTCAGCCCTTACCATCGGCTCCGGGGGAAGTGGCGGCGTTTTTGCTCCTTCATTATTTATAGGAGGGGTCACTGGCTTTTTATTTGCCAAAACCCTCAACACCATTTTCAATCTCAACCTGGTAAGTCTGAGCAATTTCACTTTGGTGGGTATGTGCGGGGTGATGAGTGGTATTTTACATGCCCCATTAACGGCCATTTTCCTGATTGCAGAAATCACCAGTGGTTACACCTTATTTGTGCCATTGATGTTGGTATCTGCCATTTCCTACAGCACCATATCCTATTTCGAAAAATATTCTATTTATACTAAAAATCTGATAGAACGGGGTGAATATATTCCTGATGATAAAGACAGACAGGTACTGAGCCTGATCAACCTTAAAAAGATCATCGAAACGGATCTGCTTACAATCCCGCCAGATGCCCAGCTGGAAGACCTGGTAGCCCTGGTCCGGCAGTCCAAAAGGAATATTTTTCCGGTGGTAGATTCCAGCGGAGCCTTATCCGGCATCATTACCCTGGATGATGTCAGAGATATCATATTTGAAGAAGAATCCAGAAAAAATATAACTATTTCCTCATTAATGCATCAGCCTCCGGGGCAAGTTTCCCTTTTTGAAAGTATGGAGTCAGTCATGGAAAAATTTGAAGAAAGCGGGGCCTGGAATTTACCAGTAATTGATGGAGGTAAATACGTAGGTTTTGTTTCAAAATCCCGGATTTTCAACGCCTATCGAAAGAAAATTATCCGACAACATCGGGATCAAATCTGACATGAGAATAATCCCATTTTTCAGCCAATTTTTATGGCTGATAACGGTTTCCTTTTGTCTTCAAGGCCCCAAACATGTTCAATATTCGCTTTTTTCGCTCAAAAGCCAAAGTTATCAACATTGCTGAAGTTTAACTAATACAATGTAAGTAGCTGATGTACAATTACTTATATCTTAAACACATGACACTGTGGATAACTTATGCAAAATGTGGAAAACTTTGTTTGACTTTTCAAAATCTTTGTTTTGTATAATGACATCAAAGCGACTTCAGAAATTTTGTTCGTTTTTATAAATAATCTTACATGGCAATTTTTGCAAATTTTACAAGCAAACACCTATTCATGATCCTGCACCTAAACGCAAATAATTAGATATTAATGTATTACAAGCTGATTAAGCCAATGTTAACAAATAGTAAATTTAAAATTTATCATTTTACCTAAATGTTAACTCAATATAAACTTATTTTTGACATCTAAGAATAGTGATATTGTCTTATTTCTACTGTTTTTATATTTCAGCAATAATTATTAAATTTGATAAAAAAGCTTCTTCAAAAAATGATGTTGACTACATAAAATTTGGTCGTTGGGTTTCAGGGAATTGGATACTCAATCTTCCTTTCATCTTCTTAAACTGCCAGATTGAATTTGGGGCTTTGAAGACAGCTTTATAAATGGGTTAAAGATGCAGTTATTTACAGGTATAATTTTCATGACATGTTTTGTAGCAACTTCAGCATCGGCACAGGATGTGGAGATCATTAAGTATCCTGCCTTGAAACAAATCATTGAAAAACCTGAACCCAAAGTCAAGCTTATAAACTTCTGGGCAACCTGGTGTGCCCCCTGCATCAAAGAACTGCCCTATTTTGAAGCTATTCACCAAGATTATGATCAGGTAGCTGTCTATTTGGTGAGTCTCGATTTTATCAATCAGTTAGAAAACAGGCTTATGCCATTTTTGAAAAAAAAGGATATTCATGCAACTGTAAAAGTCCTAAATGAGACAGATCTTGATCCAATCATCAACGATATTAATCCTGAATGGTCAGGTGCAATTCCAGCCACTTTGATCATTGCTCCGTATAATAAAGAAAAAGCATTCTTTGAAAAAGCTTTTCAAGAAGGCGAACTGGAATTTGAAATCAAAAAGTATACTGATATCAAACCATAATATTATGAAAAGATATACACTAAGTTTAAGTATGATAATTGGCCTCCTGATTGTTTTGAGTGGATTTAAAGGCTATGAAGGCTATGAAGTAGGCGATGTTACCCGGGATTTTAAACTAAAAAATGTGGATGGCCGCTTTGTTTCCCTGGCAGATTACCCCCAGGCTAAAGGGTTTATTGTTGTTTTTACCTGTAATACCTGCCCCTATGCCAAACTTTATGAAGACAGGATCATCAAATTACATCAGCGGTTTGCTCCGCAGGGTTATCCGGTAGTGGCTATCAATGCCAATGATCCGGAAAGTCAACCGATGGACTCTTATGAAAACATGGTAAAAAGAGCCCGGGAAAAGCAATACCCTTTCCCTTACCTGGTGGACCAAACCCAGGAAATAGCCCGGTCATTTGGTGCCAAAAAAACACCTGAGATATATTTATTGAAAAAAGTGGGAGGCAAGAACAAACTGGTCTACACAGGCGCTATAGACAATAATCACAATGATGCTTCCCAGGCGGATAAAAAATATGTAGAAGAGGCCATTAACAGCCTGCTTTCAGGAAAACCCATTACCACCAAAATGAGCAAAGCCATAGGCTGTTCTATAAAATTCAAAAGTTAGCCAGCAAATAGTTAAAGGATAAGCCAAAGTTCGCTAACTTTACCGGTATACTGGCCTCGTGGTTCAATGGATAGAACGTGAGCCTCCGGAGCTCAAGATACAGGTTCGATTCCTGTCGAGGTCACTCTACAACCATCTGAAAATCAGCATGTTAGATGGCATTTGATTCTCCGGTTTAGTGTCTGCTGCCTGGAGGTAAGCCGATCAACATCAGGTATTGACAATTTATATGCTTCACCCCACTAAATTTATTTTTTATCTGCTTGCTTACATTATCTTGCCTATCATTTCCTCACCTCAGGAATAGGATATAAAAATGAAACTTACCTTATGTTACAAAAATACCTTCTACCCTTTTTCTTGTATATTTTATGAATATTTCGGTTAAATACATATCCGGAAGGCTATTGAAATAGCATTTTTTATTGAATTATTACATATGATCGGTTAGGCCATACTTATATTATTCTAATAATAGAATTTTTACCAACTTTATAGCTTATTAAATGGGTATTTATGCATATAGTTCATCAGATATTAAATTTAGGATTGATTACTACCAATGATGTACTCTTAAGGCTTCAAATTAAATTCCTGAATCTGGTTGCTATTCTCAGTATCCTGATCAATATCATATTAGGAATCATTAATTATCAGACTGGATTAATCCTGCAAACCATCTTCAACTTAACTTTTATATTTGGTTTTTTTATTCCAATCCTTTACTTAAATAAAGCCGGGAACATTAAATATGCTAAAGCGTTAGCCTATTTTCCGGTAATAAGCCTGATCTTTCTGGCCAGTATAATGAGCCAAGAGGAAACCAGAGAATTTAATATGATAGGATATGCCATAGTGGGTTTGTTTATTTTTGATAAAAAAACCAGCAACCTTGCTTTTCTGTATGGCCTTATTCTATTCTTTACCCTTCACATTTTCCGTCAGTTTGGAACATACTATACTGACCTGAGAGATTTCTATCTATCAACTGTAAGTTATGCCAGCATATTCGTAGCTGAATATTTTGCCATAACATTTTATAAAAACAATGCGCTGGATACCAGCCTCATGCTCTTCCAAAAAAATATCGAGTTAAATAAGAAAACCAATACCATTAAAGATCATTCCAAAAGTCTGGAAGAGATGAATCAGTGGATGATCCGTTTATTTTCGTTGCTTTCTCATGATCTGAAAAGCCCCATTAATTCCATCATAGGAGCCCTTGATCTATATGCTCATCAGCAGCTAAGCCAAAAAGAATGGCAATTGCTGCTGCCCAACCTCAGTCAGAAGTTATCTACGACCTCAGATATGATCGAAAAACTGCTTTTATGGACCAGGATCCAAATCAATGGCATCAAGCCCGAAAATAGTATATTCCAATTAGACGAAGAGTTTCTGACAATAACCCAAGGATTTGAAAATGAACTTGATCTAAAGCATATCCGGATTAAATATAACTATGAATTACCTCTGGCTCAGTCAGTTGAAACAGATGCCACTATTTTTTTTATTGTTATCAGGAATATACTTAGCAATGCCATCAAATTTTCCTATCCCAATAGACAAATTGTGATCAACTGCCTAAGGCATCATAATAACCTGGTTATCAAAGTCAAAGATTTTGGTAAGGGTATGGATCCTAAAGTAACTGATAGTCTCTTTTCTACCAAACAAATTAAAACTAACGGTACATTCAATGAAAAGGGACATGGTATAGGCCTGGTGCTGTGTAAGCAACTTATGAATAGATTAAATGGTCATATTACAGTGGAATCAACACCTGGCCAGGGCACCTGTTTTTCCATTACCTTCAGCCAGGTATTAAAAGATGAAAAAGTAGAACAAGCAGTGTTTGAATAACCTGTATTTTCCTGAAATTAGTACTTATTAAAATTGATCTAATCTGTCTTTCCCGAAAAAAAACTGGAGCATGAGGTGTTATTCTTGACCACCGACTGTCGACTGCCATGTTTATTAAGATGCAGTCAGAAAATGAAGTTTTTATTATTCGAAGGTTTACTTAGGCATTCGCAATAACATCAAATTTTTCGGTAAGAAGCTTTCTAGTTTAATGAAGGAAAGAATTTTTTGCCCCATTATAAATGAATTACACCCAATTTGCTGCGGAGGATCCGGTTCCGGATGCTTATGATCTGAATGGGTTTATGCAGGCACTATCACATGGTCCGGCCTACTTTCATAGTGGAGACGCAACAGGATATTATACCAGCATGATTCATTTTCCTGATCAAAAGACGACTATCACCTGGGCTGTAAATGGCAACTATGGTAGACTTGATCATGTCACATTCCAGTGAAGCTAGGGAGCATCTTTTCCGTCATATTTTGAAATAGATGGTCTGACAGGTAGAAAAAACACCTCCATATTATATTTGATTTTATTTCTTGAAATGAAAAAAAAATTTTTGATATAAATTTACCATAAGTAATCCCCATTTTTCGATAAATTAATAATGACAATATAATATAGGGAAATATATGAAGCAATTAATTGGCATACTCAGGACTTCACAGCTAATCCCGCCTTGGCCAAAATTTCATTCTTTTGCAACTCATCCTTGATATAGGATATGGCTAAATGAAAATTATCCTGATACACTTTTTGGTCAGACAATCGCATTATATTCAGGTAAACTTCGGCTGATTCTCTATACATCCGGCAATAAAAATAAATTTTGGCCAGTATTTCCAGCACCTCAATATTCCCGGGAGCTAACTGATAAGCTTTTTTGGCTGATTGCAATGCATAACGGTATTGCTTCAGACTGAAAAAGGTTACACTGAGCTTATAAGTAAATGTCAGTATTTGATCCGGATCATTCAATAGACCCTGCAAAAGCTGATCTGCTTTCTCCTGTTTATGATCCTGAATGAAGGTATCAATTAAATAGGCCCAGTAAAGATGATTGCCCGGATCTAATTCCAGGGCCAGTTTATAGCAAAGTATGGCAAAATCATTCATTTTTTCAGCAAAAAACAATTCTGCCAAATCAAATAAGGTATTTCCGGCATTTACTGTAGACATCAATGACCTCAAAAAGGCTTCTGCCTGCAATTGATAATCCTCTAACAGAAATATCCTGAACAGTTCCAGCACATAAACTTTATTAGCCGGATCAATTTGAAGCGCCCTTTTGAAGCAGATCAGGGCATGATCATACAACTTTTCTTCTTTAAAATACTTTCCCATGCGGTAAAGCCGGGAATGCTTGTGACTGAACCGGGCCAGAGCTTCCTGAAATACCTTTTCTTCCTGCTCTTTTAGATCCAAAGCTAAATAACTCCTTACCAGGAACATATAAACCTGATAATCCGGGAATTCAGCCTGAATAGCGTCATTTAAAAAGGCAACTGCAGCCGTAAATTCATGATCTAAGCCATATAGCCTGCCAATTTCAATCAGAAGCTGATGTTCTTGAGCACAATCCTGCTGTATCTTGCCAAAACAGGTCGCTGCTTTCTGCGGATGGGAAGGATACAGTGCCCGGCCCAGTTCATACAGGTAATTACAATCACTCTGGTGGGTATTCAAGGTATCCAGAAAAATATTTTCTGCCTCTTCAGTCTGTTGGTCAGCCATGAAGGCATTCATCAGGCCCACCAGGAGTTCAGGATCATCCGGATTATACATTAAACCTTCCCGGAAAATTTCCTGAGCTGCTGCAGAATCGTTCAATGCTAATTTTAGCTGGCCCAATTCACAGGTAACTGTTCTATTCCCGGGATAGGTTTTCATTATTTTACGGAGGGTTGTCTCTGCCTGATCCCACTGATCAATCTGCCGAAAAGCCTGACTTAGGGCCAGGTAGAAGTCAATTTCTGAGCTTTTAAGGCTGATAGCTTTTTGCAGCTGCTCAATTCCTGAGGCCATTTCTTTATTGGTCAGGTATGCCCGGCCCAGGTCAAAAACCAGGGTAGCATTATCAGGCTTTAATTCTACCGCCCGGGCCAGGTAGTGCAGCGCATTTTCCCCCTCTCCGTTCTCCAAAAATGCTTTTCCCAGTTCATGCAGGTAAATATCATTTTGAGGATCTTTCTTTAATGCCGATTGAAAATAGGCAACCGCCTGCTCCAGGTTTCCCTCCTCCCGGTGAGCCAGACCCAGGTTAGCCAAATAAATATGTTCTTCAGGAGCCTTTTTAACCGCTTTTTCATACCATTTTATTGCCTCCGGCAACTCCTTCTGATCATAATATATTAAACCAATATAATTGTAAATTCTGGATGGTTGTTCAGGCTGTGTATCCAAAGCTTTAAAGTACCACTGGAGGGCTAAATCATATTTCATTTGATCTTTATAGGCCAGGGCTATGTTCTGGAAATAAACCGCGTATTCCGGCTCGGCCTCGATGGCTTTGCGGTAGCTTTCTATGGCTTCATCATATGCTTTATTGTAATAGAATGCCAGGCCGGCGTTGTTCCAGTAGGACCCGAATTCTGGTTTTAAACTGGCAGCCTTCAGGTACCACTCAGCTGATTCAGTATACAGGTTCAATTTGTGGTAGGCTAATCCCATTTCAGCCTGATAAGCAGCATTTTCAGGTTCCAGTTGGATAGCTCGTAAAGCGTATTTAATGGCTTTCCGGTGATCACCCTGGTCATTACATAAAATAGCCATATTATCAGCATATTGAGCCTGGAAGGGATTCATTAAATAAGCTTTTTCATAATAATAAACTGCCTTATCAAACATTTTAGGATCAGGATGTTGTTTATTTATATTAGCATACATCAATCCCAGGTTGGAGTAATATACGGTATTGAAAGGCTCCAGGGAAGCCGCTTTAATATACTGTTTAATGGCTTTTTCATAGGCTTTTTGCTTATACAAAATATTCCCATAATGGTTGTAGTAAGTACTTTTGTCCGGGTTATAAAGCAGGGCCATTTGTACCGCAGATATCGCCTGTTCATACTTTTTGAGTTCCAAACTAGCCTGGGATAAATTATAATGATATAATCCATTAACAGGATCTAACCGGGTGGCGTGATTATAACATTCAAGCGCCTGGGTGAAATAAGAAATTTTTTGATAGGCATTTCCTAACTCATTCATGTAAGCGCCGTTTTTGGGGTCATAACTGATGGCTTTTTTAATTTCCAGGTCGGCTTTTTTTACCTGGTTGGTTAAATCAAACAGCCCTACTATTTTGACCTTGTATTCCGCTGGTTCTGGATTTAGCATGATAATATGCGTATAAATCTCAATGGCCTTATCATAGTCTTTTAAATTGATGTATATCCTACCTGAATAGCCCAGGTATGTTATATTATCCGGATCAAGAGCCAATGCTATATTAATTGATTCCCTGGCGAGGTTAAAGTTGTCAGCCCCCATAGCGGCCAAAGCCAGGTGGCTGAAATACTTTGGATTTTTGTCAGTCACTTTAATCGCTTCCTCATAACATCTGATGGCTTTGGCATCATCAGCCAGACGATAAAATGCCATACCCAGATGATCAAGAAATGTGTCCCGGAGTTTGTATTTTTCCATCACCTGGTCCAAAAGTTCACGGGCTTTTATGGTTTCCTCACAATTTTCCAGACTTCTGACCAGGTGGGACAGGTATTCTACATTTTGAGGCTGAAGCTTATAAGCCTGCTCATAATATTTTTTGGCTGATCCATATTCTTTTTTTAAAAAACCGAGATTCCCTAATTCAAAATAAATCAGGTCTTTTTCCTCTTTATTTAAAGCATTCTGGTAGGCTTTTTCAGCTTCATTGTATTTAAATAGGGCCTTATAGGTTGCGCCCAGGCTGAAATAATAATTGCTGCTCTGTGGTTTTAGCCGGAGGGCTTTACGATAACACTTAATTGCCTCATAATAACGGGTCTGCTCATGATAAAGATTACCCAACTGGTGCCACAGACTATGGTTATTGCGGTTTAATTGTAAGGCTTGTTTCAGGGCTATTTCAGCCAGGTAATTTTTGTTGCTGTTTTTATAAAATGTAGCCAGTTCCACATAATATTCTTCTACCATTAGATCAAGCTGCACTGCTCGTTCTGCATTCAGTATGGCCCTGGGATAATTCCGGTCCAGTCCATAGGCTTTAGCCAAATTATAATAGCCCAGACTTTCATCTGGTGCCAGTTTGATCAGTTGTTTAAAAGTGTCAATGGCCTGTTTAATTTTGCTTTGTTTCATATAAATTTCACCCTTCAAAATCAGTATCTTCACCTGATCGGGGCTATCATGACCCTCCATCTGGTTTAAAACCGCCAAGGCCTGTTCAAAATCATCTTTGGCAAACCAGAAACGGGCAAGTTCCAATTGAAGATCCAGATTCTGGATGGTATTGTAAACATGGTAATCCCTGTATTTCTGCCTATAGTGATCAATTTCCCTGGCCATTAGTTGATCAAACAGCGAAATATGCTTTTTAAACTCCCTAAAGGGTACCTCTTGATGAATTACCTGAAGATCCTGGCCTTCCTGCCATTTAAGCTCAACCAGTTGCATTATCTGCTGCTTATAACCATCTCTCAAAATTGCCTGAATGTCAAAGAATCCGATAAGATATTTTTTCCGGATCAGGTTACATAGTTGCTGGGACACATTCCTGATCAGGGGCTCATCATATCCATACATGATCACTTCGGCCCAAACCAATAAGGCTTCCAGGTCACTCTCATCCAGCCTGTCTGTTTCAATTTGTTCCACCAGATCCAATAATTGGTGCTCGATCTGGGTTTCAGAACTTTGGTAGGAAAATGATTCAAACAAAGAGGATATCTTGGTCTTTTCGATCACCTGATGGATTTCAGTTTCAATAAAGCTTTTCTTGTTCAGGGGAAGATTGGCCAGATCGGTTTCAATCTTTGCAATCTCTGACCTGGCCTCATTGATGATATTCCAGGTGGATTTGATTTGTTCCTGCTCTGCATCAAACACCATTTGTCTGAGCTGACTTCTTTCTGTTTCATCAGACCATAGAAATTTTTTTCCTGCTGTACCTGAGAATTCCATTGCCGATACTTCCTCCTGACCTACCACCTGGCGGGATTTTTTATTACGAAAATCATCAGAGGGAACAGCTTCCTGGGATAACCCTAATCTATACTTTTTACCGGAAATATTTTCCTGATCGACTTGCCGCTTTCTTTCCTTAGGCTGCTTTTGAAGGGCGGCCTCTTGTTTAGCCTGCTCTATCCTGGTCAGATGCTGTTCTTTTCTCCTGGTTAATGTCTTTTGAAGTATGTCAAAAGACCTTAACCGACACCTGATATAGGAGACTGTGGCAGGTTGCCAGAAAGTACCTGATTGGGCTGATCTCAATAGATCCAGTTGTTGCTGGATCTTATAATCCCCGAATTTCTCCTGGTAAGCATGAGACAGGTTGTACATGGTCACTTTATTGTCAGGGACCAATTTCAATGCCTTTTCATAGTTTTCAATGGCTTCCACCATTCTGTTGCCTTTGGAATAGCCAAAATGCAGGAAAAAATTAAAGCAGGCATTGGCATAATCGTTTAAAACCATGGAAGTTACATACTGGCAGGTACTGGAAGGATACGCTTTTCCTTCCGACCGAAGTTCAGCCTGAACATCTGCCCGGATCAAACCATTGAAAAGCTTTTCAAGTATCGCTTTATTAAAATAATACCGGCGGTTTTCCTGGTTATAAGGGGCCAGCTGCTCCTTGTCCTGATTGGGCAATTTTTGCCAAAGATCTTGAAAATCAGACTGATATTTCGGTTGCCTGATCAAATGGTTAAGCTGGTTGATGATCTGCTTTTTCAACTGGAACTTTATGAAATTCAGGGGCCTGTTCTGATACTGGTTCAGCATCTGCTGAAGGTAGGGATCAAACATTTGAAACAGATCAATCCCCGGTGGGGTTGACCTTTCAGATAAAACCTGGATAAAGCTGTCCCAGTGGGAAACATCATCATCCGAAAATTCTTTTTCTCCGTAAATTTTCCCCTGCACATTATTTTTAAATCGGAGAAATCGCTTCAGCATATTGGGGCCTATATGCTCATAATAAGGGTTAAGGATTATTTTCCTGCTCAGATTTGTATTGAAAGCAGCCACGCCCGGATCTGCTGAAATCGCTTCCAGATAGGCATCATAGCTGTCATTGATATGGCCCTGCTCGGCTGCTACCCGGGCCCGGCCATAAAGAAGCTCGCCAATAAATGTTTGTTGTACCGTGGTTTTTACTTCTTCACCCTGTAAAAACTTACTTTCAGCCTCTTCAAACCGCGAAATCAACCACAGCAGGTTGCCCTGGGCCAGTAAAGAGGCAATATTTCCCGGATTTAAAGCCAAAACCACATCATACCGCCTTATCACGCTCTCTGCCCTTTCAGGAATAATTTCATCATTCTTGCGGAATAAAAGTTCATAGCTATGGGCCAGGAGGTATTGAGCGATCTCAAACTCAGGGGCTAACTCGGTGGCTTTTACCAGTAATGGGATTTTTTTATTCAGCGATGGCTCTACTTCGGCTTCGGCCAGTAAGTACAAGGGATTTCTTTCACTGAAAGAGGGGGCAATGGATTTGGCATCTTCCAGAAAAATTTTAGCTTTCAACGGAAGATCAAGATAGTAATGACACAAGCCCATTACGACATAGGCATCAAATAGAATTTTCTTGTTATTGACAAACAAAGGACTATCAGGATATAAAACTTTATGCAAAAATGTATCCCGATAGGTTAATGAGGCCATGGTGGCGAATTGCCTGTTCTTTCTGCGCATTTCTTCAGTCACCTTGTCATAATTATTGATGATATCCTCAGGATACAGCTCTTCCAGCATTATCCGATTGGTTATCATGACCAGCATTTTCAGGTGGGGACCATCATCGGCATGCATCAAATAATCCAGCTTTTCCCTGACCCGGTAGCTAAAAGGCAGGTTGGTCAAATCCGGTTTGATAAAATGCTGATCCTGGATGATTTTGTTCAGTTTTTGTAAAAACATCTTTGGCTCAGGCGGTGCAGATTGATCGATCCGAAGCAGCTTGCATAAATGATCATGCAGAGGATTGCCATTGGGATGGGCCAATCCGGCTATAAACTGGCTCAGGTCTTTAAAGTCATTTTCACTAAAATACAGGGTAGCGTAAGGAATGATCTCACCCTGTACCTGTTTTACCGGATTTAGTTGCCATTTTTTTCGATTCAGTTTGTTGTAAAGCTCCACCAATCTGTTAATGACCTGGTAAAGGTTGTCCGGGATTTCAAACAAGGGATTTTTGTATCTTCCTGATAATGCTGAAATCTGACGTCTGTAAATGAGGCATTTGGCATAACCGATCTGTGTTTTGGCCCAGATATGATTATACTTGACCCCGGCCAGAAACCAGGGCATCCTCCTCTGAAATTTGTTGGCCCAGCCTCTGATAGACATATCGAAATAGGCCAGGGATTGCTGATAAAGGTCAATAGCGTAGTCATAAGCATCAATGGTATTGGAACGGGCAAAATCTTCAGCCTCATTATAAAGTGCAATGGCTTTTAAGTTCCTGGAAGGGAATAAATTTATTTTTTCATCCAGGTCATTTTTGATCTGTTTATAGATTTCAGAAGCTATTCTGGCATAAACCCTTTCCACAATCTTCTTATAGTCAAGATCAGAAAGCTTAAGGATCTGATCCTGTGCAACAGGAGAAAAAGGAAGGTAATATTTAACCGGCTCGGTCAGGTGCTGAGGCCGGCTGGGTGGACCTATCCTGACCTGGGGCATCAGTTGTATCAATAACTGCTGATTATCCTGCCTGATCAAAAAATGCCCGCTGATATGAATATGAGAGGCTTGTGCTATGTCATCATTCAGGTCTTCATTCAGCAGGGACAGACGCTTGATCCTTTCTACTAATCTTTCATTCAAATCATGATGCAAAAAATCAGGGAGTTCCTGGGTATGAAACCCCGTTGCATGTCCGGAAACAGACTGAAAAGATTCAGTCCAGAAGGTGTATTTAAATGGTTCACCTGCTTCCTTCAGTAAAAAATTGGTCTTTCGTAAAAGAAAATACAAAAATAGGCCCAGCCCCAGGGCAAATATTCCCACATTGGCCGGAAATGTCAGCAGCAAGGAAGACAGCTGGTCCGGATGGATAAATAGAACGATTACCTGGTAGGCAGCTCCTAAAAGGCCTATCAACAAACCGAAATTACTGGAGATCTTTCTCTTTTGCAATTCCTGTTCAATACCCTGAATGAATTTTAACTGGTCCAGCCGGGAAAATACACTAAAAAGGTTCATGATGATATTTTAAATTTGGAAGCTTTGAAATTTAAGGCAAGCATTTACCCAATTAATGACTTTTTTTTATTGCATTTTTAAAACTTGGCAAAATTTTTCACAAACACAATACCCATTTATTGGTATTTTTTCCAATAAATGCATATAAGCCAGGGGATTAGCTGGAATTGTAACCATTATGCCAAATAGAAGTTGCTCAAGTAGAGGTATTAACCTGTTGATCCTATGAATAAAACCAACCAATCGTTTTTTCAAAAGCTTTTGATCTTTCTGTTTTTAGCCTTATTCATTTTATTGGTTATAACAGGAAAACACGTAATACTTTTACTTTTTACTGCCGCCTTGCTGGCTATTTTGTGGAGGGGCTTGACAGAAAGGATAATTAAGAAGGTCAAAATGAAAAAAAGCCTGGTCCTGTTTCTGGTTATACTTTTCAATTTTTTAATTTTTGGCATTCTCTATATGATTTTAGCCCCCAGCGTGGCCAAACAGGTAGATGAGCTGTCCCAACGTATCCCTGAAGCCATTGAAAGAATAGAAAGTCAGATCAGGAATACGGCAGTCGGAAGCAGGATCCTAAGGAATGTATCAGAAGATATGGATATCGGCAAAAATTTAAACCAAGTGCTCAATGTTTTTCGAAGTACCTTGAACGTCCTGTTGGATGTCCTTTTAATTGCGGTATTTGCTATATTTCTGGCAGTAAATCCTTACCTGTATATCAATGGATTCTTAAAACTACTCACGCCCCGCAGAAGAGACAGAGCCCAACAAGTTTTAATGCGTCTGGATCATACCTTATTCAGGTGGTTTGTAGGCAAAATTGTTGACATGTTTCTAACCGCTGTATTAACCGGCATAGGCCTTTGGTTGCTTGATGTGCCCCTGGTTATAACCTTTGCTGTAATTACATTTTTCCTGTCATTTATTCCAAATATCGGCCCCTTTTTATCAGCTATTCCTCCCATTCTTATATCTCTGGTGGATAGTCCGACCAAAGCCCTTTATGTGGCCCTGATGTATGCCGCGGTGCAAATGTTTGAGTCCTACATGATTACTCCCAATGTACAGCGGCATGCCATTCGCATGCCACCCCTGCTGCTACTGGTGGTTCAGATCTTTTTTGCCAGCTATCTTGGGGTCCTGGCTTTGTTTTTATCAACTCCCATTCTGGCTACAGTAATCATACTGGTACAAATGCTGTACATTGAAGACATACTGGGTGATCGTAATGAAATTGAAAATAGTTAAGCGATTAAGTATATTTTACATAATGGCGCCATTTTTCCAGGACAGAAGTAAAATCATCGGGTAAGTCTGAATCAAACTGTACCATGTGGTGATGCTTGGGATGTTTAAATCCCAGCGTTTTGGCATGTAGTGCCTGGCGGGGCATCATTTTGAAACAATTGTCCACAAAGCTTTTATACTTGGAAAATTTCGTACCCTTCAGGATCTGATCTCCTCCATACACTGCGTCATTAAACAACGGATGGCCCAGGAATTTCATATGTGCCCTTATCTGATGAGTTCTGCCGGTCTCCAGGTTACATTTCACCAGGGATACATACCGCAAAGTTTCCAGCACCTGGTAATGGGTAATGGCTTTCCTGCCAAAATCCGCCTGGGGGAATGCTGCTGTTATCCGCCGGTCTTTGAAGCTCCTGCCTAAATTCACCTCGATGGTGCCTTTTTCCTGTTCCGGTTCTCCCCACACCAGGGCATAATAGGTTCTTTCAATCTGATGATGGAAAAACTGACGGGCTAAATGGGTCATAGACTGCTCATTTTTAGCAATTACCAGTAAGCCTGAAGTATCCTTATCAATCCGATGCACCAATCCGGGCCGTCCCTCATTGTTTTCCAGAGTAGGAAGATGCTGAAAGTGATAAGCCAATGCATTGACCAGGGTGCCGTTCCAGTTTTGATGAGCCGGATGCACCACCATCCCTGCCGGTTTATTTACTATCAGCAGATATTCGTCTTCAAACACAATATCCAGAGGAATATTCTCCGGCACCACCTCCGTATCACGGGGTGGTTCTGGCAGGGAAATCACTATTTCATCACCGGGTCTGACTTTATAATTAGGCTTTACGGGTTGTTCATTAACTTTTACAAATTGATCTTTAATGGCGGATTGCAACTTATTTCTGGTCACATTTGGTAATCGATCCATTAAAAATTTATCGATCCGAATCAGGGTTTGCCGCTCATCGGCCATAATCCGGTGATGCTCAAACAACGTCTCATTTGTTTCTTCATGATTATAATCTTCCTCCTGTTTCATCTTGGTTATTTTTGCAAAAATAGTAAAACCCTGTTTTGAATCAGTAGTTTTGCCTGAATCATAATGAAATAATGCTGATATGTATCAAAAACATCCAGTACCACTGCAGAAAATTGAAGATCAATTACTTGATCAAAAGGCCATCACCCTTTATCTGAAAAGGGAAGACAGGATTCACTCCAGGATCTCGGGAAACAAATGGCATAAACTAAAATACAACCTGGAAAAAGCAAAAAATGAGCATCATACTACTTTATTGACTTTTGGGGGTGCTTATTCCAACCACATTTATGCCGTAGCTGCTCTGGGACAGGAATTTAATCTTCAAACCATAGGCCTGATCCGGGGGGAAGCGCACCTGCCATTAAACCCAACCCTTCAATTTGCCCGGGATCAGGGAATGAGGCTGGATTATCTGGACCGCTCTACCTATCGTCAAAAAAATGCAGATGGATTTATACAGTCCTTGGTTAGAAAATATGGCCATTTTTACCTGATTCCGGAAGGGGGCAGCAATGAACTGGCTGTTAGAGGTTGTGCTGAAATTCCCCAGGGTATAAGAGAATCGTTTGACTATCTCTGTACCCCGGCAGGGACCGGTGGCACCTTGGCTGGATTGATAGCAGGAGTGGGTACCCAACAAATTGCTTTAGGGTTTTCCGCTTTAAAAGGAGGCGATTTTCTCAGACAGGATATTACCAGTCTTTTGGATAAATGCGGGATAAGTGCAGGATCAAACTGGAAAATTGTGACAGATTATCATTTTGGCGGTTATGCCAGACATCAACCTGAATTGATACACTTTATCAATCAATTCAAACAAGTCCATGGAATTCCCCTGGACCCTGTATATACCGGAAAAATGATGTACGGGTTATTCGATCTGATCCAAAACGATTATTTCCCTCCCCGGAAAACCATCGTGGCATTGCATACCGGAGGGCTACAGGGTATAGCCGGATTCAATCAAAGATTTGGTCAATTGATCGACTAAAGCTTAACTGTAACCAATCCATACAGCCAGGATCAGGGCCAGAGATCCGGCTATCCACATCTTGATCATAAATGGTATGATGAATTTAAACCATTTGTCATAAGGAATACCAGCAATGCCCAGGATCCCCATCAAAACTGCATTGGTAGGAACCAGCATATTGGTAAAACCATCACCAAACTGATAAGCCAACACTGCTATTTGCCGGGAAACACCGGTAAGATCAGCTATAGGAGTCATCAAAGGCATTGTCACATAAGCCTGGCCGCTTCCTGATGGAATAAAAAAATTAATTACACTTTGGATCAGGAACATTCCTACCGAGGCAATTTCAGGCCCTGTTTCCTGTAAGGGTGTCGCCAGACCATGAACGATGGTATGCAGTACCTGTCCTTCTTCCAGGATCAGGGCTATAGCCCGGGCAAAACCAATTAATAATGCAGTTACCGTTAATTCTGCTGCCCCGTTAGAAAATTCCAGCGCAGTTTTATTGAATGATAGTTTACCTATCATGGCTGCAATGATAGCCAAAGCCAAAAATACAGCCCCTAACTCTTCCAGGTACCAATGCCACTGGGAAAATTCGGAAATTCCATATACAATTAAAACCACAGCCAGAAAGGTAAAAAGCAGGATGAACCAATGCCTTTTGGTCAGGGCAGGATAAACCTTGTTTTCAAGATGGGCAAATTGATTCTGATGAGCCACCAAACTATTTTCAGGTGAACTTTTAACTTTCATGGCATAGGAATATACATGGTGAAAACCAATCAGAAAAAAAGGAATCAGCAGTATGATCCGGTAGAGAAAGCCTGAGGTGGGTTGTAAATCAGCAATACCCTGGGCAATGACCACTGTAAAAGGATTGATGGCTGCTACCCCATATCCTACCCCGTATCCTATCACCATGATCCCGACTGCTGTAATTACATCTAATTGCAGGGCTATGCAAAGGGCAATCAGGATCGGCACAAATGGAAGATATTCCTCTGCCATTCCCAGGGTGCTGGAACCAATACTAAAGGTGAGCATACCAGCCAGGATCAACAGCCAGGGTTTGGACCCGAATTTTTCCAGTACTTTACCTAATACGGCATCAATAGTGCCGGTGGCACGGATCACAGCCAGGGCACCGCCAATTATAAATACAAAAAATATAATATCCTGGGCTTCAGCAAAAGCTTTGGGAACAGACAGAAAGACATACCAGGGATCCAGATAGGCCGGATCTTCGCTAGTGGAATAACTTCCTGGCACAACCATCTCCCTACCCTGTTGGTTTGTCCGGGTTTGATAAGAACCTTGTGGCAATATATAAGTAGCAATCAGGGCCAGTACCATCATAGCGAATAACAGCACCAGGGTATGTGGTACTTTAAAACTGAACTTTTTCTTTTTTTCTTCCTTTTCCAAGAGATCTATCTTCGTTTTAGATTGAACAACTTAAATCCATAATAGCGGCTTCGGGCAGTTGCCATACCTTCCTCACTCACCATTTTGACACCCTCTACAGTATAAAAGGCCCGGGGGTTATAAAATTTTATGGCATCCAGCACCTGTTTTAGTTGTTCCCGTTTGATCACAGAAAACAAAATGGTGATCTTACCATCTTTTCCTTCCGCTTTAAGTATGGAGTAATGCCAGTTTTTTTCCCGGAAAAATTCAACTAACTCGGTTGATTCTTTTCGGGTGATCACCCTGATCACCACACTACCCAGGGCCAGCTTTTCTTCAATCAGCATGCCAATCAGGGTACCGGCAGCAAACCCGCTGGCATAGGCAATGTAGGAATATACATTATCTATATTTTGAATGATTTGTCCGATTGCAATCAACCAGATCAGGGATTCAAAAAAACCAAAAACAGGAGCCAGGTATTTACGCCCGGTGAGTACAAAAATAATTCGGATAGTGGCAATGGATACATCTCCAATCCGAGCCATAAAAATCAGTAAAGGGAGGACAATATAATTAAAAACTTCATTTGAAATGCCTAATTGATCAAGAATGCTCTCCATAAAAAAAATTGTTTTTAGCCAAACAGATCAGAGAAAATATCCTCCAGTTTGCCTAATGAGGTAACATTCATTTGCTTTTGGGAGGAACTGATAGCTGTTTTATTGAATTTTGATATAAATACTTGCCGGAACCCCAGTTTATCGGCTTCAGAGATACGGCTTTCGATTCGATTTACCGCCCTGAGCTCTCCTCCTAAGCCTACTTCTGCAGCAAAGCATATTTTATCTGCTACCGGAATTTCCTCCAGAGAGGAAACGATGGATACACAAACTGCCAGGTCCATGGCCGGATCTTCCACTTTAATTCCTCCGGCAATATTGAGAAAAACATCCTGATTACTCAACCTGAAACCACCTCGTTTTTCCAGCACCGCCAACAGCATATTTAACCTTTTCAGATCAAAGCCAGTAGAACTTCGCTGGGGAGTACCATAAGTGGCCGGACTCACCAATGACTGAATTTCGATCAAAAGGGGTCGATTTCCTTCTATGGTAGCACCTATGGCAACCCCGCTGAGATCCTGATCTCTTTGGGTAATTAAAATTTCAGAAGGATTAGATATCTCTTTCAGGCCCGTACCTGACATCTCATAAATACCCAGTTCCGCCGTGGAGCCGAAGCGGTTTTTGGTAGTTCTCAGAATACGGTAGGTATAATGCTGATCTCCTTCAAACTGAAGCACTGTATCAACCATATGCTCCAGGATCTTAGGGCCGGCAATGGTGCCCTCCTTAGTGATGTGCCCGATCAGGAACACCGGTGTACTGGTCTCCTTGGCGAACTTGATCAATTCAGCTGTACATTGCCTTACCTGAGATACACTACCGGCCGAGGCTTCTATATAATCAGAATGCAAAGTTTGTATAGAATCAATAATCACAAGATCAGGCATTACCTGCTCTACTTGTAAAAAGATATTTTGAGTGGAGGTTTCGGTTAATACATAACATTGTGATTGCTGCTGGCCCATTCTTTCGGCCCTCATCCTGATCTGACTTTCACTTTCTTCCCCGGAAATATACAGGATTTTCATGTGAGGTAGTTGCAAAGCTACCTGTAGCATCAAGGTAGATTTACCGATACCAGGTTCTCCCCCGATCAGGATTACTGAACCTTTTACCAAACCTCCTCCCAATACCCTGTTCAATTCCTGATTATTACTATCGATGCGATCATCCGGCTGAGATTCAATCTGGTGAATCAGCCTTGGTTTAGCCACCTTAAGCTGTTGCTTTTCCCGCTGCCAGCCATGTTTGCCTGATTTTTCCGTTTTCACCACTTCTTCAACATAGGTATTCCATTCTCCACATCCAGGACACTTACCCAACCATTTGGGTGATTGGGCTCCACAAGATTGGCAAAAAAAGGTAGTTTTGGTTTTAGCCAAGATCCAGGTGTTTAAAAATTTTTGCAATGATAAACAATCTCTGGCAGATCGGCCATAATGAGAAGACATATTAACAAGGTAATTTCTGAGGAAATGGACTGCTGATCAATAAAAAAACCAAATCTATAAACCAGAAAATTAATGCTCAAAAAACATGTACTTTTTTTTGATAAATGCAGTAAACCAATTTCGAAATAGCTATAAAGGATTATTCATCAAATAGGAATTTCATGACATCTGTCATGAAATTAATTGATAATTATCATGAAAAATTGTGCCCCATTTGCTTATATTTACATTGAGCCGTGCTTTTAATCAAAACATCACTGTTAGTATCCGTTAATTTTTTGACCTGAACAACAACCTAATAGAGGGATTTTTTTCGGGCAAGGATTTTTATCCTTGCCCATTTGTTTTTTTCATAAATTTAATTATAAATGGGTCCAATCGTTATATCTGGTGGCTATGGTGGCTGGTCGTAAGGAGGCTAATAATGTAATGATAATAATAATTAAAGCCGTATAAAGAAAATCAGTAAAAACCATTTTCACCGGATAAGCTTCCATCACAGAGGTGACCATACCCATAGAAACAAGGCCAAAAGTTTGTTGAACCCATCCCACCAGTAAACCCAGGGCTAAACCGATGATAGCTCCACTGAAGCTGATAATGGCTCCCTCTTTAATAAATACGGACCTGATGAATTTGCTGGTAGCCCCCATGGAATAAAGGATGGCAATATCATTCTTTTTGTCAATAGCCAACATAGACAAGCAGAAAAATATATTGAAAGAGGCCACTGCTATGATGAAAGAAAATGTGAGAAAAACGAACAGTTTTTCGATCTTAAGCACTTTGAGAATACTTGAATGCTGCTCATCACTATCCAGTACCCGGAACTCTTCCCCTAATACTTCCTTCAGGTTATTCTTTACTTCCGTTATGCTGTAACCCGACTTTGTTTTGATTTCCAGAGAAGTGCGGCGGTTGCCATAATCGAATAAATCCACAACAAAATCGAGGGGAGCAAAAACATAATTGATATCATATTGCTTCTCAATAGCAAAAACGGCACCCGGCATGATG
The DNA here is from genome assembly GCA_051418075.1 of Candidatus Cyclobacteriaceae bacterium M3_2C_046. Lineage (GTDB taxonomy): Bacteria > Bacteroidota > Bacteroidia > Cytophagales > Cyclobacteriaceae > JBPRGG01. The sequence goes on along the minus strand of JBPRGG010000005.1, from coordinate 99,438 downwards.
CTTTTACGATTGACCAGGTTTGCCGGATTAATCGATGAAACCCTTCCTTTTTTGGGATAATACAGCTGAATTGAATAAAAATCATTTTCCGGTGGTATATTCAGCTCATACTGTACCCCCCGGCCCAGGATAGCATAATTGATGCCATCTTCCTCCAGCCTCAATTCTCCATGGACAATGGTTGGGGCCATTCGATTTTGATCAATAAAATTCTCTGAAACACCTTTGAGCTTCACGATCATTTCAGAATCCCGGTAGCGGGCATAAGCATTATCTTCCACCACCTGAGTAATCACATCAATCCCCGACACACTTTGTATTTTGTCTAAAAATTCCTGATCTGCTTCAAAAGATTTTCCCTGGGCGGCTTCAATTTTAAGTTCTGGATCAAATGAACTGTAGAGCGCTCTTACAAAATCCTCCAAACCGTTAAAAACAGACAATACAATGACCAGGGCGCTGGTTCCGAAAGCCACAGCCACCATGGAAATGATCGAAATGATATTGATAAAATTTTTCTTTTTTTTAGAAAGAAAATATCTTCTGGCTATAAAAAATGATAGATTCAAAGGTTATAAAATTTATTTTTTATCATTTTCATCCTGGTCCTCATCCTCTGCCGGCGGAATATCAAGGTCCGACAAAATGGATTCTATTCGGGAGGAATAAACTGCACTGTCATCATAATAAAAAATCAATTCCGGAATTTTTCGTACCTGATTGGCTATTCTGTTACCTAAATTTTTTCTTACCTCCCCTTTAGCCTGATTTATTTTGTGCATCATCCTGTCAGTATCATCCACATTAAAAAAACTCAAATACACTTTAGCCACCCCCAGGTCAGGACTCATCCGTACCTGGGTTACTGTAATAAAAGCATTATGAAAGGTGCCCTTCTGATCTCTCTGAAATATATCGCCCAATTCTTTTTGTATGAGCCGGGAAAATTTATTTTGTCTCTTGCTTTCCATATCATCACAAATATTGCACTAATTTATTGTAAATTATATTAATTACACTGTAAATTCGAACGCATATTGATATAACAATTAAAATACCAAAAAAGAAGAATCATTGTTTAGCTTTTTTAGAATAAACGACCCATATCGGATCATCATCATTTTTATTTTGCTGGTATTGCTGACCCTTCCCTTCTTTCTGGGAGGTCTGCAATTGACCTTGCCTGAATTGAACTGGATGATCATAGGGGAAAAGCTTTCCAATGCTGGTGTACTTTATGTGGATGTATGGGATGATATCGGCCCATTTTCAGCCGTAGTTTACTGGTTAATTGATGAATTATTTGGACGATCCCTGATCGCTTATAAAATAATCGGCTTGCTTTTGGTGATCATTCAAAGCACCTTGTTTAACAGTATCATGCTATCACATAAGGCTTATAACGAAAACTCCTATGTGCCGGCCCTGATATATATGATCCTGATGACAGGTTTTTTTGATTTTTTCACCCTGTCTCCTATTCTGATGAGCCTCACTTTTATATTGTTGGCTGTTTCATTACTCCTGGCTCATATTGAATCCTGGCAAAAACAGGACGAGCGGATCCTGAAGATCGGGATATTTATGGGTATCGCGGTTCTATTCTTTTTCCCCGCCTTTATATTGTTTGTTGTAGTAATATTTGCTTTTCTGTTTTTTACCGGTACTTCCATACGACGAAATCTGTTGTTCCTTTATGGTTTCGTGCTTCCTTTTGGCCTGGTTTGGTTGTACTATTACTGGCAGGGTGGTTCCAGAAACTTCCTGATCGACTATGTTTATGCCACTTTCCTGTTCAAAGGCATATATTTTATTGATATTCCTTCCTTTTTGATCATTTCAAGTGTTCCCATAATTTTTCTGCTTTTGGCTTTGGTAAAGGTTTTTGGCCGCCCCGGCTTTACTAATTTCCAGGTGCGGATCCAGCAAATCATGTTCCTCCAATTGGTATTGAGTTTTTTTGCCCTGATGCTGACTAATCAAAAAGCCCCCTATCAATTAGCTATATTTGTTCCTCCCACTGCTTTTTTCCTGACCCATTATTTTTTACTTATCCGGAAAAAGATCTGGCTGGAATTACAGTTTGGGTTATTTTTTATATTTATCATCCTGATAAGTTGGGGCACTTATTATGAGTTTTTTATTACCCACCGCTGGATCAACTATGAAAAATTGCTGACCAGGGAAACACCCCTGGATGAATTTTTGCAAGATAAAAAGATATTGGTAATCGGGCAGGATCTTAATTTATATAAGAACGCCAGATTAGCCACACCTTACCTGGATTGGAAATTATCTCAAATGCACCTGACCGAATTGGGTTATTATGATAATCTGACCGCTATCTATCGCAATTTTGTTAAAGATCCACCCCAGGTGATCATTGACCAGGAAAATATCATGCCTCTCCTTTTTGAAAAAATCCCGGTGCTGGAAATGAACTATCAAAAAACATCCAGAGATCAGATTTATACCCTTAGCCAGGATGAATTTCAATCTGTATTTTGAAATCTGTTACTAATTATTAGCACCACCATGCAGAAAGCTGCCTAAATTCGTCCTTGCACGCTATTGGACCGTGAAATCCGTCTGTCAGGAGCAGATCAGCTCAGAGCTTAGCCACTCGCAATCATCCTATTGTAGCGGCATGCTCCTGGGTATTGGTGCTGGCTTTTAAGTGCACCGCTTTTAGTAAAGGGACTGCTTCACGCTTTCCCACTAACTTACCCTTCAGTTTGCAGTGACGGAGTAGTGGGGAATCCTGGCTGAAAAAATAATATACCCCTATAATTGATATACTTCCATCAGTTTTTCTTTATCACCTTCATGATACCAATGATGATGAAATTCATTCAGCTTTTTAAGGGCATTCAATAATTGTAACTTTTCCTGTTCAGACAGATTTCCTACCAGGAATCCTGATAAAGCTTTTACCTGAATGGTAGCCTGTTCAATTACTTTCTTTCCGGCGGCAGTTAATTTGACCCTTTTTACCCGTTTATCCTCCGAATCTGGTTTTTCTTCTATTAAATTATTTTTCTGAAGCCTTTTCAGGATCTCAAAACAAGTACTGGCTTCCATGATAGCGGTTAGACTTATGGATTTTTTGGTAGGCGACCCGGTATACTCAATAAATTTTAATATGCCGAAATCAGCTATACCTACTAATGGAAGGTTGCGAAAAGCCAATTTGGTCCAGGTGTCGGAATAACTCATCAATCCTCCCAACTGGAATCCCAGAACAGCATCCAGGCCTTCCTGGTTAATATCTACCCGGCTGTTCCATTCATCAGAAGCATTTTTTTGTTCATTATTTTGTTGAACCAGCCACTGGCCAAACTGCCGGAAGTCTTTATTGAATCCACTTTCAATATATCTCTTCCAATACTGCAACAATTCTATCACTTCTTCCATTTATACCTTTATTATATTTTTGTAATATTTTTAAAACAAAAATGTATTAAAAATCGTTCATGAAGCGTGTAGGCTTAAATACAAAATAATGAGAAAATTGTTACAAGTTTGTTTTATTTTTATTTCAACTTTTTTCTTTCTGGCTGAAGTATGGGCAATTAATGAAGGGAAAGTCATTGGATATGTACTGGACAATAAAACGGACGAGCCACTAATAGGAGCTACAGTAAAAATTAATGATACCCAATTAGGTAGCATCACCAATACGGAAGGCTTTTTTGAGATATCGGATGTTCCGGCCAAAACCTATAACATCACTGCATCATACGTGGGTTATAAGTCCCTAACCAAATTCAACCTGGTGGTCAGGTCCGGAGCCAACCCAGAGGTCACGTTTAAGCTGGAGGAATCAGTAAGTGAACTGGAAGATGTGGTGGTGGTGGCCAATCCCTTCCAAAAGCTGGAAGAAACACCGCTTTCCATCCAGCGGCTATCCCGGGAGGAAGTGGCTACCTACCCCGGTGGCAACAACGATATTGCCCGGGTGGTCCAATCGCTGCCTGGTGTATCAGGATCTGTGGGCGGATTTCGTAATGATGTAATTATCCGCGGCGGCGCCCCCAATGAAAATGTTTATTATCTGGACGGGATTGAAATTCCCAATATCAATCATTTTGCTACCCAGGGAAGCGCCGGGGGGCCGGTGGGATTATTGAATGTATCTTTTTTTGAGGGAGTGACGCTCACAGCCAGTTCCTTTGGAGCACAATATGATAATGTTTTATCTGGAGTTTTGCAATTTGATCAGCGTAAGGGCAATGCCCGGGAATTTAAAACCAATCTCAGGGTAGGAGCCAGCGAAACCGCCTTAACGGTGGAAGGGCCTTTGTTCAAAAAGAAAGGAGAGGAAGAAAGCAAAACCAGCTTTATAGCCTCTGCCAGAAGATCTTACCTGCAGTTTTTGTTTCAACTGCTGGACCTGCCCATTTTGCCTGACTATTGGGATTATCAGTATAAACTTACTCATAAGATTAATAAATACAACGAAATCTATTGGACCGGGGTAGGCTCCATTGATAATTTTTCCATCAATGTGCCGGAGGAATATGATGAAGAACAACAAGCCACCCTGGAACAGGTACCTGTGATCAAACAGTGGACTACCACTTCAGGGATCAGCTGGAAAAGAAAATTTAAGGATAACAGTGGCTTTTTAACCACCGCCTTAAGTACCAATATCCTCAATAATGATTTTAAAAGATATCGGGATAATATCAATTTGCTGGATCCCTACTTTAACAACGAATCACAGGAATGGGAAACCAAACTCAGGACCAACATGTCCAAATTTGCCGGCAATTGGGTAATTAATTCCGGTTTTGATATTCAAAATGCTGATTACAGCAACACCACCAATGAACTAATTAACAATTTCAACTACAACACTGATTTAAATTTCTTTCGGTACGGATTTTACGGGCAGGCTTCCACCAAGATCTGGCAGGAAAAATTCGGGCTTTCAGCCGGCTTCCGCATGGATGGCAATACATTTACTGAAACCGGAAACCAGATCTACCGCACATTCAGCCCCCGATTATCTGTATCCTACGCCCTCGACCCCCTCAATAAATGGACCCTGAACGCCTCAGCCGGAAGATATTATAAACTTCCGCCCTACACCATCCTCGGCTTTGCTAATAATAACGGAGAAAAAGTTAACCGAAATGTAGATTATATCAGAAGTGATCATTTGGTAGCAGGTCTGGAATATCTGCTCAGTCCTTCGGCAAGGATCACGGTGGAAGGTTTCTACAAATGGTACAGCAATTACCCAGTTTCTTTAATCAGTGGTGTATCCCTGGCTAATTTGGGAGGAGGATTTGAAGTATTGGGCAATGAACCGGTAGCCAGTATTGGAAATGGCAGGACTTATGGCATAGAATTCCTGCTTCAGCAAAAATATACCAAGAACTTCTATGGCATTCTGGCTTATACTTATTACTACAGCCGTTTTTCAGGACTTGACCCGGAGGTATTTTTACCATCAGTGTGGGACAATCGCCACCTGCTTACATTTACCGGTGGTTATAAATTCCCCAGGAATTGGGAAGTAGGCCTGAGATCCAGGTTCCTGGGACAAACGCCATATGCTCCTTTAGACCTGGATGCTACCTTAACCAATTATCCTGCCCAGGTGAGGGATTTCAACCGGTTAGGAGAAGTAAGGCTTGATCCATTCAACCAAATAGATATACGGGTAGACAAGAAATGGAACTTTACTAATTTCACCCTGGACCTTTTCCTGGAGTTTCAGAATGTATTGGTTTCTAATATCCCTTCAGAACCTCAGTATGGCCTGGCCCGGGATGAAACTGGCGACCTGATCCAGCCCAGACAACTGACTCAAATTGAGGATGTGGATAACAGTTCTCTGTTGCCCATTATTGGCATAGTGATTGACTTTTAATATCATCCCAGGAAGTGCCTGATCAAGATCAATCCTGCTACAAAGTCAATGTATTGACCTTTCTGGAGGAAATATTTTCATCGTTTTCATCGTGATATAATGACTGAATTATGATAAATTAGTTTAAAAGTCTATTTACGATGAAACATTGCTGCCTTATCCTGTCATTTTTTCTGTTATTGGCTCATTGGGGTTCTGGTCAACACAAAGAAGTGTTTGAGATTTATCTTTCACCCGATGGGCAGGATCAACATTCAGGCTTAAAACCGGAGGAGCCGATCAAATCTATAGATAAAGGTTTGGAATTACTGCGCCGTCAAAAAAGAAAGAATAACCAGCAGGCTGTCACTGTTTATTTCATGAAAGGGCTGCACCAACCGGAGCAACCAATCATTCTCACACCTGAGCATTCCGGATCCAGCCAGTTTCCTGTACGATTTACCAGTTATGGTTCAGAAAAAGCCAGGATCTCTGGTGGACGGAAAATTACAGGCTGGAAAAAGCACCGGAACAATATTTGGAAGGCACCTGTCCCGGCAGTCGAAAAAGGAGCATGGTCATTCAGGCAGTTGTACATCAATGGCAAGTTGAAAACCCGGGCCAGAATGCCAAACCAGGGATTCTACCGGGTAGCAGGTTTCCCTGATGGTGGCCGTGAAGTACATTACCATACCGATTGCCAGCGATTCGAATTTGCCCCGGGAGACATTAAGGACAGCTGGAAAAACCTGCAAGATGTAGAAGTAATAGTCTACCACTTTTGGACCGACTCGCATCTGCCCATTCAGGCCATTGACCGTAAAAATCATATCGTTACCTTCAAACATAAAGCCGGAAAGGTGTTTACAGATGACTTCACCAGCAATGGGGCCAGATATATTGTGGAAAATGTATTTGAGGGCCTGGATCAGCCGGGAGAGTGGTACCTTGACAAATCAGAAGGGATGATCTATTACATTCCTGAACCAGGCCAGGATATGGATCAGGTAGACGCTGTGGCACCTTTTCTCCCTCAATTTATCCGGATGGAAGGAGTTCCGGCACAAAGAGCCTATGTATCTCATGTTCGTTTTGATAATATTAACTTTGAATTCACAAATTTTGAGCTTCCTCCTGGCAACTCCAATGATCAGCAGGGTTCGGCCAGCGTGCCAGCCGGAATTAGCCTGACCGGAGCCCAAAATTGTTCATTTACTGATCTGACCATTCAAAATACCGGCACCTTTGCCTTTGAACTGGCTGATGGCTGTGCTTATAATACCATTTCTAATAATACTTTATCTTATCTGGGAGCAGGTGGCTTCAGGATAAACGGCGGAAATAAACAGGAGCATCCCCTGCTGAGAACCCACTCCAATGAAATAAGTCATAACCTGATCCATCATTACGGAGAAGAATTCCCTTCTGCAGTAGGTATTTTATTGATGAATACCTACAAAAACAAAATAATCCATAATCATTTGCATCATGGCTGGTATACAGGTATTTCTGTGGGATGGGAATGGGGCTATCAACGCAGCATCAGCCGGGATAACCTGATCGCTTACAATCACATCCATGATATCGGCCAGGGACTTTTATCTGATATGGGTGCCATTTACACCCTGGGAGTTTCTCCAGGCACCATCATCCGGCATAACATGATCCATGATATTGATGCCAATCATTACGGTGGCTGGGGCATCTACAATGATGAAGGTTCCACTCATATCCTGATTGAAAAGAACATTGTGTACAATACCAAATTTGCCCCCTATAACATCCATTATGCCAAAGAGATCACGGTCAGAAACAATATTTTTGCCCTGGGAAGACTCCAGCAACTTAGCCGGAGCCGTATTGAACCACATAAAAGCCTGTATTTCGAAAATAACATTGTGTATTGGAAGGAAGGTGAGCTGTTGAGTGGGAAATGGGAGGATCAACCTTACCAGTTCTACTTCAATCCTAAAAACCAGGCTGGCACCCGTCAAGTTAGCAGCACTTTCGATATCAACTGGAACCTGTATTATAACCCCAACAAGCAGCTTGATCAGGTTGAGTTTAATGGGAAAGGCTGGGCCGAATGGCAAAAAGCTGGTAAAGATACAGCCTCGCTCTATACCGATCCCTTATTTATGGATTTAGAAAATTATAATTTTACCCTCAGGAAAGACTCCCCTGCATTTAAACTGGGTTTTGAACCTATAGACCTGAATCTGGTAGGTCCACAAACTCCAGATAGCAGCCCTATCAGCAATTTCTGACTTCAACTGGAATACTCCTTTTGGAGAAGTCAAAGCTATTCCTAGGCTCTGGAAAGTAATGATGAATTCGGCCCAAAGGAATGCTTCCAAGGCATTATGTCCCTAAAGAGGAAGCAAACCGAGCCTGACTTTCAATGAGATCACCCCCATGTTCAAAATATAAAAGTGTAGCATTTTCAAGTGGCCCAAGGTTGTTGAGCGAAAAATTTAATCCTTGAACTTTTGATTTAACCTCTTGTCATTTATTTTTTCACAAAAATGATCCAGAAAGATGGTCTTAATACAAAGATTGTTTTTACAGATCCACCCATCCTCTGGTTTCATGAGATTTAATAATCGCATCAATAACTTTCATATTATTGATGGCATCCAGTGGACTGGTGGGAGCAGGTTTGTTGTTTCTTAAAGCCTCTGCAAAAGCATCGAATTGTAATCCATATTGATCAGCTGGTCCAAACTCAATATTTCTCACCCCTATTTTTGTATCTACCTTGATCTTAGCCGGCACATCAGGAAAAGTATTAAATGGTACCTGGATGGTAATGTTTCCGGATGAACCATGGATCATCACTTTCTGATAGGGATAGGTTTTGGTTCCTACTGTGAAGGTCGCATGAGCCTTGCCAAAATCCAGAATGGCAGAGCTCAGAATATCTGTTTTGAATTCCGGATCATAATTTAATAAGCTCACCAGTCTTTGAGGTTCCCGATCCAGGAAAAAACGGGGAACAGAAATGGCATAACAGCCTATATCCATCATTCCGCCTCCTCCATATTCTTTAATATTTCTGATATTTGATGCGTCCGGGTTATTGTAGCTGAAAAAAGTATGTATGGCCGTAATACTCCCAATTTCACCCACCCGGATTAGATTTTTGGCGTGCAGCCATTGGGGATGAAATCGATACATAAAGGCTTCCATGATCATTCCTCCTTTGGACCGGGCATATTCGATTGCTGCTTCTGTTTCAGGAGCGTCCATAGCCATGGGCTTTTCGCAAAGAATGTGTTTACCAGCATCGGCTGACTTTTTGATCCATTCCGCATGCATATGGTTGGGTACCGGTATGTATACCATCTCTATGGTTTCATCATCCAATAATTCCTGGTAAGAGCCATAATGCTTGGGAATATTGAACTTTATGGCTGCATTTTTAGCTTTTTCTTCATTTCTGGAAGCAATAGCATATACTTCAATTTTCTGGGAATCTTGTAAAGGTGTGTGAACTCTTTTAATATAATGAGCTGATACACTTAATATACCAAGTCGAACAGGTTTCATTTTGATAGGTATTTAAAATTAAAAAATAATTAAACTGAGCCTTAAAGTTATTAGAAATAAGCAAGAATAGGAAATAATCTGACAGGCAGGATTTAACTGTTCTTACTTATTCGTAAATGTAAATATACCTATACCACCGCCACTTTTTCTTTTTTCTCTACCTTATCGTGGAAGAAAATAGCAAAAATGACAAATACTACCAGGGAAGCCACAGCCGGCACGATCCAGATCTGCTCCCAATTGTAGATCAATTCGGGCTGATTGGTGTAATCGGTGAAAAAGTTCACAATTTCCCCGGAAAGATAGGTACCAATAAACATCCCTACCCCATAAGTGGCAAAGGTAATCAACCCCTGAGCTGCGGCCCTGATAGTTCTATCCGCTTTTTTATCCACATAGATCTGACCAGTGACAAAGAAAAAGTCATAAGAAATACCATGCAGTAAAATACCCATATAAAGCATCCAAACCAGGGACTCATTATTACCAAAAGCAAAGAATAAATACCGGCCCATCCAGGCCAGCATGGCAATCAGAATCATGTTTTTCACACCCAGTCGCTTGAAAAAAAAGGGCATTACCAGCAAAAAGACCATTTCTGAAACTTGCCCCAAAGTCATTTTTGCCGCAGCATTGATCATCCCGATATCGTTGAGAAATAAGTTGGTAAAGCTGTAATAAAAAGACAATGGTATACACACCAGCATGGAACAAATGACCAGTATGGCAAAAGAAAAGTTTTTGAACAGTTTCAGGGCATCCAGCCCCAATACATCGCGCAGAGTAGGTTTACTCTGCTTCTTTTTGGGTGGGGTATGGGGCAGAAAAAAGGAAAACACTCCTAAGGCAAAAGAGGCAATGGCAGCTAATCTTAGGGGAGTAGGCTGGGCCTCAATCTGCCAGAATCCCACCATTAGACCTGCCACGATCCATCCCAAAGTACCAAGTACCCGGATGGTAGGAAATTCCTTGCCTGGATCGGTCAAATGGTGGAAAGATAAGGCATTGGTCAGGGCCAGCGTGGGCATATAGCATATAGTATATAAAATAATGACAGGATAGAACCAGGCAAAGGTAGTCAGGGTGGAAGACATTAATAAAAGTCCTCCCCCGATAATATGCAAAAATCCCAATACTTTTTCGGAGGCAAAAAAGCGATCAGCGATCATACCTACAAATACAGGAGAAACCATTGCCGCAATAGCTGTAGCACCATAAGCCAGGCCAATCTGGGTGGCTTCAAACTGTAAGGTTTTAGCCAAATAAGTACCCATAGTTACCCACCATGCGCCCCAGATAAAATATTCCAGGAACATCATGGTCGAAAGTTGAATCCTAACTTTTAAGTTCATTGATCCGGATTTAGGTTATAATTAGTTTGGTTGTAAAAGATAATTATTATTTTCTAGTTTAACATATTTTTAGAGTGGAAATAATAAGATTTGTCTTGACAGAAACTCATTTTAGTGAGCGGGATTCTGATGCCGGCTGGCTATTGGTGAGTTTCTTCCGGCCACTATAGGGAATATGAACAATTCTCATGTGCTATTTCATGGGACTTCCCCCTGGGAGTTCCAGACAAGCAAAAGCAGACAAGCTGGGAGAAACTGATTTGAATTTTATTAATAAAAATGTTTATTCTGATATGTCCACCAGTTGGCTGGTTTCCGAAAGCACCAGGTCCTTTAAACATGTAATCCAGATAGGAAGATCATTCAGGCTTTCCACCAGCTGCCAGACTTCACCCCCGGCCTGATAGAATTCTTCTTTAAACTCCTCTCCCACTTCTATGGTAGTCTCCAGGCAATCTGCAATAAAGGAAGGGGAAAAAGCCAGTACTTTTTTTATGCCATTTTGAGCTAATTGTTTAAGGTAATCATCTGTATAGGGCTGTATCCAGGGATCTTTACCCAGCCGGGATTGAAAAGTCACCGCAAATTTATCCGAGGGTATGCCTAATTTTCTGGCTAAAAGCCGGGAAGTTTCAAAGCATTGAGCCCGGTAACAGAACTGATTTTTTTTATTATAGGTATTACAGCAGGATCCCAACCGGCAATAATTATCTTTGGATGCTTTTTTTATTTGCCTTTGGGGTAATCCATGATAGCTGAAAATAAAAAAGTCGAAATCCTCCTGTTCCATATGTTTTTGGGCTCTTTGGGCAAAAGCCTTAATAAACAAGGGGTGTTCAAAAAACTTATCCACAAAATGCATGGCGGGTATGACTTCCCAGTCTTTTACAATTTCCATTACTTTATCCGCTACGGACCCGGAAGTGGCTGAAGCATATTGCGGAAACAGCGGTACTACGATGATCTCATCCACCAGGGCCCGGTTAAGTTCTTCCAGAGCCTGCCTGATGGATGGCGTTTGATAACGCATACCCAGTGAAACCAGGTAATCAGGTCCTAATGCCTGCTGCAATTGCTGTTTAACATCCAAGCCGTAAAACATCAGGGGAGATCCACGCTCCTGCCACAGTTCACGGTAAACTTTAGCCGATTTTGGAGCTCTGAAAGGAGCAATGATTAAATTAACCAACAGCCAACGTTGCAGAAATGGTATATCGATAACCCTTTTATCCATTAAGAATTCTCGCAAATACTTTCTTACATCAGGTACCGATGGGCTATCCGGGGTTCCCAGGTTGACCAGGAGGACACCTTTTTTATTCTTCATGCTAAATGTTTCCCTAATTTTTTATCTGTTTACTGGTAAAATATCAGCAAAATCAAAACCTTAAAATATTGGATATTCAACCCTATTTTGACTTCAGATGTTTATCCAACTTCATAGAATTACCGGTTTAAATTACTAAAAAAGGTTTTAACTCAAATCAAATCTGCATATTTTTACTAAACTATTGATTAATTCACACTTTTTTAACCAGAAGAAGATATGTCTGACCTAACCACAAAATATTTAGGACTAAATTTAAGAAACCCCGTCATAGTTTCCAGTTCAAGCCTCACCAACAACATCAATGGGATCGTTTCCTGCACCAATTCCGGAGCCGGAGCAGTCGTGTTAAAGTCTCTTTTTGAAGAGCAGATCACCTCAGAACTGGCTTCGATAGAACAGGATCAATCCATGGATTATCATCCGGAAGCAGCTGATTATGTGAGAAAACTGGGTATGGACCTGAAAACAGATGATTACCTGAACCTGATTGAAAAATCCAAGCAAGAGGTAGATATTCCCATCATTGCCAGCCTTAATTGTATTTCCAGTTCCAGGTGGGTAGATTATGCCAAAAGTATTGAAGAAGCCGGAGCCGACGCCCTGGAATTAAATATAGCCTTAATGCCCAAGGATTTTCATACTACCCCTGAAGAAATAGAAAACAAGCTATTAGAAATTGTAAAAGCTGTAAAAAAGACCACCAAACTTCCTCTGGCCGTCAAGATCGGGCCTTATTTCACTTCCATTCCCAAAGTGGTACAACGGCTGGAAAATGCTGGTGTAAATGGATTGGTGCTGTTTAATCGTTTTTACCGGCCGGATGTAGACATAGAAAAATTAGAGATTGTGCCTGGATACAGGTACAGCTCCCCGGAAGAGATATCTTTGCCATTACGCTGGATTGGTATCCTCAGTCGACAGGTAAAGTGTGACCTGGCCGGAAGTACCGGAGTATATGATGGCGCCGGCGTGGTCAAGCACCTTTTGGCCGGAGCCAATGTGGTTATGATCTGCTCCACTGTTTATGTAAATGGATTTAAACAAATAAGTATTATCCTGGACCGGGTGAAATTCTGGATGCAAACTCATAATTATGCTTCATTGGATAATTTCAGAGGCATTTTGAGTCATAAAGACACCCAAAAACCTGCCTATTATGAAAGATTGCAATACATCAAAGCCCTGGTGGGAATAGAATAAATAATCATACCATTATGCCAATCAATATTTACCAGGTGGATGCGTTTGCTTCCAAAGTATTTGCCGGCAATCCTGCCGCCGTTTGCCCTTTAGATAGTTGGTTAGACACTGATATCATGCAAAAAATTGCGGCTGAAAACAACCTTTCTGAAACGGCATTCCTGGTAAGAGAAAAGGACCAGTACCAGATCAGGTGGTTTACACCATTAATGGAGGTAGATCTGTGCGGTCATGCCACCCTTGCCTCGGCTCATGTAATTTTTCAGTTCCTGGATCATCAAAGGGATGAAATTATTTTTTCATCCCAAAGCGGAACATTGAAAGTACAGAAAGAAGCAGGTTGGTTATGGCTGGATTTCCCTGCCAGACCTCCTGAACCCACTGATGATCATCCCCTTCTGATTGAAGCCCTTGGCCTGGTTCCTTCAGAGGTATTAAAATCCCGGGATTACCTGGTAAGGTATCAGGATGAAGCACAGATCTTAAAGATCAAGCCAGATTTTGCCAAACTGTCACAATTGGATGCCGTGGGTATCATAATTACAGCTCCGGGAGAAAATGTTGATTTTGTATCCCGTTTTTTTGCCCCACGGGCCGGCATCAATGAAGATCCGGTAACAGGATCCGCCCATTGCACGCTTATTCCCTATTGGGCTAAAGCACTCAAAAAGCAGGAACTATCTGCACTACAACTTTCTGTCCGAGGTGGAGAAATAAGCTGCCGCCTGAGGGATCAAAGAGTCTTAATCGGTGGTGAAGCAGTTACCTATCTTCAGGGAGTGATAACTATTTAATCTCATAACATCAAAATGCCATAAATTTTCAATAATGAAAACAAATAATCCTTATTTTGATCGTGACCTCAGCTGGCTTTCTTTTAATCACCGGGTACTGGAGGAAGCCACTGATATCGAGTTGCCTTTGTATGACCGGATCAAGTTTCTTTCCATCTACTCTTCCAATCTTGATGAGTTTTACCGGGTCCGGATTGCTGATATCCGCCGGATCATAGAAATTGACAAAAAAAAGATCAATAAAAAGTTGGGGCAGGATCCCAGGCAGTTGCTGGATCAGATCAGACAAAAGGTCAGCAACCAGCAAAACGAATTTGGCAGTATTTTTCAAAACAGCATCATGCCTGCATTGAAGATACAAGGAGTTTATCTATACCAGGATGAACCGATCCTGCCCGGACATGAGTCTTTGATCTACAATTATTTCAGAAGCAGAGTGTTGTCATACCTGCAGCCTATCATCATGAGTGCACCCGGCAGCCGCTCCCCTTTCCTGGAAAATGGAGCGCTTTACTTTGCTATCCAGCTTACTTCCAAAGGCTCTGAAACCGATTCCGAACCCATCATGGCCCATCTCAACATTCCTTCCCACCAGCTTCCCCGGTTTTTACCCCTGCCTGAAGCCAAAGGAAAGCACTACTTTATTTTTCTGGACGATGTGATCCGAAGGAATCTGCACCTGGTGTTTCCCGGCTATGAGGTCAAAGGTTGTTATAGTATAAAACTGAACCGTGACGCAGACCTTTATATTGATGATGAATATACCGGAGACCTGGTAAAAAAGATCAAAAAACAATTAAAGAACCGAAATATCGGACCGGCATCCAGATTTTTATATGACAGCGACATCCCTGAAGATTTTCTGGGATACCTGGTCAATACCTTTGATCTGGACCAGGAAGATCTGATTCCCGGGGGCAGGTATCACAATCTGAATGATTTGATTTCCCTGCCAAACCCCCTGAAAACACCTAATCCACTGAAGTTTGAACCGATCATCAAAAAAGACCTGGAGACGGACAAATCCATATTCGAATCCATTATTCAAAAGGATCTGATCCTGCATTTTCCCTATCATTCTTATGATTATACCTTAAGATTTTTTAATGAGGCAGCCATTGATCCTTTTGTCACGGAAATTAAAGCAACCTTTTACCGGTTGGCAGCAGAATCACTGATTGTAAATGCCTTGATCAGCGCGGCCCGTAATGGTAAGAAAGTCACTGTGTTTGTAGAAGTTAAAGCCCGTTTTGATGAAGAAAACAACCTGAAATGGGCTGGCAAAATGAAAGAAGCAGGGATCAGGATCATTTATAGTATTCCCGGCCTTAAAGTACATGCCAAGGTGGCTTTGATTAAACGTAAAAACAATAAAGGAAAGAAAACCCTGTTTGCCTTTTTAGGCACTGGCAATTTTAATGAACGCACTGCCCGTATTTATGCCGATCATGGTTTGTTTACAGCTAATAAATTATTGACAAAGGAACTGGATCAGGTATTTAAACATCTGAAAAACCCAAAAAAAACCCCAGAATTTAAAACCCTGTTAGTGAGCCAGTTTAACCTTCAGGAAAGGCTTATTCAAATGATCGAAAGGGAAATTTCCTGGGTTCAACAGGGGAAGGAAGGTTACATGCTGGTGAAAGTAAATAACCTGGAAGACCGTATAATGATCGATAAGCTTTACCAGGCCAGCCAGGAGGGCGTGAAAATAAATTTGTTGGTCAGAGGAATATGCTGCCTGGTGCCAGGTATACCTCAGCTAAGCGAAAATATCAGGGTGTTCAGGCTGGTGGATCATTTCCTGGAACATGCCAGGATCTTTCTGTTTAATAATCATGACGATCCGGAATTGTATTTATCTTCGGCAGACTGGATGAAGAGGAATTTATACAGCCGTATAGAAGTGGGGTTTCCCATTCTTGACCCTGAAGTGAAATCGGAGATCATGAAACTGCTGGAATTGCAATTAAATGATAATACCAAAGCCCGGATACTGGATGGCGAATTAAATAACCAGGTTATTAAAAGCTCAAACGGGCCTGCTAAAATAAGGGCCCAGCTCGATTTTTATCAATGGCTCAAAGATAAAAGCTGAGAACTCTTTTTTAACTTAATGAAATGGATATAAGCATTTTCACCGATAAATCCTGTCCACCTCAAACTGAGGACCTGAAGCAGGCATTAGGAGCCGCCAGTATAAGCTGGTGGCAGATACTTGAACATTACGTCTGTGAAAAATATCCTGGGGCGAAGGATAAATGGAGTTACCCCGGGAAAAAATACGGCTGGAGCTATAGTCTCAGGGATAAGAAACGGGCAATTATTTACCTGCTGCCCAGAGATGGCTATTTCAAGGTAGCTTTTGTTTTTGGACAGAAGGCTACAGATCAGATTCTGGCCAGCCAGGTTTCTCCAACTATAAAAAAGGAACTGGAAAATGCCCGTAAATATGTCGAAGGTAGAGGTATCAGAATTGCTGTCAAAGAAGAACAAATATTAAATGATATAAAATACCTGGTCGACATAAAATTGCTATATTAAATTTCCGGCCATACAAAAAATTATTTTTTATTATACCATTTTTTAAGTAATTTATTTCTTATCTTTATAAGATGTTCAAACAGCATTTTTAAAACCAGCTTTTTTAGTTTATTATTTTACCCAGCCATAGTTATTTTAAAAAATGTTCAAGAACCTGAATTATCCACTTACCATATTAAAATTAATTTAATCCTGGTTTTACTTTATACATATTACCAAAACCAATAACCAGTCCAGGCTGGATTTTTAATCGTACACCATTTAAAATTAAACATCATGAAAAACCTTAGAATTTTCTTTATTATGATTTTAAGCCTGGGATTCGGGCTGGTCAGTATGGCTCAGGATTCAGCTTTAGGATCTTTTCCCCTTTCTTCAGACTCGGATCAAGCCAAGAAGGAGTTTAAAAATGCTTTAGAATCTGCTATGAAATTGAAATTTAACCAGGCCAATCAATTACTTGATCAAGCCCTCAGACTTGACCAGGACTTTTCCATGGCGATGGCTATGAAAGCCTGGATGATGGATGCTGAAAAGGAAAAGGAGAAAATCCAGGCTATGTATCAAAAGGCCCTGCAAAATGCTAATGAACTAACTGAGTCTGAGCAAATATTTATCAAATCCCTCCAGTTACAGGAGAATGACCAATCAGGTCTGGCTTCACTTGAACAGCTTCACCAGATGCATCCTGATGCTCAATTTATCAGTATGGGCCTGGTTCAAAATTATTTTAATCAAGACAATATCGATAAAGCCAAGGATTTACTTCAAAATATGGTGGGTAGCGATGAAGATTTTGCCCCGGCTTATAACATGCTTGGGTATATTCATATGAATCAAGAGGATTTTGATGAAGCACATCAGGCCTTCAACCGTTATATGAAACTGGCTCCTGATTCTGCCAATCCATTTGATTCTATGGGTGATTATTATATGGCTGTAAAAGAGTATGATAAAGCCATCACCCATTATGAAAAAGCTTACGAGATGGATCCGGAAAATTTTGACATTTCCCAAAAGAAAGCAGAAGAGGCGCGTTCTACGGCTAAAACAAATTAATAATTTGGAATACCAAATGGCCCGAATCAAGCTCCGGGCCATTTTTTTATTGACTTACAGGTTCTTTTTCAAAATCACTGTCATTCACCCAGCCCCAGTTCAGCGTAGTGTCACCATCCATATATTTCTGATAAAATCCCCGGCCACTTTTATTGGCATAGGCATATTCATCAAAAACCGCACCTTTACCAAACATCCTGGGATCGCCCTGCTCTTTTAACAGTCCGATCATCTGCTCTTCCAATTGCTTTTTAATATCCTGAAATTCAGGATGCAGTGCCAGGTTTTCCACACAATCAGGATCCCGGGAAACCTGATACAATTCCTCTCCCATTCTTTTACCAAAATTCAGTTGCCAATAGGATGAATCCCTTCCACTACGGCGTGCATTCAGAATATAGGTTTTGGTGGCACCACCATCTGTATTTAAATAACCAGTTTCAGGGTTTCCGGCCGGCCAGCGATCGGGTTCATAATTTTTAATAAATAGGTACTCATCAGTGACGATTCCCCGGATAGGATATCCCCAGTCGTGCGGTCGCCCTATGTCATGACGCTCTTTTCCTATCAAAACGAAATTTCTTTCTGTTGTAACTTTCCCTTCTTTTTCGCTGGCCAGGAGTGGGATCAAAGTTTTGCCGGTAATGGGTTCCATCCGGTTTTCCTTTTCATTTATTCCGGCCAATTCTAAAAAAGTAGGGGCAAAATCAATGAAGCTGACAAAATCTTCTACTTTTCGCCCGGGATTATTGATGCCATTAGGCCACATAATAGCCAGGGGCAAATGATTGGACATTTCATAGGCCTGGCCTTTGACCCGGGGAAATGGCATGCCATTATCTGAAGTTACAACTACCAGGGTGTTTTCCAATTCACCTTTTTGATCCAGTATGGTCAACATATTCTGCAAATGCTGGTCAAAATATTCAATCTCAAAGGCATAATCTAGCATATCCAACCTTACAGAATCTACATCAGGCCAGAAATCGGGCACCTTATCTATTTCCTCCGGTCTTTTGTTTCCCAATTTGATACCAGATTGAAACTCATAGCGGCGATGGGGTTCTATACTGCCATACCAAAACATAAAAGGTGTGTTTTCCGGGCGTTCACTTAGAAAATCCTCAAAATTAGCGGTGTAATCAGAGGTGGATATGTATGGAGTGGGAGGTTCCAGTGTTCGGGCATTGTATTGTCTACCGGTTAGTTGGCGTTTTTTACCATTTACTTCTCCTACAATGCCGGGAGCAAAACCTTTGGTAGTATAGCCAACATGATAACCATTTTCACCCAATACTTCAGCAAATGTGGTAAATTTATCCGGAAAGTAGGGCCAGTGATTACCCGCTTCTTCCAATTGCCAGGAATTTCTGCCGGTTAGTATAGCTGCTCGTGAAGGAGCACATTTGGCATTAGGAGTATATGCATTCATGAACAAAATTCCTTGTTCTGCCACCCGGTCAAAAGCCGGAGTCTTTACCCAGTCGCACCCATAGGCTCCAAAATGGGGAAAGGAAGCATCATCAGCAATGGCAAATAATATATTAGGGCGGCTACCAGCCAGGTCATCTTGTTCTGCTTCATTTTGGCAGCCTACAGGCAATACCACAACTATGAGGAAAACAAGAAAATTGAATCGTTTAATTTTCATGATTTATAAGCTTTAAGAACAAATTATTTTCTTTTTTGAGCAAACATCCAGTCAAATATCAATGGGTTTTCCACAAACAATGGGTCCCAGCTATTATGGCCTACGCCTCTGAATTCGGTATAAATGGGGGTAGCCCCGGCTTTCCTTAGGGCATCAATCATCTCCCTGGTCATTGTGACGGGAACTGTGGCATCATCAGAACCATGAGCTGCCCAAACAGGCATTTGTTTAGCTTTTTCTATTACCCTGAGATTTCCACCCCCACAAACTGGTACGGCAGCGGCAAATTTTTGAGGAAAACGGCTGATCAAATCCCAGGTTCCAAAACCTCCCATTGATAAGCCCGCTATATATATTCTATCCTGATCTATGGGATAGTTTTCTGTTAACTGATCCACTAGTTGCATTACCAGAGCAGCTGGTTGGCTGATTTCATCATCTGGCTGTTGTTCCAGGGGCACCCCATTCCGATAAGAGGACCATCGCTGATCCTGAGGACACTGAGGGAAAATGACAAAAGCAGGATATTTCGTCCTGATGTTGGGCTCAACGAACTTATGGGCCACATGTACCAACTGTTTTTCATTATCACTGCCTCTTTCACCTGATCCATGTAAAAAGATCAGCAAAGGAAAACGCTGGTTCTGTCCTGAACTTTCCGGAGGTGGCAAGATCCGGTAGTTTAACTGGCCATGACCCCCTTCAAACTGCCTGGCTTCAAATAATTCATATACCTGTCCCCTGGCAGAAAAGCTGAACAAAATCATAAAAAGGAATAGTATTTTTTTCATCTGGTTTGAAACGTTTGATCAACAAATATATTCTAAATATACAAATATGCTAATCTTTTTAACTAAATGAAGAACAATGGCAGGTGGTCTTAAAATAGAGAAACATGAGTTAAACTCATGTTTCAATTTGAAAAATTAGACCCTAAAAACACATCACTATGAAATTAATATACACCTGTTTAAAAATTACCAGGACCTTGTACAGGGAAACCGACAGAAATAAGGGAGCTTTGGTTTATTTCTTTAGCTCCTGTGCAGAAAGTCAGCCCAATGGACCATCCTTAAAAAGGGAAACATTGTACTGATCTCTCAGGAAAAAGTCCACTTTATTCAACACTGATTGATCGAAAACAGTATTCTCATCGATCTGTAAAGGATTAATATGCTTTTCAAGCAGGAACTCACCTAAATTGATGGATAAAATATTCCAGGTCAACGGAGGCAAATATTTAATAATCCAGTCATACACCATTAAACCGTTTTTTTCTGTTGCGCTAGGGTGATTATCTAAATTGGCTGTCATGTTAATAATTTTTGTACTGATTTATATGATATCACTAATACAAATGCCATTCCATAAAATAACACTATTCCATTATTTTTTTATATTATTTCAACAATTGATTACCAATCAACCTGTTACACAATTAAAAAAATCAATATTATGCAATAAATAATAGCTTAAATACAAATATTTGAACAAGATTGTCCCGCATTGGGAATAAATTCATCATTTTGGGAATTAGCATGTAAATATAAGTATGCAGGAATTATATTAATTAAGCATTTCTGTGTACTTTTACTTCGTAGTTGCAAAAAATCAAGGTATCACCAAAAAGCGGCAGTAGCTCAGTTGGTAGAGCATCAGCTTCCCAAGCTGAGGGTCGCGAGTTCGAATCTCGTTTGCCGCTCTTATCTATTCATTTTTATCTTAAATTATCTACTTTCAGGGCCCTTCTCCGATTGATACGGTTAATGACAGGATAGCTCAAAACAGCTAAAAGGATAATAAAAGTCCCCAGGTAAAAACCAGGATCCATTTTTTCTTTTTCCCCAAAAATGATCACCGCCAATATAATTCCATAGACTGGTTCCAGGTTTACAGTCAAGTTGATAGCGAAGGCGGAGATCCTTTGCATTAGTTCCACTGAAGCAGAATAGGCATATACTGTACACACGAAGGCCAGAATAGCCAGATAAAACCAATCCATCCCGGTGGGAGTCAGGTTGATGATACCATCAGGCGTAAGCAGACGCTTATAAACCGGCAAAAACAAGGCTGTAGCAGTGAAAGCCCCGATCATTTCGTAAAAAGTAATGGTATGGTGATGAAATCTGCGGATAAATTTTCCATTGATCACTGTAAATAAAGCCGCCAGCAAGGCAGAACCAAGGGCCATAACCAATCCCAGGGCGTGGTTAAACTCAAACCTGAAAATGATGTACAAACCCACAATCACTAATAATCCCAAAGACAATTCATACCATTTGATCTTTCTGTTGGTCATCAGCGGCTCCAGGATACTGGTCCAGAAAGAAGTAGTGGCCAAACCGGCCAGGCAAACAGAAGCAGTGGCTACCCGGGCAGCCGCAAAAAAGAGGATCCAGTGGGCCGCAATAATTAAACCGGTAGCAAATATCTTCAAAATCGCAGAAAATGGCAGCCTGAAGCTGAGGTGATTGAATTTGAGCAATATCGCCAGACCAAGAAAAGCCAGTAATGTTCGATAAAAAACGATCTCTACCGCCGGAATTGTAATAAGAAGTCCCAAAATGGCAGTAAATCCCCAAAGAAAAACCAGGAAATGCAGATGAAAAAAATCTTTTTGTTCAGACATTAGCGGGGAATGGTGTTATACATCAAAATACCGACACCGGCAAATATAAAATTTGGAATCCAAACGGCCAAAGCCGGATCCATTGCACCTACTTCCGCGATACTTCGGGTAAAGACAAAAAATATGATGTAAATGAAAGCAATCAGAAATCCCAGAGCTATCTGAAAACCGGCTCCTCCCCTGGCTTTACGGGCAGAAACTATCAAACCGATAAAAGTTAAAATGATGACAGTAAAAGGAGAAGTAAATCGTATATACTTTTCGATCAGGTACATTTCTATATCATCAGCCCCCCTGGTTTTCAACTCCCGGATGTATTGATTCAATTCATCAATGGTAAAGGTTTCATATAACCTGTAGTTGTTGGCAAAATCCTTGGGGTGGATATTGAGGGTGGTATCCAGTTCGTTTCCAAAAAACACTTCTTCATTAAACCCGGCAAACACCCGACGCTTCCAGTTGCGCAATTTCCAGCTTTCAGCTTCGTCATCCCATTGAATGGATTGGGCCGACAGCTTTTCCCTTAATTCGGTTCCTACAATTTTTTCCAGGGTAAATTTGTAACCTACATTGGACCGGTTTTGATAGCTTTCCATATACAAATACACTTCCGGAGCTACTTTTATATGAATATCCCGGTCGTCAAAATAATAGGGTTTTTCAAAATATTGTACTTCAAAAGCCACCCTGGACTTATTGGAATTGGGAATGACCCAACCAGTCATATAAAAGCTGACACCACCTATCATTATTGAACCTATCAGGTAAGGCAACATTAAGCGGCGAAAACTCATGCCGTTGCTCAACATGGCGATGATCTCTGTATGAGAAGCCATTTTAGCTGTTACGAATACAGTGGCTATAAATACGGTAATAGGAGAAATCATATTAGCAATGTAGGGGAAATAATCCAGGTAATATCCCAGGATCTGCCCCGCCTCCAGGTTATTTCGGATAAATTTTTCATTCTTTTCGGTCATATCAATGATACAAACCACCGAAACAATGATTGTCACTACAAAAACATAGGAACTTAAAAATTTCTTTAATATGTATCGGTCCAGTATTTTCATCTATATCTACAAACGCCGGGAAAATTGATTAATTACCTTATTTTTCCAATCAATAAAAGTGCCATCTAATATTTGAAGTCTGGCTTTTTTAACTAACCACAAATAAAAAGATAAGTTGTGTACGCTGGCAATCTGAGCTCCCAGTATCTCTTTATTCATGATCAGATGCCTTAAATAGGCTTTAGAATAATAATTGCTGACATATCCCGGCAATCCGGTATCGATAGGTTCGAAATCATCTTTCCATTTTTCATTCCTTATATTAATAATCCCCTGGCTGGTAAACAACATTCCATTGCGGGCATTCCTGGTCGGCATCACACAATCAAACATATCCACCCCCAGAGCCATATTTTCCAGCAGGTTGGCAGGAGTGCCTACCCCCATCAGGTAGCGGGGCTTATCTTCTGGCAATATTGCACAAACCAGGTCTGTCATCTCATACATTAATTCGGCTGGTTCACCCACAGAAAGTCCTCCTATTGCATTTCCATCCCGCTCTAAAGAGGCAATTTGATGAGCCGATTCCTGTCTGAGATCTTTGTACACACTTCCCTGAACAATAGGGAACAAGGTTTGAGCATGACCATAAAGGGGGGCAGTCTGATCAAAATGGTCACAGCATCTTCTGGCCCAGCGGTGGGTCAAAGCCATCGAATCCCTGGCATAGTCGTACTGGCAGGGATAGGGTGTACATTCATCCAACACCATCATAATATCCGAACCGATCTGCCGCTGAATATCCACTACATGCTCAGGGCTGAAAAAGTGACGGGATCCGTCAATATGCGATTGAAAATGAACACCTTCTTCCCTGATCTTCCTTTTCTCTGCCAGAGAATACACCTGGTAACCTCCGCTATCAGTTAAAACAGGGCCATCCCAATGCATAAACTGGTGAAGCCCCCCGGCTTTCTGCATCGATTCCATTCCCGGTCGCATATACAGATGATAGGTATTACCTAAGATAATTTCAGCCCTGATATCTTCTTTTAATTCCCGCTGATGTACGGCTTTCACTGAACCCAGGGTGCCAACCGGCATAAAAATAGGCGTTTCTATGGTACCATGATCGGTAAAAATCTTGCCGGCCCGGGCTTTACTTTGAACATCTTTTCCCTTAATTTCAAATTTCATTATGAGGCATTTCGATGCAAAAATAATTTTTTATAGCTTATAAATAATTCTATTTGTAAAAATTTCAATTTAGTTTTGAGGCACTTAAAAACAATCGGGCTATGTTACTTTCTATAATATTTTATATATTTATTGCCACTCTTGGCATAATGCTGGCTTATTTGTTCCGCTATATCTTTTTGCTTTCCCAGGCTAAACCAACTCAGGAGAATCCGGATCATCACCCTCCTGTCTCACTGGTGGTTTGTGCCAGAAATGAGCTTGATAACCTGAAAATCTTATTGCCTCAATTATACCAGCAGGAGTATCCGGACTTTGAGATCATTATCGTGGATGACCAGTCCAGTGATGAATCATACGATTATTTGAGAGAAGAAAAGGACAAGGTAAAGCACCTTAAAGTGGTAACAGTGGAAGATATCCCGCCTCATGTAAATGGCAAAAAGTATGGTGTTACTTTAGGGATCAGAGCGGCTAAAAATGATATTATCCTATTGACTGATGCGGATTGCTATCCGGCCACCAAGCATTGGATCCGAAGTATGGCTCAGGCCTACCGGGAGAATGACCAAATTATATTGGGATATTCTCCTTATCAAAAAAAGAAAGGGTTACTTAATAAGTTTATTGCATTTGAAACGTTATTCACTGGGATACAATACCTTGGTGAAGCAATAGGAGGAAATCCCTATATGGGTGTGGGCAGGAACCTGTCTTACCGCAAGGCCCTTTTTCTGGAGAAAAAAGGCTTCAACAAGCACTTAAAAGTGACTGGAGGAGACGATGACCTGTTCATCAATGCCCATGCGTATCAGGGAAATACGGGAGTGGCCATCGGACCGGATGCCTTAGTATATTCTTATCCT
This sequence comes from Candidatus Cyclobacteriaceae bacterium M3_2C_046, assembly GCA_051418075.1. GTDB lineage: Bacteria > Bacteroidota > Bacteroidia > Cytophagales > Cyclobacteriaceae > JBPRGG01. Next base: position 74,394 of record JBPRGG010000005.1, on the reverse strand, counting down.
AAAACCTCATGGAAAGATTATTTCCGGCAGAAAAAGAGGCATCTTTCTGTGGGTAAATTATACAGAAAAAGGGATAAGCGTAGGATAGGGTTATACAGCCTGGCCCGGGCCCTGCAATGGATTTCTTTTGTGATTTTAATTTTGGCAGGCTATGAACTATACTTTGTTTTTGGAGGTTATTTATTGAGAATCTTGGTGCTGTTGATTTTATTTAACTTAGCTTCAAAGAAATTAGCTGACAAATTAAATATATGGACCATTCCATTAATGGATTTGCTCTACATGATTTATTTAATCACCATAGGTGTTTCAGCATTGTTTACAAAAAAAATTAAATGGAATTAAACAAAAACTTTTCTGATAAGGCCTTAGAAGATTTCAGGTTAATTGATCTGGCTACCTTGCAAAACGATGAGCAGGCCTATGCTGAGCTGATGAAAAGGTACAAAAAGCCGGTTTATCACATGATCCTTAAAATGGTAAGGAATGTGGATGATGCAGAAGATCTGACTATAGAAGCCTTTGCCAAGGCTTTTAAGAACCTGAAACGCTTTAAAAAGGATTACACCTTCAGTACCTGGCTTTTCCGTATTGCCACCAACAATTCCATTGACTTTATCCGTAAGAAAAAGCTGGAAACCATGAGTCTGAACACCTCCTACACCGATGATAATGGAGAGGCGGTCAGTATAGACGTTCAGGATGAAAACCTGAACCCACAGGAAGAGACTATCAAAAGTCAAAAAATTGAATTGATCAGGCTGTTTGTCACCAAGTTACCTCCTAAATATCAAAAACTGGTCAAGCTGCGCTATTTTAGTGAATTATCTTACGAGGAAATTGCCCAGGAGCTTGATGCGCCTTTGGGTACCATCAAAGCCCAGCTCCACCGGGCACGTGAACTTATGTATGACCTGGTCAAAGGCAAAGAAGACCATATTTAAATCCAAAAATCTTGGCTGAGGCTGATATTATTTTTAAATATTTTCCGGATTTAAACCAGCAGCAAAAAGAACAGATGCTTCAGCTACAACCATTGTATCAGCACTGGAATCAAAAGATTAACCTGATCTCCCGCAAGGATATGGATAGTTTTTATCTGCATCATGTGCTTCACTCACTGTCCCTGGCCCGGTTTGTCAGCTTTGAAGCTGGCCACAAGGTCCTGGACGTAGGCACTGGAGGCGGTTTTCCCGGAATTCCGCTGGCCATATTATTCCCTCACACCAGGTTTGTGTTAGTGGATTCAATTGGCAAGAAGATCAAAGTGGTCAACGAGGTGGCAGAAACTTTGAAACTGAAAAATGTCACGGCCATTCAGGATAGGGCCGAAAAAGTGAAAGGTACCTATCATTATGTAGTAAGCCGGGCTGTTACCCAAATGAGGCCATTCTACCATTGGGTTAAAGACAAGATCGAGCAGGATCCACATAAAGCTTTTTCCAATGGCATCCTTTATCTGAAAGGTGGAGATCTGGAAAAGGAACTAAACCAGGTAAAACGAGCTTACCAGGTAATTGATCTGAAGGAGTTTTTTGAGGAATCCTTTTTCATCACCAAAAAGATCGTTTTCTTCCCCTTTTAACAAATCAGAGGTTGTCTTAACCTGAAGAACCAGTCAAGACAACCTCTTATTAAATAAAATTTGTATAACCTCAGGGGAGTTTAGTAGATATCCTGTCCGGTAAATTTCTTTTCCCAAACATCAGCATATTCGGCTACTTCCATGATCACTTTCCTTAAAAGATCAAATTCTGCATTTTCAATTTCCAGAGAAGCCGAGATCATCACATTTTCTTCTTCTTTCAAGAACTTGGAATAAATAAATTCCTTTTGCTGCTCCATCAATTCTGAAAAATCGGCCTGTTCTTTTTTACAAACCATAGAACGAAACTCTATTCTGTGAAACTTTTCATCTATGATGCCAAATACCCTTTGAATCCGTTTACTGTCTATCAGTGGAACGATAACGGCAAATTTGTAGTCATTATAATCCACGAATATACCTTCAATCTGTCGGGCAAATTCTTTAATGTACTCAGTTACAATTGGTTTAGTACGTGCTGCTGTCTCCATAAATTTATTATTATTTTTATTTACTTAATAATTGCAATAAAGTTATATAATATTATACAATTCCAACAGCAGGATTCAGTTCAAGCCAACGCCATGTAAGTTTAGGATGGGTTTAGATATCCTGGCCAACCAGTAAATGGATTATTTAGATCAACTGGTTTGTTTTATCGATTAAAAAATCCAGAAACTCTTTTTGGTTGTCTGGTTTACCACATTTGCCCCAAAAAAGTGGGAATCATAGGATTTTCTTACATAAAAAAAAGATCACCGGCCAACTTTTGATCATTTTATCTAGCACAAAATCAGAAAAATGGCTCAATGATATCTGTATAATACGGATATTTTTTATACATAATAAGGAATCACAGGATTTTATGATCAAACGGAGGAGCCACGATTTTGAATCATCTTTTTTACATTCTGGTATGCTTCCTGATCATTTACATTTTTTAATTCCATAGGATCAGGAGGATCAATGATTTTACAGTCCGAATTAATCAGAATTTTGCGGGGGCAGCTGTAGCCTAAGCCCAAGAATTGCAAAGCAGTAAGATAACTCTTAGGCTCCCAGATAGCAATCAATGGCTCAGGAAAACCAGTATCCAACTGCCTGAAGGCAGTTGCAGCTGCGGCAGGATTACGCTGCCGGACCAAATCTTCTATGGACCTGGCTGATAAGAGAGGTAAATCTGAAGCTACAATCAACCAGGCAGCCTCAGGATCCCTTCTGAAGGCGGATAAAACTGCGCCTAAAGGTCCAAGTTCAGTGAATGTATCAGCCAGCCCGGGATAGGATGGATTGAACTGATCCAGCTGATCGGGACGACAGGAGATATAGGTTTCCTGACAAAATGGGGCGACTATATCATATGTGTATTCGCGTTGAGGTTTTCCATGATAATTAAGCAAGCCTTTATCTTTTTGCATACGCAGGCTTTTACCTCCGGCCAGAACCAGCCCCTTAACTTCCGCTCTTTTTGAGTCATACCATTTCATCAGCCATTCCAATAGCTTTTCTTCCTGTTCAATCCTCAATACGGGTACAGAAGCCAATGATTCCCCCAGATGGTTCTGCAGGTAAGCTGGTATTTCCTTGATTTCTTCTGCTAATAAGATCAATTGTACATTGGTCAGCTTATGCAATTTCTTTTCCAGTGATTTTCGCGGATCAATCACTACCACCTGAGCAGAAGCTTCAAAATGATTGCCATTGACCAGGATCATATCATAGGCATGAAGCAAAGTTTTCAGTTGAAATGGATCAGGTTGCCCAAGGCTCACCTGATAATGATCTATTTTATCTGTGATCTGACATGATCCTCCCTGTCCAAGCATCTGTGGCAAATCTTGTTGCCTGGCTTTATGGTCAGCATCAATATAAGCCAACCTGTGCCGAGCTGACAACCTGGTCGTTATTCTATTTACCAGCTGCTGAATATGGCTACAGGGGGTGCCCAATATGCTTACCTCGTTCCGGCCAAAAACACCTTTGATTCTGGTTAACGGAACGTGTTTTTGATGTTTTTCAGCGCCTGAAATCATTTTTACCTCCGGTTTTTTCCATCAGTTTAGTTTCTTTGATCATTATATTATGAGAAAATCCTTTACACATATCATATATAGTCAAAGCAGCTACTGAAGCACCTGTGAGTGCTTCCATTTCCACGCCGGTTTTTGCATTTACCGATACCTGGCAATCTATCACTACCTCCCGTTCAGGATTGATCTCAATATTAAATTTACAGTCTTCCAAGCCTACAGGATGACATAACGGAATTAATTCACCCGTTTTTTTGGCAGCCATGGTGCCGGCAATGATGGCCGTTTGAAACACAGGACCTTTTGGCAACCATAATTCCTGATCTTTAAGCTGATCCAGTAAATCTACCGGTAATATAACCAGAGACCTGGCCCATGCCATTCGGTGCGTAGGCTGTTTTTCTCCTACATTTACCATGGCAGGTTGACCTTTTTGATCTAAATGTGTAAATTTCCCCATGTAATCAAAGATAATGGAATCCAGCTAATCTGAATAATTAATGAAGCAGGATTCCTGTTTAAACAATCAGGATTCCGGAATGGTTTTGGCTTTAATATATTTAGTGTCCCCGGATAAGTCATCAATCCGACACATTTTGTTTATGGATTGCTTTATCTTTGTTGATATGAGGTCTTTAATTACTGGATTATATGTATTGCTGATAATTAATATTATGCCTGCTTGCGGACAGAAAAGCTTTGATGAAAAACTGGAAAGCCTTTATAATCATACGGTGCCTTTGATCCAACCGGCTCAGCTTGAGGATATGATAACAGAGTCTGAGGAATTGGTCATATTGGATATTCGTTCCCGTCCGGAATACAGGGTGAGTAAAATTGCCGGAGCCCAATTCATTGATTACGACCATTTTTCCAAAAAAGATGTCCGTCATATCTCCAAAGACAAAAAGATCATTGTATACTGCTCGGTAGGCTACAGAAGTGAAAAAATAGGAGAAAAATTACTGGCTATGGGCTATAGCCAGGTTTATAATATATATGGGGGCATTTTCCAATGGAAAAACGACGGCTACCAGGTGATTAATCAGGAAAATCAACCCACCGACAGTGTACATACTTATAATAAAAGCTGGTCCAAATGGCTGATCCGTGGTATAAAAGTTTACTGATCCTGTTTATTAAAAACCCCTTGCCTGGTCAGGTCAAAACAAGGATAGCTGCTCAAACCAATGATGAAACCGCTTACAGGATCTATCAGGAGCTTTTAAATCATACCCATCAGACCGCTGAATTAGTACAGAAAGATAAAGCTGTTTTTTACAGTCATTTTATCGATCGGAATGATCCATGGGATAATAAGCGCTACCTCAAAAAGCTGCAACAGGGACAGGATTTGGGTCAGAAAATGTTCCATGCCTTTGACCAAGGATTTGCTTTAGGATATCATAAAATTTGTCTGGTGGGAAGTGATATCTTTGAACTTTCGGCACCCCTGCTTGAAGCAGCTTTCCGACACCTGGATCAATCCGATGTGGTACTTGGACCTGCTGCTGATGGAGGCTACTACTTAATCGGATTAAAAAAAATGCATGATTTTCTTTTTTTGAACCGAACCTGGAGTCATGATCAGGTCTACAAACAGACTGAAGAAACATTAAGAAAACATCAGCTTACCTGGTCCCGGCTTCCGGTTTTATCTGATGTAGATGACCTGGAGGATGTGCTGAGACATCCAGAACTAGCCCAATTCATTTCAACAAAGTAAGATCTCTGATCAGCATTCTGCGGCGGTTAAATGTGATAATATTCTTTTCCTTCAATTCATTTAATATGGTGGTCACCGTTTGCCTTGAAGTGCCGGTAAGGCTGGCGATATCCTTATGGGTCAAATAATTCTTTATCATGGTTTCAAAACCCACTTTTTTACCTTTTTCCCGGGCCTGGTCCCGGATAAATTCCACTATGCGGGTTCTGGCATCCTTAAAGACCAGGGATTCCACTTTCCTTTCCAGTTTTTGTATCCTCAGCCCAATCAACTTGAATATGGTTAAATTCAGGGTACGGCTTTTATACATTAATTCATGCATATCTTCTATGGTCATAGGACAAATAGAAGTATCCGAATCCAGGGCCTGGGCAAAATCACTCCTGGTAGTTTCACCTACCAGCGCCATTTCTCCAAATATTTCCCCAGAAGAAAGAATCGCCTTGACTACCTCCTTCCCATCTTCTGAATAGCTGCCGATCTTCACCCTTCCATTGGCTACCAGGTAAAGATACCTTGAAGGTTCACTTTCAAAGTAAATGTATTGATCCTTTTTGTAGTAATGAAAAACATGCCTGTCTTTCATAGAAGGGACTTTGTGGGGGCAAAATAATTCAAAAAGATCCACATTCTCAAAATACCAGATATTGCGTTCGTTACCCATTGGACTTGTGCAAATTTATTTTGGATTTTATTGAACTTTTACGGAACTTGTTTAGGTAGGGTTTGATTAAAATAAGTTATCAACAGGTGGTTAAATTACCATTTGATTAATTTTTATCACATTTTCAGCTTTAAGGAAACCTAACTAAAGCATTTTCAGTCCTAACATTTTATATGAATTCATGTAATATTGTAAGAAATAGAAAGATAATTATTAAAAATATGAAACTGGACGATGTTAAAGAGCAGGTAGATCATCTGCAGGATTGGGCTCAGGTAAGAAACAAAATTGAAAGCAGCAAGTCCCGTCTATCCTGCATGGGTAAACGAATCAGCACTATAAGTCTGGTAGATTATGCACTTCCTTTTGTATCTTTCTTCTTGAAAACCAGTCGTTTGTACCAAAAAGGAGTAAATAATGCCAAAAACATCCGGGTAAGAAATCTTGAATTAAGTTTTGATGACCTTCCCGTTGAGTTTGACCAATACCGGATTCTGCATATTACTGATCTTCATATTGACGGCTTACCTGGACTGGAAGATATCCTGTTGGAACGGATAAAAACATTAAGCTATGATCTGGCCCTGTTTACCGGAGATTATCGCAAGGAAAATGAAGGTCCGTTTCTTCAAATTGTTGAGCCAATGAAAAAGATCGTAGATCATCTTCAGGCCCCGGATGGTGTATATGGAGTTCTGGGAAACCATGATTCCCATCATATGGTAGAAGCGCTAAGACAAACAGGACTCAACCTGATGATCAATCAAAGCATTTCTATCGGGAAACAACAAGCATCCATAACCTTAACCGGCATTGACGATCCCCATTACTATTTTACCCAATACAGCAAAAAAGCATTAGCCGAAAGTGAAGGAACATTCAAAATTTTAATGGCTCATACTCCTGAAATAAGTAAACTGGCCGCTTATAATAAATATAACCTTTATCTGTGCGGACACACCCATGGAGGACAGATCTGCCTGCCGGGAGGCATTCCGGTAGTAACTCAACTGGTTCATGAAAAGGATAAATACTATGGATTATGGCAGGAAGATCAGATGATCGGATATACCAGTTCAGGGGCTGGTATTTCAGGTTTGCCTATTCGCTTCTTTTGTCCGGGAGAAATCAGTTTAATTACTTTGAGAAAAAAATCCTGAAAAAAGAGGTTCTGTCAAAAATTCCATTAATTTTTGCATGGAGTTGCCATTTTAAAAACAGAACCGAAAAATGACTCAATCAGTTGTATCTGCCATTTATTTTTATCCTCTCAAATCTGTTGCTGGTTTATCTCTTGAAACAGCTGAATTAGATAAAAATGGTATCCGCCATGATAGAAAATGGATGCTGGTAGACCAGAACCGTAATTTCATCAGTCAAAGAACGCTACCAAAACTGGCTTTACTGGGGCTGAAACCTGAAGCAGATCATTACCAGGTTTTCGAAAAAAGAGATCCCCAGAATGCTATTCAAATCCCTTTTAACTCCTCCTCAGAGCAGTCCAGAATCAAGGTGAACCTATGGGACGATTGGTATGAAGTAGCCCTGTTGGATACCAGGCTGGATCAATGGTTTAGCCGTTTCATTGGGCAGGAATGCCAAATAGTATGCCTGCCAGAGGATGTGGATCGTTGGGTGGATCCCAGATACGCACCAGGTTATACAACCGCCTTATCCGATGGATTTCCATTTTTGCTCACCAGTGAAGCATCCCTGCAAGATCTGAATAATCGATTAGACCTGCCCGTGCAAATGGATCGGTTCCGGCCCAACCTGGTCATCAAAGGGTCCTCTGCCTGGGAAGAGGATAGTTGGGACGAAATCATGATCGGCCAAGCCCGTTTTAGACTGGCCAGACCCTGTGCCCGCTGCCGCATCACCACCATAGATCAGGAAACCGCCATTACCGGGAAAGAACCATTAAAAACCCTTTCTACCTTTCGCAAATCGGGAACAAAAATTCTTTTTGGCCAAAATATGGTCTGTCTGGAAGGAAACCAGGTGAAGGTTGGAGATCCGGTAAGGATCATTACTAAGAAATAGTGGAAAGACAATAATTGCATCATTAGTAATCCTCCATTTCCGGAGAAAAAACATTTAGAAAATGACGTTATTTTTTGATGACCGACCGATGCCGGCTGTCGCCCTTGAATAATTAAATTAAAGTCCGATCTTATCTTCATGGCATCAGAGAATTACAATATGGTAAAGCATATAAAGAAATAAAAAGAGGTAGCCCCACAGAAAATGCAGGCAGGCTGTTGTGTCAAGGCCACAATGGCCCAGAGCGATAGGTCACGAATGGTTTGGAAGTTTTTTTCTTAATTTTTTTGGGTACTTTTTGTAAAAATACAAAGTACCACCCGACCGGACAGTACAAAAGATGGAAAAATGGCAAGGACTCTTTGCACGTTTCTAACAACATCATTACGCTTCCCCTAATTCCCAATATCACCTCGCATTTTTAAAGACTCACATCTTGCTTTCAAAGCAGATAATCCTTTTTCATAGTCTGGTCCGATCATTTTATCCATATTCAAAAATAAATTCATGGGGATTGGATTGGAACCGCTCATTCCCCACACCACTTCCACAACACCGCCCTTTTCAGCCCAGGTAAAATATGTTTTGGCGGAGGATTCCCATGGTTCCAGAAAAGCCAGGTCTATATCTATCCTGTCTGCGGTCTGCTGGATTATCTTCATACTACCTGAGCCAACATCTTTATTACCAGTCCAGGAGTAGATGGCCCCTACCTTTCCATCCTGTCCAGTAATTTGAGTTTCCATGTCAGGGTCAAGTGCAGACCAGGGGGACCATTCCTTGAAATTTTGAAACATGGCTAATTGTTGCACCACTACAGACGATGAAGCATTAATCACTACAGATCGCTGTACTTCATATTTCTTTGGCATTACCAGAGCAGCAGCTAGTATAATTGTCACAATTCCAGCTATAGCAATAAGGATACGTTTTAAAACTTTCATTTACCAAATGATTTTTTAGCAAATATAATATTTTATACCATGAAAATAATCCCCCAAATCAGGTGAATCATACAGTTTTTTATACAATATATCATTACAAGATTCTCAGGGAAATGCCGCCTGGTCCTGGTTTTTATTGAGTTCCAGCATAAACTCCTGCTTCCATTTTTTCAGTAAACGGACAGGAATATAATATTTTTGACTTATCTCCATAAGGGAAAGGTCCTCATGGAATATTTCAAGGATGACCCTGATTTTTAGGTCTACAATACTATGTTGTTTGGTTTTCAACTGAAATTTTTTTATTTTAAAAGTAGGATAATAAGCTTATCAGGAATGACAGGTATATCCCAATCTTTATCACATATGTATTCAAGACCTGGATGGACAAATTGAAAACAACTTAATATTAGACTAAAATCGCTTAAAGAAGACAAAGGAAACTAGCTATAAAACAATAGCAAAAAAAACAGCCTGCTATTCCATAATCTTAAATTAATGATCATAATATATTAATCTAAAAATATGATTAACAAATAAATATTATCTATTTTTACTGACGCAAAATGATTTATCAAACCATATATCTGGAAACTTAACCTTTTATGCAGTTTGTTTTTCATCCAATTACGAAGGCCACGGACTAAGAATAGTTACATTAACGGTCCATTATAAAAACCAACTGAACATGACGATAAAGCTTCATACTCCTTTTCCAGGCAAATATGGTTTATCCAGATATTATATTCTTTTAATAATTTGTTTGTGTTACCTTGGGGCTTCTGCCATACCATCAGCTAAAATTGATAGTTTACGCCAACTATTGGATCGTCAGCTGGTAAAAGACACCACCTACCTGGAAAACCTGATCCAATTGGCTCAGGAAATGCGGTCTCAGGACCTGGAGGAAGCCAGTGTTTTGTTTAAACAAGCCATTACCCTTAGTGGGATTCTGAAAGCCCAGTCTTATCAAACCAACGCTACACTAGGTTTGGCTATCAGTTATGGCATGAAAAACCAGTATGCCCAGGCTATCCGTTTTTTTAACCTGGCCCTGGATTTGTCAAAAAAACATCAGTTGCCAGAGCAGGCCGGGAACAGTTATGATGGATTGGGCATTGTATTCAAGCGAATGGGTGATTATCCATCTAGTTTATCTTTTTATAACAGATCTTTATTCATATTCATATTCATATATGATTCTTTGCAGGATCTTAGGGGAATTGCTTCCAGTCATCAGAATATTGCCATTCTATTTGACCTGATGAAGGAGCCGGAACAGGCACTTGAACATTATGAAATCGCCAGGGATATTTATAAAGCAAATGGTGATCAGAAATCGCTGACCGTGCTGGAATCTAATATTGGTATGCTCCATTTACAATTGCAAGAGTTTGATCAGGCACTTGATATTTTCCTGCGAAATCTGGAGTTCTTTCAGGATCAACAAATGTTTATCCACAGCACCAGGTCAATGGCCAACCCGGGATTTACTCATTATCAAGTAAAAGACTATGACAAGGCCATTCATTATTTGGAAAAAGCGATTTACCAGGCTAATGAGGCTAAGATTTCAGATATCCTGCTGCATGTTACATATAGTTTATCGAAAGTTTATGCCGAACAGGGAAAATCCAATCAAAGCTTTCAATTGGCTAATCAGGTAAAATTGTTGGCTGATTCATTAACCGGATTTAGTTTTCGTTCAATGGCACAGGAATTATTAGCTCATGTAGAAGAGAAAGCCGGAAATATTTCCCAGGCTTACATGTACTACAAAAACCATAAATCCCTGGAAGACAGCATTCTGAATGAAACAAAAATGCAGGTATTCAAAAATCAGCAGGTCTTGATGGAGGTCAATCAAAAAAACCGTCAATTGGAAGAACAATCAATACGGCTGGCTTTTTTAAATGATCGTTTTATTTTACAAAACAGGTGGAAATGGACCCTGGCCGGCGCTTCTATTTTTCTGTTTCTGGCTGGAATAGCTTTCTTACAAAAATACCGGATCAAAAAAATCCATACCAAACAACTGGAGGAGCAAAACCTGAAGATCAAGCAACAAAAAGAAGAAATTGAAACCATCAACCAGGAGCTGAAAAAACAAATCATTCTCAGAAAGGAAACAGATGCCACTATTAATTATTTTGCCACTTCCCTATTTGGTAAGAATACTGTAGAGGAAATCTTATGGGATGTGGCCAAAAATTGTATTTCAAGATTAGGTCTGGAGGATTGTGTCATCTACCTACTGGATGATTACCGGGGCATGCTGGTACAGAAAGCGGCATATGGCAATAAAAATCCGGAAGACTTCCGGATCCACCAACCCATTGAAATACCCCTGGGGCAGGGAATTGTGGGATCCGTAGCCCTGAGTGGACAGGCCGAATTGATCTATGATACCTCTCTTGATCATCGCTATATTGTGGACGACCAGAACCGTTTATCGGAACTGGCCATTCCTATTTTTAAAAAAGAAAAGGTAATCGGCGTAATTGACTCTGAACATCCTCAAAAAGGATTTTTCCAACTACAGCATTTGGAAGCGCTGAAAACAATTGCGGCCATTTGTGGCAGTAAAATTGCCCAAGCTGAGGCTGACCTGGAGGCTAAAAAAGCCCAGCAGGCCCAATTGGAAGCAGAACAAATCAAACAAATGGATCAGCTTAAATCCAGATTTTATGCCAATGTTTCTCATGAATTTCGAACACCCCTTCATTTAATCCTGGCACCATTCCAAAAAAATAAATATCCCCTAACCCATTATGAAACGGATCAGGTCCACCGAAATGCCCGCAGATTACTTCGACTGGTGAATCAGTTGATGGACCTGGCCAAAATTGAAGTAGGTTTAGCCCAAATGGATTATCGGGATTTTTATCTCAGCTCGTTTGTTGATCCAATTGCCCAGTTGTTTAATCCAATGGCAGTGGAAAAAGAGATAATATACAAGATCATCATACCAGAGCAGGAGCTGATCGTTCGTCTGGACCCGGATAAAATGGAAAAGATCATTTACAATTTATTGTCAAATGCCTTTAAATTCACTCCTGCCGGGGGAGTGGTAAGCCTTCATCTGGAGATAGTGGACCCTGATAGAATAAACCTGGTAGTCTCTGACAGTGGCATTGGAATTCCATTACATTTGCAGGAAAAGATCTTTGAACGGTTTTTTCAAGCAGATAACTCCAATACCCGTTCATATGAAGGCTCTGGCATTGGCCTCTCTCTGACCAGGGAACTGGTAGAAATGCACCAGGGCTCGATCAACCTGGACAGCAAAGAAGGCAAAGGCTGTATTTTTGCAGTTGCTTTGCCCAGAAATGCCGATCCGGCCCAACCGATATTACCTGATCAGTTAAAGGAGGCGACACTGCCTTCATTTTCCACATTGCCCCTATCCAGGTCGGTTCCGGAAGAAATTCCAGAACCAGCCCAGCCAGTAGAACATCTGCCCCAGGTCCTGCTAGTGGAAGATCATGATGATCTGAGAAATTATCTGTTGCAGGAGATGAAAAGAAATTATAACCTGATCGCAGCACCCAATGGAAAGACCGGCTTCAATCTGGCCCTGGAAAAAATCCCCGACCTGATCATTACCGATATCATGATGCCTGAAATGGACGGTCTCACCCTGACCAGATTATTGAGGGATGATACCCGAACCTGTCACATACCTGTGATTATGCTCACGGCCAGGGACGAAAAGGAAATCAAACTAAAAGGTTTTGAACAGGGAGCCATTCAATATTTAACCAAACCCTTTGATATGAATGAGCTGCAGGCAATCATTCAATCACTTTTCAATCAAAGGGACAAAATGAGACGAAAACTCAACCAGGAAATATTGTTACAGCCTTCTTTGGTGAACCTGGAAAATCCGGATGAAGTATTTTTACAAAAACTGGTAAAACTTATTGAAGCCAATATCGAAAACGAAGCTTTCTCAGTTGAGCAGTTACAAAAAGAAATTGCCATGAGCCGGATGCAATTGCACCGTAAATTAAAAGCCCTGACTAATCAGTCGGCCAGTGAGTTTATCAGGTCGGTCAAACTGAAAAGAGCGGCCCAGATCCTGCGTCAACCAGGGGTACAAATTACTGAGGCAGCATATATGGCCGGGTTTAACCATATGTCTTATTTTTCCAAATGTTTTAAGGAGATGTTTGGTATGCTTCCATCTGAATTCGTAAAAAATCCTGCTTCTGAATAAAGAAAAGGAGTATCCTGCTACCTTTTGTTACATTTGTGCTGGTTTATTATAATCAACCTGCCTGCTTCTTTTTTCATGAGAAAACATTGCTACCCGGAGGGATACCACTGTTAGCCTGCCCGGGACCCATCACCTAATTTTGGTCCATCTTTTAACAGAAAAAAATGTAATCATGAAAATTAAATCTTTTATCAAAATCAGAAAACAAACTGTTGGTATGCTGGGAATTGTCAGCATGACAATGGTAACAGCGCTACAGCCACTCCAGGCTCAGGATTGGCTTAAACTAAATGGCAATTTATATACTTTACCCTCAGTGAAAATTGGTATTGGTACAGCCACACCTACCCGTAACCTTGAAATGAATGCTGCCATTGATAATTATTTAAGAATTAGAAAGCTGTTGATATGATCATCAGCTTCCTGCCATTCTCTTTTCATGTAAATATTTTATCGGATGATAAGAGTCTACCCATTTTTTAAATTATTGCTGGTTTTTGAAATCCTTTCCGGTAAAATACAAAAAACACAAACAACAATGAACAAAACAAATCATCAACCGGAATTTCCTTTATTTGAAAAAATCGGAGGAATGCCAGCTGTTACAGCGGCAGTGGATATATTCTATGCCAGAGTACAATCTGACCCCCGGGTCAACCATTATTTTCGTTGGATAGATATGGACCGCCAATCCATGAAACTACAGAGCTTTCTGGCTTATGCATTTGGTGCTCCTCTGACCTATACAGGTGCTTCCATGAGATTGGCCCATGCCCACCTGGTAAACAGCGGATTAAATCAGACCCATTTTGATGCTGTGATGGAACATTTATCAGCTACCATGAATGAGTTAGGCATTGATCCTGAACTGATTGACAATGTGCTTACAATAGCTGAAAGCACCAGAAGTGACATACTTGGGTTGACTTAAAGATGAAAAGGCAGCCCTTCTTTGGAACTGCCTTTTTCAATACCTCTTTATAATAATTGCCTTAAAAAAATAAGCGACATCTTACTACTAGAATTTCTTAAGAATGCCCAGGCGCAGGGAAAGATATTTCAGGTTCAGGTCTGAGGTTGATTCATTGGTGGTCAATTCCCGTGAAAGCGCATTGAACTTAATGCCCGGAATCAGGCTCCATTTGGACCCCAAAGGCAGATCCAGCCCACCTGCTAACTGCCAACCTAATCCGTGGCCGGTATCCTGAATGATGGTCCCATCTTCATTTTCCAGTTCCAGATGATTATATGATCCTCCAGCCCGAAAAAAATAAGCAGTGGAAGAGTTGCTGAAGTTATTTTTAAACTGCACTCCCCACACGTAACCGGTTTCTTCAAAATCAATATTCTTGCCAAAATCTGAAGATCCTGTGGCAAATTTATTCCAACCCCAGCCGGCATAAATGCCCCAATGGCTTAAAACCTGGTAGTGGAAAACAGCTTCAAACCCGCCACCTGTAGGCGTTTCTGCTCCTCCCAATTTTTGAATGGTCTGCGAAATGCCTCCGTTTAATTCAAAGGCAAACCTGCCTTCTCCGGTTTGAGCCAGACTGATCAAACTGATAAAAAATAATAACAATGTTCCTGTAATTTTTTGTGTCGTGATCATAAAGTTTTATGTTTTTAATTCCATTTAATGACACAAAGTTAAACCTTGCTTTCAGGGACATCAATTAAAACCTGACCAGGGCGTGTATTAATGGGACCAACAGGTAAAACCTGCTGATGAAAATGAAAAAAGAATCCAGGTTTATATTTTAGGGCTGCCCAAATTTTTCTTTCAACCTGCTGTAAAGCAATCGAAAGGTCTTATCACGATCCATATCATAACACCTAAGGACCCTGCCATTGGTTTTGTAAAAGTTGTAATCCATGTATTGGGTTACAGTAGGACATTCTACTTCTTCCCATTGAGCAATGTCCGGATCTATCAAGGCTGCAATATCGCCCAGGTCAAAATATCCTTTTTGGGGATTTTTGTAATAATCTGACCTCAGACGGTAATTATACAAATAGTCTCCCAGTGCCCCATAAGGTTTGATGAATTTTTCAGATTCTTCCAGGGTGCCGGCAGTAAGATGGGTACCTGTATCGAATAAAATCAGGGGAAACGGGGCATGAAACATCATGCGGGAAGCATGCATATCTCCTTTAATGTTGTAATTATGGGCCCGGTAGGGCCAGGTATTTTCAGTACGGGCATGCCAGAACATTACCACACGGTCTTTAATGGCTGGTTGTTTTAAATAAGCTGAAGCCAGATCTGTGGGCGAGCCTAATCCTACAATCCATAGTGGATTTTCAGGAGATCCGGCCATGGCTCTTTCAATGATAAAATCCACCCCTTCTGACTGACCCGGAGCAAATTCATATTGCATGGGATGTGCCCCCGGATAAACCGGATACTTATCTTTCATCCCGGCCAGTTCCTGCAGGCGCCTGATCTCTGCCACCGAGCTGGCAATACTTTCAGGACCTATTCCACTATGGGTATGGTCATAGTTACTGCCTACAAATCCTTCAATATCGAATCGCTCCGGGTAAAGCAAAGCCAGGGATAAGGCCCAGACATCATCAATTTCATTGGTGGCATCTGAGACGAAGATTACCCTGATCTTTTCTTCTTTAGGTGGTATTTCTGGCACTATTTCCTTTTCACCAAAATATCTGCTGGCTTGTCCATTTACCAGGAAAGCTATCAGTAAAAAAGAAATCAGGCAACAGAAGCTAAGTAAACTTTTCTTTTCCATTTTAATTAACTTAGGTGATCTGAGAATAAAAATAAGCAAAAAATAAAACCCGGTTCAGTTATTTTGCCTGATTTCTGATCATTGACTTTCTTTTATCCTCTTGTATTGGCGGTAAACTGAATCAGATGATCAATTTTCATCAAAAATTCAGATTAGACATTTCCCCAGATACCAGCAGGTATTGTAAGGTCATCGCTTTATGAACCGTCTCTCCACCTGAACCCCAATCAACAACAGCATACCCAGGCCAAATGAAAGGGCCAGGTCGGCCATTTTTAAGGGAACAAGACTGAAAAAATCATCCAGAAATGGCATATATATCACGGAAACATGCAGTATAAATGCCAGAATGGCCATAATACTAAACAGCTTATTAGAGGTGAAAGAAAAAACCGAATGGCTGGATGCCCTGAGTCCAAAAGCATGCCCGATCTGGGTAAAGCCCAGGGTAGCAAAAATCATGGTTTGCCAATACGGATCATCCGCAGCAGCGGGATCAAAATAAAAGAAGCCAACTCCCAAAGATATGAGGGCTATTAAAATTCCGGTCCAGGTAACATGCGTGATGGCAGGTTTATTTAAAATAGGATCCCGGGCTGATCTGGGCTTTCTTTCCATATTATCAACTTCAGAGGGCTCCAAACCCAGTCCCAAACCCAGCAAACCATCGGTCAGGAGGTTCAGCCATAATAACTGAAGTGGACTCAGGGCAATAATGATCCCGATTAAAGGGGCCAGCAGCATTACCAGCACTTTACCCAAATTGCCACCCAGAGAGAATTTGATAAACCTGATCAGGTTATCAAAAATGGCTCTTCCTTCTTCTACAGCAGTAACAATTGTGGCAAAATTATCATCCAATAATACCATGTCAGAGGCTTCCTTGGATACATCAGTACCGGTAATTCCCATGGCTACACCAATATTAGCTTTTTTTAAAGCCGGTGAATCATTCACACCATCTCCGGTCATAGCCACAACTTCACCTTGCTTTTGCAGCACATTTACGATCCGCAATTTATCCTGGGGGGCAACCCGTGCAAACACACTGACTTCTCTCACCGTTTTTTCCAGTTCCTCATCAGAAAGTTTATCCAAATCCTGGCTGGTGAGGGTACCTCCATGAGTTTCAATGCCCAATTCTTTGGCAATAGCCAGGGCAGTGAGAGGATAATCGCCTGTAATCATCACTGGTCTGATGCCGGCGGTCTTACATTTATGCACGGCTGGTTTTACTGCAGCCCGGGGAGGATCCATTAATCCTACCATACCGGCAAATACCAGGTTTTGTTCCAGCTGACTAAAATCCTGCTGGTCAGGAAGTTGGTCCAGGGTTCTGTAGGCAAGCCCCAGTAACCGTACACCTTCTCCAGCCATTTGATCATGAGCCCGGGTAATCCGATTTTTCCAATCTTCATTCATAGGCTCCAGGCCGTTTTTAGTTAAAATATGGCTGGAAATATCCATTAGGCTATCTACCGCTCCTTTGGTCAATACAGCTAATTCAGGAGCTTCGCTCCAGGGCAGAAATTCATCTTTTTGGCGCATACTATGAATGGTACTCATGCGCCGCCTTTCCGAATCAAAAGGTATTTCACCCACCCGGGGGTATTTTTCATCAAGTACTGTTTTATTGAGATCCACCTTCAATGCTGCATCTACCAGGGCTACTTCAGTAGGTTCACCGATTACTTTGGTTTCTGACTGATCGGATGTTTGTACCCCGGAATCATTGCACAGGGTGCCAATCATAAGGCTAAACAGTACCTGATCAGCATATGTCTGATCTTGACCAGGGAAGTCTTTGATGGTTTCACCGGCAGTTTCCATGGCAATGACCGTCATCTTGTTTTCAGTCAGGGTGCCGGTTTTATCGGAACAGATCACTGTGACTGATCCCAGGGTTTCAACTGCGGGCAACTTCCTGATCAGGGCATTGCGTTTCAGCATTTTTTGAGAACCCAGGGCCAGGGTGATGGTGACTACTGCCGGTAAACCTTCGGGTACTACAGCCACAGCAATACTAATGCCCACCAAAAACATATCAGAAAACGATTCACCTTGCCAAACCCCTACCAATAAGACCAGGAGTGCTGCTATGCCACCGGCCAGGGCTAGCCATTTTCCCAGTTGATCCAGACGATCCTGCAGTGGGGTTCTTTCAGATTCCACGTCCTGGATCATAGTAGCAATTTTACCCAATTCAGTATCCATACCGGTTTTTACCACTACTGCCTTTCCCCGACCCATGGTAATGGTGGTACCCATGTAGCCCATATTAACCCTGTCGCCCAAGGGCACGTCAGGTTTGGACAAAGCCTGGCTCTTTTTATCCACTGCCTCTGATTCGCCGGTCAGGGTGGCTTCCTGGATCTTGAGATTGGCCGTTTCGATGATTCGTACGTCTGCCGGTACAATGTTGCCGGTCTCCAGCAGTATAATGTCTCCTGGTACCAGTAAGCGGGCTGAAATTTCCTGAATTTTACCGGATCTTATGGCTTTTACCTGGGGTACCGCCAACTTTTTCAAGGCAGCAATGGCCTTTTCAGCCCGGTATTCCTGCACAAATCCTAACAAGGCAAATAAGATGACGATGGCTGCAATGGCTATCGTTTCAATCTCTTTTCCTAAAAATCCCGAAACAATGGCTGCCACTATCAATATGATGACCATGGTTTCCTTAAACTGGTCGAAAAGCATTTTCCAGGGGCTTTTTTTCCGCTTTTCTTCTAATTGGTTCAATCCATGTTGGTTGATCCTTTCTTTAGCCTCCTCGGCAGAGATCCCGGATTGGACAGAGGTATCCAGCTTTTTTACCAAAGTATCAATTGCCTCTGTATGAATATGATTTAGATCCATTTATGTAGTATTAAAAAAATTAAAATTTTCAATGCTGAAACAGGTGACTAAATAATATTATATTTGCTTTCACCTCTACTGCCAAGCCCGTTCCAGTATCATTATAAAATTTCCAGTAATAAAAGTAATAATTTCTATTGATGATTTTTGTTCCTTATTTTTTGCTTTATCTGAACTTAATGAAATACTTTCAAGCTCTTTGGCCTCAAACTTTAATAAAAATTATTGATAATGAGCCAATTAAGTCCATAAACTAATCAACTGCATATTTACAGAGAAAAAATATTATAAAAAATTATTTAACCATAATAGGGGTATCTACTTTTTCTACTGCCATATCAATGAAACCGGGTAAACAACATCGCACCCAATATTTCACTAAAATAAAAAAAATTAAGATGAATGCTATTTTACTTATCAGAGAAAGAATATTGAGGATAACTCTAAGAATTTTATTACTTCCCCTGATGTTGCTTTGGCTGAATCCATCTGCTTCAGCTCAAAAACAAAATCTACTAAGTGGATATGTACGGGATGCCGCTATCTCAGAAGATTTGATTGGGGCTACCATTTATGTGCCCCAGTTAGAACTGGATTCTACCACAAATGCTTGTGGATTTTATTAAGCCTGCCAGCCAACCATTTGGTGGAGTTGAAAATATCATAGATAGGCTGTGAAAGCAAGATTATATCCATCAAACGCAGGATGATCAACCAAGGTGATCAAATTTGACCCACAAGTAGAGCTTTATAAAAGTGATAATACCAATTGGTGAAAATTTACACAGGGCAAATTGTTGTATTTAAAGGATGCCTCCTACCACTATTTCAGTCATTGTGTTCAAATCAAGATATTTTTGAGCCATATCCCTGATTTCCTGGGCGGAAATTGTGTTCACTGTTTTTATAAAATCCTGGTAAAAGCTGTAGTCAAGATCATGAAAATAAACAGCCTTAAATTTATCAGCCAGAGCAAAAGGAGAGGTGATTTCTGTCAGAAACGACCCAATTAATTGATTTCTTACAGTCTCCAGCTCATTTGGGCCTACCAAATCATCCTGAAGTCTTTTTATTTCCAAATTTACCTGCTCAATGGTATTGCCGGTATACTCTTTATTTACATCTGTTCCGATTACAAAATAGCCGGCTCTCTTGAAATTCATTATCCTGGAAAAAATGCCATAGGTATACCCTTTTTCTTCCCGGATATTTTTCATCAAACGTGAGCCAAAATACCCCCCCAAAATCTCATTCACCATCAACATCTTCAGATAATCCGGATGATTTTTATTAAATAACCGTTTTCCGATCCTTACTGAAGATTGAGAACTTTTCGGCTTTTCAACCACAATTTGTCTTTGAAAGTCAACTTTAGTCTGATGAATTGGCTCAGGATAATCATGCCTGGGCACCTTACCAAAAATTGCATTGATCTGTTTGATCATATCCTGATCTACCAGGCCGCTGACCACCATCTCCATCTTATTATGAAAAACCTGACGGTAAAAATTTTTGAGTTGAGACGGGCCAGCCTGATTAATGCCTTGCTCTGTCAGATCCTTGCCATAGGGATATTTGTCAGAAAAAACCGCCTCCCGAAATTTCTTCACTGCTATCACATTATTTTTTTCATTCTTGACTTTGATATCCTGAATGGTATTGTTTTTCAATATGTTCAACTCATTGAGTGGGAATACTGACTGAAACACCAGGTCATACAATACTGGAAGTAACTGATCCAGGTATTTATTTAGCGTATAAACATTGACACTGACATAATCAAACCCCGGGTTCAATTCCAGAAAAGCACCATATTGATCAAAACTGCGGGAGATCTGTAAAGAACTCATGGAAGTAGTTCCTTCAGAAAGCATTTTTGTAGTCAGGAAGGATAATCCATCCGAAGTTTCGTACCATTTGCCACAGGAGAATATCAACTCCAGCTTTACTACAGCCTGACTGCCTGCACTGATACTGTGGATGGGAGTACCATTGTCCAACTGGTGACTGATTGCAGGAGGAATCTCTATTTTACTTATTTTTCCAAAAGAAGGCGCTTTGGTTCGATCCAGCATACACTATTATTAAAATATTAAAAAATAAAAAAAGGTTAACTATGAGTCAACCTTTACAATAATATAAATATTTTACCAGATTAAGGGATAAATTAAACCTTAATTCCGGATAGTTTTATTTCTGTCGCCATCCCAATTGAATACCATAGAAAACCTTAAAGTCTCAGCCAAAGGATGTTGTTTGGCTGTGGGTACCAGGTAAGCAAAATCAATTCCAAAAACCTGATAACGGAAACCCAATCCCAGGGTAAAGAAATTACGGTCACCCTTATTCCTGTTTTCAAAGAAGTAACCGGCTCTGGCTGCAAAAACATCATTATACCAATATTCTGCTCCTCCTGAGATCATTACTTCCTGCAATTCTTCGGAAAAACCATCGGGCGCATCAATGAATGAGCCAAACATGCCGCTTAGCAAGGCCCTGTCAGGATCTTTTCCTCGCACAATAAAGGTTTCCCCGGTAGAATCTACCGCTGTCAAAGGAGGGGTGGGCACCATGAGTTTGTTAAAATCAACAGCAAAAGTCAGGGAGTTGTAAGGATCAAGATTGGTGGTAAAAGCAGTTCCAATTCTTAAGTTAGTGGGAATAAACTGCCTTTGATCATCATTGGAATAGGTGATCTTGGCTCCAATATTAGAAATAATGGCTCCAAAAGCTATATTTGAATTTGTACCTGACAGTAAAAGGTCTTTGTTATAATAAACACCTATATCTGCTGCCACTGATTGTCCCGGCTTGGCATCTATATTGGGAATAAATACGTTACCGGTCAGATTAGAATGAATATACCGGGCACTTACACCAATCCCGAAAGTATTCTCCACCAGCATTCTGGAATAGGTACCGCCTATGGCAAATTCCCGGGGGTTGTATTCCCCAATGATATCGCCTTCTCCCGGTCCGGTATTAAATACAATTTCTCCCAAATCAAAATACCTTAGTTCAATGGCTACAGCCTGCTCCCTGGTGATTTTCTTGAAGGCAGAAAGGTAGGAAATAGACATATCATCAATGATTTTCCCCAGCCAGGGAGTATAGGACAAGGAAAATCCAAAATCCTTTTCCATAAAAGCAATTTTAGCCGGATTCCAGTGAACTGAATTGGCATCAGGAGTGGTAGCAGCACCTACATCACCCATGGCCCCGGCCCGGGCATCAGGAGAAATCATCATAAATGGTACGGCAGTGGTGATTACCCGGGGTAATGAATCCTGGCCTAGCAAGCTGGTTGGGTCATTTGGATTGGTAAATTGAGCATTTACAGTCTTTACAGAAAGGAGGCCAACAACCAACCAAACAAACGTTTTAAATGAATTGGACATGCTAATTTTTAATTTTAAGCAACAAATATAAGTAATTAATTTATTAATATAACCCTATTGGTTTTGTATGCTACACTCCCATCTTTCTTAGAACGAACGGTGATCTTGAAAATGTATAAACCAGTTTCTAATTTTTTACCACCATTATTTCGACCATTCCAGCTAATGGTTTTTTCCATTGATTGGCTGTTCCGGATGTCTAAATCAACATTTTTAATTACCTCTCCCCTGGATGAAAGTACCTGCACATTGACTTCCAGACTTTCACCAGCCCGGTTATGCTCAAAAGCCAGAACAGTTTGTTCGGTAAATGGATTGGGAATATTTAATAATTTTTTAATAATGAATTTACCTGCCCGGCCCACAAAAAAGGATATGGTAGATTGATTGGCATTATTATGTGTGTCCCAAGCCTTCAGGGTCAGCCAATGCTCCCCTTCTGTCAGATCCCTTAAGGGAAACCGGACCCAACCTACCTGGTAATTATCTTTTTCACTACGATAGAAATCATTTAATTTAAACTCCTGCTCCTGATCTAAAATGGCTGTGATCTCCTGTCCAATTCCTGCATTTGAAATGTTGATACCGCTTTGATCTGCCAGGCGGGCCAACAGATAAGTCTGATTGGGGGCCAATTGTCCTGATCGGAAGGTAGTATCATTAATGAACACGTCTATTTGAGGAGGAGTTTGATCCTGGATTGCCTGATAGCTTCCTCCCAGTTTTACCTGGGATTCGGCCCCTGCTGCATCCAGTAAATCATCATGATGATAGGCATATAAGCTGATTTTGGCATTGCCCCATTGGTAAAATATATTTTTGGGTACTACAAAATCTACCTCAAATACACCGTTTTCCACTGATGCCTCACCTCTGAAAATCACATTTTCCCGCTGAGAGAATTTCATTCTGGGTGATTTATTGCCTAAGGTTTCTACCTGACTGGGTTTATCAAATATGGTAATCAACAGATCTCCCCCGAATGAAGAAAGCTTTTCACCGGAGTAGTCCTCCACCTGCCCCTTTAACTTAATTTTTTGTAAAGCCCGGAGCGTATCCAGGACCAGATCATCCTGATCAGTGATGGATGTCAGGCTGATTTTTTGACTGGGATAAGCCAGGATCATTGAAGGGTCACCCAACAGCGAGAAATTACGATTGACACTGCCACTAAGGCTGTTATTCTTAGTAAATTGAAAGATTTTACCCAAGGCAGACTGTTCGTTTTCAATTAATTCAAAGGCTGCATGATAAAATGCCCGGTTTAACTGAAAATTGGTATTGGAAAAAACAGGCCGGGTGGTTGTAACCAAACCAATCGCTCCGCCCCGGGGGTGATTCAGCAACAGCTCAGCACCTGATTGAATCAGGGGGTGGTCATACCGACCAAATTCGCAGGTGGCAGTGACAAAAAGAGGCAACTTGTTACCATTTTCCCATTGATTAATCATTACCTTGGTGATCAATTGCTCTTCCGTAAGCTGATCTTCGTTACCATGGCCGGTAAAATTTACGATCAGAGCACCCTGGTCCATCATATTATTTACTGCCTGCACCGCTTCAGGGGATCGCTCCCCTATAACCCTGGTTTCCTGGGGAAATGCATCCAAAAAGATTTTATTCACATTAAAGGAAGGATAATTCTGATCAATAAAATCAGCCAGTAAATCGGCATCTCTTTGATGTGTGTTAAAATCCTCATCATCAGCCAAAAAGAATATTTCCTTGCGCCAGTCACCCAATGTGGCAGGGTTTCTGGCATAATTGATCAATTTATCAACAACTATTTTTGCGTCAGTAGTATTAGTCACCGGCAAGCGACCTACTCCTATATCCATTAAATGATCCCCCTCATAAGTCTCCTCCCAGACTCCTTCTTCAGGATCCAGAAATCCATAATAATCATCAGAAGAATAGCTGTAAATTGGATGAAGGGAATTTCTCGACTGATAGGTCGGCACAAAATTGGTATTGTTTTCCAGAATGTTTCTGTAATCAAAAGAACATTTACCAAATAAGAGCAGGTATTGCAAACGTCCGGGAGCTTTGTTGTAAAGATGCTTCATGAAATCCCTGATGGCCGTGATATCCTGGCTACCTGAGGAAAACTCGTTATAGACAGCCTCCACATCCACCACTTCCACTGCTAATTGATTGTGGCTGCGGCGAAAATCTGCCAGTCTTGTGGCCTGTTCCATGAATGAGGCATGACTGATCACTATCATATCAGGCACTGCAATACCCCTGAGGTTTTGATTGGGAATAGCCTGGCTACTGGAGGGGGTTAAAAGTTCACTGGCCGGATTAAAGACAATAAACTCCTGGATCATTTTGTGGTTGGCCACTCCAAAAACAGCCTCATTACCAGAGTTATTGTAGCTTTGATTCACCGGTATGAGGGGATCAGTAACATCCCATACCACAGCCCTTTCAGGGAGTTGGTTCAGTTTGTACTGCACCTGATCGAAATCTTTACTGTTCAGAGTTCGAAACGAAGTCTGATTTCCGTACAACTGTAATTTTCTTTGCCCTTCAAGGATCAGGTAATTCAGAAAGCCTGCTGCACCTGATTTACCGGCAGCATCATAAGCCAGATTAATGGTTAAAGGTCCATCCAGACCATCAACCTGGCTGGATGATATTTTAAAGGTATCAACCTGGTTAAAACCTTTGATGGCATACCTTGACCGGGCATTGATGGCATCAACGGATTGGGTACCCAGGGAGCTCCCGTTTAGTCTTAGATCAAAACCGGAAGGTTCCGGTGATGCCGCCATCACATGAGAGGTTATTTTCAGGGTGGATGATGGCACCAGTCCCTCAAAGTCAAACAGGTAATCTTTTTTGCTTAAGTTAAAATCAAAGCGATCTCCATACCACTCCCGGCCTGAACCTGCCTGAGTGCGCACCTGAAGTAAATTATAAAGATCTTGCTCATAAGCCTGTATATCATCAAATTTATCTACACTTGCCATTTGGCCGGACACACTTGGCCTTGGCTGAATCCTTAATGCTTCCTGCGCCCCCAGCCTAAGAAAATAATAGGAGGTATCACTGTAATAATGATGCTGATAAACAAGGTTGCCCCCAGCATCATATTTTACCAGGTCCGGACCCTGTCCATAAAACAGGATGTAATCCCCGTTATCAAAAGATCCGTCAGATTCACCGGAAATAAAAATGGCATTCTGCTGAAGGTCCTGGATACGAGGGGCAGCATTCAACTGAGGCAATAATTTGCCACCGTTACCATAAACCTGAATCTTTCTGGGATCAAGCTGATCCAATGGAAGTCCCATATCTCTCAGAAATCCTGCCGTTAACTTATAGATACCATCTTTAGTAACACCTATTTTATACCATGATCCTTCAGAAAGCACAGAATTGGTAGTATTTTTAGTGCGTTGATTTACCCCGGTTGGATGATTTGGGGAGGGGCTGAAAATTCGTAGATTAAACTGCACAACCTTTACCGGGAGTCCACTGACAGAATCCAATATCAGGGTAGGCACATCCACTATTGAACGGGATATAGAACGCTCGGTAAAATAGGATATCTGAACAGGATAAGCCAGGTGCCACTCAAGTTGGGCTTGTTCAGTTTCCGTCAAAGGGACTGTTAGTAAAGGTATAACCTGTACGCTATCCACTTTTCGATCAAAATATAATCTGTAGGCTGGTAAAAAATGGTTTGCAGCCGTATGAATAGCATTGTTATGATCCAGGACCTGCCTTTGTTGGCCGGAAGGCAATAGCAAGATTTTATACCCCTGCCAATCAACCGAATACTTTGGAGTGACTTCTGCAGCCACAGTATGGGTCAAATCAGCAAACAGTATCAAAAGGAATAAAAGATATCTGCAATTTCTTCCTCCTGGCATGATCCGGAGCTACATTTAGTTATTATCCTATAACGCTATTTTATGATTTTTGATTTTCAACCAGGGAAAATAGTATATACATTACTATAATCACTGGTATGGCAATATATTGTATTAAAATAAGCAAAATTGCAGAGGTCACCAAAAATATGTATTTTAATTTATTGGCAGACCATTTAAAAGATTTGAATTTTAATGCCATCAGGTGGATCTCAGCCACCAGCAAACCGGAGAAAATGATCGTAATTGCAACTAAAAACCAGGTATTTAGTAATAATTCCTGCCAGTAAGGATGAAAATGGTATATAAGCGGGAATGAACTGATCAGAAAAGCATTTGCCGGAGTTGGTAAACCAATAAATGAATCGGTCTGCCGGGTATCAATGTTAAATTTGGCCAGACGTAAAGCAGAGAAAAGGGCTATTAAAAAGGCCAGGTAAGATAAATAATTCCAGGCTCCACCCATTTGCATCATTTTATAAATTAAAAAAGCTGGAAGCAAACCGAAGGAAACCATATCAGCCAGAGAATCCAACTCTTTTCCGATAGCAGAAGATACCTTAAGCAATCGCGCTGCGAAACCATCGAAGAAGTCAAACAATGCAGCCAGCCAGATGAAGTAGGCGGCCATCCACCAATTTGATTCAAAAATGATAATAATACCCAAACTGCCTGATAACAAGTTAAGCAGGGTCAGTGTATTGGGAATGTGTTTTTTAATATTCAAGGTAAAAAAATTAAATAGTGCCTACAAAAGGATTAGATAACTTTTCTTCTCCGATTGTAGTGGCAGGACCATGGCCCGGATATACCACCACTTTGTCCTGAAGTTTAAACATTTTCGTTTTGATACTTTGGATCAGCAAGTGATAATCTCCGCCGGGCAGATCCGTTCTGCCAATACTTCCCTGAAATAATACATCGCCACCTATACAAATGTTTTGATCATGGTCTACTAAGGCTATGTGTCCAGGAGCATGTCCCGGCACAAAAAGCACATCCAGTTCAGAATGACCAAATTTAACTTTATCTCCTTCTGCCAGAAAAGCATCAGCCTGAACCGACTGGTAAAGGGGAAACCCATATCCGGGAGCATATACCTGAACGGACTGCAGGGTAGGTAAATCCAACTGATGAATCAACAGATCCACCTTGAACAGATCTTTCACAAATGCATTACCCAATACATGGTCCACATGGCAATGGGTATTGATCAACAGCTTCACTTTTAACTGGTTTTGTTCGATAAACGATTGTAAGGTCTGACTTTCGCTTTTTTCATAACACCCCGGATCTATGATGATACATTCCCGGGTATCATCATATAAAATGTAGGTGTTCTCCATAAAGGGATTGAAAACAAAAGATTTGATCTGGATCATCAGTTTTAAAATTTTTGGCAAATTTGAAGGAATCACAGGCAAGAACCAAACATAATTGAATATTCGTATGCAAGTGGATTATCTTATTGTAGGACAGGGACTGGCAGGGTCTTTTTTATCCCTCCAGCTGATTGAAAGGCATCAGAAGGTGATGGTAATTAATCAAACCCGTGAAGACAGCGCCTCCTGGGTAGCAGCCGGTATTTTTAACCCGGTTACAGGTAAACGGCAGGTACTTACCTGGAAGGCGGGACAGTTATTTCCTTACCTGGTTTCCTATTATCGGAAACTGGAACAAATGTTTGATCATAAGCTGGTCCATTTTGTACCATTATACAGACCATTTGTGACAGTACAGGAGCAGAATGACTGGATGGGCCGCAGCAGTGAGGCAACTTATCAGCCTTTTATCAAACAGCTTTCCCTTTCCCCGCTTCCCGGTAATTTTTTAAAGGATAATTATGGTGGAGTTGAACTTCATCCTTCCGGTTACGTAGACATTAGAACCTTGTTGATCAAAACCAAAAATTATTTGAACAAACGGAGCAGTTATCTGGAAGAAAAATTTGATGAAAATTCATTATCTTTATATGAGGATTCGGTCGAATATAAGGGTATAAAGGCAAAGAAAATCATTTTTTGCCAGGGAGCGAAGGCTGTAACCAATCGGTTTTTCGAATGGCTGCCTTTCAGGCCGGTAAAAGGTGAAATCCTGACTATTTCCAGCCCGGTAGAAATCAATAATATAATTTCCCGGGACATATTTATACTGCCGGTTGAAAAAGGAACATACAAGGTGGGAGCTACCTATGAAACCATGCAAATTGATAGCCACATTACTTCTCTGGCCAAAAAAATGCTGGT
Organism: Candidatus Cyclobacteriaceae bacterium M3_2C_046; assembly: GCA_051418075.1. Lineage (GTDB taxonomy): Bacteria > Bacteroidota > Bacteroidia > Cytophagales > Cyclobacteriaceae > JBPRGG01. The sequence goes on along the minus strand of JBPRGG010000005.1, from coordinate 46,049 downwards.
TCAAAAACTGGAAAAAGTCATTGACATGGATTATCAGGTAATTGACCAAAAAGCGGGGATCAGGCCTGCCACCAGAGATCGAAGGCCCTTTATAGGATTGCATCCTGATTATAAACCATTAGGTATATTTAATGGTTTAGGAACTAAAGGAGTATCATTGGGTCCATATATGGCCAATCAATTTACTGATTTCCTGATTTATGGAAAAAAAATAGACCAAGAAGCCGACATTGTTCGTTTATAAACATACTTAACAGGTAAGAAAAATAAAGTTAACAGCGCATAACTAATGAAAAAAGTCTACATATTGGGCCTTTTGATGGTGGCCCTTTGTTTCTTTTCTTTCAATACAACAGCCCAGGAAGCCCAGGAAAAATTTGGAAAAAACAGGGTACAATATAAGGATTTTGACTGGAGGTATTTCAGTTCTGAAAATTTCGATATTTATTATTATGATGGCGGTGTCTGGCTGGCCCGTTTGGCAGCCCGGTTTCTGGAAGATGAATTTGAAAAAGTTACAGATGTAATCGGTTATGCCCCTTATTCCAAAACCAAGATCTTTCTTTATAACTCTGTCACAGACCTGCAGCAAAGCAATGTAGGTGTAAATGAAAATAACTGGACCATCGGTGGCCAGACAGATTTTGTGAAATCTCATGTTGAAATTGCATTTCCCGGGACGGTCATTGGGTTTAAAGATGAGCTGATCTACAATATCAGCGAAATGCTTATTTATGATATGATGTTCGGAGGTAGTCTGACAGATATGTTTCAGAGCGCCTACCTGCTAAACCTGCCGGATTGGTTTATGGAAGGCGCTGCTAAGTACCTGGCTGAAGGCTGGAGTGTAAAAATGGATGACCATGTCAGGGATTTATTGAAAGATGAACGGGTCAAAAAACTTACCAAATTTACCGGAGATGAGGCCCGTATGGTGGGGCATTCTATCTGGAATTTCATTGCTGAAAGGTATGGCAAATCCAATATTTCCAATATATTGAACCTGACCCGTATCATACGCAATGAAGAAAGAAGCATTTCCAATACCCTGGGTATGTCTTTCAAACAATTCCTGTTTGAGTGGCAAAGTTTCTATACTTCTATGACGGGTACTATTGATGCCAACTACCAGTATCCTCAGAAAGAAAACAGGCTATTGGGTAAAAACCGGCGTGATCTGGTGTATCAAAACCTGGCCTTCAGCCCCAATGGCAGATACCTGGCTTATACCATCAACAACCAGGGAAAATTCCGGGTATTTATACAGGACCTGGAACAAGATAAAGAAAAAAAAATATTATCTGGTGGGTATAAAGTTATCAACCAGGATGTAAACTATTATCAACCCATAGTGAGTTGGCAGGATGATAATGTTTTGGGTATTATAGGCCCTGAATATGGCCGTAATTACCTGTGGCTGTATGATATAAGTTCCAACAGCCGCATCAAGAAAGAATTGGGCAGACTTTCTAATATCCATAGCTTTGATATTTCTGAAGGTGGCTCACTGGCTGTATTGAGCGCGGATATTGATGGTAAAAACGATCTGTTTTTGATCAGTTTGCGCAGGAATTCTCTGAAAAGAGTGACCAATGACCTGTTTGATGATACTTATCCCCAGTTCATTCCCGGCACCAGCAATATCATATTCAGCTCTAACCGGACAAATGACACCATCACAGCCAATATCAATGAGGAAATGGAAGAGCTGAAGGATAATTTCAATCTGTTTGTTTACAGCCTGGATACCACCAGGGATGTTCTTTCCCGGATCACCAATACCATCAGCAAAGATATCAAACCTATCCCGGCTAATGAATTTGAAGTCTATTTTCTCAGTGACCAAAAAGGGATATTTAACCTTTATAAGTATAACCTTTCTACCAAGATCTATAATCAGGTTTCAAATTTTGCCTTTTCTATTAAAGATTACGATATAAACCAATCACAGAATGAACTGGCTATTATAACTATTGATGATGAAAGGGAACATATATTTTATTATCCTGATTATAACCTGAATAATAACATCTTTACTCCTCCCACCCGGCGCCAGGAGATTATGAACGCAAAATTTGTATCCCGTCGTTTGCAAAACCGTAAACAGCAGTCGATGCAGGACTCCCTGGCCAGTGCACCCAAGGTACAGCCACCGGCAAAATCTGAAGATCTTTCACCCTTAGATTCGCTGATCCAGAGTTCTGAAGATTTAATTGACACTGATAATTATATTTTTAATCAGCAGGTAGTAGAAGAAAGCAAGCCCAGAGAGTCTTTCCTGACCAGTTATAGAAAAACAGCCAGGGAAAGCCGTATCCTGGGGCCACTCGATTATGAAACCAGGTTCAGCGCTGATAATATTCTCACATCCTTTGTGATTGATCCCCTGATCGGGTTTGGTATTCAATTGGAAACCCAAATGAACGATTTGCTGGAAAATCATAAGTTCTTTGGTGGTGTATTAGCTACTACAGATTTGGGAAGTGGCAGGTTGTTTGGTGAATATCAATTCCTGAAAAACAGGATTGATTATCATGTACGTTACGACCGGACTGTTTTGAAGCGGGAGACCATTGACCGCCAGTTTAACCAGAAATATATTCTTAATAAATATACTTTTACTGCAGCGCTGCCACTGACTGTTTCCTCAAGGATTTCCCTTTCCCCGTTCTTCGCCAATACCAGTTTCTTTGAACTTGACCCGGCCGCTTTAACCAACAACTATACCAGGCTTAAGCAGGAAAGGTATTATTTTGGTGGTTTTAAAGCCAGTTATGTTTTTGATAACAGCATTCAAACAGGTCTAAATCAAATAGAAGGCACCCGGGCCAAGATAAACTTGATCCAATATGAAAGCCTGCAAGATAACAGGCAGTCATTTAGTAATATCAGCCTTGATTTCAGGCACTATCAGAACATTTTTAGAAATATGGTTTTTGCTACCCGATTATTTTATGGCAGGTTCCTGGGAAATAATAAACAAAACTACCTGTTGGGTGGCATGGATAACTGGTTGTTTAATCAGACCAATTATTCCGACGAAACTGATCCTTTGTTGCATTTTGCTTCAGAAAATAATAGCAATATACTATTTGCAGAATATGTCACCAGCTTAAGAGGGTTTGATTATAATACTTTCCACGGGTCCAATGCTTTGCTTTTCAATGCTGAATTAAGATTGCCCATAGTTAAAATGTTCTACCGGGGGCCCATCTCCTCCAATTTCTTCCGTAACCTGCAATTTGTAGGATTTTATGATATGGGATCTGCCTGGACTGGTAATTCTCCTTTTGCTACTGAAAACAGCATCAATACCCAGTTGATCGATAACGGCGGCCCTTTCCAGATCAAACTTAAGAATTACAAAAATCCCTGGCTATCCAGCTATGGAGCAGGTGTTCGTACTGTATTGTTGGGCTATTATGTAAAATTTGACATGGCTTATCCTATTGAAGATTATGTGGTGAAAGATCCTAGATACTATGTTACCTTAGGTTATGACTTCTGATTTTTTAATAAAGAATCTTTACGGAATTTGCAGGCACCATGGGGAAACCAACAATTTACCCTGAAGATAGGAGCATATAATAATATTTCCTATTTTTATATCCTCTGAAAACAGAAGTTCTTATGCTTAAATCAATGACCGGATTCGGTAGTGCCATACTGGATAATCAGGATTTTCAGATCTTTGTGGAGATCCGAAGCCTGAACTCGAAGTATTTTGATGCCAGCCTCAAAATTCCCAAACAATTCTCTGAAAAGGAAATGGAAGTCAGGAGCCTTTTATCGGAAAAGTTGGAAAGAGGAAAAATAAATGTTCAGATCGAGTTTGTTAACAAAGCCCAGGAAACACCTAAGGTAAATGTAAATAAAAGACTGTTTGAATATTTTTATGATCAATTCTCCCAATTGGCCAGTGATGTCAATGCCCAAACCTCCGAAATCTTTAAGCTGGCCTTGCAGGCCCCTGAAGTGCTGGTTCCGGAAATTGACAGTAAAGATATTGAAAAGGAATTTAAGGTATTAAAAGGAGTGGTCATTGAAGCGCTGGAAAAATGCAATAAATTTCGCTCCAATGAAGGTAAATTGTTGGAAGAAAAAATCCTGAACTACATAAAAAATATCGAAGATCAATTGGAACAGATACCTGCTTTTGAACAGGAGCGCCTGCAAAATGTCAGAGAAAGGCTAAATCAGGGTATTAAGGAACTGGTTAATGATAAGGACCATGATAAGAACCGGTTTGAACAGGAATTAATTTATTATATTGAAAAATTGGATATCAATGAGGAAAAGGTCCGATTAAAAAGTCACCTGGATTATTTTAAAAAGGTAATCTATGGTTCATCTTCCGGTAAAAAGCTCAATTTTATTTCACAGGAAATGGGAAGGGAGATCAATACCATAGGTTCCAAAGCCAATAATGCCAATATTCAAAAAATAGTAGTGGGTATGAAGGAAGAATTGGAAAAGATAAAAGAACAATTATTAAACATTGTGTAATTGCAAACCAACCATTGTACCAACCAGGGGAGATGAAGTCTACAGCCATCACCTCCCCCAAAAATATTAATTTTGATAAAGTTTAAATACAATGGGAAATATCATTCTGACTCTCACAGGCTGTCCCCTTTGCTTACCGGGATTCCAATTGGGCGCCTTTGAGATAACCCTGACAGCTTCTTCATCACATCCTGCTCCTATCCCTTTTACTACCTGCAGATCAGTGAGTGACCCGTCTTTTTCCACCACAAATTGAACAAAGACTTTTCCTTCTATACCCATACGGGAAGCTTTATCCGGATATTTCAGATTGTCTCCTACAAAAGCATAAAAGTCAGCAAATCCTCCTTCTGGCTGAGGCTGATTTTCCACAATGGTGAAAATTTCATCCGATTTTTCTTCCAATGGTGCTTCATCCAGAACCACTTCAACTACCGGTGTTTCTATCTTTGTTTCCTGATTTACCTCAACATCCAGGTCAATCTGAATATCCTCCACAATCTCTTCATCATTAGGAACTTCTATAACCTGAGGCTGCTCTAATTTAGGAGGAGGTGGTGGTGGCTGCTCCGTTAACGGCACATCCAGGAATTCTTCGATCTTCTGATCTGCATTGGCCAAATCTACCAATTGATCCCGGTCGTAAAACTTCCATTCAAATGCAGCTATCACCATTAATAAACTTAAACATAACCCCAGGCTGAGAAACAGGCTTTGCAAGGCTTTCCCCTGTTTCAATTTAGCCTTTTTCCAATTAATCAAATCTTGTATGATTGCGCAGTCTGCAGGGCTAACCACAGAAGACTCACTTAATAAATAAGTACTTTGGGGGCAATCTATCAGAAGTCTATCTTTAATAACAACATGTTTTTGGGATAATGGCTTCCTGTTAGAATGGGTGGTGGATTTTGCTGAAGTTTTCATAACATAGAATTTTAAGTTGTAAACACAGCATTTGAAGCCTATCAAACAAATAACTATCGATCAAATATAATATTGATATATTTTAGATAATCATTTGTTATTATAATTATCTAAATGCTTATATTATATTATACGAATTTTATTCTTTTAAGGCTGAGCACGGATAAATTATAAAAGAACCCAGTAAGAATTTATTAAAGATCATATTTAAATTTTTACCACAGTTATTATACGCTCAATTTTAGCAATGAATAAACGTTATGTAGACCGCCAATCCTTTATGGTTTTTATTAATATTACAATCCTATAGGGAAACCAACATGTAATTTTCAGTATTAATCTCTGCTTTTGACATCCAAAACAGTGGATTAAGTAGCCTAATTAATAAGCCAATATCATTTCAGGGGGTGGAATCAATATGATATCCAGAATTATAGCATAGGAAATGTTTGGTTGATGGTAAGGGGAAATTGTTGGTGATATCTGATGATACCACCAACAACATCCTAAATGAAGACCTGGAAAGGAGTCATTGTATGTAATTGGATACCTTAAAACACTGTATGTTTAATTCTGTAATTTGAATATCACCGGTAGGTGCATCCTGGTTCTTACAGGACGACCTCGTTGCTTGCCCGGGTTCCATTTGGGAAAGGCTTTGATTACCCTTATGGCTTCCTCATCACATCCAGCCCCGATACCTTTTAAAACTTCCACATCAGTGATTGAACCATCCCGTTCCACCACAAAATGAACAAAAACACGTCCTTCAATACCCATCCTCCGGGCCTGGGCCGGATACTTCATATTTTCCTTTAAAAATTTATAATAAGCGTCCCATCCTCCGGCAGGTTCAGAAGGGTCTTCCACAATGGCAAACACTTCATCAGTAACTTCTTCCTCCGGGGCATCTTCAAATACAATTTCCTCAATGACGGTTTCTTCAGTTACTTCTACGTCCAGATCGATTTCAATTTCTTCTTCAATTTCTTCATCATCCGGAACTTCCACAATTTCAGGTTGCTGAATTTTTGGTGGGGGCGGAGGCGGTTGCTCGGTAGGAGGAATATCCATGATATCTTCAAAATTATCGGTGACCTGTCCGATATCCACTAGTGTTTGTGTATCGTAGAACTTCCATTCGAAAGCCATGATCACCAAAGTCAGGGTAATGACCAGACCTATATTGAAAAACATACCAGTCCTGGTCTGTAAATCAGCTTTTTTATGTTTCTTTGCTTCCATAATTATGTTTTATTTATAACAACTAAAAAGTAAATTAATAATTTAACTTATTAGTTATAAAACTAATTAATTAGTTTTATAGTTCAAAATAAAAGCCTCAAAAAAATTTGAGGCTTTTTTATAATAATATTTTTTATCTAACCTTACCCTAATTTGAAAGTAATGGGAAGGATCATTCTCACTTTTACAGCCCGTCCTCTCTGCTTTCCGGGTTTCCAGGTTGGGGAATTTTTAATAACCCGCACAGCTTCCTCATCACATCCGGCCCCAATACCTTTAATGGCCTGTACATCATTAATAGAACCATCTTTATCTACTACAAACTGTACGAATACTTTACCTTCTATACCCATTCTTCTGGCTTGAGCCGGATATTTCAGGTTTTTCTGTACATATTGATAGAATGCAGACATACCACCTTTTGGTTCAGGTTGGTCCTCCACAATGGTAAAGATCTCTTCAGATGCTTCTTCTTCCGGCTCATCTTCAAACACGATCTCTTCAATCACTGTTTCTTCTGTAACCTCCACATCAAGGTCAATTTCAATTTCTTCCTCAATTTCTTCTTCATCCGGCACCTCAATAATTTCAGGCTGCTGGATTTTTGGTGGAGGTGGAGGAGGTTGCTCCGTAGGAGGAATATCCATAATATCCTCAAAATTATCTTGGACTTGACCTAAATTAACTAAATCCTGCTCATCATAAAATTTCCATTCAAAGGCGGTAATTACCAATACTAAAGTCACTACCAGACCAATGTTGAAAAAGAGCCCTGTTTTTTTAGTCAAATCTGCTTCAGGTTTCTTTTTTGCTTCCATGATCAATAATTTTTAAATGCTTGTTTACAAATGTAATAAATCTACAATATTTATGCCCATATTTTATTCATATTTTATAAATAAAATAAAAAGCCAAATACCCACTCACAACACCCATCAAATTTGCTGCCATATCATCATATTCAAAAGATCTTTGTGGCACCAAACTTTGGGTAAATTCCATCAATATACCATAACCTGTAGAAAATCCCATAGCCATCAGCACCGGGTGCTTTTGTAAAATGGTAAAGCGGTTTTGCTTGATGAAACCGACCAAAGCCAACAGCACCAATATGGCAAAAACACCCAAATGAGCCCATTTATCGAAACTGATCCAGCTCCATAAATTAGTTGCAGGCATTGATGAACCTGGCATCAGGATTAAACTGGATATCAATAAAGCCCAAATGATGGTAAAAAGATTGTACCTTAAAAACACAAGAATGCCAAAAAATGTTTCATACTACTCTGAAATCAATTCCTGGTAGGCCTCAACTGATAATAACTCATCTATTTCCTCTGGTTTATGCACCCCTATCTTGATCATCCAGCCTTCCTGGTAAGGATCTGAATTGACTATTTCAGGTTGAGACTCCAGTTCAGCATTGAACTCCAGGATCTTTCCACTAATAGGCATAAACAGGTCAGAAACTGTTTTCACTGCTTCAACCGTGCCAAAAACTTCTCCCTGGCCCATTTCATCTCCTTCAGTCTCTACTTCCACATAAACAATATCGCCTAATTCTTTCTGAGCGAAATCAGTAATGCCTATATAGGCAACCTTCAGATCATCCATAGTTTCATCAGTGATCCTGATCCATTCATGATCCTTGGTGTATTTAAGTTCACTGGGTAAATTCATAAATTAAAAAATTAAAGGTTCAGAATGATTCAAAAATACATCATTTTTTTTAAAACCCGATATTATGAGCAGGCTTTTCCCTCAGATTCATGGCGATTTATTGAGCCAGGCTAAACCTGATCTGTACCCCAAAAGCTGTAGTTCTCCTGGGGAAAGAATTGGTGATTTTGGGTTCATTAATGTTCCTCTCAAAATACAGGCTCATATTCAGACGCTGATTCAATACATAATTGATGGTAGGCCTGAGCTGGAAATTGATATTTCCACTGGTGATTTTGTTATCAGTAACTGCTTGTCCTGTACTATCCGGTTCTGCCAGTGACCTTTGAATGGTTTGGGTATCACGTATGGTGAAATCCAGTTTAAAAGTCAGATCGTTTTCCAGTACAATTGTTTCTCCTTCCACTTTAAATGGGAGTCTTAAATTGGCTTTGGTAAAGCCAAACTGGAAAGAGATATCATTACTGTTTAATTCTGTCACCTGTGAATTCATCATGTTTAAAGCCAGGTTACGTTCAGTCCGGTAGGCAATTCGGCCGGTAACCCTTGATTTAGTGGATACATCCACCTGGATCAGTGGATTAAAACGTTCTGAGATGACCACTTGGTTGATTACATAATAAGGCACCAGGTCGCCATTGTCATTCTCCCGGGCTGCCAGGGGATAATCTTCTATAGAATTATTTAATCCAATGCCATCCTGGTACTCCAGTGAGCTTGTATAGCCATTTACACTGTATAAGGCATTGTAACTATGAGAAATATTGATACTGCTGAAATATTCATCTAACCCGGCCAGGTTTGTGAGTCCCCGGTAATCCAGCCGCCAGTTGAACATAGGCAACCGCGGGAAAGGAGACAAGGCAATTTTATCTGGATCCTGTCCGGTATAAGCTGCCAGAAATGCCGGAATCAGAACATCCTGCGCTTTTTCTCTATATTCTCCTCCTGGCACTACAGCATTCAACCGGTTCCTGATAATACTGCGATATTCGTCATACAATTCAAAAACAGGATGTACTTCATTTTCTCCACTCCTGATAAAAGCTGTCTGGATGGGTAAAAATGAAATAGAATAACTTCCCATCCTGGAGGGAGAAAGAGAATTAAACCCATTGAAATCATTATCCAGAGAATCAAATACAAAGAGTTCCTGGTAATTTTCACTTTTGGTTTTTTTCATATCCAATTGGATACGCATATCGCTGAAAGGCTCGATATTGGCTCTTACACTAAAATCTTCGCTGCTGATCTGAGAAAAACTGGAAGAAAGAAAAGGACTCAGTGTGATCCAGTTATTGCGGGCGGCCCTATACCTGATGGATGGGTCCTGACTACCCAGAACGAAATCCCAGCCGGGAGAGCTAAAATCCTGATCCATCCCAAACAGGAAAGGTGTCTCCGTAAATCCTGGCAATATAGTACCTTCCTGCTTGCCGTAGGTAAAGTTTACTGACCTGACTGCCATGATCGTACGCATTACTCCTTTAAGGAATTTTAATTCCGGAACTTGTTTCACCGTATCGGCCTGTGGGTTTCTGGCAGCGGGTCGATTGGGCCGGCGCCGGGGTGGACTATTAACTTCTTTAAGAAATTTAACCTTGTTGTACAATTTAACCAGGTCAAATTTACCATTCAGGCCTCTTTGCCGGTTATTTTGCATCATATGTCCGAAAAAGTTCCCCAGGGAATCTTCCTGGTTGAGGGTACCGGCTGTCCAGGTATATCCTACAGAATACTGAGCATCAGCTGAAACCCAGTCGGTTAAGGGAAATTTATCCAATGGAACCCGGTAATTGGCTGAGATCATCTGGCTGAAATTTTTCATCCGACCCAGACTCTTGATATTATTCCAGATCGAATCCTTCTTGGCCTGAGTGTTGATATCTCCCTCCGGTTCATCAATAATGGCATTGGTCCTGGCTGAATAATCCAGAGAAAGATTCTGGGTCAGATTCCAACGTAAATTGTAATTGCGGTTAAAGGTAAAGTATTTCTCAAAGTTGGGATCAATACCGGCCGTAGTGAGCTGACTGTTACGTAATTGGGTCTTGACAAACCGCCGGTCCAGATCAGCCCTGAAACTTAAGTTACTGGGAAGCAAAGACAAATTAAAGTCCTTGATCAGGCCCAGCCAGGGAGAAGCAAATAATTTGCTGTTTTTAAAAGGTTCCAGCACAACAGGTTCCGGATTGTAATTGTAAGACAAATTACCCCGGTAGGATCTGAACAAATAACTCTCTTTATAAAATCCACTTTGTTTGATATCACTATAGGCATAAGACACCGAAAAGTTCTCTATATCCCATAGGTGACTCCTGGCCTCTTCTTTGATCTTTACTTTTCGGACATTGGTAAAATTTATGCTTCTGCGAACAGCCCTGTCCTCCACAATACTGCGATACTGAGCCCGGTCAGTTGCGCTTTCATAGGATTGAAGGGCCGCATTCAGGGTAATGTCAGGATCACGGGGATCAAACTGGGGGGTGATGGTACTGGTTTCATAACTGGCATACATCGGTATTTTCAAACCAGTGTTTTCCGGCAGCATCTTGTCCAGGTTTACATTGGCAGTGACATCAAATTCTGTGATTTCTTCTCTGGATCTTTCTGCAATACGTTCCTGGATCCCACCAAACCCAAATGATGAATACCGGGTAGAGGCCGTCACATTGGCAAAATCGGCCAGCTTGGCATTTACCCGGGCATTGGCGGCCCAACCCGGATTGTTGTCAAATTCAGACACGCGTAATTCATTGGCCCAGATACAGGCTGATTTGGGCAATTCATCATCGCCTTCCGGGTAGTGGGGGTTTCGTATCCCTATCATGATGGTTTGTACAGCACTCAAATCCGGATTTCCTTCCACTGTCAGGGTATACTTATCTCTTTGCTCTGAAAAGGGCAAATCCAGCCCTTCGGTTGAGTTTCCGGCGGTGTAACGTCCTGTTTCACGGTTACGTTTGGCTTTCAGGGCATTCAGCCAGTCCAGTTTAATATCAATTTCATTGGCGGAAGGCCAGATATCCTGGGACGCGGTAGATCCGGGAGGCGTTATTTTTAGCGGCACTTCAATTTCATAGTAGTTTTCTGTAAAGTCTGTACCTAAACGGATAAAAGCAGTTAATTCATCATCCCTGGTCATATCACTCTGGGCGTGTAAAAACATCTTCAGTTGCTTATAATTGATCAGGTCAAAATTTACATTTTTAAATATGGCCCTTCGGTCCCGGTCTTTCAGATCTTCCACACAGATCTGGATGGCCTGCTCATTTTGAAACCTTACTATAGGTGAAGTAATGTCACGATCAGGATTGATACCCGGAGGTGTTTTGTAAGGAATTTTTTGACTTCCCTGCTCTGTTTCACCATTTTCTTCACGGTTTACCACCGATACTAAAATATTATCCTGATTGTTTTCCTGGATCGGCCTGAAGGTACCATCATCCAGGCTTTGATTGAATTTTCGCCATTGGGTTCCTATCAACTGAAATTTAGCAAACCTAAGAACCACCGGTTGAGAAAAACCAGTCATAAACATCCGGATATACCGAATAGATTTGAAGCCCTGAATATCCCCCTGCACCCGATCCGGCTGTCGGATGGGTATCCGGAACAGATACCAGTCTGCTCCTTTAGCATTAACCTTATCTACTATATGCTGCCTGCCAATATCCAATTGGCCCGGCTTTAGATTTAAACGGTACTCATAATATTCCTCCAGGTCAGTAAGGGTATTGTCGTCATTAAGATCTTCATTATCCGGCAGGTTTGATCCCGAAGGAGTAAAAAGTGCATTATCAGTGGCACTGGCAGGCGAATTCCCATCCATCCCATTGAAGTTCTTATACCTTTCCAGGATCTTTTTGTCTTCGGCATCCAGATCAGCCCCCAGGTAATACTGGAAATCATCGGCTGATGGATCATCCAGGTTTCGCACAGCAGCGGGATAATTATCGAAGTTTTTCTCAGCTGCATTATCAAATCCATCCATACCCACATCCTGGTTTTCCCGGGCGGTGGGTGAATTATCAAAAGCATTGGTCAGAAATTGTTCGGTGGTTACCCTGCCCCAACTGGTTTCAATGGCCTGGTTCTGTCCATCTTCTCCGGCAGGCAAACCATTCTCAAAACCATGCCGTCCATCCTTGATTACATCTTCAGAAATGCTTCCCAGGTTGAAATAAAGCTCCCCACCGGTAGTATTATTTTGATTAAAGATCCCATCCAGCACCCTTCCGTTCTCTCCTTCAAGGAATGGATCCATCATCCAAAATTCTATGAATTCGATGTTGTTCTTATCAAAATCCACATCAGAAGTAATAGCACGGGTGATCCCGCCCCAATTTTCCTCAGGTTGGTTCAAAAGCGGGGTATTTTGACGGAAGGTCAGGTTAGGATTGTAATTATACTGCCCTCTTTCGTGAGGATAATAGGCTACGTCAAAAATCGGCTCAAAGGCATTAAATACTTCATTGTCTCTGCCTTTGAAAATATCCTGGGGAAGATAGGGTCTGACATAGAAATTTTCATTATCCTGCTCGGTGATATTGGAAGGTTTGGCCCTTCCTCCTTTTCGGTAGAATACATTATCAATGATATACCAGGCCACTTTGGCTCTTCTGAATCCGACACCTAGTTCATTAGTGGCAAAAGGACCTTCGGTGAAACGTCCATCGTCTGTTTTGGGAGTGGATGCCAGTTGCCAGCTCAGAATGTTATTACCCAGATTGAATGGGATCCTGGTGGCTTCAAAATCGTCCAGGTAGCTGGCCCCTTCTCCCCGCACTTTATTGGAAGTACCAGGCCGTAGCTGCGCAAATTCCGCGTTAAGCGTAATATTGGAAGGTTCCTTGGTGGAAATAAAAGGTAAAGCATCTACCATTTTCGTCAGAAATCGCGACTCGCTGCGGTAATTGACATCCATTCCATATTTGAGGTTACGTGTTGGTTCATCCCCAATGCTTACCCTGGATATCAAGGGCCTTTCATTGACATAGAGCATGGTGGCACCCAGGTTGAAATCATCATTGACCCGGTAGTCCAGGCGGGTACCTAATAAATTCCTGGTCTGAAAATTAAACAGATCTGCTTTTTCGTAGTTGATCCTGATCTTTTTACCGGAACTGAGAATGCCATCATTAATGATAGTTACTTTACCCAGGGTATAATCCACCCGGTAGTCTACCCCTTCCAGCAGGGGCGTATTGCCAGCCAATACGCGAACTGAATTTTCAGCAATATTGATGCCCGGCAGCATGATATCACGAGCTGATCCGGCCTGGTACTGACCCACAATAAAGAATTTATTCTTGCTGGTAACCAGTTCCGCATCTGCCTTGGTAGTATTATATAAGGTGTCGTAAACGTATTTTTTGATCAGGTTGACTTCATCATCATCAAATTTGGAGCGTAAATGGTTGCCAAATGGTTCTTTAACGGGAAAAATGATCTGCCCATTCTCCGGCAGAATGGTGATGCCTTCGATAAAGTCAAAATTACCATCCGGCTGCTGGTCCAGGTTTTGATTCAGGCGGTCCAGGCCAAATACTTCCACCAGTGGCCTGTTTTGTATATTTCTTCCTTCGTGCAGACTGGGATTATCAATCCCTGTATTATCATCACGGTATTGCACCCTTAGCTGAAAACCTTCCCGGCTGATCTGGCTGGCATTCAGGTTGTAAATATTTTTCATCATAAGGTCCCAGGTAGGCACATCCAGGTTGATCTTCTGAGGTCGCAAGAGTTTGAGAAAGATCATCTCATTGTCATTGCGGTTGGCATAGTCTTCCATCAATTCTCCCACCTTATACTTTTGTCCCCGATAGGTATATTCGTAAGAAACAGCCAGGGCTTCATCATTCTGCAATTTTCTGAACAGGGAGAGGAATCCCAGTTCCCGATTGAACACGTATTCTTTTTCATCCAGCTTTCGAGCAGGACTAATGATCTCATAGTCCCGACCCTTCACAAATCCAAAATCATCCTGCAGTACCTGATCTACCCGTTCCCGATCCAGTAAAGCCGGATTATTCTTAATGCTTTCAAACAATTGGTTGGCATTATTATCATTAGGAACATTTCCTTTACCCTGCCCTATCAGCGGGTTGTTTTTCTGGGAGATTACCCGACCTTCACCCAGGTCCATAAATGCCACTATATTTCTTCTGTTTTCGGTATCCTGGTTTCGGTTCACTACATAAACCTCCACCCTGGTGATGTTTAACCCGGATATAATCTGTGGAATATTCCTCAACCACCCATTGATATCATAATTATCCCTGAAATAATGCCCCAGGAAGAAGTGTCTGTTCTCATCATATTCGGAGGCCCGGATCTGGAATTCACTTCCCTGGGATCCACTTTCCACTTCAATCACATCGGTCTTTCCCCGCTGGGTAGATGCCACCCCGGTCACAAACAGCCGGCCAAACTGAAGTTGGGTTTTCACCCCAAACAAACTTTGGGCTCCTGTGATCAGGCTGTTATTCAAGGGTAAACTCACATTTCCTATTTCAATTTTTTTAATGATCTCTTCATCAAACCCGGTGTATTCAACCTTCAGGTCATTTTCAAAATCAAAAGAGTTGTTATTATCGAAATTGGCCAACACACTTAACTTTTCACCAATTTTGCCTACCACATTCATACTGATCTGCTGATCAAATTCAAAGCCTCCATTTCTTTGCTGCCTGATAGGAATACTTGGATTGTTTAATCGTTGCCATCTGCCGCCAAAATCCAGGGTCACGAATCCATTGGGGCGAATATCGACGTAACTTCCACCAAATATCCGGTCGAAAAAGGGACTTATATAAATGGGTGGAATTAATCGTCTTCCACTTACGGCACTTTCTCCATCCAGCCCTAGAGAGCGATTCTTCCAGTAATCCCTTAACATCCGGTCTTGCTGGAATTGAGAAAACTCTTCAAAAGACATGGTAGAGGTAGGTCTGTAATTAATATCACCCATCTTTTCATAGATGGTATAGTTCATGCCGGTATCTATCTCTACATCCAGTTTCAGGGTGGAGGGGTCTTTTAATAATAAAGGTGAAGGACTCTGGTCATTGGTGAAAGGATCTCCAAACCTATCTTTAGGCTGATAAGTGGGCGCTTTACTGGGCTTGTAAGGTTGGGCATAAATACTATCCTGGGCAGCCTTTAGAGAATCTCTGGCGGTAGTGTCATTTTCCAACGAATCCTCCCTAACCTGGTACAGATTTTGCTTAAAGCTAAACTGGCCGGAATGTTCCGCCGATATCCAAGAGGATAAGACCAACAATCCGCCTAAAAAAATCAGGATCTTATTAAATCTTAATAATGCCAATGTAATTCGCTTGAGATCAATTTTCACAAAAGCTTAGGCTGTTTTAAGTGCCTGCTTAATCAAATCTTCCAGGGATATTTCCCCATTTGCTTTCTTCAAAATGCTGTCAATGGTTTTCTCCGCCACTGCCTTGTTTATTCCTAAGGTTGTTAAAGCTGACAACGCTTCGCTTCTAATGGTATTGCGAGAAACAGAAGCGATACTTATATCTTTATCAACGATACCGGACTTTAAAATCTTATCTTTCAATTCAAGAATAATTCTCTGGGCGGTTTTTGCACCAATCCCCTTAACGCTTTGGATTTTTTTAACCTCCTCATTCACAATAGCTTGCTGTAACTCTTTAGCAGTAAGTGAAGACAAAATCATTAAGGCTGTACCGGGCCCTACCCCTGAAATGGATATTAGGCTGAGAAAGGTATCTTTTTCCTTATAATCAATAAATCCGTACAAAGTAAGCGCATCTTCTTTTACATGAAGGTAAGTGTATAACTTAGCCTGACTGGCAGATTTAATGGCAGAAAAAGTATTTAATGAGATCCTGATTTCATAACCTAATCCTGAAACCTCTAACACTGCCAGTGCAGGTTCCAGAAGGCCTATTTTCCCCGAAATATATGCGTACATGTTTAATTTAGTAATCCTATCGACCTCCTAAATAAAAGAAAATCAGACAAAAATTAAAGGATTTGCTGCTTTTTAAAAAAATAATGGATTAATAAATTATAAACATTTAATCAGGTCCGGTAGAATAACCAGATGGGATACAAAAAAAAGGCTCAGGATTTTCATACCTGGCCCTTTATTATTTATACATTTTATAAATCAGGATGTAGTTTGCTCCTCAGCTTCAGCTGGTTCAAAAGTCCACAATATAGTTTCAAGTTCCCGTATAGGCTCTCTTTTATCCTCTCCGGGACTGGCTACATAACCTTCAATATAATATAACCGATTTCTGCCTTCGTCTACAAAGATATAGCTCAGGAAAGGACCACCCAATGAATTATTGTTCAGCTTCCACAATCCCCGGGATTCCACTGCATACATTCCATTAAAATTGACTCTTTTGGTGGTAAGGGGCAGCAGGGGTTCAGTAGTTATATAAATAGTGGAATCTTCTATATCCCTGAGATTCTGACTGGCTATTTTATCCCTCAGGTTAAAGATATTCTGGCTTTCAAAAACTTCTTCAGAAGCATACTCATCGTAATAGATAATAATGTTTTTATCCACTTCCGGATTTGGATTTCTGATCCAGATAAAATTATCCTTTTCCTTAGCTAACTTATAGCCACTCGGTACCTTCAGAGAAAACTGGTGGTCATTTAACAGCGCTCTTTCAATCCCACGTTCAGACCTGGCACTATATATCTTATCAGAAATACGGTCCTTTTCCACTTTCAGGAAGAAATTCCTTAATTCCTGGCGGTTCTGAGCTATTTTTTCAGCTAACTTTTCATCAGTTTGTCCAAATAAATGCAGGATCTGCTGACCCTGTGCAAACTCATCCTGGTTGGAAAACATATATAGCTCAGTATCTTCCTGTATCCTTTTGAGTGACTCCTCGGTGAAATAGCTTCTTAGCTTTCTTGATTCTGCACTTTTATTATTTAAGGTAGTAACAAAAATGATGTTTTTTGCCTGTCGCAGAATGCTTCCAAACCTTAATGGACTCACATATTTTATAGAAAAATAGGGTTCATTTTGAGGCAAACCAGGAATAGCCTGACTAAAAGTTTGTCTCACCTCATCGCCTAGTTCACTGTTCCAGTCAGCTGAATCCATCACCAGGATCACTTCAGACTCAGCTCCACGTGCTTTGGGCAGATAAGATGAGCCATTAGAATCACTTTCACAGCTGATCAGATAAAGGGAGAATGCTCCCATGACCAGTATCACAATCAATCGTAAATACTTCATAAATACCTCAAGTTCTTTATATAAAATTAAATGTCTAAAATTAAGTAAATCAATAAATTTTTTATGGAATTATCCCAATTATTTACCTGGCAATACAGCTTAAAGTGCTTGTATTATGTTTGTTTTTCCGGATTCAGATCTATACAAACAATACACAAATAATATACCGAAAATGCCCGCATTTTCATATAATGTAAAAAAGATAAAAGGTTTTATAGTTTCATCTTTTAATTTGCAATAGAAAAAAAACTTTGCTCATCAATTATTTTTTTTTAACTGGATTTAAAACAATCCGGTTTATTAATAAATTTTAAATATTATCAGTCAGCTACTCTATCTTTTTTCTAATATGACAACATTTCATCTAACTTTTACTCCCGTTTTTTGCTTGTTTTTGATATAATTTAAACCTTCCCGGCTTATATCAGTTAAACCACTTGATAATTTTTTAGGTAATCATTTAATCCATCTACTGGCATGAGCTCCCTTTCTATAGTCAAGGAAAAACTGGGCAAACCTTATGAAGATCTGGCTTTTTTACTGGAATGCTTGCAGGAAGTACTAATAGAGACCAAGGAAACTGAACTGGCCCGTTCTATTCCCTGGATCAATGACATTCCCAGCCAAACCAATAACCTGACCGAACAACATCTTCATTTGTATTCACTGTGTTTTCAATTACTAAATACAGTAGAAATCAATGGGGCAGTTCAAGCCAGACGATCCCGGGAAGAAACGCAAGGAATGAGCAGCGTAAATGGCCTTTGGGCCAAAGCTCTTGATGAGATGAAGGAAAAAGGTTTAAAGCCGGAACAAATTGCCGGATTATTAAAGGATGTAAGGGTAGAGCCCGTTTTAACCGCTCATCCTACTGAAGCTAAGCGGGTTACGGCCCTGGAGCATCACCGAATCCTTTACCTGTTGCTGGTACAGCGGGAAAACCAGATGTTTACCAGAATTGAACAAAAGGAAATTCGCAAAGAAATCAAACTGGCTTTGCATCGATTGTGGCGTATTGGCGAAATTTACCTGGAAAAGCCCACTATTCAGGCTGAGTTGAATAATATTATTCATTATCTTAAAAATGTTTTCCCGGAAATGCTGCCCTTGCTGGACCGTCGCATAAGACAGGCCTGGGAGCAATTGGGCTACGATCTTTCACTGATCAAAGATAACACCCTACTGCCTAAAATCTCATTTGGCAACTGGGTAGGTGGCGACAGGGATGGCCATCCTTTTGTTACCAGTGAAATAACCAAACAAACCTTATTGACCCTTCGGCTGAATGCTTTTATCATTATTAAGCAGGAACTTGTGAAGCTGATCCGGAATTTCGGCTATAGCCTGGAACTCAGGTATGCCGATGAAAAACTCAAACATCGTATTGAAGGCCTGCTCAATGAGTTAGGTCAGGAAGGTTTTAAGGCCCTGGAGAGAAATAAACAAGAAGTATTCCGCCAGTTTATCAACCTGATCATCAAAAAACTCCCGTTGGAAATTCAGGGTGAGCATGTGATCAACCTAAAGGAAAACCATGTGAGCTATCGTTATGCCAGTGAACTTATTGGTGATCTTAAGATTTTACAACAATCATTGATACACTATGGCGCAGAAGATATTGCTTATGCAGATGTGGGAGATACTATTCGTCAGGTAGAAACCTTTGGATTTCACCTGGCCCACCTTGATGTCCGGCAAAACAGTAAATTTCATGAACAGGCTCTGATCCAGTTGCTGGAAGCAGCTTCCATTGAAACAGACGATTTTTTGGTCATGGATGAAGCGCAGAAAGTGGAATTCCTGAACCAGGAATTAAGATCCTCCCGGCCTTTCACTCAAAGTAAAATGCATCTCAAGCCGGAAGCCCAAGCAGTGATTGAATGTTACAGGGTTCTGGAAGAGCATATTTCCAAATATGGTATTGACGGGTTGGGCGCATTGATAGTCAGCATGACCCGCAGCTTATCCGATCTGCTGATCGTCTATCTGCTGGCCCGGGAAGTAGGCTTAACTGAAAAAACGGAGCAGGGACTCTTATGTAAATTGCCGGTAGTTCCCTTATTTGAAACCATTGAAGACTTGCAGATCAGCCAGGATATTCTGGACCAGTTCTTATCTCATCCGGTTACAGTCAGAAGTCTTGAATATCAGAAAAAGCGTAAAAATGAAAAATACCTGGTACAGCAGGTTATGGTAGGGTATAGTGACAGTAATAAAGATGGTGGAATTCTTACCAGCCAGTGGAATTTATATTATACCCAAAGCAAATTGATCAAAGTAGGGGAAAAGCATGGGGTGAAGATCCGGTTTTTCCATGGAAAAGGTGGTACCATCAGCCGGGGAGCAGGACCTACCCATTGGTTTATCAAAGCGCTTCCCCACTCCTCTGTAAATGGTGATATTCGACTGACTGAACAAGGAGAGACTATTGAAAGGAAGTATGCCAATAAAGTAAATGCAGCATATAACCTTGAACTCTTAATGGCCAATGCCTCCAGGGCTACCATCCTGGACCAGCACACACCCAAAATGGATCATCCATTACGGGAAGAAATGCAATTTATGGCCGATGAGAGTATGAAATATTATGAATCTTTGACCAATCACCCGTTTTTTATCCGGTTTTTTGAACAAGCCACACCTATTGACGCTATTGAAAACAGCAAAATTGGTTCCCGACCGGCCCGTAGAACCGGTAAAAGAACCCTGGGAGACTTACGGGCTATTCCATGGGTGTTCAGTTGGACTCAGACCCGGTATAACATCCCCAGTTGGTTTGGGGTGGGCACTACCCTGGAAAAATTGGAAAAAAAGCATCCGGATAAGTTTAAGAAGCTGAAAAAATACATCAAAACCGATAATTTCATTCGCTATGTAATGACCAATATCGATACCAGCCTCAATTCAACTGATGAAGAAATCATGAAAGCCTATGCTTCCCTGGTGGAAGAAAAAGAAGTGAGAGAAACCGTATTGAATATAATGCTGGAAGAACTGGTAAAAACCCGAAAAATGATCGATAGTGTGTTAGAAAGGCCAATCAAGCAACGACGAGTGAATCACTACTACTCCACCATACTCAGGGCCGAAGCGCTGTTACCATTGCACCAGACACAAATTGAATTATTGAAACAATGGCGCCTGCTTAAAAAGCAAAGCAGAGAGCAGGAGGCTAATGAGGTCCTGATCAATTTACTGATGAGTATCAATGCCATAGCCAATGCTATTGGCAATACGGGTTAATTGCACTTGATAAGAAGTGACAAAATTTTGTATTTACTATTCACTTCTCAAAGCATCAACCGGATTGGCTCTGGCTGCTTTTAAGGTTTGCTGGCTGATGATCATCAAAGAGATCATTAAAACGGACAAAACGGGTATGACCATCAGCAATATCCAATTTATTGATGTTTGAAAGGCAAAATTCTGTAACCAAGTTTTAATTAACCCAAACGAAACAGGAACAGCTATAATACAACTCACAAGAATCAACTGAATAAAATCTTTTGATAGTATCAGCCAGATCTGAGCCAGCGAAGCTCCCAGCACTTTTCGAATCCCAATTTCTTTGCTTCTTTTGACCAGACTGAAAGCTACCAGTCCAAACAAGCCCAGACAACCAATCAATATGGCCAGCCCCATAAAAAAAGACACAATCTTACTAAACCTTCGGTCTGACTGATATTGCTGATCAAAGTGCTGGTCCAGGAAAAAGTATTCAAAAGGATTTCCCTGGTAGTATTCCTGGTACACCAGGCTTACCTGATTTATTACTTGTTGGTAATCATTTGTATTCAGCTTGATCAGAAAATATTCATCAGGATAGTGCAGGTAGTACACCGTGGGTTTGATTTCCTGCTTGAGGGAGTTGTGATGAAAATCTTCTATAACCCCTAAAATCCTAACTGTATCTTCCCAGAATATTACTTTCTGACCAATGGCCTGGGCCGGATCCTGAAACCCTAATTTCCTGATCCCGGTTTCATTAAAGATCAATTCATTCCAGGATGTTTTAAGGTCCTCTGAATAAACACCTCCAGCTATTGGTTTTAATTGCAAAAAGTCCATGTAGTTTACATCTACGGAGATGGAATGAAAAGACTTTTCTTTATCTACTGGCTGATTGATCAATCTGATATTGGAGATTTTCCAAATTTCATCACCTGGCACCACTTCGGCAGCTGCCACTTGTTTGACCTCAGAATAGCTGCTTAACTGGTCTACAAAACTTTGGTATCTTTCCAGGTAATTGTTGGTACGGATTTGAGGTCCTTTTACCACCAGTGATTGTTCTATATCTGCCCCCAGTTTTTGCTTCTGCATAAAATTGATTTGCCTGCTTATCATTAAAGTACCTCCAATCAAAATAATAGAGGTCGTAAACTGAAATACAACCAGTACTTTTCTCATGTTTAAAGCCTGAGGCTGGTATCTTTCCATACTCTGTTTAAGGGAGATACTTTTGAACGAAGAAAGTAAATAAGCTGGATAAAAACCTGAAAATAACAATCCCATGATAAAAAAGACCCCAAGCAACACAAATAATTGTTGATTATACTGAAAATCAAAAGATATAGCGCTCCCGGTAAGGAAATTAAAGTAAGGAATAGTGAGTTGAATCAAACCTATGGCTAAAATGAGCGCCAGCAGGTTGATTAACAAGGATTCGGCCAGAAATTGAAAAATCAGATGTATTCGACTGGCCCCGTTGGCTTTCCTGATCCCTACTTCCCTGGCTCTTTCCTGTGCTTTGGCAGTAGACAAATTAATGTAATTGATCCAGGCAATGATAATGATCAAAAAGCCTAACAAAAGCAGGAAGTATACGGAATCTCCTTCACCTGTTTTACCAGGTTCCAGGAGGGCATCCGAATACAGGTAAATATCTTCAAGGGGTTGTAATTTATATTTCAAAGAGGCATTGATCTGTTTCAGGAAATCCCCTGTTTCTGCCTGCACCAGAGAGGGGATTTTGGCTTCCAAAACTTCCGGATCTGACCCGGATTTGATCCGGATATAGGTACAAAAAGTACCCCACCACCAGGGATTTTCGGCCCACCAATGATTTTCCAATTGCCTTTTGGTATCAAATGAAACTATAAAGTCAAAATTAAGGTGGGTTTGATCTGGCACCTCATCCATAAGCCCGGTTACCTCCAGGTTGGTCATACCACGGTAGTTCATGATCTTACCCATTGGGTCCTGCCGGCCAAAATATTTTTCTGCTGATTTTTTGGTCAGGACAATTTTATTAGGCCCATCCAGGGCATTGTCTGGATTACCTTTAATTAACGGATAGGTAAAAACCTTAAAAAAAGATTGATTGGCCCAGATAAAGTTATCCTCCCGCAAAGCCTGGTTCTGGTATTTTATTACAGCCTGGGTATTGTGTCGGCTAAGCATGGTATATTCCAGCACTTCCGGGTAATTTTCTTTCAGAGCCGGGCCGACCGCCGGACAACCGCAAGCAGTTTTACCATCGAAAACACCACCGGTATAGGAATCCTGCCTCACCCGGTAGATAGACTCTGCATATTCAAAATGTTTATCATACCCGGTTTCGTGATTGGCATAGGCAATGATCAACAGGAAAACAGCCATTCCCAGGACCAAACCCAGCAGGTTGATCAGGGTAGCAGTTCTGTTTTTAACTAAATGACGATAGGCAATTAACAGGTAATTTTTGAACATGCGCAGGCAGTTTTAAAATCTTATGATTATCTTATAAAATTTCGTGCCAAAGCAAAATGATGCAATGATGATGGACCCTTCCCAGAAATGCTCCTGATAAAATTAATGGTAATGTGCGTTGTCGAACAGGACTGACCGCAGGCGCACAAGAATGTTTTAGGAATATTTTAAAATTGTCATTTAAAATAGAAACAGAAAGAAAGTGCCTCATACTGAGTATAAAATTTAACTACCCACAATCTGTTGTAAATATTCACATAAACTAAGATTATTGTTGCAAAAACCAATCAGGCTTAAAGATTCGAAAGGGTTTCATTTTTAAAAAGTAAAACTAAAAAGAAATTTTTCTGCTGATCATTGCTAATTGTAGTTTATCAGCATATTTACTTTGAGTGAAACTAAAGCTCAATGTATTGATTATTTTGGATTTGTTATTTAGATTTATAGAGATATCAACTTTAGATCCATGAGAAAGCCTGTTTTATTAGCTGCATTAGTAGCTTTCACAACCATTCTATCCAACGCACAAAAAACGCCATCCGGAAATCCGGCAGATTTTAAGGTTAAACCCTGTTTACATTCTATTGGATATTCCGGATTATGGCGGGGCCAGTCCAGATTATCAGTTGATGAATTCCTGGAAAAAAGTAAAGAACTCGGTTATGAAGGAGTGATGCTGATGGCCAAAAAACCGCATCTTTCTGTAATGGATTACAATAAAGCTGACCGGGCCCGGTTAAAGCAAAAAATGGAAGATTTAGGACTTACCCTGGTGGGACTGGCAGCATATTCCGATTTTACTGCCGGAATAGATAAACCAGGTATTCCCCATCTGGAAATCCAGGCTGCTTACATTGGTGAAATTGCAGAAATGGCCAGTGATCTTGGCACCAATATGATCAGGATATTTACCGGCTATGAACGTCCGGGCATTCCCTATGATCAGCAATATGCCACTGTGGTAGAGGGTTTGAAAATGGCGGGAGCAGAGGCAGCTAAACATGGGGTGACTCTGGCTGTGCAAAATCATCATGATATTGCCCTGCATCATGATGCCATGTACTGGTTGCTGAAAGAAGTAAATATGCCTAATGTGATGGCCGGCTGGGATGCCTGGTCCCCTACGCTGGAAGGATTGAATTCAAAAGAACTGAGGGAATCGATCCTCAAGATGAAACCTTTTATTGTGAATACCATTGCAGCTGATTATGTCACCCTGCCCAGGTATACCTATGTACACCATCTAACCAACTATAAAGAAGAACAGCCGGTCATGCGGGCAGTTCCTATGGGGGAAGGGATCATTGATTATAAAACATGGATTGAAACACTGAAAGAAATAGGCTATCAGGGTTGGCTGGTATATGAGATGTGCGAAGTATTGGAAGGCGGAGGTTCCATAGAGAACCTTGACCGGACAGCCAAAGTATTTCTGGATTATGTGAAACAGTTTGAATAGTGACGGCTGATAAGGAGGGCAGACGGCAGTAGATATAAGAATTGATTGCTTCTAATCCTCATCGATAGTCATTATTTCCTGGTAAAAACAATTAAATAATGATGTTTTTATTGATAGAATTAGCTAGCTGTTGACTGATTGAAATGCTCTTTTGCAATCCGCAAGCTTTTCGCTCCAGGGCCGCTGGGCCCCGCATTCACAACAGGGCTTTGGTTGATCAGCGCATGGCCACTGCTAAGCCAAAGATAAACCCAGGCCTTTTTTGTAAATGCTGTTGTCAAAAACTATGAAACATAATCATTTTTAATTTTAAGTAAGAAATAAGTTATTACCAAAGGCTATTTATAGAAGATGGGGAGATCAAAAAAACAGATACAAATGAAAATATAGTGATCCTTTCCCCGGAAGATATTAAGGAGATCCACCTTTACGATACCACTTCTTCAACTATTTTTAACAACATTAACTATTGTAGCATCTGCTTTCGGATTGATGATGCTTATATTTTTAGCTTCGGGCGGTGTGAACGTCTAATAAAGTGCTTTGATGAAAAGATTAAAGGAAATGAAAATAACTAATATAAACACTCCAATTAATGGCAGATATGACTTCGCCCAGAGCCGGGGACAAGTTTTCAGCTAAAAATAGAAGATCTTGATATTTCCCAAGATCAGATCAATGGCATGGTATTGGATTTTCCCGTACCCGCAGAAGTTATGAAAAGGTATGATATTGACATGGATGGCAAAGGCATTGATTATTTTTCTCTATATATTGTGGTAGAACTTTATAAAGCGGAAGACCCAAATCAAGAGTCTACTGATTTTTTTCTCCTGAAACTTGATTATAGGCTTCTAAAAAGCGGCAGATCAGTCCCACATTTCGATTGAATAAGGCACTTGATATCCTGTCCTCAATCCGGTATTCCCCATTCCATCTTTTTCCCCTTACTTCCTTACGGAATTTATCCTCATGAGCAATCCAGCGACCATCTTGATCCTGCTGCTCAATAACTTCCTTAACCTTGGGGTACAATTCGGCCATTAATTTTTCCGGACCTGGTTCCGGAACTTTGGCCGCTATTCCCATAATTTGTTGATATCTGAGCTCCACTGCATCTAACCTGTCTTGCAAATCATTTTCATAACCATAACCGGTACGTCTTTCCAGGGACAGTTGGTGCAATGAATCCACCCTGATCCTCCCCCGGTCGTAATAAAGTGGTTTATTGGTACCCAATTCCAGGAAGCGTCCCCATTTTCCATTTGGTAACCTGGAAGCTTTTAACCAGCGAAGGGCATCTGGAATAGCTTCCAAATAATCATCCTCTCCGGTATGTTCATAAAGATCCATCAGACTGTTGATATTATTCAAACTGGCGGAAGGACAAACTGAAGGTGGCTCAAATGACCGGGCCCAGGCCGGCTGAAGATATTCATTGTATTGCTGAGCCCAACCGGGTTGAGGAGGAGGCAATTGGGATATCATCATGAACTGTCCCGCTTTCTGCAGACTTGCTTTTATATATTTATCTTTA
This sequence comes from Candidatus Cyclobacteriaceae bacterium M3_2C_046, assembly GCA_051418075.1. Classification (GTDB taxonomy): domain Bacteria; phylum Bacteroidota; class Bacteroidia; order Cytophagales; family Cyclobacteriaceae; genus JBPRGG01. The sequence goes on along the minus strand of JBPRGG010000005.1, from coordinate 19,757 downwards.
TAGTAGGAATCCGCTTCGATCATTACCCTGATACAATCATTAATTCCCTGATCATTAAAAGTGGCAAAATCATGATAGTTTCCTTGTTTCGGGTACCTGTGGGGCCATCCCCCATGTTCCAGTTGTGATTTAATCATCATTTCCAAAGCCTTATCGATAGCCTTAGTCAAATCCGCATCATCTATTTCCTGGTCCAGGGCCATTAAAAAACTGATGGCACTTTGGGTTTGGTTGTCATCAAAGCTAACAGAGTTGCTTTCAGGTCGGTCAAAATAGATCTTATGCTCCCAGCCACCCAGGTTATTTTGTCCTTTGATCAGAGCACCAGCGGCACGCCGGGCGGCTTCCAGGAAATTTTTATTGCCAGTGACAGCCCATGCTTTCATAAAACTCATGCCAACAGCCGGGGTTCCGGGAGGTTGTACTTCAATGGTTCTATGATCTGTTTTGCCTTCACCCCACCGTTCCTGTCCATCCAGGCTATAATGGTAGACATAGCCTCCTTCTATAGCCAGTGACTGCATGAATGAAATTCCCTGGGCCAGGCATTGTTCAGCCTGTTGGGACAATAGGGAAAATTCCTTTTTATTTTGTGCTTTTACTATGGTGGCGACAGTAATCAGACATAGCAGCAAAAGGGCATTTTGGGCTTTTTTCATTTTGATCTGTTGAAATAATTATCAAATGATTAATTTAATGAAAAAAAATTTGAATTTGGAATATGAGGGAATTTTTACTGATCTGTTCGCAATGGTATCTGCTAAATGTTTTCCTGGTTGCATTCCAGCTTGCCCGGAAAGGGCCTGAATGATGATCAAAAAATTAAAAGCAATTCAGCATTAAAAATTAGCTGGTAGAAACATGGTCAGTAATATGGCTATCCGACTTTTGGCAGTTTCACAAATTTATTGGCTTTGATAGTACAAATTACATCCTTAGAAACCAGATAGTCAGCAAAGAATGAAAGAAGGCATCTTAGGTGTGGTTGGTTTCTGCCTGTTTATTTAATTAACATGTATTTTCTACATATCAACTCATTATAAAAAAACGGCCTCCCAAAACCTTAGAAGACCGTTTTCAGTACACCCTGAGGGACTCGAACCCCCAACCACCTGATCCGAAGTCAGGTACTCTATCCAATTGAGCTAAGGATGCTTATAAGTTTTGCAAAAATAAAGTTCCTGTCCCACAGTTTAAAATATTTCTGAAAGAATCAACAAATTTATTTGTCTTCGGGTCTGTCAGCTTTTAGGCCCAAAATCATCCACACTGGCATAAGCCTGTATCACCGCCATTTCACCTTCTTCTCCCGGTTTGGAATTACCATGCTCCATACCTACCACCCCTTCAAAACCTTTCTGATGGATATGCTGGAATACATTTTTATAATTGATTTCACCGGTGGTAGGTTCTTTACGTCCCGGATTATCTCCCACCTGGAAATAGGCTACTTCATCCCAGGCTTTATCCATATTGGGGATCAGGTTGCCTTCGGTGATCTGCTGGTGATAAATATCAAACAATATCTTGCAGGAAGGGCTGTTCACTGCTTTACAGATCAAATAACCCTGGGGAATTTTAGATAAAAATAATCCCGGATGATTGGCCCACCAGTTGAGCGGCTCCAACACCATCACCAGTCCATGTGGTTCCAGGATCTCGGAGGCACGTCGCAGAGCATCTACTACATTGGCTGTTTGATAATCCATTTCCTGCCGCAGATCTACATGACCGGGCACTACTGTCATCCATTTGGCGTTCACCCTTTTGGCCACATCTACGGATTCGCGAATCTCTTTCAGGAACAGATCTAACTTATCCTTGTCTCCAGAAGTTAAACTGGGTTCTCTCCAGGAAATAGAGTGGGCCACAAAAACACCCATCTTCATACCTAAATCAGACATGGTTTGAGCAATCTTTTCCTGTAAATCCACTGGTTTATTCTTCATGCCATTATCTTCCCAGGCAGTAAAACCCTGATCTGCCGCGAATTTAAGCTGGTCAATCGGATCATCACCGGCGGCATTTTTAAACATGCCAAAATGAGGGGCATAATGCAGCTTAAAATTGTGCTTGGCCTGAGGACTTTTGGCCTGATCGGCCAGGCTTAAACTTGCAGAGGATAATGCCACAGCACCGGCAGCCAGGGAATTTTTCACAAATATTCTTCTTTTCATGGTTATGCTGATGTTTTTTATATTTAACTTAAGTTATTTAGGTATTATTATTGCTAATTAATTATTGTTCCTTTAAAATAGGAAAATTTTCTCTATTTTTTCCTAAAATGCCTGAAATGAATAAGAAAAATCATATTTACTTACCGCTACTGATCCTGATCAGCTATTTCCATAATATGGGTCATAGTCAGGCGCAGCCAAACCAGGAATTATCCCGCTATTTTTTCCAGGAGCGCCACATGGGGACCATCTTTAAGATCATCACTTATGCGCCCAATAATTCGGTGGCCAATCTGGCTTCAGATGCAGCTTTTGATAAGGTGGAACAATTGAACCAGGTCATGAGTAATTATGTAGCTGACAGTGAGATCAACCTGCTTTCTGCCAGCTCTGGTACCGGACAAAAAATGAAAGTAAGTGCTCCATTATTTGAAATCATCCAGCAATCACAATATTACGCCAAACTAAGTCAGGGAGCCTTTGATATTACAGTAGGACCATTGATAGATCTATGGCGGCAAAGCAGGCGAAATGAGGCCATGCCTCAGCCGGATTCCCTGACCCAGGCATTAGCCGCCACAGGGTATCAACACCTGAAACTTTATCCTCGTAAAAGCCGGATTAAACTGAAAAAACCTGGCATGTTACTGGATCTGGGAGGAATTGGAAAGGGGTATGCGGCCGATCAAATGCTTGAAGTTTTAAAATCCTACGGACTGGAATGTTCCCTGATAGATGCCGGAGGCGACCTGGTTTTGGGTGCCCCACCTCCCGGTGCAAATGGATGGAAAGTACAGATAGGATTATTCGAGCAGGATAAGCCGCAATATTCTACCCTGGTGGAATTGGCCCATCAAGCCATAGCGGCCTCAGGTGACCTTTACCGGTTTGTTGAAATTGATGGTATCCGGTACTCCCACATCATTGATCCGGAAACCGGATTGGGATTGACCGATCAAAGCAGGGTGACGGTGATAGCCCCCGATGGAACAGCTGCCGATGCCCTGGCTTCGGCGGTTAGTGTGTCAGGACCGGAAAAGGGCCTGCAGCTGATCAAGGATTTGCCTGACACCGAAGCCCTTTATTTTCAGATGAAACAGGAGAAAGTATTGATGTGGCAAACCAAAGCATATCTGGATCCGGCTCTTGAAACTCAGATAAAGTAGCGAAGCGAATAAGAATTAAATTTTTTATTGTAAATGGGGTGAAAGCAGGGATTGTTTAGGACTACCGCCATACAGAAATAAAACCAATAGCTGATCTACGGATCAGATTTTGATGAAAACCTCCCAACTTGATTCAGACAAGCTCAAAAAAAAGGTGCCACAATCAGCAGCACCTTTATATCATTTTATATTCAATTTATTTTTACAACACTTTGGTTTCTCCTGGTACAGGTACCGGATAGAATCCATCTTCCTGGGGCAATACCGGAGGGGTGGCATCCCAGGCAAACCTTTCCGGCATCAGGCTAACATTGGAGTTCAATGCTTCGTCCCAGCTTATTTTCTGACCGGAATATGTACACATTCTACCTAAAAGTGATGTCATGGTACTTTTTGCACCATTTTCTGCATCAGCAAATTTATAATCACCTTTAGCAATAGCTGAAAACAATTCATCATGTTCCTGCTGGTATGGGTTCGGATCATCCTTGTCTCTGTGTTTCCAAACTACATTGCCTTTCAGGTCATAAATAGTTCCACTGCTATCGGCCCTACCTTTGGTTCCCTGCATATGTTCTCCTACTTTATTCCAGCAACCTTTGATATGCCGGCATTGGCTGTTCATGATAGAACCATCATCATAGGTAAATTCTACGTAATGGTGGTCAAAAATCTCTCCATGTTCTCTGCCGGTCCTTACTTCACGTCCACCCATACCCTGTGCACTTACCGGATAAGCATTTTTGGCCCAGTTGATCACGTCTATGTTGTGAATATGTTGTTCTGTAATATGATCACCACACAACCAGTTGAAATAATACCAGTTCCTCATCTGGTATTCCATTTCATTCCATTGAGGCTGACGTTCACGCACCCAAACGCCACCGCCATTCCAATAAGCCTGTGCTGCTACAACATCACCAATTTCACCATCATGAATTCGCTTCATCATTTCACGATATACGGTTTGGTAGTGCCTTTGCAGACCTACTACCACATTTAATTTCTTTTGTTTGGCTTTTTCAGCTGTTTCCAGTACCTGTCTAACTCCTGGTGCATCAGTAGCTAAGGGTTTTTCCATGAAAACATGCTTACCATTCTCAATGGCATAATCAAAATGCATAGGTCTGAAACCTGGAGGGGTGGCCAAAATAACCACATCGGCTTCATCAATCGCTTGTTTATAGGCATCAAAACCAACATATTTGCGGCTGTCCGGCACATCCACTTTTTCACTGGAGGATATCTTCTCTGCTATATTTTTGTAACTGCTATCCAACCTGTCCCTGAAGGCATCAGCCATAGCCACTAATTTTACATCTTCCTTGGTGCTCAGAGCCTGCACTGCCGCTCCTGTTCCTCTACCGCCACAACCTACTAAAGCAACTTTAATTTCACCTCTGGCTGCAGCAAAAGCAGCTTTATCAATTGAAAGCGGGTTAACCATAAGTCCGCCCATAACTGCTGCAGAACCCTTTACAAAGCTGCGGCGATTAAACGATTTATCTTTAAGATTCATATATTTTTAATTTTTGGGTTAATTTACCTAAAACATGTAATAAATTTATGGAAAAAGTTTATTCATCCAAAGTAATTGACCAGAATTCTGCCAATTCTTCTTCTGTAGGTTGCTTGTATGGTTTTACTAACCTGAATCCTACAAAAGGCGAGTCGGTATTCCACCAGAAACTTTTGGGAATCTGGGGGTCCCTTCTTTTCCACCTATCCGGGTCAGATGCAATACGGTTGGCACTTCTTAATGCTTCCGGATCGTCATCATAAGAACCTCCTTTCACCGAGCGGGGATGTAAATCCACCGGCTCTGCCCAGGGATTAACGGCCACTGGTACATCCTTAAAATTAGTATAAAAATCAGGATAATACTGATCCAAAGTCCATTCTGAAACATTGCCATGCATATCGTAAAGACCCCAAGGATTTGGTTTTTTCTCCCCTACTTTATGATAAGCATAATTGCTATTCTCATAGTACCAGGCATATTCATCTAATTTTTCTACATCATCTCCGAAAGAATAGGCAGTTTCAGTACCTGCTTTACAGGCATATTCCCATTCTGCTTCTGTTGGCAACCGGTAAAACTCACCGGTAAGATTCGAAATCCATTTACAAAACATCAGGGCTGAGTACTGGGTCATGCTGGCAGCCGGATAGCCATATTTACCCATACCGAAACTGGGGTCCTCGTATGGAGGACTGGGACGGGCCACCGCATCTGCCATTTCATTGGAAGTCACCAATTCTTTATCTTTATTCAGAAACAGTTCAAAAAGATCCCAGGTTATTTCAAACTTACCCATCCAAAAGGAATCAATTTTTACTGTATGTTGGGGGGCTTCATCTTCCTGGTGTTTTGGCTGATCAGCCGGGCTTCCCATCTGATATTCTCCGGCCGGAATTAACACCATGTCCAATTTGATGTCTGAACCCGGTATTTCCATTGGTTGTTCCTGCATTGGCTGGGCCAAACTCAATGACTGCCCTACTATAAGCATCGGTATTATGAATACCGAACCTAATATTGAAAATATTTTCATAGATTTAGAATTACAATTTATGATTTATGATTTCGCAATAATATCAAAAACGATATTTACTTCATCTCCTGTTTCAATCTGACCAAACATGGCTGTAGGAGGATCTATTTCATATTCGGTCATTTTGAATTTTTTATTCCCGCTGAATTTATAAGAACCATCGTCCATCTTGGTGGCGGAAATTTCCATTTCTATGGGTTTAGTAACACCAGCAATGGTCAGGTCCCCGGCAGTCTTCAAAATAAAATTATGCTTATCTTTTACCTCCGCCACTTCAGCCTCATTCAATTTAAAGATCACCTCTGGATTTTCCTCCGCTTTCAATGCTCCCCAGGTCCGCTTATCCATCACTCCACCCCGGCCACTTTCGATACTTTTTACGGTCATCCTGACTTCCACCTCAGCTAGCTTATCTCCCGCTTTTACTTTTTTCAACATGGATTTGGGAATTACCACCATACCTTTTACTTCCTTCACTTCACTTTTCCAGTCATGCAGGGTAGAAGTTCCTTCAATAAACATTTCAGACTGATCAGTTACATTTAAAGTAACATCTTGTGCTTCAACTACCTGCCAGGAGGCTATTTGAAATACAAGGGCAAAAGCTATAACATATGCAAATTGTCTCATTATATCAAAATTTTTTCTTTATTTATAAGCAACTTCTGTTCCAATCCGGTAATAAAATGTAGAAAACAAAGGTTTATTGTATTAAATGACTTAAAATCAGATCTTTAAATTTAAAAATAGTTTAAAACACCTGGCTTAGCCCTAAATCTTCCTGTTAAGACTAAGGCGAAGTTTATTACCCGAAAACCAAAAATAAATAATATACCATTATCTAGTAGCTTATTTTTAAAAAATCCCTGAAACAAGCCCGTTTATATATTAAAAAATTTCATTGTACCATCATAAAAAAGTGATAATTTAGCATTAACTAATCGATAAATTATGTTACGTTTTGTAATTATACTATTAATATGCGGCCTGTTCTCAACATCCAAAGCTCAGACAACGCCAGACACTATTCGGCTTAGTGGCCACTCTATTGGTGCAGCGGCCGGATTTTCCACCGGAGTAGGGCTTTCTTATCGTTATTGGCCGGTCAAGCATGGATTTCAGGTTACTTTTTTACCAGTGATTGGGGAAGATGACACTTTTGTAAGCCTGGGGACAACCTGGCTGATAAAATTAAAAGACGGTAAAAATGTAGACCTCTTTCTATTTGCGGCCAATCACTTTTATTGGCAGGATGATTGGGATAGTAACCAGGCAGAATTGTCTATGAATTTAGGATTTGGCCCGGGTTTTGAATTTACCATCAGCCAGGTAGTAGGAATAAATTTAATGTTTGGTTACGGTCTATATGATTATATAGATAATATACAATCAAATTTTACCGGGGAGTTCGGGATTTTTTATAAACTGTAGTAAAATAATGAAGTTCCAGTACACAAGGATTTTTAATTGAATAATGATAAAAATCTGTGACCTCAACCACAAATTAGCCGAATGGAGAAATTACACCTCGAAATTGACGCTTTGGAGTGGCATTTATTTCCAGTACATTTAGTTTAACTAAAATTACTCACCTCATTAATAGAAAAACGCTTCTATCAAAGAGACGATTTAGACCAAATAGAAATAGAATATGACAAAAAAACTTAATCTGATTAGCCTTGATATTTGCATTCTCCTGCAATAAGGACAATGACGTTGATGTTTATAAGCCAAGAACTAGGAAACATTTGGCTGAGTGGAGGTTTAGCATATAAGAAACTGCATCAAGTTTGGCTTTTAAAAAAAGCTTTAGAAGAAATTATAAACTGAACTGCCACCAGCAAAAACATACGGCCCCAGAACCCAGAACAGGTGCAAAATTGCTTGTTTCGTAAGTTAACCCTGACAGGTCTCTTCCTGGTATTGAGATCACAACCATTCCTGAATTTTAGCTGAGGCACAAATATCTAACGACCAAGTCCAGGGCCCGGGCGTAAAAAAACTTATTTAAATGCAGTCAGCTTAAAATCATTTATGGTTTCAAGGATGTAAGCTCTACCCTTCGAAATTCAACCTCGGAACCTTCTGCCTGAAGAGCAATTTGGCCTCTCCGGGCAGTACAGGCATAACCAAAATTTACATAATCGTCATTGACCCAAACCTTTACAGAATCGGCAATACATTGTATCTTCATATGATTCCATTCACCTACCGGATTCTCGGAACCATCAGTCATATTAAGTATGCGACGGTTTTTACCTTCGGTAATGCCCCATTCTTCTTCCGGCCCCCTTCTGACCACCATATTAGGTACCCGGATATCCTCCACAATACACCAGAAATCTCCGGCATTTTCATGCATCATTTGCACCTCGATGGATTTAGGGAACATTTTATATAAGGATCTGGGAGTGGAAGCATGCACCAATACCCCACAATTACCCGGTTCACCGGCAAAGCGATATTCTACGTCCAGCTGGTAATTTTCATAGATTTCATCAGTGATAATATGTCCCTGAGGTGTCCCCATGCTAACCAGCATACCATTCCGCACCAGGAAGGGACTTTCCACATTGGTATCTTCATCCATTGCCGGCACATCAATATGCCAGCCAGTTAGATCTTCTCCATTAAAAAGCCGGATGTTTTGATCGGTTTCACAGCCAAACAAAATAATCACACTAACCAGGAAAAATAGCTTTTTCATAAACAACTTTATTTGCATGCCTTAAGGTAATAAAAAATTTAGAAATTTGACCCAAACCACTAATTAACTGACCTGAATTTCTTTACGATATTTCTGAGCCAGCAGGCTGATGTAAAACAGTTGAAAAGCATGATACATCATAATGGGCAATAACATGATACCACTGCCAGACATACCGGCAAAAATCACGGTAGCCATCACCGAGCCATGCACCAAAGATTTTTTAGTGCCACAAAACTGAACAGTAATTCGATCTTCCCGGTTAAAACCTTGCCAATCAGCCAGTTTACCAGAAAACCACAAAATAAAAAAGAATAAAACAACCACTGATAACAGTAACAAAATGATGTATTGCATGCCAATGGCTGCGAATATACCGGACAGAAAGGAATTACTGAAACTTTTATAAACAATCAGTAAAATGATGGATTTGTCAAACCAGGCCAGGTTTTTTTTGTGTTTTTCTACCCAGGCTCCAAAAAAGGATTGAAGCAACACACCCAGGATCACTGGAGCAAGGATTTGTAGAAAAAGGTCCAATAAAACATTCAGGAATTCAAAATCAGCATTCCCTGAACCTAAAAAAACGCCCATCCAGGCCGGAGTAATGATAACACCCAAAAGTCCGGATAGACTGGCATTAAAAATAGCCCCCACCACATTTCCCTGAGCCAGGGATACCATCACCACAGATGATGACACAGTGGAAGGTAAGGCAGCCAGAAAAAAAACAGCTATCCAAAGCAGTTCAAAGGGTGTTTGATAAAAAAAAGGATAAAAGCCCCCTATCAGGAGGGGGAAAATTACAAAGGTGATCGCTTGAATGTTAAGATGCATTCTCCAGTTACTCAAACCAGCCTTAATTTTTTGGGGATGCAATTTCAGCCCATAAAGAAAGAAGATCACTACAATACCAGTATCAATGATCCAGTTTAATTGGATCAAATTATCTTCCATACCCAATCCAGGTCTCAAATAAGACAGGATGATCATAGCAAAAAGACCAATAATAAATGGTTCAGGTATATATCTGGATATCTTCAAAAGGTAGCATTTTTAGCCTGAAGTCGGAATAAGTTCAAATATGAGGATATTCTGTAAACAGTTATATGTATCAGATCCAGGAAAATAAAAAATTTCTAAAAAAGCCAGGTGATTGTGAGACAGTCAAAAGCAGGGCTGGCCCGAAACGTAAAGGACGTGATAAAAGGTAAGAGATCAGGAAAAAAGGTCGAAAGTACAAGGAAATTTTTTCTGCAACATCGAAAGTAATCCCATATTTCTGGTTTTTTTGACCGCGGACCGTTGAATTTGTGCCCAAGCTACGATGGCCCCGAGCTTAAAGGCCTCGAAAGGTGAGGGAATTTATTTATTTCTTGATTTTTTAGTCAACTTTTTATATCAAGCCAAAAAATGCACCTCCCATCCGGCCAGATCAAAAGATGGAAGAAGGTAGAATGTATATTACAAAGCAGAAAGCATCAATAACCATCTGAATAATTCCCTTACATTATTGCTTATAGAAAAAGGCCTCTTTTAAAAAGAGGCCTTTGGGGGAACCTAAACATGTATGCTTGATTAATTATTCAAGTACAAGTCAGCTATCTTTTGTTGCACCTGTCTGCCGTCAAAATTAACATCCTGCTTCTTACCTACCTGCAGACTTTTCACATAATATTCCAATGCTTTATCAGGTAATTTATTGGCATAATAATAGTCGCCTTTTACACTTAAATTATAAGAAGTTTCTTTGATTTCAAGGGACTGATCCAGCCATTTTGCTGCTTCTTTCAGGTTTACCTGTTTTTTAATACATTTTTCCGCTGATTTAGCCAGGGTAAACCAATCGTCAGGGCTGGCTTTAGAAACGGCTTCCCTTGTTTTCAGGGTGGTTTTATCTACTTTCTCGTCATCCTGACCGCCTGCAACAGCTGCTCCGGCTACCAATAATACCATAAAAAATAAGGCAGTAATCTTTTTGCTAATTAATTGAAAAGTCATATTCATAACATTTTATTTTAAGTTAATAATTTATTGTAACTGGTGGTAAGTCTGCCAAGCTTGTGCCAAAATAAGTTTCCTCATTTATTTTATTTATAAGCGGCTTATAGGCTTTTTAAATGGAGATTGAAAATGAGTTTCCCAAATTGGGGTGTTCGATATCATACATTTTTTTGGTCGTAATCGAACATATTTAACCTGCTAATGCTTCTGTGGTACTGTTCATTTTTAATCATCAGGCTGCCAATTTATGACCGGATCATGTCTGAGCCCCATAAGCCGCAAACAATAGCCCTGGAAGAAGGTTGCAATGATATAGTCTAACCAAATTTTTTTCAAATGTTCAGAATATTAATACCCATAGATTTTTCCGATATTTCGTTATATGGTTTACAAACTGCTATAGATCTCAACCAAAAGCTCAATGGTGAAATCATCATATTGAATTATGTAGAGCCTGTTCAGGATAAATCTTTTTCAGCCACCGGTGATGCTTATAAAAAAGAAGATATGGAAGCCCAGGTATTTATGACTGAGCTGATCCGCAAGAATAACCAGCGAATGGAGGATATTGTAGCTAAATATCCCGACAGTAATATTAGTTATAAGGTAAAGGTTGGAAATTATTCAGACGCTATTAATGACTTTATTTCAGAGGAGCGAATTGATCTGGTGGTGATGGGAACCAGCGGTGAAAGCACATTTACCGAGTTCTTTGTGGGTAATCATACTGAAAATATTATTCGTGATGCTAATTGCCCGGTATTGGCCGTGAAAAATTATACCAGCTCCTTCAATCCAGGCTCTATGGTTTTAGCGGTAGATCTTTCCACAGAAGGTAAGGTAGAATTGGTCTATATCAGAGAGCTGGCTCAAAAGCTGAATATGAAGGTGCATTTTTTACATGTGGTAAGCAGTAGCTCTAAAGTTGATGAGAAACATAAAACGGAACTGGAACATTTAGCCTCAGGAAATGGCTTTAGCAATTATACTGTTCATTTAAAAGCAGATAGTAACAAAGAAAAAGCTATTCAAGCCGTGGTAAATGAAGCAAAGGCAGATTTGCTGGCTGTAACTACTCACGCCCGAAAGGGATTATCTCATCTTTTCTCCGGCAGCTTATCCGAAGACATGGTGAAACAGGCTGATGTGCCTGTACTGGTGCTGACAGTAAACATGGAGAAGTAGAAATATTAAAAGTTTGGGTATAGAGGCTAATTTTGAGGTGCTGCCCCTTCCTGGTATTCTTCCCAACATTGGTTGATGGCCAATGCGAGATCATATTCGGAAGAGGTTTCCAGCTTTTTCACACTGATCTGACAAAATTCCAGAAACTGATCCAATTCCTGCTCGTCTTCCAGGCCGGTAATTCGCTTTACTATCTGGTATGATTCGCCAAGATCTCTTAGTTTCCCTGCTTCTTTTCGTTGAACTTCCGCTAATTTTCGAATTTCCTTTTGCTTTTTATTAAAACTGCCAAATACAAAGCTGATGGGATTTAATATGGTAGGTTTAACTTCCCGGCGCGGACCAGTATAAGACCCGGGAATGGTGATGGATTCTTCCGGTTCTACTTCCATTTTTAGAATCGCATCCTTAAACTCTTCAGCGGTTTTATAAGCAAAAACCTCTACAGACTGTAATTCCAGAGTTGAAGGGGTTAGTAAAATTTTAACATACAGTTCATTTCCTTCAGGTTCCTGGCTTAAGGAGAAATAATGGCGATCATATCCTACCGAAGAAAAAACTAGGGTGTCTGATAAGCTCATATTAATACAAAAATTTCCCTGGGCATCACTGACAGTTCCCTGATTAGTATTTTTATTGACTATATGCACAAATTCAGCTGGTTTATCATTTTCCCCATTTATGATCTCACCACATAGCTCTAGCTGCTTTTCAGCAGGTTCATCCTGACTCCAAACTGAAAAAGGCAGTAATACTCCAAAAAAGAATATCCAGAAAAATTTGTAATTGCTCATATCATGCTTATATGGTCATTAATATACCAGATTCTTTGGGTTTTCCTTCAAATACTCCGCCAAACTTTTAATTATTTGGATAAAACTAAAAAAATTAAAATTCAGCATTGCCAGGTGTTCGGGGAAAAGGGATTACATCCCTGATATTGGTCATACCGGTAATAAATAACATCAGGCGCTCAAATCCCAGGCCAAATCCGCTATGTGGGGCAGAGCCAAAGCGCCTGGTATCCAGGTACCACCATAAGCTCTCTTCCTCAATATCAAGTTGCTTAATCCGGGTTTGTAATTTATCCAGCCGCTCTTCTCTCTGAGAACCACCTACAATTTCTCCTATACCAGGAAATAAGATATCCATGGCTCTGACAGTTTTACCGTCTTCATTTTGCTTCATATAAAAGGCCTTGATATCCATGGGATAATCATACAGTATCACCGGCTTTTTGAAATGCTTTTCCACCAGGTACCGCTCATGTTCTGATTGCAGATCAGCCCCCCATTCTTCAATCAAAAACTGAAACTTTTTCTTTTTATTGGGTTTACTGTTTTTCAGGATTTCAATGGCTTCTGTATAGGTAATTCTTTCAAAAGGATTTTCCAACACAAATTGCAGACGTTCCAGCAAGGACATCTCACTTCTTTCGTCCTGCTTTTTCCCTTTTTCTTCATCCAGTGCTCTTTTATTTAAAAACTCCAGATCTTCCGGGCAATGATCCAAAATGTACTTAATAATATATTTAAGGAATTCTTCGGCCAGATCCATATTATCATCCAACTCATAAAAGGCCATTTCAGGCTCGATCATCCAGAATTCTGCCAGGTGGCGGGCAGTGTTGGAGTTTTCAGCTCTGAATGTGGGACCAAAGGTATATACATCAGACAAGGCCAATGCGCCTAATTCTGCTTCAAGCTGACCTGAAACGGTAAGGTTGGTCTCCTTTTCAAAAAAATCCTCTTTAAAATTAATTTTCCCCTGTTCATTGCGGGGGATATTTTCCAGATCCAGGGTGGTAACCCGGAACATTTCTCCTGCTCCTTCGGCATCAGACCCGGTAATGATGGGAGTATGAACATTCAAAAAGCCCCGATCATTGAAAAATTTATGGATGGCAAAGATTACATGGTGGCGAATGCGGTAAATAGCACCGAATGTATTGGTTCGCGGTCTTAAATGAGCAATTTCTCTTAAAAACTCCAGGCTATGTTTTTTAGGTTGGAGGGGATATTTTTCGGGATCTGCTCCTCCCAAAACCTCAATCTTTTCCGGCAAGACCTCTACCTGCTGACCTTTACCCTGGGAAGCAATGAGTTCACCTTCCACTGAAATACAGGCTCCGGTGGTTACTTGTTTAAGCATTTGCTCGCCAAACTTTTCCTGGTCAGCTACTATTTGAATATTATTGATGGTGGATCCATCATTCAGATTGATGAAAGCTACATTCTTACTCTCTCTTTTGGTTCTTACCCAGCCCTTAAGATTTACCCGGGTTCCAACCGGTGTATTTTTTAATAGCTCATTTATCTTTATTCGTTTCAACATTGTATTTAATTACCTGTTTTTTATGTATAAAAAATAATATTTTATTTATATTCGTTGGGTATAAGCCGTCTTTATCGGCATTCAAAATCGTTCACAAAAAACGATATTTTGAACTTTATATCAAAGATTTATAGAAATATTATAAATTTGAAGTTGTTAAGTCGGTTGACTTATGCTGGTAAAAATTTTTAAAGGTTATCATTTTCAACCTGATTTATAAGCAATTAATTGTACCTGCCGGAAGGGATTTTTTATTGAGAGGGAACAATCCGGATTTAATTGAGTATTCAACAAATAATGGATGGTAAAATCTGTTGTTTTTTATAAGGTAAAAATTATATGCAGAAGCTTGGTTTAACCCAAACTTTAAGCCAAAAATTATCACCACAGCAGATCCAGTTTATCAAACTGTTGCAGATACCAACTGCCGAGTTAGATACACGGATAGAAGAAGAACTGGAGGTGAATCCAGCCCTGGAAGAGGGACGGGAGGAGACTGTGGATGAAAACTTGGATTTAGGGGAAGATTTTGATGATGATTTTAGCAATAACAATGATGATGTAGACCTGGGGGACTACCTGCAGGATGATTATTCCGGCTATAAAATGCAGGGAGATGGGTTTAATGATGAAGAAGACAGGGATATGCCTATTCCCACCACTTCATCTCTACTGGAGCAACTGGAGCTGCAATTAGGATACCTGGGGCTGAATGATCGTCAGACAGCTATTGGAAAGCAACTGATTGGAAGCATTGAAGCAGATGGTTATATCCGCAGAGACCTGGATGCTATCATCAATGACCTGGCCTTTAGCCAGAATATAGAAACAGATTTGGATGAAGTAGAAGAAATTTTGAGAAAGATCCAGACTTTTGATCCGGCTGGAATTGCTGCTCGTGACCTTCAGGAATGTCTTTTAATTCAGTTGGAAAGAAAGGAGGATCAGAGCGAATCCACAGAGGTTGCCATCAAAATTCTTTCCGATCATTTTGATGATTTTACCAAAAAGCACTACGATAAGATCATTAAAAAACTAAACCTGGAAAATGAAAATTTGCTGAAAGAAGCCATTAATCAAATAATAAAGCTTAATCCCAAGCCGGGTAGCAGTGCTACAGGTATAGTAAAAACCCAGTACCTGATCCCGGATTTTATACTGGTCAATAATAATGGCAAGTTAGAACTTTCATTGAATTCTAAGAATGCCCCCGAACTACGGATCAGCCGTTCCTATTCAGATATGATGGATGCTTATGAAAAAAGTAATAAAAGGGACCGCAAATTAAAAGAAACGGTCACTTTTGTTAAACAAAAACTAGATTCGGCCAAATGGTTCATTGATGCCATCAAGCAGCGTCAGCAAACCCTGCTAAATACCATGCGGGCCATCATAGAGTTTCAGTATGAGTTTTTCCTGGAAGGTGATGAAACCAAATTAAAACCCATGATCTTAAAGGATATTGCCAACGCCATCAACATGGATATATCAACAGTCTCACGGGTAGCCAATAGCAAATCGGTGCAAACGGAATTTGGCATATTTCCCCTAAAATACTTTTTCTCAGAAGGTATCAGCACCGAGTCCGGAGAAGATGTGAGCAGCAGAGAAGTGAAACAATCCCTGAAAGACATTATTGAAAATGAAGATAAGAAAAAACCTTTGTCAGATGATAAATTAGAAAAACTACTCAAGCAGAAAGGTTATAATATTGCTCGTAGAACTGTAGCCAAATACCGAGAACAACTAAACATACCTGTAGCCCGATTAAGAAAAGAATTGTAGTGAAACAAGTTGCCCAGGTTATATCCTTCGTATTTCATCCGCTTTTAATGCCTACACTGATCTTCCTGTTGTTGATCTGGTTTGCTCCGCTTTCTGTAGCCCCTTTAAATCCAAAAATAAGCTATTATGTACTGTTGCTGATCTTTATCAGTACCTTTATCATTCCCTTGATCAGTGTATATGTACTTAAAGCAACCGCTAATATTTCCAGTTATGCCATGCCTGAAAGAGATGAAAGGGTGGTGCCTTTCCTGTTTATTTCCGTGTTTTATGGACTAACCACCTACATGTTTATAAAGTACCATGAGTTTAATAGCACCATTACAGTTTTACTCGCATCAATAACGCTGATCATTTTTATTTCTGCCATTATATCTATTTTCTGGAAAGTGAGTATCCATAGCATTGGTATCAGTGGATTGGTAGGCTTTCTTTTGGCGATCAATTACAAGTTTCCGGACAACAGGTTGTTACTTCCCCTGGTAATCAGTATTTGTTTTGCCGGCATCATCATGTCTGCCCGGCTCTATCTGAATACCCATAAACTTGATGAAGTATTGGGAGGAAGTATTATTGGATTCCTTATATGTTTTTCGGCAGGATATTTCTTTTTATGATATGCTTAAGTTCGTCGAAGTCTTAGTATCCAGGCTGCACCTATAGAAGCCATACCTGCTCCAAAAAGATACCAGGGATTATCGGCAAAAAGAAAAACATTAAAAACAGTTAAGAGGTACAGTAAATTAAAAACTACACCAGCCACTACTAAGTACAATATTATTTTCTTATCCATTTTCTTCATTTACCACAGTTGAAAAAGACAGGCAATCCTGTTCGGGGAAATACAGGTTCAAACCTTTGTTAATAAAACACAGACAGTAAGATTTGGTTCTTTTAAAAATGATAAATATATGCCGTTCAATCATTTATAAAATATTAAACGACATATAAAGCACCTATCGGCGGAAAAATCCGGCCACCAATGAAATAACAAATAATACCAGAAAAATATAAAAGAGAATTTCTGCAATCTCAGCTGCGCCTTCTGCTATTCCCCCAAATCCAAACAAAGCAGCAATTAAAGCAATAATTAAAAAAATGATGGTCCACTTAAGCATAACATTTTTGGTTTAGTTGAAAAAATAGTTATACATATTGAACCTGCTCATCAAAATTTTGTTGAAGGATTCCAGGTTTATGATTATAAAAAAAATATAAACTTTTGATCAATAGACTGTTAAGAAGATATTTTTATTATTAATATAGTTCCAATCAGGCTTTTAATTGTGTTTTTGGAAATTTTGCCGTAGTTAAAACATTTTATACCTATTTCCATTACTAAGTTGGAAACAGCATAGTGGGAGGCAGGTCAAAAAAGAGCAAATACCACACTTATCAGGATCATTCAGCCTTATCCTTTAATAAACTTTGAAAGTTTTTTCGTACTTTATTGATTTTGGGTCTTGAAACATTTTGAATATAGGGATCATTGGGATGCTTTTTTTCATAATCCTGATGGTAGACTTCAGCCAGCCAAAATGCTTGTAGAGGATTTAGTTCTGTAACGATGGGTTGTTCAAATCGAGGGCTATTTTCCAGTGCGTCCATCTTTTGTTGGGCCAGCCTTTTTTGTTCCTGGTCATGGTAAAAAATGGCAGACCGGTATTGAGGACCTACATCCGGTCCCTGACGATTGAGTTGGGTTGGATCATGGGCAGTAAAGAAAATATCGAGCAATGTGGAATAGGTAATCTGATCGGGATTGTAATACACCTGAACTGTTTCTGCATGGTCGGTATTACCAGCAGCTACTTCCTGGTAAACCGGATTTTCTTGAGTTCCTCCGGCATAGCCCGATACTGCCTCTTCCACGCCCTTGATCTGTTCAAAAGCGGCCTCAACACACCAGAAGCATCCTCCGGCAAAAGTAGCAGTATCTAATTGGTCCGTATTGGATAAAGAAACCTGGTAAGTGCCATTATTTTCAGCGGCAGAGTTGTTCTGATCAGATGAACAATTAATGATCAAAGGGAAGAAAAACGTTAAGAGAAGCCATTTCATATTAAAATAATTTAAAGGTTATGCATGATAAAATGAAAACAGGAGGGTAATTGTTATCAAAAGATTAACTCGGAATATTGTTATAAACATTTTTGCAAAAAAACATTTGGAAAGAATAAATTCTATTATACCTTTGCATTCCCATTTCAAACGGGAATTAGGGATCTTAGCTCAGCTGGTTCAGAGCACCTGCCTTACAAGCAGGGGGTCACTGGTTCGAATCCAGTAGGTCCCACTTGATAATCAAGCACTTACGGCATTTTCGTAAGTGCTTTTTTATTTTGGTTTAAACATGGTTTAAACATTTGGGCTATATGAATAATTCTCCAACATTATTTTAAGATACCATCATTAAAACTTTTCAGGATATTAAAATTCAGGAATCGGCCCATCTTAATAGCAGAAAAAATATCATTAAAGTTATTGATGCCCTTGAAGAGTTCATGTCAATCCTCTAGACAAATAGATAATATCGTAAATAAACTGTGGACCAATGGCGCGTCTTTTAAAATCTTAAATATTACAATCTCATAACCTTTTAGTAACTTTTAAATATTTTCTTTTTTTTTAACTAAAAAGATTAATATTAAAAACCCATCAATGGAAAGCACAAACACACTTGAAATAAGGAATGGCATTTATACAGCAAGAGATATTGCACAGATATTAAGGCTGCCATATTTTTAAAGTCTATACCTGGATTAATAAGTATTGGGATGGAGACCTGGGTCAGCAATTTGAGCGAGCCTATTCCTGGCAAGTGGATGGAACAAAAGCAGTTAGTTTTCATACGCTAGTCGAATTTTATGTTTTGCTCCAATTAGCTGAAGCAGGAGTAAAAACCAGAAAAGCGCTATTTGCAAATAAGGAACTAGGCCAAATTGTAAATAATCCATCTCCTTTTGCCATGCAAAATGTACTTGCTAATATGTATACTGATGGTCGGGATATATTTTTTGAAATTGATGGAAAAAATGTAAGCCTAAATGGTAGTAGGCAACTAAATCTGGAATTTATAAAGTTGTTTTTTAAAAAGCTCGATTTTGATGACAGCCTGATGGCACTTCGTCTTTGGCCACTCGGACGTGAAAAATCTATATTAGTTGATCCCGCACGTAAATTTGGACATCCAGTTGTGGGTAGTTTAAATATTTATCCTGAAACACTTTATAAATTGTTTCAGGCAGGTGAAGATACCGCTTACATTGCAATGCTTTATGAAATTGATGAGGGATTGGTAAAGGATGCCATTGAATTTTGTAAAGCTGCATGATACTTTACATCGATGAAAATTTACCCAAAAGATTTGCCGAGGGCTTACACACCCTGCAAGAACCAGAAAATTATCGCCTTAAATTAAAAGATCCAATTGAGGTAAAATCTTTATTGACAGCTTTTGGAGAGGGGGTAACCGATGAAATATGGATACCTGCAGCGGGTAAGCAAAAAGCATGTGTGCTAACCCAAGACTTTAATATATACAATAACAAACATCAACGAGAATTATATAAACAATTTTCATTAGTTATGTTTTTTATAAGGCACCCCAGAAAACGTAACCTTCTCTATTGGGATATATTACAGTTAATAGTAAAGCATTGGCCCGAAATGATTAAAATCATGGTTGGTACAAGTAAGCCATTTGCTTATTCCATTTCTAAAAATAATGGAATAACAAATCTTCATCAGGAAAAAGAAAATTAATCCACCCTCAATACCCCCAATCCCTGTGCACCACCGGCAAACTATTCAAAAGATCCCGGTGCTGGCGCCATTTGGGCAT
>JBPRGG010000004.1:0-39276 GCA_051418075.1 Candidatus Cyclobacteriaceae bacterium M3_2C_046 | reverse complement strand
TGAACATGGATACTGAACACTCGCACGGTTTCTACAAAATGTAGGCTCGTCACCACTTCCTGTAAAATACCTCCCGGCATCTCAACCAGGATTGTCTTTGCTTGTACTCAATCTCTTTGGTATAGCATCTAAGCTTTGGTTTAACTTCGCCCCTTCGCATGTTATACCCTCTTTTGAAGTTGTATAACTCCTTATGACTGTTTGCACTTACTTGGGCATAAGGTCCTCTCGGTTTTATCCTCCTTCCTGTTACCAGGCTTTCATAGGCCGAGAGTTGATCACTACTACGGGTTCATCTGCCACCTTCACCTTTTCGCCGGCTTCTCGTCGTCAAACTTGTTACCAACTAGCACTATTACGTGCGGTCGATAAAGGCTTCCCTTGTTAAGCTAACTATCCTGCCTGGAAACCCATCCATTATAACATACGTCCTTATCCAGAATTCGGGCTTTCCCACTTTTTGCAAGGTTACCCAGAACGTATGCCAAAGTCGGTTCACTTTCGTTATGTTCCCCAGACTTGCTAAAACCTTCCTTCAGACCTCGCCGTTGCCAGCAACGCCCTTGGTTTCGCATTGAATTCCCTCTGGTTAGGTGACGTGGATTTCTTGCAATCCACCGGATATATTTGCATGCGAGGCAAACAAAAAGAGAGGCTTGTTAGGGCCTCTCTTTTCAGCAAAACGATTTATTAAATAGGCATTATTAAAATTCCCAAAGATCGTGTTCGTATTCCATTAGTTTATGCTCCATTTCCTGTGAGGCATATAAACCCTTTTTAGGATCCCCCCCATAGATATCTACAATTTGTAAATCTTCAGTATTGGATACTTTGAAAATTCTGGAATTAAATAATCTCAGCAGGAAAGCATCAGCTAAGTTCCTGTGCTGAGCTCCATTTTGAGGATTGAACCAAATGGCTTCGTCAGGCATATTCCTGAATAATTCCGCCACGTCTTTATATCTGAAAGTCCCCACTTTTCTTTCCAAACCTGTAGGTATTTTATCCGGAGGTAACACTAATTCAATGGATTGAATATCATAATATTGCCTGGACCTAATCCTGTCAAAGTATACATCTTCCACAATATTCATCAGGGTGACTTCCATAGGCAGAAAATAGGTTACTGCAGGACCAGCTGATTGATTACTATCTCCCCAGGCACCACCTCCACCATTATCTTCACCCCAGCCACTTCCAGTATCCTGGCCAAATCCCATTTCCTTCTCTTCCTCACTTAAAGCGACTTCGGAATCAGGTGTTTGCAGGTTCTCCAAAAATTGTTCTTTGGACATTCTTTCAGTTAAGGAATCACTTTTATAAGGGTACAATCGACCATCTTTTACAGCATCAATGATAATTTTAGTAATTTCATTTCCTTTAGCAAAAAATGGCTTGTTCTGCTTTTCCCTAAGATCCATTCTTCTCCATACTCTCCTTTTGTACATCATATAATCCTGATGTACCGGGCGAATGGAATTAGGGTTATATCCTGAAGGAGATTCCTGGGCTAAAGCTACAGAAAGATCTGTCAGGAAAAAAGCGCCCAATAAAATGATAACATAAACTAATTTTTTCATAACACCTGTTAATTTTTATTCTTAATTCAAAGGAATGGTGATTACCTCTGTTGGCATTCTCACTTCCTCAATTTCTTTCTTAAAATTCATTCTTTCAACTCTTTTCACCTCTATGATAATCCTGTCACCGGGTCTGGCTGAAGATGCAATCTGATTTAGGTTTATAGTTGGTGAAGTTGAAGTAATTTGAGTAACCGGTCGCGCACCTCTACCTAAAAATATGGTAAATTCTGCCACCCTGTAGTTTGCATCCTTAGGCAGGAATTGAGCGAAACTTTCATCCGGTATTGCTTCCAGGGTTAAAGATCTTGGTCCTGGAGCAGATACACCTGATTTTAGATCTATAGGTCTTCCTCCTGATTTAGCCACAATAGATGGTATAGGGATTCTCTTCACAGAAAATTTTTCAGCTCCAATAAAGGTACCACTACTGCTTACATTAAGGGTAACTTCTGCAGCTTTGGGTAATATGGTGACCAAACCTTTTTTACTACCTGGTATAGCGGTACCACCCTGAGCTGAAAAACTAGGGTTATAAGCTGACCCTAAAGCAGGTACATTCACTTGTAATTCATTCCCACAATTGAGATATAATGATTGTACAGAGGCAGATTGTATTTGAATAACCGGTTTAGCTACAAAATATTCGATACTTTGGGTGAAAGTACTGTCTCTTCCACCTGGCATATCAATGGTAATTGCTGCTTCATAGGTCTTTTTAGATAACCCATCTGCATCATAACTACCACCACCTGTTGCGGTAAATTCAACTTTACCCATACCTCCTACAACCGGAATATTTGAGCCATTTACAGCCATTTTAGGAGTCATACCTGAAGCAGATGCGGCAATAAAGAGGTCTGCTTCATATTTTGTTCCTGCTGCTATGATATTGGATTTAGGTCTTACCATGGGGGTAATAACATCAAACTTAACATCACCTGCTCCTATTTTCTTTGCTAAATCTTCCAACGCTTTATTCTCATAAGCCATTACTTCAGTTTGTAACTGACTTACAGAAGCCATACATGCTGCGGTTGGAGTACTCTCAAAAGTAAGGGTGGCAAAATCTTTTTGTTTTTGTTCCTTATCATCTTTATACACCGGATGATTTTTACCATCATAAGCTAATGGAGCAAAATCCTCATCTAATTCCTGGGATAAAAAGGTTGCATACTCATTCAAACGGGCTTTTAAGGTTTCCCCATTCTTCTTATTTATCATATAATTTGCAACTTTATCCATATCCTGGGCTCCAATTAACTCTCCATCCTCATTGTATCCACCAGTAATTTCTACCATTTCCACTTTCACTTCATTGGTATACTTAATTATTTCATTGGTAGCCTCTCTGATCTTATTAGCTTTATCTAACACTTCTATGTCTTGTTCCCTGCCTCCCAGCTCTTCCACAGTAGCTGCAATATTAGCCACAACTCTATCATTTTTCGCGATACTTTCAGAAACCTGTCGTTCCAAACTTTCATTTAGAAAAACAAATTTTTCCAAAGTTTCACTACTCACGTTTAAGGCTAAAAGGGCTGTAAGAACCAGATACATCATCCCAATCATCTTTTGTCTTGGGGTTTCTTTACCTCCTGCCATATTTTCTAATATTTATCATTAATAAAAATTTCAAATTTGTACAATTAACTCTTCATTGCAGTTAACATGCTACCATAAACCTTATTTAAAGAGGATAAGTTAGATGTTAATTTATTAATCTCATCTTTAAATTGTTCGGTGTCTTTGGTTGCACCAGACATACTTTCCAAGGCAGTAGTCAGATTAGAATAGAATTTGTTCATGGCCTTAAGATGACCATTTACATCATTCAATTCCATTTCATATACTGCATTCAGGGCACCTAAATTCTTGGTAATGCTTTGAACTTGAGTATGGTATTCCTTGGTATCTTTGAAAGCATTGTTGATTTCTTCTGATGCTGTTCTGGAAGCATTCCCTAATTCAGTTACTGTATTTTTTGATGCAGTTGCTATTTCATTCAATGAATTTTTAGTTATTGTAGCCATTTCATTCATTGAGATAGCAGAGCTTTCATAAGATTTTTTTACTTCCAATAAGGACCCTGAAGCTGCCTGGATATTTTTATTAAAATCATTGGTAGCTAAAGCTGTGTCACCTAATGAAGAAATTTTCACTACAGAGTCGGAGAGTTTTTTCATACCCATACCTAAACTGTTTATCAATTCCGGTCCCACTTTGGAACTTTCCAGCATATGGTCCAATTTTTTAGTAACTGAATCCCCACTTCCTTGCTGAATTTTGGAACGTGCTTGAGGAGGACCATCATAGTCTTCTGCCAGTTCGGGATAAACTTTGCTCCAATCAGGTTCAGGATGCTTTGGTTCAAAAGCACTTAAGAAGAAAATAATCGCTTCGACTGTCAACCCTACACCCAACATGATACCTGCACCTTCGAAATGTTGAATTTTAAATAAGGCTCCTACAATAACTATAGCCGCTCCTATTCCGTATATTTTTGGCATTATAGTAGTATAAAGAAGCTCTACAAAACCACCTTTTTTTCTGCTCATTTTTTTAGTCTTTTTTAGTTAATACTGAAGTTAATTAAGTTAATAAAGATTTATAATTTTAAGTTAAATTAAAATTCGTTACCAGCTGATCTGCCCAGGTAAGTCATGGCACATCTGAATCCAATAAATGCTCTGGAGGAATCTTTGTATTCAAAAGTCCGGGTACCAGTTTCCAGATAATAAGCTATATCTTTCCAGGATCCTCCGCGAATGATCTTTCTGGGTTCATTCTCATCATAATAAGTAGGGTTCAAATCCCACACCAGGGCATAAGATCCGGGAGCATAAGCATCCTCACACCATTCTGAAACATTACCTGACATATCATAAAGACCGTAATCATTGGAAAAGAAAGATCCTACAGGTGCAGCATACTGAAAACCATCATCATAATAATTTCCGCGGCCTGGCTTAAAGTTGGCCAACATACATCCTTTGGCATTTCGGATATAGGGATTACCCCATGGATATTTGGCCATATCACGTCCGCCTCTGGCGGCATATTCCCATTCTGCTTCAGAAGGGAGCCTGAAGTCAGGCATTGGAAATTCACCTTTACTATAACGGTAATCATTAAGATAATTGGTTCTCCACTGGCTAAAATATTTAGCGGCTTCCCAATCGACTCCTACCACTGGATAATTGTCAAAGGCAGGGTGAGAATAATAATAAACCATCATGGGATCGCCCATGTGATAAGCAAAATCTCTTACCCAAACTGTAGTATCGGGATACAGCTCCGTCATCACATAATCTTCACCCAATATCTGCAAAGAATCCATCATCATTGCATCCACAAACTGACGGTATTCATTATTGGTGATCTCTGTATCATCCATGTAAAAGCTACCAATGGTGACTTGTTTATTAAAATTGATTTGAGTAGCGGCCACATCTTCATCGGCCTGTCCCATATGGAAAGTACCTGCCGGGATTGGAACCATACCATAGGGAACAGTCATAGTCCATCCTTCTCTACCTTGAACACCTATTACCTCGCCATGATCATCAACTCCTCCACCTCCTAACAGGCCACAACCCTGAAAAATAAAGGCAAGTACAGCTATTAAGCCAATAGCTTTTAATTTAACAACAATTTTATTCATAACACACCTTGTTTAACAATTTGAATTTATCAAAATTCCTTTATAGGAGTTTCAAAGTTATTATTTCATTTTTAATCTTTCATTTCCAATATATATAAAAACTGTGATATGTAAGTTTTATTGCAAAACTTAATAAATTAAATTTCAGGGAATTCGATGAATAATTTCTTAACATTGATCAATTAATTATGTTTCAAATCCTTAGTGTCTGAACCTGGGAGTCCTTATTATTTTTTTGCCTTCACCTGAAACTACCGGTAGCGTGTAACTCAACATCAATTCGTGGGAAGTTGGCTGTTTAGCTTCCTGAGCCCGTATCACATAATCAAAAGAATAGCCAAGCCTTAGAGAATTATCTTTTAAAATGCTGTAACCAATCATGGCGATGGCGGCTTCGGATTGCCGAAAGGATAGCCCACCCCATAATTTGTCTTTGTATGTACCGGTTAAACTTACATCGAATGAATAGGAATTAAAATCGGATTTGAATAGAATGGAGGGAGTTATGATCATATCATAATTAAATTCATAATCATAGCCAGCTATGACATATACATGGTTCTCCAGGGCATTTCTCAGATCATCTACGGCAAAATCAAATTCTGATTTTAACAGGTGATTGAAACTGACCCCGGCAAAATACTTTTCTGCTCTAAGATAAACACCGGCAGCCATATCAGGTCTAACCTGAGACTCTTCCATATTCTGCAGCACCTGATCATTGGGATCATTAGGACGGAATTTGTTTTTATTAATGGATTGGGCAAATAGTCCGGCTCTTAATCCAAAACTTAATTTAGCTTCTCTCACAGCCAGATGATAAGCATAAGATAATTGCGCTTCCAGATTATTCAACAGGCCAACCTGATCATTAACTAAATGAAAACCAACCCCGCTGCGAAATCTTAAAATTGGAGACGTTATACTTAAAACTTGTGTCATTGGTGCGCCACCAGGGCCATCGAATGAAGAATTATAGCCAAGCCATTGGCTTCTGTGAATAGCGGTAATTTTGGTAACCCCTTCCACTCCGGCAAATGCGGGATTGTAAAAAATTGTATTGTTCATGTATTGACTAAATTGAGCATCTTGCTGCCCAAATGCCGCAAATGAACAAGTAAAAAATAGTATAATTAATAACGGAACATAATTTTTCATAACACAAGATTTACAACCCCGAATATACTATATTTTATTCGATAAACCCTGTTATAAAGTTACATAAAAAGTAATTCATGTAACGAAATATTATAAAATATACAATTTAGTCTTTATTCAATCCCATTTGCTTGTTTTATATACAACTCCAAAGCGCCAGTCATGGAAGGAGCATTAGGAAGTGGTGCTTCAATATCCAGTATAAGACCGGAATCTTTAACAGCCTGGGAAGTTGTAGGTCCAAAGGCAGCAATTCGGGTATTTTTTTGCTTAAATTCAGGGAAATTGGCAAACAACGAGCTTATTCCTGAAGGACTAAAAAAGGCTATTATATCATAGTTAACATTGGCCAGATCAGAAAGATCACTAGCCACAGTCTTATAAATAATAGCTTCAGTATACTTGTAATCATTTTTATTAAGAAAATCGGGGATATCGTTTTTCCGTATATTGGAACAAGGAAAAATATATTTTTCGTCTTTATGCTTTTTTAGTATTTCTAACAGATCTGTGGCAGTACGAGAGCCGGTAAATATTTTTCTTTTTCTGATCACTATATATTTTTGTAAATAATTAGCTGTTTGTTCAGAAATACAGAAATACTTCATATCTGCAGGCACCTCCACTTTGCTTTCCTGGCACAACCTGAAAAAGTGATCCACTGCATTTCGACTGGTAAATATTACTGCGGTATAATTGAGAATATCAATTTTCTGTTTTCTAAATTCCTTCAAGGATACCGGTTCTATTTTTATGAATGGCCTGAAATCAATTTTTAAATCATATTTTTCTTTCAAGGCCAGATAGGGGGAATTGGCATCATTGGGGGCCGGCTGAGAAACTAGTATACTCTTAACCTTTAATAACCTTTCCTTTTCTGTTTTTATCATAACTGCTCCAGATCAATATAAATTAATTATTTAAAAATATTTTTAAACCAATTACCAATGGTAATATTTCTGTACTACAAATATATGAAAATAAGTATAGATTTTTAAATGAAGAAGATCTTATAAATTTTAAATATAGTAGTAAAACCCTTGATATAAGAAATATTAATATCAGGTTTTTAATTATATTGTTATTTTCATAAATATTAACACCCCAACCCAGATACAATACAATGAGTAAAATAAAGATAAGGGCGAAAAATATTTTAGACATTCTCAGATATTCTAAAAAATGACGGCTGCTAATATTAATCTTAAACAGACCTCCCATACTTGCTACCAACAAATATTTAAACATAAAAAACCCCAGAAATACAAACCCTGCACCAAACCAGTCAATCAAGGATTGTAATAAATTGTTAATTAAAAAATATTGCGGATGACTAAACCCCACGATGATTAGGCTGACAAATGCCAGTAATAAACTATGCACAAATAATATAACCACATTTTCGGTACTAAATAATTTACCTTTGAAAGTATATTCCTCCCGAATATTCAAAGAAAATGTACGGGTAAGATCGTAAAAATTCTTAAACTTCCTGGAAAAGACATTGATCAATATGGTGTATAAAATCAACAAAATTATGATACCAATTATGAAAAAATTTCTGAAGGATGGACCTTCCCTGGTTAGGATATCAAGTATATCAGCCTGCTGCATTGGGGCATCTACTGTAATTTCAGGTGTTACAGTGGTTGTAATCTGATCAAGATCATGTAAATTATTAAATATGGTTACAAACAGAGAATCATTTCCATTTCGATTAAAAACGCTATCCAGATCTATTTTTACCAGGGTATGCTGATCAAAATAACCCGCTACTTTCTTGTTTATCAATACAGTAGTGGAAGGGGGAAGGCTTAATTTTAGTTCATAATGACTATACTGACTGGAATTTAAAATAAAATGAATACTATGAATTTCTTTAATACCTTTTTCAAGGTAAGGCAGGTAAATGTTGTCATCAGAGTGGTAAATAAACCAATAATCACGCAAGTCTTTTTCATTACTTACATGATCAGCATGTATATCATATATATTGAAAAATAAGGTAAAAGACAATAAAAAAATAAGCTGAAAACAATTGTTAGATCGACTCCTCATATATTTACTTGCAACACTTTTCCATATATCAATAACTTGTGGTTCAGTAGTTTATTATTCTATCTACAAAATTACAGATAAAATTAATTGCTTTCAATACTATTTGTTTGATTTATCATACATAAAAAAAATGCCACTTAATCAGGCAGCATTTTTTTTATCTTATCTACTAATTTTTAAAACTTACTACGCTATTTTTCCATTGTACTCAATTGGTGAGTATTATGAAACCTTTTAACTTTTGGGTAATTACTGAAATTTGATTGACTGTTAAGCTTTTTGGTTCTGTTGGCATTCTTCACTGAATTATAAATAGCCATAGAAGGCATATAAGCTTCCGACTCCGCCAACAAGGTACTATCTTCTAATTTAGCTACTATATCCTTAAGGGGTTGCAAGATTTTGTGTATAGACAAGGCCAAATCTGCATCCTTTTTAATTTCATCTACATCTACCAGGGGAGGTATCAGTTCCGGGTGATCATCTACTGCCCTGATGGCATTAATTACAAAAGGCAAGGTGGGTTCTCCCATATGTGGCAGTGCATCCTTTTGTTCTTTAGACAATGTTACTAATCCTTTAATATTTTGATTAATAACTTCAATAGACTTTAAAATTTCCTTAATATTTTCTTCAGGAATACTGGTAGAGATCACGTTTGAATAAGTCATAGTTGTTAAAGTAAATTAAAAAAAATAGAAATACCATTTTGCTAGTGCAGTATAACAAAAAGGTATAAATAAAAAGTTCATTGCTAAGTCTTATTTTTTATAATTTTTTAAGATTTTATGACCTGTTCTTTAGGCCTTATTTAAAAGGTATACTCCCAGTAATATGAAGGCTAACGCGAAAAAATGTAAAAAAAACAATTGTTCACCATCTACAAATCCCCAAACAACAGCTACTATGGGAATAAGATACGTTACAGAACTTGAAAATACTGCAGATGTCATTTGAACCAGCTTATTGAATAATATTAAGGCAAATGCAGTTCCAATCACCCCTAACGTTAGAACGGAAATTAAGGATAAATAATGATGCTCAATTTGGGATAATTTTACCGGGAATTCAGTATAGGTGAATAAGTATAATCCGGCTAACGGGCCCATTAACAAAAGAGATACACTGGCTATGGTAACGGGTTTCACGTCCTGAAGAAAAGATTTGATAATATTAAGGTTTGTTCCATACATTAAAGTTGCAACTACCACCAAAATGGCAAATATATTGAAACTTCCCACAGTACCGCTGTGGCCAATCATTATTAACAATAAGCTACCGGATAGCCCCAACAGGATTCCCCAAAACTCCTTTTTCAATAGCTGATGTTTAAAAAAAATAATGCCTAGCAGCAAAACAAAAATCGGAGTCAATGCATTCAAAATACCAGTTATAGAACTTTCCAATTTGGTCTCGGCCAATGCAAATAAAAATGCGGGCAGCAGACTGCCGATGAAACCAGACAAGAACAAGATTTTTAATTTCTTATAATCAAGACCTTTCAATCTGTTCAGGGCAAATGGTAGCAGGAAGATGGAAGCAGAAATAATTCGTAACGCCCCCACTTCACCGGCGGAAAAGCTAATCAAGCTTTTTTTGATCAGAATGAAAGAACTTCCCCAGATCAGGGCCAAAAAGAATAGCAATAGCCAGGAAACTAAATTATAGCGGGATATAGCCGGATTTAAGGCTTTAGTGATATACTTCTTCAAAACTAATTACTATTTCATTTAATATTTCATGCAATTCCTGAAATGTTTCTGTCTCTACCAGCCTCTTTCTAAAAGGTTTGAAGTCAGGTATTCCTTTAAAATAATTAGTATAATGCCTTCTCATTTCAAAAATACCCTTTCTTTCTCCTTTCCATTGTACGGAAAGATCGAGATGATTTCTGGCTGCTTCTACCCTATTGGTGATATTGGGAGGGGGTAAATGTTTACCTGATTTGATGAAATGTTTAATTTCATCGAATATCCAGGGATAGCCTATGGACGCACGCCCAATCATGATTCCATCTATTCCATACTTATTTTTATAAGCCAGCGCCTTTTCCGGTGAATCAATATCCCCATTACCAAAAACCGGTATAAAAATATCAGGGTGCGCTTTTACTTCAGCAATATAGTCCCAATTAGCCACACCTTTATACATTTGTTTTCGGGTACGGCCATGGATGGTGATAGCTTTAATGCCTACATCCTGAAGTCGCTTTACCACCTCAATGATCTTGATAGAATTTTCATCCCACCCAAGACGTGTTTTAACTGTAACTGGTAAGGACACATGTTCAACAATCTCTTTGGTCATGGCTTGCATTTTGGGTAAATCCAAAAGGATTCCAGCTCCAGCACCTTTACAAGCCACCTTCTTTACAGGGCAACCATAATTAATGTCCAGAATATCCGGCTCAGACTGTTCTGCGATTTCAGCAGCTCTGCGCATAGATTCTATTTTGTCACCAAAAATTTGTATGCCTATTGGCCTTTCCGACTCATAGATATCCAGCTTTTTAATGCTTTTGGCAGCATCCCTGATCAAGCCTTCGGAAGATATAAATTCTGTAAACATAAGGTCTGCCCCATGCTTTTTACACAAAGAGCGAAAGGGAGGATCACTGACATCTTCCATAGGCGCCAGTAAAAGCGGAAATTCACTAAGTTCCAGATTGCCTATTTTAATCAAATTATTAATTTTTTTAATGTAAATTTACGTCAATTATGAAAAATTATTATTCAGATAAATTCCCTCTTACACAGGGTATCAATCCCTATATTTCAATTTTATCTATAACTTTTTTCGTTATAGCCGGTCTTCTAATTGGTCCTTTATTAGGTATATTTATTACCAATTTATTTTATGACTTTGATATCAATGAGCTTTTAAATATCGCATCAGGCACTTCTATGGAGCCTGAATCCAGAATACCAGTATTTTTAATACAAGGTTTTTCTTCTCTTTTTGGATTTATAATTGCTCCGATTTTATACGTTATACTGGTGGATCGCTTACCATTCAGTGCCATTACATACCATCATGAACGTGCAAATTTACAAATAATTTTACTCAGCATTTTTATTGTAATTGCTTTTATGGGAGTAAATTCCATTATTATTGAATGGAATCAAGAAATAAATTTTCCCGAATCACTCAGGGAATTTGAACAATGGGCAACGGAAAAAGAAGAACAAGCCCGTAACCTGACTACTTTTTTAACCGATTTTAATGATTTTGGCACTTTTATCCTGGCCTTAATAGTTATAGCAGTGATTCCTGCCATTGGAGAGGAGGTTTTATTCAGAGGACTAGGCCAGAATAAACTGCTGGCTATTTTCAAAAACCATCATGTTGCTATTTGGGTCTCTGCTATTATTTTCAGTGTAATACACTTTCAGTTTTACGGCTTTGTGCCAAGAATGCTTTTGGGAGCCTTATTTGGGTATATGTATTTCTGGTCAGGAACATTGTTAGTACCCATAATTGCCCACTTTGTGAACAATGGTTTTACCATATTTATGATTTTTTTATACAATATTGACCTTACCGAGTATAATATAGAAGAAGAAACAGATATAACTTTTGTTCCAGTGATTATCTTTTTTGTATTAACTGCTTTTTTAATCTATTATTTTCGATCACATTTTAGGAAACAGGAATCGCAGGAAATGCAATGAAGAACTGGCAAAAGGTGTATGTTTCAGGAAAAGAGTACCGGGCAGAAATCGTCAAAGCCATTTTGGAAGAAAAAGATATACCAGCTGTTGTGGTAAATAAAAAAGATTCTGCATATTTATTGGGAAACTTTGAAGTATATGTGAGTCCGGATGATTTGCTTAAAGCAATTAATATCGTAAATAATGACATTGAATTTAAATAGGTACAACAATTTAACCCAAAGGGTGATTACTGGAATGGCCGGTGCTATTATCATTACTGGTTCGATTTTATATAGTGAATGGACTTATTTTCTGGTCTTTTTTTTTATTTGCCTGTTTTCACTGCGTGAATTTTACAAACTGGTTTGGATTGATGGTATGATCCCGTTGAAATTCTGGGGAACTTTAACTGGTCTAAGCCTATTTACCATCACGTTTTTAGTGGAAAAACAAATATTGACATATGATTATTACTACCTCATTTTTCCGGTGTCTTCCATGATCTTTTTTATCAAGCTTTACAAAAAAACAGAGAAAAAACCCTTCACTAATATTGCTTTTACCTTTCTAGGGATAATTTATGTAGCTGTTCCGTTTTCACTGATCAATTTTATTGTTTTTCGAAACTATACATACAATTTTGAAATATTGATAGGATTACTGTTGTTGATCTGGGCTACCGACACTGGAGCCTATTTTGCCGGCACCAGGTTTGGGAAGACCAAATTATTTTACCGGATATCACCCAAAAAATCCTGGGAGGGATTTGTAGGCGGCTGTATTTTAGCTTTGTTAATTGCTTTTTTAATCCATTTTTACTTCAAGGAGTTATTATTATGGGAATGGGTAACTATCGGCATAATTATCATTGTAACCGGCACATACGGTGATTTGGTAGAATCTTTGTTCAAACGTAGTATAGAGATTAAGGATTCCAGTCATTCCATACCCGGCCATGGTGGATTTTTAGATAGATTTGACGCATTATTTTTATCCATGCCATTCATTGTTGCCTTTATTAAAATTTTTAAATGCTAAACAAAATATAATTTTTTCTATTTTAGGAATATTTATTAATAACTTGTTAATTTTGATAATTCTAAACATTCAAAAATTACAAAAATAATATGTATATAGAACCAGCTCCCATAACTGATAAGGATAATCCATTTGAATCGATGATGGTAAGGTTCAGGATAGCGGCCCAGATACTTGGCCTGGATGATGAAATATATAACGTATTAAAATCTCCTGACAAACAAGTTATTGTATCTCTGCCTATTACTATGGATGATGGATCCATTCAGGTATTCGAAGGATATCGGGTAATTCATTCAAATATATTAGGACCTTCCAAAGGAGGAGTAAGGTATGATATGGGAGTAAATCTGGATGAAGTAAAAGCTTTAGCTGCCTGGATGACCTGGAAATGTGCCGTTGTAGATATTCCCTATGGGGGAGCCAAGGGAGGAATTAAATGTAACCCCCGTCAAATGTCAGCAGGCGAGATAGAAAGGCTCACCAGGGCCTATACAACTGCTATGACTGAGATTTTCGGCCCGGACCGGGATATTCCTGCCCCTGATATGGGCACTGGGCCACGGGAAATGGCCTGGTTGATGGACCAGTATTCCAGAGCTCGCGGTATGACTGTGAATGCAGTAGTAACAGGAAAACCCCTGGTACTTGGTGGTTCACTGGGAAGAGCTGAAGCTACAGGCAGGGGTGTGATGATCTCAGCCCTGGCTGCCATGGTAAAGCTGAAGATTAATCCTTACCAGGCTAGTTGTGCCGTGCAGGGTTTTGGAAATGTTGGTTCTTTTGCTGCATTATTATTGGAAGAAAGAGGAGTAATCATAAAAGCTATCAGCGATATTTCCGGAGCTTATTATAATGATAATGGGATTAATATTCAGAAAGCTATTGATTACAGAGACAATAATGATGGTTCACTGGAGGGTTTCCCCGGGGGAGATAAAATAGATCCAAAAGATCTGCTCACCCTGGATGTAGATGTCCTGCTTCCAGCTGCCAAAGAAGATGTGATTAATGATAAAAATGCCCACCAGATCAAAGCGAAATTAATTATTGAAGGCGCTAATGGTCCTACATCTGCAGTAGCTGATTCCATTATTAATGAAAAAGGTATCATGGTGGCTCCGGATATCCTGGCCAATGCAGGCGGGGTAACTGTTTCCTATTTTGAATGGGTCCAAAATCGATTGGGATTTAAATGGACCAAAGATCGGGTTAACAGACGCAGTGATCGAATCATGAAAACAGCATTTGACAATGTATACCGCACAGCCCAGGAATATAATATCCCTATGAGGATTGCAGCTTATGTCGTAGCCATCAACAAGGTAGCCAAAACATACAAATACAGAGGTGGGTTCTAAAAAAAATTAATTATGCAAATTCACAAAGAAGGTAGAAAAATATTAGCACTATTATTACTTGGTCTTTTTGCGATCAACCTGGTCTTATTCTATACCATTCCCGGGCAAACTTTATTATTAAATCTTATCCTGGCCTTAAGCATTATTTTGTTTCTGCTGGTTCTGCAATTTTTCAGAAACCCTGCTATAGTTACAGAAAAAAATACCAATCATGTTTTAGCCCCTGCAGATGGAAAGGTAGTAGTGATTGAAAATACGGTAGAGCATGAATACTTCAAACAGGAAAGAAAACAGATCAGCATCTTCATGTCTCCTGTTAATGTGCATGTAAACCGAAATCCTGTATCAGGAATAATAAAGTACTTTAAATACCATACTGGAAAATACCTGGTGGCATGGCATCCCAAATCCAGCACTGATAATGAAAGAACAACCATGGTAATTGAATTACAAACCGGGTTAGAGATCCTGGTCAGGCAAATTGCCGGGGCTATGGCTAAAAGGATCAAGTATTATGTCAAAGAGGGCGATGAAATCGAACAAGGGGCTGAATTCGGATTTATTAAATTTGGCTCCAGGGTAGATGTTTTTATCCCGGTAAATGCAGAAATATTAGTCAAGGTGGGGGATAAAACAAAAGCAGGCAGGACAGTACTGGCAGAATTTAAGTAACCAGCAGGTAAGCATCTATAATGAAGATCATCCATTACAATTCTACAGTTAATCTCAGACTCAAAATTTGTTTTTTCTTAATTTAAAAACCTGAATATATCTGTCAAAATATAAGCATCTGCTTAATTTGGATATGCTATAATAAGCGTTCCACCGCAGGAAGATGCTTTTTGCATCTTTTCCTGTAAAAATTATAAGCAGAAACCACTTATTAGATGTTGAGAATGAAAAAACGAGGTAAGCAAATCATTAGAATTACCCGGCAAACCTTAACATTTAAATAACAGGCAGGAATATATTCCAATGGCTACACAAATAAAACTTGCCAAATCTTTCTCAACCTAATCAGGACCGCCATCTTCCAGATGAGCCCACTAAAATGTCTTTTAAAATCATGATATCCTTACATTACAGCAATATCCTCTCATTACCATTTTGAATTCCAGGAATTATTTGGCTTTTTTCTTAATTAAATCCACAGAAAACAAAACTGAATGTAAGATTTATTATTAATTTTATATTAATTTAATGTTACGTAATTGTTAACTTTATGTAATCGGAATCGTTTTTATAAATGATGAGAAAGAAAGGAGTGCCATATGAAACCTATTAATATTTCTATAATGATTTTTGTGCTGATCCTGGGCCACAGGGCCTTAGGTCAAAATGAATCGATACGGCTGAAAGGTACTAGTTCCTCGTTGTTCTCTTCCGAATTTGAAAAGCAGATCCTACAAAACTATGGTGAAACCCAACAAACAGATCCGTTATTACTCATTATGGCCAGCTCAACCACTATTGACGAGCATAAAATAAATGAATATGTGGCAGATTATGATTCATTTGTTCAACTTCTGCAAAAAAGACAAGCGAAATATAAAAATCAAGTTGATTTCCTGAATTATCTTTTCTACAAAGTCCATAGAAAGTATTTAAAAAATTATGAAAACTTTACCGAATTTTTTGATTTAGTAGAAAATGGAGATTATGACTGCGTAGTTGGAACAGCTTTTTACTCCATTCTTCTTACCGATTTGGGATTTGATCATGTAATAAATGAAACAGATTATCACGTGTTTTTAACCATTAATACATCCAAACAAAAGGTTATTTTTGAATCCACTAATCCTTTAAATGGTTTTATAACTGATCCAAAGGAAATTAAAAAACATAATGAATTTTATACTTCCTATCAACAGCAAAGTGGGAATTTAGCCAGCCAGGTTGCCTCTCAGGATAAAAATCTTCATTTCAGTTATAATATTAAAGAACAAATTGGGATCTATGAAATTGTAGGACTGCAATATTTCAACCAGGCAGCCAGAGCCTACAACCAATTCCAGTTTAAAGAAGCCTTAAATCATCTGACCAAAGCCAAAATCTTTTACAACTGTCAGAGAGTGAATGACTTCATCCGTTTAGTTCACCAGTCAATGCATATGAGTCTGGAAGCTAAAAATTTTTAAAAAAAAAGCCGCTCCCGAAGAACTCCCGGAACGGCCCTGATGCTTATTCACAAATTTTTATGACAAATTCCTGATTTCTATTTTTCGTGGCTTTATTTTGTCTTTATCCTTGAATGGCATAATGATCTGTAATTTACCATCCACATATTCTGCCATAATTTGATTAACATCTACAAAATAAGGAATTTCAAACATTTGATTGAATAATGGTAAACCTCTTTGTCCTTCCAGCGACTGATCTTGTAACAAGGCATAAACCACCAATCTATTTTGATTAACCAGTATATTGTATAATTCACCTGAAACTGTAGGGGCTGAAACATTGATAATGATTTCATTTTCTGCCTGTTCCACATTTACTGTAGTTTGAACAACCCCACCAGCCAATGTATTTATCAAATTAAGATTTTCACCCGATAATATATCTTTGAAATTCATGTTAGTCCTTTCTTTTCTGTTCATACTTACAAGTCTTAGATACAAATTGTATACCAATTTTTAAATTACCAACCTTTTACTGTCCTATACCTGATACAGACGAAGGAACGATTAAAATATGAATCTGAAAATAAAATTTTATACGGGCAGAATCGGATAATTTCAAATTTATTATCCGTCTAAATCAGGATTGATATCTGAAAATGGAGAAAAAAACAAGCAACACAGCCATTGTGTCAGAATTGATTATTAATTATGTCATATAGACAGCATAACAGCTTTTGCTATTCCTAATTAATAGCCGAATTCATCGGAAGAAAGAGGCATTTTAAACTTATCACAATCCAATTCAAGGCTGATAGGGCGTTTTGGTTGCATAAATGGCTTCTTTTTTATATTTAACTGAGTATCCTGATACACTTTAAGCATAAAGTATTGCCATACAGGCATTGCCATCACTGCACCCTGGCCATCCTGAATGGTTTTGAAACGAACAGACCGATCATCCCCTCCTACCCAAACCCCTGCCACCAAATCTTCAGTAACACCTATAAACCAACCATCGGCAAAATCAGAGGTAGTTCCGGTTTTAGCCCCAATTTGGTTGTTTTCTTTCAGTTCAGGAGCTAGCCTGTAAGCCGTACCACCATGCTGTTCCACTGTTCCTCGTAACATATCCAGCATAATATAGGCATTTTCCTCGCTTATGGCTTCCCTGGTAGTGGGATTCTTTTGATAGATTACATTTCCGAATTTATCTTCAATCCGTAAGAGGCCATACGGTTCAATCCAGGTTCCATCATTTACAAAAGTACTGTAAGCGCCAATCATTTCGTAAAGGGAAACATCACTTGAGCCTAAACTTAAAGACATCACCGGTTCCAGATCACTTTCAATTCCCAGTCTCCTGGCCATATCCACCACATTTTCAGGACCTATCTTATTCATAATAAATGCAGCTATCCTGTTTACAGATCGGGCCATTGCTTGCTTCAGAGTCATTTTTTGTCCATTATACTGAGTAGTAGCATTCCTGGGTGTCCAGTTGGGAGGGTTAGCCCCGGGATTGGGAAAAGTAACTGGTGCATCTACCACTTCAAAACAAGGAGAATAGCCATTTTCAATGGCTGTAGCATAAACGATTGGTTTAAATGTAGAACCCGGCTGATTTTTTCCTTGTTTTACATGGTCATATTGCCAGTATTTATAGTTCAACCCACCTACCCAGGCCTTTATCTGACCAGTATGGGGATCCATGGCCATCATACCGGCATGAAGAAACTGTTTGAAGTATCTGATAGAATCAAGGCTGCTCATCAGGGTATCCTTTTCTCCCTCCCAGGAAAAGACAGTCATTTTTTTAGGTACATTGGCATAATAACCTATTGAATCAGAGGTTGGTCCGTATTTTATAATCAACTGCCTGTAATAATCAGTTTGTCGCCATACCCGTTCAATATATCCTTCCAGCGGTTGAAAATTCTGATCAGTCCAGGGTTC
Organism: Candidatus Cyclobacteriaceae bacterium M3_2C_046; assembly: GCA_051418075.1. Classification (GTDB taxonomy): domain Bacteria; phylum Bacteroidota; class Bacteroidia; order Cytophagales; family Cyclobacteriaceae; genus JBPRGG01. The sequence goes on along the minus strand of JBPRGG010000004.1, from coordinate 20,688 downwards.
CTGCCCCTGCCAATGCTCAAAAAAAAGATTTTGAAGTTTTTTCATATGTGCCTGCATAGCCTGTTCTGCATATGTCTGCATACGACTATTGAGGCTGGTATAAATACTTAATCCACCTTTATCCAGGTTGAATCCCTGCTGCTCAGCCCATGGTTTAAGCTGCTGCCTGAGTACCATTCGAAAATAAGGTGCTAAACCTTGAGAATGATTTTCTCGGGTAAAGTTCAGATCAAGATCTGCATTCTTATGTTTTTCATATTCATTCCGGGCAATGTAATCATTATTAAACATTTGCCAGATAACCCAATTTCTCCTTTTAATGGACCTTTCCGGGTGTCTGACCGGATTGAACAGGGACGGACCATTAACTATTCCAACCATCAGGGCAGCTTCATGGATGTTCAGTTCAGAGGGTAATTTATTAAAATAGGTTTTAGCAGCTACTTTTATCCCATAAGTATTATTGCCAAATGGCATGGTATTGAAGTACATGCTGATAATCTCCTTTTTGGTGTAGGATCTTTCGATCTTGATGGCCACCAGCCATTCTTTGGTTTTAATTAACAATCCATTTAAGTTGGGCACTTTACTTAGATGGCCTTCATATTTTTCACTTCTGGTTTCCCAAAGCATTTTAGCCAGTTGCTGAGTAATAGTACTTCCACCTTCCCGGTTTTTTTGCAGGATCACATAATTTACAAATGCCCTGGTCAAACCAATCAGATCAATACCGGAATGGGATAAATACCTTCTGTCTTCGGTAGCGATCAGGGCATTGACCAAATTAGGGGAAAGGTCATCAAAATCTATCGGGTTTCGATTAAAGCTGAAGTATTTACCTAAAATCACACCATCTTCACTGTATATCACGGAGGCAAGATCCGGATCAGGATTTTCCAATTCACTCAAACCAGGTAATCCACCGTAGAGGTTAAAAAGATTATAATTTACTGAAATAAAGAATAGAGGGATCAGGATCAGGATAATTAACACCCCTTTCCACATCCAAATGATCATATTCCTAAAAATGGGAATTGATTTCTTCTTTCTTTTTCTGGCTGGCATTTTACAAAATTATATCTTAAACCTGCCTAAGTCAGGCATGTCCTACAATATAACCGGGTATATTTAGGAATATTGTTTCTGAAGAAGGAAGAAAATAATGAAGCAAGTCTAAAAAAATAAGAAGGTGCCGTTCTGATCCGGCACTTCTTCTCATTTTTTTATTTTTAATTAATACCTGTAGTATTCTGGTTTATAGGGGCCTCCCACCTCTACTCCAATATAGGCTGCCTGATCAGGCGACAAATCATCCAATTCTACACCTATCTTAGCCAAATGCAACTGTGCTACCTTTTCATCAAGATGTTTTGGCAACATATAAACTGCTTTATCATATTTATCAACATACTGCCATAATTCCATTTGGGCCAAAACCTGATTGGTAAATGAATTGGACATTACAAAAGAAGGATGACCCATCCCGCAACCCAGATTCACCAATCTGCCTTCAGCCAGTAAAATAATATCATTACCATCGACCGAATACATATCTACCTGGGGCTTGATATTGACATGGGTATCGCCATAATTATCACTCAGCCAGGCCACATCTATTTCATTATCAAAATGCCCGATATTACAAACAATAGTTTTATCTTTCATTAGCTTAAAATGACGCTCAGTAATAATATCCTTGTTACCGGTGGCAGTAACTACGATATCGGCTTCCGGAATAGCATTTACCATTTTTTTCACCTCAAAACCATCCATGGCAGCCTGCAAAGCGCAAATAGGATCAATTTCTGTAACAATCACCCGGGCGCCGTTATTTCGGAGAGAACGGGCAGAACCTTTTCCTACATCACCAAATCCAGCAACTACAGCCACTTTTCCGGCAAACATAATATCAGTAGCCCTGCGGATGGAATCTACCAGGGATTCTTTACATCCATACAAGTTATCAAATTTGGATTTGGTAACAGAATCATTCACATTAATAGCTGGCACCGGTAAAGTGCCGTTGCGCATTCTTTCATAAAGCCTGTGCACCCCAGTAGTAGTTTCCTCAGATATTCCCTTTAACTCTGATACCAACTCTGGATACTTATCCAGAACCATATTAGTCAGATCCCCGCCATCATCCAGAATCATTTGTAATGGCTTTTTATCTTCCCCAAAATGAAGGGTTTGCTCAATACACCAGTCATATTCTTCCAACGTCATTCCCTTCCAGGCAAATACCGGAATACCTGCCGCTGCAATGGCCGCTGCCGCATGATCCTGAGTGGAAAATATATTACAGGAAGACCATTGTACTTCTGCACCTAGTTCTACCAGGGTTTCGATCAAAACTGCCGTTTGAATAGTCATGTGAAGGCATCCGGCAATACGGGCACCTTTCAGGGGCTTACTGGGTCCGAATTCTTCTCTGAGAGACATCAATCCGGGCATTTCTGTTTCTGCCAATTGAATTTCTTTTCTTCCCCAATCAGCCAGGGAGATATCTTTTACTTTGTAATGCATCCGCTTTTAGAATTATGTTAATTATTTATGATTAAAAAATTTGATTGCAAAAATATTGTTTTAAAATTTATAAGACAAAATATTATGTTTATCTATTTTGTTGTGCCAATAACTCAATGGTTATTTTATAAACTTTACTTCCTTAAACTGATAAAATACAATTTGTTCATTTTTCCTGATCATTAACCGGCCGTTTTGATCTATGTCAGTGATAATACCTTCAAATTGTTCCTGATCAAAAAAGGTATGCTTTTCCTTATACCAGTATAATCTGCTGATATATTCTTGTTTAAGTGTATCAAGCTGCAGGTCCTTCAGTTGCAGATAGCGGCTTTCCAGGAATTCCATTAACTGATTTAGCAGTTTGTTTAATTCATACGATTCCCCTGTAACCACTTTAAGCGATGTTGCGGTAAACAGAGGAAAGTTTTCCTGATTTACATTTAAACCCACTCCCACAATACTGGAGCCAATCTGATGCATCTTTAAAAAGTTTTCAATAAGAATCCCACATATCTTTTGATCATGATACAATATGTCATTAGGCCATTTGATTTTCAGACCAGTACCATGATATTGAGATAAAAAATCGTGAATGGCCAGGGAAACAATTATATTCAGAAAAAAGTTATGTTCGATATTAAGAAAGGTAGGTTTAAGTAAAAGGGAAAAGGTTAGGTTTTTAGAGGCTTCTGCGATCCATTGGTTACCTCTTTGCCCTCTGCCTGTAACTTGGTGGTTGGTAATAACAATACCTCCCTCTTTCATAAGATTTTTATGACTAAGTTCCGAAGCAATGTCATTAGTGGAATGACAAGATGGCATAAAAACAATATCTTTTCCTATAAATAAGGTGTTGGCTATATATTTGTACAATTTTTTTGATATTTTTACTTTACAATTTTAAAAATAAAGAATGAAAGAAAGAAAGTTGCAAGTAAATTCAAATAAGCTGTGTGAGATTGTCTTAAAAGGAATGCAGGATAAAAAGGCTTTAGATATTGTTTTACTTGATTTAAATACCGTTAAAAATTCTATCGCTGATTACTTTATCATTTGTACAGGCACATCTGATACGCATATAGATGCCATTTCTGAGTCAGTTGAGCAGGAAGTTAATAAAATTGCAGACCAGGATCCCTGGCATAAAGAAGGAAAAATAAATAAGGAATGGATTTTGCTTGACTATGTGGATGTTGTAGTGCATATCTTCAAAAGTGAAATCAGAGAGTTTTATTCTATAGAAGATCTTTGGGGAGATGCGGTTCAGATTGAAGTTGAGCAAAATTAATTACAACTACATATATATACAATTAAAATTTCGTTTTACATAAGAACATTTATCAAAAATTGGGAGAATTAAATAATGGCAGATAGATTCGATAAAAATAAAAAGTTACTTCCTAAAACCCCCAAAAAGCCTAATTTACAGATCTGGCTTATTCTTTTATTAATCGGGCTGGTAATAGGAATGACTTATTTCACTCAAAGCAATTCTATGGAGGAAACGACCCTCAAGAAGTTTGAAAATATGGTTTTGAGTAATGATGTAAAGGATGTAGTTATTGTTTCAAACCAGAACCTGGTGGAAATCACCTTAAAGGAATCTGCTTTAGACAATGCCAAATATCGAAACGACGTCAATGAAAATCCATTTTCATTGAGTACAGGCCCTCATTATAAATTACGGGTGGTTTCAGCGGAAAACTTTACAGAATATTACAACCAACTTGAATCTCAACTACCTGAGGATCAAAGAATTGGATATAGATTAGAAGAAAGAAATGATTTTACCAATATATTATTTAACTGGGGTTTTCTATTCCTTATCCTGTTTGGATTCTGGTTTCTGATGAGAAGAATGACAGGTGGCGGTGGTCCCGGAGGGCAAATTTTTAGCATTGGGAAATCAAAAGCTGCTTTGTTTGATGCAGAAAATAAAGTTAAAATTACGTTTGATAATGTAGCTGGTTTGGATGAAGCCAAAGAAGAGGTAAAGGAAATTGTAGAATTTCTGAAAAACCCCTCAAAATTCACCAAACTTGGGGGGAAAATCCCTAAAGGCGCTCTTTTAGTGGGTGCACCAGGTACAGGTAAAACGTTGCTGGCAAAAGCAGTGGCCGGGGAAGCAGCCGTTCCCTTTTTCTCATTATCAGGTTCGGATTTCGTGGAAATGTTTGTAGGAGTGGGTGCCGCCAGGGTGCGGGACCTTTTCAAACAAGCTAAGGAAAAAGCCCCTTGTATTGTATTTATAGATGAAATAGATGCTATTGGCCGCATGAGAGGCCGGGGACAACTTCCCGGATCAAACGATGAAAGGGAAAATACCCTTAATTCATTACTGGTGGAAATGGATGGCTTTGGTACTGATTCAGGTGTTATTATTCTGGCCGCCACCAACCGTCCGGATGTGCTCGACTCTGCCTTATTACGGCCGGGACGTTTTGACCGTCAGGTCAGCATTGACAAACCGGATTTGGTAGGTAGAGAAGCAATTTTTAAAGTGCATCTTAAACCTATTAAGCTTTCTAATGATGTTGATTCCAAAAAGTTGGCAGCCCAAACTCCTGGATTTGCTGGTGCAGAAATAGCCAATGTATGTAATGAGGCGGCCCTGATTGCAGCCAGAAAAAATAAAGAGGCAGTGGATATGCACGATTTTCAGGATGCCATTGACCGTGTAATAGGTGGTCTGGAAAAGAAAAACAAGATCATTTCACCCGAAGAAAAGAAGATTGTTGCTTATCATGAAGCCGGACATGCCGTCACTGGCTGGTTTCTGGAGCATGCTGATCCCTTAGTAAAAGTAAGTATCGTTCCAAGAGGAGTAGCAGCCCTGGGATATGCCCAGTATTTGCCCAAGGAGCAGTTTCTTTATCAAACAGAGCAGTTGCTGGATGAGATGGGCATGGCTTTGGGAGGCAGGGCAGCAGAAGATATCATATTTGGAAAGATCTCAACCGGTGCCTTAAGCGATTTGGAAAGAGTGACCAAAGTAGCTTATAATATGGTTACTGTTTATGGCATGAATGAGAAACTTGGAAATATATCATTTTATGATTCAAAACCTCAGGAATATAATTTTAATAAGCCTTATTCAGAGGCAACAGCTGAGCTCATCGATGTTGAGGTGAAAAAACTGGTAGAAGAGGCCTACATAAAAACCAAGCAACTGCTGATAGAGAAAAAAGATGAACTGGAAATCATTGCCAGGGAATTGCTGGATAAAGAGATCATTTTCCAAAATGACCTGGAAAGGTTAATTGGTAAGCGGCCATTTGAAAAGCAAACCACTTATCAGGCCTTTACCAATGGAGAAAAAACCAAACCGCAGGTAGTTCCTGATGCCACCACTATAGAAGAAAAGCAAAAAACAGATGACGATGACAGTGAACTGGAGCAGGAGACTTCGGTAGGCGATGATAAGAATAAGAAAAAGTAAAATCTTAAGTTAAAGTATTTATTTATATTAAAATCAGGCATATAGTGCCTGATTTTTTTTGTGATTGTATATTAGCAGGATAATTTTATAGCATTGAACCAGGTAAATCTAACCGATCATAAAAAAATTTATTTTGCCTCTGATTTTCATCTGGGCGCCTATCCAGCAGAACAGAGCATGGTGAGAGAAAAGCTCATCGTTTCCTGGCTGGACCAAATCAAACCTCAGGCACAGGCGCTGTTTTTATTGGGTGATATTTTTGACTTCTGGTATGAATATAAGTATGTAGTTCCAAAAGGATTTGTGAGATTGTTGGGGAAACTGGCAGAATTTTCCGACCGGGGCATCAAGCTTTATTTTTTTACCGGCAATCATGATATGTGGATTCAGGATTACTTTTTCAGCCAATTCAACCTGGAACTGTTTCATGATCCTCAATCCTTTCAAATCCGGCAAAACAGCTTCTATATCGGGCATGGGGATGGATTAGGGCCAGGAGATCATACTTACAAACTTTTAAAAAAGATATTCCGGAACAAACTATGCAGAAAAGCCTTCTCCGGAATTCATCCCTATATTGGAATGGGGCTTGCCCAAAAATGGTCTAAACACAGTCGTCTAAAAAGCCTCAAAAAGGAAGAGCCCTTTCTGGGTGATGATGAATGGATCTATATCTATTGTAAGGAAATTGAACAACAAAAACACCATGATTATTATATTTTCGGGCACCGGCACCTTCCTTTAAATTTACCAGTGCTGGAAAATAGCAGGTATTATAATTTGGGTGAATGGATAAACCATTGCACTTATGGGGAATATGATGGTCACCAATTCCTTCTCAAGGAATTCTCCACATGAAAATATTAGTTAATTATTAATATCCGGTATAAACCCGCAGGATCTTTTTCCTAAGAACGAATTGATACCTCGAAATGGTTAAGTTTAACTGTGCCTGATCCCTGTTATTCAAACTCTCTAAATAGGAATAAAAATCTGTATTGCCTGAGCCATAACTTTTTTCGGCAAACCGATAGGATTGCTCTAATGCCGTCAAATTTTCGCTGGCCGCCTGATAGGTACTTTGAGCAGCCAACAGGTCAAGATAAGCCTGCTGCAGCTGATTCTCCAGGTACATTTTATCTTGTTTATAGCTCAATGCGGCATTAGAAAGATCTATTTCAGCCAGTTCAACCTGGTTTTTTATCCGGAGCTGGTTAAACAAGGGCAAACGAATGCCTACTGCAAAATATTCATACCTGTTCAGATCCAATTGGTCAAAATAAGGTCTTGGCACAACTTCACCTACCACCGGGTCAAATGCCCCATTAGAAGAATACCTGGAGGCAATTCCTCCGGAAAGATATAATTCAGGAAACTGCTCCGCCTTGGCTATACGAATACCACGTCGGGCGGCATTTATCTGGAGTTCACTACTTTTTATCACAGGGGAATAATTCAAAGCCTGATCCTTGATCATTGGAAAAGATTCCATTTGGCCAGGTATACTATCCTGATTCACATTAATATCCATCATCTCATATTCCTGATCCGGCTCCAGTTGCAAGGCCTGTAATAATGCCAGTTCATCCCTTCTAAACTGATTTTGTGCATTGACCCTGTTTAGCTTTTCTGTGGCAATTTGGGAGCGCAAATTATATACCTGCTCCATATTTTCCACGCCAGCCTCTACCCGCTTTTCGGCCCGGGTTAACTGTTCCTGTAACAATTCAATCCGTTCCTGGTTGATCTTGATATTTTCCTGATCCATCAGCACCTGCAAATAAAGATCCATCACCAAAACCTCCACATTATCTCTGGCAGCCAGCACGTCATATTCTGAGGCTTTTAGTAAGGTAGTGTTTTGCTTGAGTATGTGATGGTTCTGTAGTCCCTTGAATAACGAAACATCACTGGTGAGCCTGGGGGAGGAACCTCTTGTAGTTGTATTTATCAGCTTTCCATTGGATTGATCAAATGTGGTGCCATAGAGCATATTATAATCAAGATTGGCATTGAGGGAAGGCAGGAAGTTGAACTTACTTTGCTTTTCATTTGACTTGGCAGCCAATACCTGGTTTTGGGCTCTTTTGATGGTAAGATTATTCTCCAGGGCTATTTGGATACATTTTTCCAGGCTAAGAATAGTTTGTGCCTGAAGTTGGATACACCAAAAGATATTGATGAGCGCCAGGCCTAAAATAAAAAAGTACCTCATAATATTTAATTTAATTTTAAATGTGAGGCTCCAAGATATATGCCACAAACAAAATAAGGCTGCCTGATCCATCAAATGGCTTTGGCAAATGTTAAACTGTCCGGTTTTGATTTAAAAAATGTCCATTTGTGTACACTATAGACGGACACCAGTTTGATCTTTTATGGTTTCGTTGTAAAATTGAAGCTTGAACATAAAAAGTATGAAGACGATCCCGGAATTATTTGAGCAAAGTGTCAAGAATTATCCAGAAAATCCTTTAATGTGGGAAAAGAAAAACGGGGCCTACCAGTCCATGAGCTACAAAGCCATGCATCAACGGGTGCAGTTATTCGCTGCAGGATTAGTAGCACAAGGAATAAAAAGGGGAGATCGGGTGGGCTTGATTTCCGAGGGAAGGAATGACTGGGTGATGAGCGAATTAGGTATTTTATATGCCGGTGCCATCAATGTGCCCTTATCAGTAAAACTGGATGAAAGCAGCGAATTAAAATTCAGACTGGCACATGCTGAATGCAAGGCTGTGGTAATTTCAGGTGGCCATTTTAAAAAATTAAATGCTATTAAAAATGATCTGGCTGACCTGGAATTTGTGATCCTGTTGGATCCTAAAGAAAAATATCAGGAAGATGAGATTTATGTAGAATCAATGCTCCAGTCAGGAAAAAACTACCGACAAAAACATTTGAAAGAAGTAGAGCAGCTTTGGCAACAGCTGAAGGGAGATGATATTGCCAATATCTGTTATACTTCCGGCACTACAGCTGATCCCAAAGGTATCCTTCTCAGCCATAGAAATTATACAGCCAATGTAGAGCAGGGGGCATCTTTATTTGAAATACCTACCTGGTTTGTCTCCCTGCTGATCCTGCCCTGGGATCATTCTTTTGCCCATACTGCCGGTATATATGCCCTGATGAAAAACGGAGCCAGTATGGCCGCAGTAGAATCAGGAAGTTCAGCCCTGGAAACCATTCGTAATATCCCTGATAATATCAAGGAAATACAACCTACCTTTCTCTTAAGTGTACCAGCTCTGGCTAAAAATTTCAGGAAGAATATCGAAAAAGCGATTCACCAGAAAGGTCCCAGGATAGCAAAATTATTTCATAAAGGATTAGAAACAGCCTATGCCTATAATAAAGAAGGTTGGAACAAAGGCCAGGGATTTCAGGCCCTAAACTGGATCAAGTATCAATTCTATGATAGAATCATATTTAGTAAGATCAGGGAAAACTTTGGTGGCCGGCTCCGGTTCTTTGTAGGTGGGGGAGCATTGTTGGATATTGAACTTCAAAAGTTTTTTTATGCCCTGGGTATACCAATGTTCCAGGGTTATGGCTTATCCGAAGCTTCCCCTATCATAGCTTCCAATAGTCCTAAAATCCACAAATTAGGCTCCTCCGGCAAAGTGGTTCCTCATCTTCAGCTTAAGATCTGTGATGGTAAGGGTATTGAATTACCTACAGGTCATAAAGGAGAAATCGTGGTAAAAGGTGAAAATGTGATGAAAGGGTATTGGAAAAATGAAAAATCTACCCAGGAAACCATCCGGAATGGATGGCTCTATACCGGTGATATGGGTTACCTGGATCAGGATGGCTTCTTATTTGTACTAGGTCGGTTCAAAAGTCTGCTTATCGGCAATGATGGAGAAAAGTACAGCCCGGAAGGAATTGAAGAAGCGATTGTGGAGCACTCACCCTATATTGATCAGGTTATGCTGTACAATAATCAGAATCCCTATACCATAGGATTGGTTGTACCTCAAAAAAGTGCCATTTTGAAATGGGCTGAGGATCATCATGTTTCAATTCATGATCAGGAGGGTCAAAAAGCTGTACTTCAACTGCTAAAAGATGAGCTTGATCAATTTGATGAAGTGGGTGAATTAGCCGAATCTTTTCCCCGAAGATGGCTTCCGGCTGCCATAGCCATTTTGGGTGAACCTTTTACAGAACAAAACAAATTATTGAACAGTACTTTAAAAATGGTGAGAGGTCGCATAGCCGAGTTTTACCAAAACCGGATTGATTACCTCTATACTGCCGAAGGAAAGGACCTGTTTAATCATCAAAACCTGACCATTATCAGCCGGTTTTAGATCATTTTTTTTGCCCCTTAAGAATCAGTTGCTGTAAGCGTTCATTGTTCCGGTTTAATTTTCCAATCAATTCCTGTTCATCGGGCTTCACAGCTGATGTTTTAGGTGCCTTTTGAATTTCCGGCGTTACTGCTACAGTGCTGATCATCAACATTTTTTTCCCTGGCAAAGGCAGATCGGGATAATAGTCTGCCGCATATCTTTCCTGTTGGTTAAATGAGAAATGAAGTAATCGGGGCCAGGCTTCCGGCTGATCGATCTGATCGGGCCAATCTGATATTACAGACTGAATGGGTTTATTCAACAAATCTTTCTGTTTCATTTGGCTTAGTCTTTCAAAAGCCTGATTGACCTGGTCTATGTTATTTTCCTTGTCAATCCAGATCATTGGTATGCGCTCCAGATAGGGCGGGAATGGTTCAGGTTTAGAATCAAGCTGCTGACTCAGTTGTGCATTCATATTCCTAAGCTGCTCCTGCTCCTCCTTCATTTGAAGTTGCTGTTTGACCTCTTCAGTGGCATCCTCAATAAAGGCAATATATATGATGTCCTGAGCTATCATGGCTTTCTCGATCTTGATCCGCATATTAAACAGGTCGCCATTTCTTCGTTTGGCTTTTATTTCCCTGGGAACTCCTACAATTGATTTTTCACTTTCGGCAGCATTGTCCATATGCCGGTGGTGGATGGCAGCAACTTCATCAGGCATAAGTATTTCAATGCTTTTACCCGCTACCTCCTCCTGTCCGTATCCAAATATCTGCTCAGCTGCCGGATTAAATAAATCTATAATACCTTTCTGATCAAGCGTAATGATCGCATCAAAAGCATTCTCGTAGATCAATCTGATCTTTTGCTCATTGTACATGATGGAGTTTTGATTACGCTGCATTTCTTCCTGGGTAGCCGCCAATTCCTCCATATTTTGACGCATTTCTTCTTCCTGAGCCTTGAGCTGTTCAGCCGCCAATTGAGATTCTTCCAGTAGACGACGGGTATTTTGATTCGTTTTGGTGGAAGCAATAGCTGAGGCTATGCTTTCCGCCACTTTTTCTATAAAATCCAGTTCATATTGCTGAAAGTCATTGAATGAAGCAATTTCAATCACCCCAAAAACCTGTGCATTTATTTTTAAGGGTACTAAAAACAAATTTCTGGGATTTGCTTTGCCCAATCCTGAAGTTATGTTAACATAATCTGATGGTATGTCCCTGATATAAATGCTTTCCTGCTCCAGGTAACACTGTCCAACCAAGCCCACTCCAGGAGCCACCGTTTTATTGAGGTATTTTTTTCTTTCATAGGCGTAACAGGCAGATAATTCTAAAACAGGTTCATCCTGATCCGCTTGTTTCAAAATAAACATCCCTCCCTGATTGGCTTTCAAATATTTCACCAGATGAGAAATCACATTTTCTGACAACAATTCAAGATTATCAGCAAAATTTCTTAAAATATCACCAAACTGAGCAAATCCCTCATTGCCCCAGCTTCTTTCTCTTTCATCTTCAGCTACATTTTTTAAGCTGTTTCGCATTTCAAAAAGAGACTTACCTATTTCACCCTCATTATTAAACACGTTAATATCACTATCAAAATTCCCTTTGCCCACCTCAAGGGCAAAATCTTTGATATTGGCAAAATTGTGACTGAGGTGTTCTATCTCCTTCACTACCGGATCTAACTCATCCTGATTAAAGTTTAATTGAGGGGGCAAATTACCTTTACTCAATACCTCCAAAGGCATTTTTACATTATCTATGGCGCTGAATACCTTCCTGGTCAGGAGTCTGTAAAAAAAGAATGCCAGCAATATGTATATAAGGGATAATACCGGCATGATCAATGCCTGTTGGTTAAACCGGTTACTGATCAACTTTTCTGCGTTACCAGTGCTTTTATTAATGGATTTTTGCAGATCCTGGATAGTATTCAGGACCTGATAATTGAGCGGTTCAAGTTGCTCCGTATAATCAGATAGTGTAGATTCATGTTGCTGTTCTAGTTTTTCAATGATCTCACCCTGTTGTTGTTCAATATGGTTCAAATCAAGCTGAATCCTTCGCCAAACATCATGCACCTGCTTGTCTCTCAATAAGCTATCCTGCACGTGTAACTGTTGATCCAACTGCCGGATATTTTGCCATACCTTCTTACGATCACCTTCGTACTGACTTTTCTGTGTTAACAAATATCTGTTCAGCAATAGGTCTGAACGGACAATTTGTCGGGAAAGGTTATCCAGATCATTTTTCCATTGATACTGATGCTGAAAAAAACCGGCAGTATAAGCTTTTATGTTTTGAGACTGATAAAATATAATTCCACCTACGATAAAAAAGAATAAAATAAAGCTTAAAAAACAAATCGTGATCAAAAAGCTTATACTTTTTTTATTTAATTTTTTCATGATGGAATATCAATATACTTACTGCAAAAAAGATAACTTAAATATAACAGGTTGATCAGAAATAAAAAACTACTGGCAGAGGTTAGGCTAAATTACTATTAATGAGTAAAATAAGATAATAATTAAATTAATGGATTATGAATTATTTACTATTTATTAATTATCTTTCTTACATTCTTTAGCTTTAGGGATGAAATAAATTTTATTCAATAATATAGACTTTTTCGTATATTTTATTTAACTTTACAAAGATTTTTCTTATTTAAAATTATTGAATAATCTTAAACTTGTTTAAACATTACATAAACAAGTAAAATCATCAAATATGTTTCTTTAAAGAATCCTGAGATTGATATCAAAATCATGAACAATAGCCCATTTATTTCTATTTGGATAGTTATATTTCTATTCATTGGTAATAGTATTTTCGCCAATGCTGATACTGATAATTCATTCAGATCAAACAGTAAACTCCGGGAATATTCTTCAATTCAGAATGCCAGGGAATTATCCACCAGCCATCCAAACACTTTTTCTTCCTTTTTAACCAATAAAATAATTCATAAAAAAGGGAATGGTGCACTTTCAGAGAACCTATTCAATACTCAAATAATTAAGGCAGAAAAAATACAATTAGAACTTGAACTGGTGAAAGAAGATCTGGAACAGGTTTATAATGGTACTCCTAAAGAGGTGGGATATATCACTACTCCTAATGATCCTGTAGCCCCGGTTTACCTTATATATGGTGGATCTTTAAATGCTCCTACTAATGCGGGGGAATATAGTGTAGTGGCCATTTTGGATGAAGACCCTAATTATTACTATGCTGCTTCTGAAACCAAAACCCTCACCATTGCCCAGGCACCGGCTTCCATTTCATTGGTCAGTTCAAGTCTTACTCAAACTTTTGGTAGTGTATCATCAGTCCAGGCAACTACCAATCCTCTCGGCATCGCTTATGTGGTAAAATATGATCATGATAACAATAATGCCACACCCATGGTGGAAACAATGCCTACCCAGGCCGGAAAATATAAATTGGAAGCAACCATTACAGATCCCAATTACGTATCTACTTCTGCCCAGGGAGAGCTTGTCATAAACAAAGCAAAAGCCACTATTGCATTTAATACGGCCACGTTGACCCAAACCTTTGGGCAAACACAAGCCGTGACTGCTATAACAAATCCTGGCAACGTTAATTATAAAATATTATATGATCATGATAACAATGCTGCTACCCCAAAAGTGGCAAATATGCCTCAGAATGCAGGCACCTATGAAGTAGAAGCAATCATTGAAGATGATAATTATGAGGGTGATAAAAAAATTGGTAATCTAAAGATTAATCCTGCTGCCGCATCTATTAGTCTGGATAATAACACCTTAAACCAAAAATTCGGGCAAGTAACTGCTGTCACTGCCACCACTACCCCGGCAGGTATCAGCTATCAAGTAGTATACGATCATGATCAGGATAATAACACACCCATGGTTACTGCCCTTCCTGCCAACGTAGGCACCTACGAAGTCAAGGCAACAGTCACAAACCCAAATTATCAAGCTGCTTCCAGCACAGGACAATTGGTTATTGAAAAGGCGGCAGCCCAGGTAACCCTGTCTGGCTTGAACTATACATATGATGGTACGGCTAAATCAGTGACCACTACTACCAATCCTGCCAGCTTAAGTGTCAATGTTACTTATAACGGCAATAGTTCGCTTCCGGTAAATGCCGGCGCTTATGAAGTGGTGGCTACTGTTAATGATAAGAATTACCAGGGATCAGCCAGCGGGACACTCGAAATTGCCAAGGCAAACGCCACAATTACTTTATCTGGATTGTCTCACGTATATGATGGGCAAGCCAAGCCAGCAGCATATTCCACTTCGCCTCAAAACCTGACTGCCGGAGTAACCTATAATGGATCTACTGAGGCTCCGGTTCAGGCAGGGTCATATAATGTTGAAGCCAATATAGTTGATACTAATTATAAAGGTTCCGCTTCAGGGACTTTGACAATTGCTAAAGCAGCTGCCACCATTACCTTGTCCGGATTGAACCAGGTTTATAATGGAAATCCCAAACCCATTAGTTATACGACCTCCCCCACTGGTCTTTCTGCCAATGTCACTTATAATGGTTCTTCCGCAGCGCCTGTCAACGCTGGTATTTATGATATAAATGCTACCATCAGCCACCCCAATTACCAGGGAAATACCACAGGTCAACTTGTTATTGGAAAAGCTACACCTTCCTTTACTTTTACCAACCTTACTCAAACCTATGATGGTCAGGCTAAAACAGTAAATGTATCTACAACACCAGCTGTAGCAACGATCAAGGTTACTTATGATGGAAATTCGAGTGCCCCTGTAGATGCCGGAAATTATGCTGTAAAAGCAGAAATTGTGGACCCGAATTATGAAGGTGTTCAAACCAGAACCCTCACGGTGGAGAAAGCATCTGCTTCCATTTCTTTATCCTCCTTGTCACAGGTTTATGATGGAACAATCAAAACTGTATCATTCAGTACCAATCCAGCCAACCTCAATCTGATCATTAACTACAGTCCCAATAATCCTAAAGATGTAGGATCATATAAAGTTACGGCCACCATTGAAGAGGAAAATTATGCGGGAAGTGCCACCAATACCTTAACAATCACACCAGCACCAGTTAATATCACTTTATCTAATTTAAAACAAACTTATGATGGTTCGGCAAAAGTAGCAGGAGTTTCCACTGATCCTCCGGGAGTATCAACGAGTGTAACATACAATGGCTCAAGTCAATTACCGGTTAATGCTGGTATTTATCAGGTTCAGGTATCAGTTTCCAATCCAAATTACTCCGGATCTAAAACAGGAAGCCTGGAAATTGAAAAGAAAACAGCCAATATAACTTTAAGCAAATTAGTGCAAACTTTTGATAATAAACCAAAACCCATAAGTTACGTCACTGACCCGGAAAATCTAAATGTTGTTGTTACTTACGATGGAAATACAGCCGCTCCCTCAAAGGCAGGGGAGTATACAGTAGAAGCAACCATCAATGAACCCAATTATAAAGGTAACAAGAGTGGAACACTTACAATCCAAAAATCAACCAATGCCACAGTTAATTTAACTAACCTGGTTCAAACCTATAATGGCCAGCCCCGGGAAGTTTCTTATACTACCAATCCGGCTGGATTAAAGGTTGAGATCACCTATGATGGCTCAAGTGCAAAACCAGTAAATGCCGGAAATTATAATGTGGTAGTCGTGATTGATGATAAAAACTATTCAGGGGCCAAAGAAGAAACCTTTGTTATCAACAAAGCCACGGCTAGCCTGACCTTATCGAATCTGGAACAAGTGTACAATGGAAATCCTAAAAGTATTAGTTACACTACCCAACCTGCTGGATTAAATGTGGAAGTTTTGTATGATGGCTCTACTACCACTCCGATAGATGCAGGAGAATACACGGTGATAGCCAACATCAATGATCAGAATTACAAGGGTTCGGTAGAAGAAGAATTTTTAATAGAAAAAGCTACGGCTGATATATCAATGTTCAACCTGAACCAAACCTATTCCGGCAATCCCATCACAGTTGAATACATAACCACCCCCCCGGACCTGAATGTAAATATTGCCTATAACAATGACAAGAATTTCATTCCAGTCAATGCAGGCGAATACAATGTGAATGCTACCATTGTCAATGACAATTACCAGGGGAGTGAATCAAAAGTGCTGAAAGTAAACAAAGCAAATGCTGCTATTTTAATAAGCGACCTGAAGCATGACTATGATGGAACAGCCAAGAAAGTTGCCTATACTACCAGCCCGGCTAATTTAAATGTCCGGATTACTTACGATAATTCCACTATAGAACCTACTGAGGCTGGTTCTTACCAGGTAGTTGCAGCTATTGATGAAACAAATTATTCAGGTAGTACTTCCGGGATCATGGAAATAGATACCGTGCCGGCTACCATTACCCTGAATAACATGACCCAAAACTATACCGGAGAGCCCATTACGGTGGATTACCAAACAAATCCGGCAGGAATTAACGTGGCCATCACCTATGATGGCTCTGCCACTGCCCCGGTTGAAATTGGTAGCTATGAGGTACAAGCCACTATTGAGGATAACAATTATTTTGGATCGGCTGAAGGTACACTTGAAATTATCGAAGTAAGTATCGACCTGAATGACCCGCCTTACTTTACCAGTTCCCCCACTAATCAGGTAACTGAAGACGAACAATATATTTATAATATTGAAACAAGTGACCCCGACCAGGGTGATTTAAGGACCATATCTTCAGTAAATCCCTTACCTTCCTGGTTAAATCTGACGGATAATGGAGACGGAACAGGTTTATTATCAGGCACTCCCACAGATGCAGATATTGGAAATTATGATATCCAATTAAAAGTGACAGATGAATCAGACAGCAGTAAGTTTCAATCTTTCACTATTACAGTTATAGATGTGAATTATGATCCGGAATTCATCAGTGACCCGCCTACCAATGCCATTGCTGATATAGTCTATACCTATAATATTACTGTGGCTGATCAGGATAGCAATGATGAAATCAGTATCAATGCCATCAGTAAACCCGATTGGCTCAACTTTAAAGATAACCAGGATGGCACGGCATTGCTTTCTGGTACTCCATTGCCCGGCAATAAAGGTAATTACGAAATAGAATTAATTGCAGAAGATGGGAATGGAGGTAAAGCTACCCAAAACTTTATCATCCGGGTAAATCAAATTCCGGTTGTTTCGGATTTTGAAAAACAAGTCATTGAAGATAACCCACTGTCATTTACCCTGGAAGATTTCACTGGAAACTATTCTGATACAGATGGTGATCCATTAGCCAGTATTAAAATCACCCGTTTGCCGGCTAATGGTAGTTTGGTCTTGAATAATTCATCTATAAATGCTGAACAGGAAATATCTGCCAATGAACTTAATTATCTGTTGTACCAGCCAACTCAGGATTATACGGGTGAAGACAATTTTTCCTGGAATGCTTCTGATGGCTATGCCTATGCTGATAATACTGCAGATGTAAATATTACTATTTCCGGTTCCAACGACGCGCCTGTATTGGCAAACTTAGAAACTCAGCCTATTTTCTATACATCAGTGAAGGATGTGAATGCCCAGATTTCAGAAACCATTACTGTTACGGATCCGGATGGTGATGATATAGTAAGTGCACAAATTTCAATCAGTCCCAATTCTTTTTATCCTGACCAGGATGTACTGAATTTTGAAAACACACCTACCATTAAAGGGTCATATGATGATCAGGCAGGCATATTACTTCTTCAGGGAAAAGATAGTCAGGAAAATTATCAAAATGCTTTGAGATCTGTTAGTTATCAGAATGTTGGCTCCAGGCCAACTTTCCAAAGCCGAATTATCAATATTTATGTAAATGATGGAAACGAATTGAGTAATATTCTAAAAAGAGAAATACAAATAGGAAATATTGATATTAGAATCCCTACCGGAATCACTCCCAATGGAGATAATATCAATGATACCTGGATCATAGACAATATTGAATCATTTCCTGATTGTGTGATCAAGGTCTATACCAGGACAGGTAATGTGATTTTTACTTCCCAGGGCTATCAGGAACCATGGGATGGCACCTACGAAACGCGTGAACTTCCGGCCGGCACTTATTATTATACCATAAATTTAAATCAGGCTGACAGGTCCGGTCAGGGTAAATTACAAGGTACGGTTACAATAATTAAATAAATGGTAGCTACTTTTTCGAAAACTTTTGTTTTTCTGATCATTTTTACGGGGCTTTTTCAAAAAGGAATATCCCGGGATCATCTTTTTTATGAAAATAGTTTCATTTTAGGTTATGATTATGCAGAAAAGCTAATCATCTCTAAAAATGAAAATAGAAAATGGCTAAATGAGCCTCCTGCCGTTCAAGATCAGAGCTATGATATTTTGAAAAATGAAGTCCTCACCATTTCTTTATGGGCTAATGATCCGGACGGTGACTCGCTTACATTAAGCATTGTTAATAATCCTAAAAATGGAACATTAGGCCAGATCAATGAAGATTATACTGTTGAATATGAACCTGATCAGGATTATACCGGAAAAGATACTCTGACTTATATAGCCAGCGATGGCGCTACAGGCTCTGCTCCCGGCACTATCATCATTTCAATAACTAACGGGATTCCGGTGGTTAGCAGTTTTACCATAAATACTGATAAAAACACCCCGATTGATATTATATTAACAGGGTCTGATCCAGACGGAGATGAATTAACCTTTGAAACCGTTGCTTCAACTACCAACGGAGGTTTAACCTCTGTGGATGCTCAGGATAATAGTGTGACTTATAGTCCTAATACAGAATTTACAGGCTCTGACTCCTTTACCTTTATTGCCAGAGATGACACAGTCAATTCAAATGAAGCTACCGTAACCATCAATGTGTTGGAGCCACCAAACACTGCTCCGGTTGCCACCAGTCAAACAATGGACACTGATTCTGAAACACCAGTGGTCATTTCCCTCTCAGCTACTGACGATGATGGGGATGATCTTTCCTTTGAGATTGTTGCAGTCCCTGATCATGGCACTTTATCTGAAATCAATGCCATAGACAACAGCGTAACTTATACCCCTGATGGAATATTTACCGGACAGGATGTATTTACCTTTATTGCCAATGATGGAAAAGTCAATTCAAATGAGGCTACAGTGACTGTAAATATCAATCCTGGCAATACTGCCCCGGTGGCTGAAAATCTGGAGCTTGAAATTAATAAAAACACCTCCACCAAAATCACCTTCATTGGCAGTGATACAGATGATGACAATATAACATTTTCTATTGTTTCCCCACCAGAACATGGCTCCTTAGGGTCAATTAATATGGAGGACAATACCATCAGCTACACACCTGACTCTAACTATATAGGAAATGATTCTTTTACTTATATTGCCAGTGATGGTAGTTTAAATTCTACCCAAGCCACTGTTTCAATCCAAATCATAAACAATCCACCTATCGCAGAACCAATTAGTATCACATTAAAAGAAAATGAATCTGTTAATATTGGACTGGTAGGAAACGATGCTGATGGGGATGCTCTGGTATATGCCTTGGTAGATGATTCAGATAATGGTGTAATCAGTGATTTTGATGCTAATCTAGGCACACTTATTTATGCACCCAAAAAAGGTTTTTTTGGATCAGATTCGTTTACTTTTAAAATAAATGATGGCCTGGATGATTCAAATACTGCCACAGTCAGTCTAACTGTTGAAGAATTTAATACGGCACCTGATGCCTATGACCAAGATATTACAATTAATGAAGACACTCCCCAAGAGATTCAATTAACCTTTACAGATACGGACGGGGATGGAAGTATTAGCTTTGCCCATACTGACCCTGCTCATGGTAATATCAGTGAATTCAACCTGTTAACTGGTTTTCTGGTTTATACACCTGATGGTGATTATTTCGGATCGGACTCTTTTACCTACACTGTAAATGATGGTGAACTAACATCCAGTCCTGCTACTATATCCATCACGATCAACCCAGTTAATGATGCGCCATTGGCTAATGGTCAAAGTGTAACTACCACCGAGGATGTAACAAAGGCGATTACTTTAACTGGTTCCGACCTGGATAATGATCCTATCACGTTTGCCATCGTTCAAGGACCAGGCAATGGAACGCTTGAAAACCTGGATGTTAATACCGGTGAAGTTGATTATATACCTAACCTTAATTTTAATGGTAGTGATTCTTTTACTTTTAAGGTCAATGATGGTACGGTAGATTCAAATCCGGCCACAGTGAATATAACTGTAGATCCTGTCAATGATAAACCAATAGCCAACAATCAAAATGTTGCCACCCCGGAAGATCAGGCCAAAGAAATCACACTGACCGGTTCCGATGTTGACCAGGATGACCT
>JBPRGG010000003.1:0-1163 GCA_051418075.1 Candidatus Cyclobacteriaceae bacterium M3_2C_046 | reverse complement strand
AAATTTGTTACCGAAGAAGTAAAAAAATTACCACGGGCAGATGAAATCAAAGCCCGCTGGGAAGTATCTATACCACAAAGCAGAAAAAATGATCAAACCAAAGTCGCAGTTTTATGGAGCCTGACAGGCACTGATAATTTTAACCTTGATAAAGATGGCCAAATCATAATAGAAAATGCCAATGGATTGAAGGCTTTTGATATGGTTGCCAGTCAGATATTACCTGAAAATGGAAGATTGATTTTGCCGTTGGGCCAGTATCCTGTATATCTGGTTACTAATCAGCTTTCAATAATGGAAATGTATGAAAGGATTAAAAAAGCGACAATTTTAAAAGTTACACCAGTTAATGTTTATGCCACATCATTTACCAAAGATCCTTCAAAACCTCAAAAACTCAGGGTAAGGTGTAAAAATCAAATCAATAATGAACTGGAGTTGCAGCTTACACTAAAATCTAATGGATTGAAAGAAGCTGTAAGTAAGAAGGAAATCTTACCGGCGGCCGAATTGACTGATGTATTGGTAGATTGGCCGGGAGTACCTGTAAGTCCTGACAACCTGTATGAGGTTGTTTTTGATGGGACTTATTCCTTAAATGGCAAAAAAGAACGATTTATTCAGAAACAGACGTTACAGCAGGCTGTTTTTGCAAATAAAGCCATACAAATAGATGGTGATTCAAAAGACTGGTCTGAAGTGGTTCCTGTAACACTACATGTTGTTTCGGAAGCTGATGAAGCAAAATATTTATTAAATCCGCACCTTTCACCCGCAGAAATTAAGCAAGAAACAGCAACAGCCAAATTATTTACTGCCTATGATGATCATTATGTCTATTTATGTCTAAAAGGCTGGGGCCATGAAACGACCATTGGTACCGAAGCCAGGACAGGCCTGAGTCTCTGGAAAAAAGGACTACCCGATGGTCTGGATTATCCGGCTGATTGCGGCGATGTTTTACAGATCTCTTTTGGATTCAGGGAGCGGGTGCCTCATATAGGGAGGCAGTTAAATGATCCATTTGCCTGGAAAGGTCATTATTATGATACGGATTATCAGTATGCTATTTATAAGGATGCTGATGGAGAAGATCATGTAATGCGTCAATGGGGGCCGGATACCGATCGTAGAATTGCATATCAAATAGACCTGGTGCCTTA
>JBPRGG010000002.1:0-18357 GCA_051418075.1 Candidatus Cyclobacteriaceae bacterium M3_2C_046 | reverse complement strand
GAAATGAAAAAGGCCGGCTTATCCGGGATCAGTTTTCATATCGATTCTACTCAAACCAGACCGGAGCCGGAATTCAGGGGAAAAAAAATAAAAAGTGAATTAGAGCTAAATCCTATGAGGGAAAAATTTGCCCGAATGATCAAAAAGATCGGCGGACTAACAGCCAGCTTTGGAATTACTGTTACTGCCCAAAATTTTAAAGAAGTACCGGATTTCATTCAATGGGCGATTGATCATATCAACTATGTCCACGGCATTTCACTTATCACATTTCGGGGCATGCCAGTGGATGGATCTGTGGAATACTATAATGATGATGGCGAAAAAATCAATATTAAGGCCGGAAGTCTGGGGTATGCTATTGATACCCATGATGAAGATGTGGGCATATCTTCTGAAGGTGTTTATGATCTGATCAAGCAGCATTTTCCGGACTATGATGCCAATTCCTATTTAGGCGGTACTGCTGATCACACTTCTTTCAAATGGCTGATAGGGAATATCATTGTGAATCATAAAGGAAAGACTTTTGGTTCTTTTGGTAAGGGCATGATGGAAATTTGCCAGTTTTGCAATCATTATTTCAATGGCACCTATATTATTCATACCAAAAAGCGATTGGATAGGAAAATATTCTTGCTTTCCCCATTTGACCGCAATCTCCGTAAAGCGTTTAAAAAATACATCAAATATGTGCTTTCAAATCCCTGGCGTATGGTTTATCCTGTTAAAGCGCTAGGTATTGGCATGATCCAGGCCCCGGATCTGATGCCGGATGGCACCATTAATATGTGTGATGATTGTCCTGATATGTGCGTGCACGAAGGCAAACTGGTTAATTCCTGCCGTTTAGACGAATGCCGGTTTTATGGCAGTTTACTACATATACACGTAACCAAAGATCAACCGCAGGAAAATGGCTCACCCCTGAAAGAACCATCACTGGCTGAAGTGGAAACCGCTTCTGATCAATAGCGCAATGCCTGTATTATGGTTGGATTTGTTCTGTAAAGACAGGAATTATATCTGAATTTTTGCTTTTGACTTGCCAATGGTTAACTTTATTTGAGTGATCATGGCAAATTTTATATATTAAATGAAGATATACAGGAGCGTAATTCTATTGTTCCTTTTCCTGGTAATTATGGTGATACCTGGACGAGCTCAACTTTCAATCTCCTATGACGATTTGCAGGAGTCAGTGGTTTATGCTGTAGGCAAATTAAACCAACAATTTATCCGGGAAGGTATCAGTTTACACTATTACCCCTGGGAGGACCTGGAGGATTATCCGGATATTTTGATTACTTCAGGTAATCAAAAGGATTTAAGGATAAAAAACCTGTTGCCTTTACAAATATCAGAGATGCCGGCAGAGGCTTATCGTCTGGATTGGGCCAATCATGATAGAACATTGCTCATATTGGCCAATGATCCGGTCGGGGCCATGTATGGTATTCTGGAGGTGGTGGATCAGATGAAATACCACCATGATTATAAAAAAATTACCGCCAGGTCGGTTTCGCCACATATGGATTTCAGGGGTATAAAATTTAATTTACCCTGGTCTCCTTACCGTAAAAGTGAAGCTATGTACCTGCATTCTCATACATGTCGAGATCTGGATTTTTGGCAGTCTTTCTTGGATATGATGGCTGAAAACAGGTTCAATGCCCTTACCCTGTGGAATCGTCATCCTTTTCCCTACATGATCAAAGCCAAAAACTATCCTGAAGCCAGTCCCTATAGTCCAACGGAAATGGAGGAATGGCAACGGTTTTGGAAAGCCCTTTTCCGGATGGCCCGGATCAGGGGTATTGATACTTATGTGGTAAACTGGAACATTGTGGTTTCTCCTGAATTTGCCCAGGCTTATGGCGTGGATGAACTGAATAATCGGTCAGAAATTGTAAAGCAATATACCCGGGAATCAGTCACGCAATTGATCAATGAGTATGATGACCTTACCGGGCTTGGCATTACCCTGGCTGATTGGATGAATAATTTTGGCGAAACAGCCGGAGATATGACTCCTCAGCAGCGGGAGGCCTGGATAGAAGATGCTTTTATAGCTGGTATCAAGCAGGCCAACCGACCGGTGAAATTTATACATCGTTCGGTTTTATCAGCAGATCCTTTGGAAATGCGCCGGGTCATAGATCAGGCAGATTTACCCGATCCGGTCCTGGTTGAAGTAAAATTTAATTTCTCTCACGCTTATTCCACTACCAAACTGGCCCTCACCCACGACAACAATTCCGGCACCATTGATCGAAGATACTGGGATCCTGCACCAACTAACTATAACATTCAATGGATGATGAGGAATGAAGACTTTTTTATTTTAAGATGGGCCCAACCCGATTTTATCAGGCAGCACATTATTGAAAACAGCAAAGCATTTGTAAATGGCTACTTTATTGGTTCGGAAGGTTATATCCCGGCCCTGGATTATGCTACAGTGACCAGCCCGGAAAAGACCTGGCAATATGGTTTTGAAAAACAATGGCTTTTTTATAAAATGTGGGGACATTTATTGTTCGACCCTACCTTACCCAATGATTTATTTGAACAGTTTTTGGAATCAAGGTACGGTAATGGCGTAGGAAAACCTTTACTTCAAAGTTATATTGCAGCCGGCAATATGCCTTTAAGGCTGGCATCCTTGTTTAAATCCACCTGGGATTTCACCTTATATTCAGAAGGGTTTCTGGCAGCCAATCCCTCTGAATCTGATCCCAGAACTTTTGATGGTAATTCACCCTTTATATCGGTTAATGAATTGATCTACAAATCCACCCTGGATCCTGATTATGTGTCCATAGAGGATTATGTACAGGGAATTCTGGAGGGAAAGGAATTTGAAGGTAAGGTTACGCCGCCGGATCTGGTTTCAGCATTGCTGGCTGATCACGAGGAGGTGCTCAAAATAAGTCAGCAATTAGAAGGAAAACTTACTAATTTTTCCGGGGCTTTAAGATCTGAAATAGATGATCTGAAAACCTGGGCCCACTTAAGTGCCTATTTTGCATATAAGATACATGGAGGGGTGTCTTTACAACAATTCCGGCATACTGGTGATAAAAATAGGCAAACTTATGCAGTTGAACTGCTTCAATTAGCTTTAGAACAGTGGAAAAAAGTGGTGGAGTTAACCCAATTCCGCTATCGGCCTGTGCCTCATGTGGCCACCCGTGATTATGGATCCGAATTCACTCATTTTTCCTGGGCCCTTTTTTTGCCAGCGGTGGAAAGGGATATAAATTTGGCCAGGGAAGCCAGTCCTTTGCAGAAATGAAAATTTGGTAGCCGTACCCGGATCTCTGCTAACAAAATACTGGATTTTCTTTAAAGTATGGCTGGTAAATGGTTGATTGGTTTTTATTTTTCCAGTTAAATCATTCCATTTTAACTTTGACAAAGTAAAACAATAAAATTATAAGGAAAATTAGGAGAATTTCAGTATTGGCATCTAAATCTTTCATGGTTTTGCTATTTTGGCAATATAAATTTATTATACCAGAGGTTGCGCCAAAATATTATGCTAAAAGAATGGAATAAAAAGACAAGGCATGATGCTTACATCTTTTTGAAATCAAATAAGACTGGATCAGCTGTATATTCCATACTCACTGGCATCAACCTTATACCCTCCGATTTTAACTTTGAACTAACCACTAAGAAAATACATAAACATAGCAGGAGGAAAAGTATAATGGTGTTGATATCCAGATTTTTCATAATAGTATTTTTTTAATTAATAGCAATATATGAAAAAAAAACCAATTTTTCTATCGATTTTATTGACATAGCCTACCTAAGGCTGAAAAATTTGGTGTTTGGACGTTTTTTTTGAATAAGCCCAAAGCTCTCTTTATGTTAAAATCGAATATTTGAATAGTTCAATTAACTTACTGCACCTATATTTTATCTCAGTTTTTGAAGTTTACCAGTTTATTTAAAATGTTGAAAACAGGTAAAGTTATTACCTTGGTTTTAGGATTGTCTATTGTCCCTTATCTGTACTTTCGAAGATCTTATCAGCTGATTTGGCTACAAACCCCTGGAACAATTTCCCATCAGATAGCGGGTATCTATGAGCAAATTCATAATAACAGGCTGGAATTACATATTCTCCATCTTCAAATTTGATTTTTGCATTATAAGCCAGGGTAGAGGATTGTTCCAGGTAAACCTGAGGTGAGCCTTTAATCTCCCCACCGCTGTCATTAAGTTTAAATCCATTATCCTTCAGGAAACTATTCAGTTTGATTAAAGTGTCGTATTTTTTCAGGTGATTTACACTTATGGTAAAATGATTGGGACGAAATCCGAAAGCTGCCACCCAGGCTGCATATTCACTATTTTCTTTCAGGTTTTCATAGGTTTTAAAAACCAGGGGCCAGGGACGTCCGATATCAGCAAAGTCAAATCGGTCGTAATAATCGGCCGGTATTTGCTCCACCAGCTGATTTACCGTAGTATTTACCTCCTGATCAAATTCTTCTAATAACAATTCACTGATAAATATTTTAGGAAATGCGCCATCAGGATGCTCAAAATGTTTGGCATTGAGCTTTTTCTGATCAAAATGATATTGGTCTTTTTCAATATATCCAGATGCAATAAAGGATTTGGCCAACACATCAATATTGACTTTGGGATGATTGTATGTTCGAAAGGCTATATGGTCATTGTAAATATGTTCACCCTGATCCAGTAACAGGTCGTGAATTTTTTGAGCAGGAGGATTGGTTTTTACATAATCCTGCCACATGTCATTCAGCAATTGCTGAAGTTGCTTAATTTGATTTTCCATAATGTTCCGGTTTTTTCTTATAAACTTATTGGCTGCCTATAAAGTTAGTAGTTGTCAATAAAAAATTTTCAGGTTGGCAGTTTCTCCTTCAGCTTTTCAAAAATATGATAAACTGCAGGGCAGATAAGGGTGTTTTTCAAACTTAGATTTAGGATCTGACGCATATTTTTCCGGTTGGTATGAGGGTATTCACGACAAGCTTTGGGCCTTGCCTGATAAATGCTGCAATAATTATCAACCCCCAGAAAGGGGCAAGGCATGGCCTTAAAAACATAATCTCCATCCTCATCAATTCTTAAATATTGTTCTGCAAATTTAGCCGGTTTCAAGCGAAGATGGCCAGCAATCCGTTCAATATCCTTTTCCGTGAACAAAGGTCCTGTAGTCCGGCAACAGTTGCCGCACTCAAGACAACTGATTTGCTGAAATACCTGATCATGAATTTCGTGAATGGGAAGATCCAGGTTAAGTCTTTTTTGTTTCTTCAGTTTTTTGAAATATGTCTTATTTTTCTGGTGATTATGGCCAGCTGCCTGGATCACTTCCTGATATACTTTATCCATATCTTCCAATTTAAATCCCAAAGTTAAACCGGAAAAGTTTAATTTTAAATTTGCAGCCTTTCATACTTGTTTTTAAGGCTTATATTTTCCTGTAAATCTTCCCCACAAGGCATATCATAGAACCTTATTACATATATTCAATTCCTGTGTGTGTTCCGGATTTTCCTGTTGCACCTGTATGATTTACAAAAATTGTCAAGATTTATTCTTAATATTTTTCAGTTATATTATTCTGATTCTCACTTAATTGAATTATAAACGCTGATTTAGGTAGGGATTATTAATTTAAATTTAAGCGTATAAATGAAACAGTTTTCAAAAAAAAACGATTTAAATATATGTAGACTCATGAAAAGGAACACGCTTATATATACCGAAGAGGATATTTTTATATATTCCGAAATCATTGATGGAAGTAGGAGATGCTACAATACCATTGTGTTATTTGATTTCCGGGATTTCAGTCAACCTTGTGCTTTTTCCCGAAACTACCTCATTACCCGCTGGAGGTTAGAGTTTTTATTTAAAGGGAGAGGCAATTAAACTTCAACTATATGCCTATTCCCCACAGATTTTACCCACTTATAGAAAAAATACCCAATAGATGAGGAAGAAGTTCCACAATACCATCTAAAACGGGTAAAATAAGCAATTGGCACGAATTTAGAACAAGCTACTGTAGTCTTGATTCTTTTTAGCAGGACTATCTGCAGGTAATTAAGAAAACATTTTTTTAGCTAACTAAACCATTCATCATCATGACACAGCAAGAATTTTCATTTACCGTGAACAAAAATTCCCAATATTTACGTCAACATGCCATGAAGTTTACCAGGGATGTGGAAGACGCCAATGATCTGATCCAGGAAACCATTCTAAAGGCTTTATCTAATCGGGATAAATTTCAGTTTGGCACTAATTTGAAGGCATGGTTATACACCATTATGAAAAATACCTTTATCTCCAATTATCAGAAGATGGTCCGGCGAAGCACTTTCCTGGATTCCTCTGATAACTTGCACTATATCAATTCCAGTGAAAATATTACTCATAACTATGCCTACTCAAGTCTGACCCTCCGGGACATTGGTTTAGCCATTAAGAACCTGGATGATATCTATAAAACACCCTTTATGATGTATTTCAGAGGGCATAAATATCATGAGATTTCTGATAAGTTACAGATACCCATCGGGACTGTTAAGAACCGGATACATATTGCCCGCAAAGAACTGAAATCAAAGCTTAAGGATTATCAGCCTTAATATGGGGTTTTACCAGATTTAATGCTTTTAAAATAAAAGTTGGTGGCGATATCAATACTTGCCATCAACATCTTTTTGTTACATTTTTTGTTGTTCTTTGTGTTAGCATAAACTCAATAAATGGCTGACTCATTTGACTACTATTCTTTAGCTAATTAATTTTTAATTCAGTTGTGATGTTTTCACTTTGGTATTATATTCAAGTATGAATATTCACGCTTTTAAATCATGAATAAAAACAATTCGGATCAACTGAAAGAATATACCTCACGTATTAATAGAGTAATTGATCATATTGAAATGAACCTGGAGCAGAATTTTCGGCTGGATGAACTGGCTGAGGTGGCTCATTTTTCCAAGTTTCATTTTCACCGGATCTTTCTGGCAATGGTAGGAGAAACCCCATTCCAATTTTTAAACAGGATACGTTGTGAAAAAGCTGCTTCAAAATTAAATACGAATTCAAAATTATCCATATCTGATATTGGTTATAGTTGTGGATTCTCTGACCTAACTATCTTCTCTCGCAATTTTAAGCACTTTTTTTCCTGCTCTCCCACGGCTTTCCGTAAGAAAGGAAATCATGATAGCAATCAGAGTCAAATGAAGCGCAATTTCAATCAAGTGAAATATGAGGTTGACACCTACTTTTGTTCCCATTCAAACACATTAAAATGGAGAACAAATATGGAACTTAACAAAAGCGTAGAAGTAAAAGATCTTCCTGAAATGACCCTGGCTTATGTCAGGCACACCGGTCCTTACCAGGGTGATGAAGGCTTATTTGAAAGGCTTTTTCAAAAATTATTTACCTGGGCTGGTCCCCGGAAATTATTGGAACAGCCGGACCTGAAATCAATCGTAGTTTATCATGATGATCCTAATGTAACCGAAGAGGATAAACTGAGAATGAGCGTAAGTATCACGGTTCCACCTGATACCAAAGTAGCAGGAGAGGTGGGTAAGATGCGTATTGCCGCAGACGAATATGTAATAGCCAGGTTCGTACTGAATGCTCAGGAATACCATGAAGCCTGGTCTTGGTTGTATGGCAGTTGGTTTCCCCAAAGTGGTTATCAGCCAGATGATGGCGCTTGTTTTGAAATGTACACAGAAGAGCCTAAAGATGGCCGCATGACCGTTGATATTTGCGTGCCGGTAAAACCACTGTAACTTTTCCTCCCTGAAAGGCTAATTGCTTTTCAGGGAGCTGCTTTAGATAGGTTATCCAATCATTTTATCTTGCTTATAATTCACTTCATAATAAAGTTTAGAGGAAATAGTTAATATTGCAGAAAGCAGCTATTGATGAGGTATTACCTGGTATTATTTTTTTCTTTTTCCCTGGGATTGTGTCAAGCCCAGGAAACTTTACTGGAACAAAAGGAACTGGTTGTTTTTGTAAATAAAACTTTATATCAGATATACAATTTTGAATTCGAGCCGGCGGAAAAAAATATCAGGCACCTTGAAGCTACTTTAGGTTCTCACCCCGGCCTGGATTTGCTCAATGCCATTTATCTTTACTGGAAATATTACCCGGTGAGGGAAGTTCCTGGGCAATATCAGGCCTATGAATCTTATTTGCTTGCCACTATGGAAAAAGCGGAGGTATTGCTGGAGCAGAATGAAAATGATGTTGAAGGGATTTTTTTTGCAATGGCTGCCAATGGGTATCTGACCAACCTGTATATTGAACAGGGAAATATTCTTAAAGGAATGGGATATGCCAAAAGTGCCTATAATGCATTGAAGAAGGGATTCGAACTCAAGCAGCATTATGAAGAATTTTATTTCACCACTGGTTTATATAATTACTACCGGGAGAAATATCCGGAAAATCATCCGGCTTATAAACCACTTACCTGGTTTTTTCAAAGGGGTGATAAACCATTAGGTATAAAGCAGTTACAAGTTGCTTACCAAAAGGCTGTCTTTACCAGGGTGGAGGCTTTGTATTATTTATTTCATATTTATTTGCGATATGAGGTGCAGCCTGACCAGGCTTTTTATTACGCCCGGGATCTTTACAGAGATTTCCCCGGAAATACCCTGTTCCAAACCTACTATGTAGAAAATTTGTTGGCCCGGGAACAGTATATTGAGGCTGTTGAACTTTCGCAAAGTTTATTAAAGCGTTCACAATCCTTTTATCAGCTACCAGGTCATGTTTTTATGGGAATGATCAGAGAAAAGCAGTTCAATCAGACAGATCGGGCCCGGGAAAACTATGAAACAGCTCTAAAGTTAGCTGAGCGGGTCAATTTAGATACTGATCACTATCAGAGTATGGCTTGGTTGGGATTAGGCCGGCTTGCATTACAAAATAATGATGATATGGCCGCTAAACAGGCGCTAAAAAATTGCCTGAAATTATCTCAGTATGATATTGTGACAGATGAAGCCAATCATTGGCTTGATTCTATGAAATAATAAAGGCTTTCCTGATGGGGGGAGCATTTACTTATTTACTTCAATCATTTTTCCTATTCTATGCTTTATTCCACAGAAATCTTTGATAAGGTGCCGGTGGCAAAATCCAGGAACATATCCTGAAACATAAGTGTATAGTTGGCTTGAGCTCGGTTCGCAGCGGCTAAAATATAATTATTGTTAGATTGGGTAAGCTCCACCAGATTGCCCAGCCCCAAATCATAACTTTCTTTTTGCAACTCCAGGGCTTTTTCAGCGGCCTTGAACTGGGCTTCAGAAGCATAATAGTTCTTCACCGCCATTTGATAATTATTATAGGCCATTTGCACTTCATTATAAATTGTTCTTTCCAGGTTTTTCTGATCCAATACGGTATTCTCATACCGGACTTTAGCTGTTACCTGTTGGTTCCTGGTTAAATACTGATCCCAGATGGGAATACTCAGATTCAAACCCACCACATTGGATGGGTTAAGGGTGAAAAACTGGTAATTAAAATCAGCTTCAATCACTTCTCCAGATGATATGTCTTCATATTCAGATATGGAGGATGTATATGAGGTGGAATATTGGGCAAAGGCGGATAATGAAGGTATGTAGTTTGAGCTGGCCGCTGCCATTCTTTGCTTGTTGGATTTGATTTGCAAATCTATTTGCTTCAGGTCAGGGCGATGTTGCTGTGCTTCTTCAAACAGATCTGCCAGTTCTACCTGATCCAGTAAAAGGTTTTCCACTTCTTTATCCGGGTCAGACAGATTGA
Source organism: Candidatus Cyclobacteriaceae bacterium M3_2C_046 (assembly GCA_051418075.1). Lineage (GTDB taxonomy): Bacteria > Bacteroidota > Bacteroidia > Cytophagales > Cyclobacteriaceae > JBPRGG01. The sequence goes on along the minus strand of JBPRGG010000002.1, from coordinate 8,517 downwards.
TCTCAGTGGCGGGATCCAACATTAGCAGACTGCCCAGAGTGGCCAGGGCATTCTGATAGTTGTTTTCAGTACGGATAACCTCTACTTCCTGATTTTGCACCTGTGATTCCTGGTTGTACTGATCTACGATGGTACGGGTGCCGGCTTCATAGAAATTCTTTATCTGATTCAGTAAAGCCCGCTGATACAGTAAGTGCTCCTGGGCAATTCTTAATAATTCTTTACTGAGTAAAGTATTAAGATACTGTTCTGCCACATTCATAATTACCGTTTGTTCCGTCCTGATAAGGTTTTTTTTCCAGGATTCCATGGCCATGTTGGCCGCTTTAAGGTTATGGATGCGGCGAAAACCATCAAAAAGGCTGATACTTGCTGTAATATTACCACCAACGTTATCAACTTTTGTATCAACTATTTCACCTTTAGTCTGATCAAAGAACCTACCATCATAGATAGATCCCCGCAAATTGGCGGACAGGCTGGGGGTAAATTGATAGGTGGCCAAGCGTTTATCGGCTTCGTAGGATTGCATTAAATTTTCCTGCTGGTTCAGGTCTACATTATTTTTTAAGGCAATAGTAAGGGCCTCCTGCAGGGTAAGATCTACCTGCTCCTGGCCCTGGACCATGATTTTCCAGCTTGAAATGAAATACAAAAATAATATTACAGCAATTTTTTTCATGGTTTCAATTAATTTCAGACAGTTACTTTTTCTTTTCGTTCATCACTTACCACCATTCCGTCTACCAGCCTTAATATTCGATTGCTATAGGATGCTCCTTTTTCTGAATGGGTTACCTGAATAATAGTCATGCCTTCTTTATTTAATTTCTGGAAAAGTTCCATAATTTCTTCACCCTGTTCAGAATGCAGGTTTCCGGTAGGTTCGTCAGCCAATAATAATTTGGGTTTGCCAATGATCGCCCTGGCCACACCAACCAGTTGCTGTTGGCCTCCGGATAATTGTTCGGGGAAAAGGTCTTTTTTAGCCACCATTTGAAAACGGTCCAACATTTCGGCTACCATGCTTTTTCTTTCAGAAGACTTTACCCCGCGGTACAGCAATGGAGTTTCAATGTTTTCATATACAGTCAGTTCGTCAATTAAGTGATAGGCCTGGAAGACAAAGCCAATATGGAACTTGTGAAGTTCTGATTTTTTTCTTTCCTTCAAATTATGCACCGGTTCTCCCATAAACATGTACTTGCCTGCAGATGGCTCATCCAGCAAACCAATGATGTTTAGCAAAGTGGATTTTCCAGCTCCACTGGGACCCATAATGGTCAGGAACTCACCTTGTTCCACTTCCACATCAATACCTTTTAACACAAAGGTCCTTTGATATTTGGAATCGTAGTACTTATCAACGTTTTTTAGTTCTATCATTTTATTTAATTTTTCTGGTATTTGTTTCTTTTAAGCCAATAAATATGCCAAGATAAAAAATATGGTTTTTCAGTGTTCTAAGGCCGTTTTTTATCTACAGGCTTGTAATTCGGGTCGTCCGATAACGAAAACAAGTGTCCGAATACAGACACTTATCAGTTGTATCTCTGGCTGCCTGAACTGGTAACACCCACAATAGAAATGTTCCCGCCATTAGAAACATACTTTTTACCCATAGAATTATTCCCTACTCTGATGCTTCCGGAAGAGGCTGAAAGGTCAAAATTAAATTCATTCAGATCGTTTAACAAATCTACTCTCACTGATCCGGAGGATGTTTTAAACCTGGAATCATTGGTGATGAGCACCTGTTGTCCATTTACACTTCCTGATGAAGTCCTAACGGACAGGCTGCCTTTAATATCATTCAGGTGGACCGATCCAGAGGAGGTTTCTCCTTCCACATTGCCATTAACCTGCTCAAAACGTATGGTACCTGAAGACGAACGGCTATTGATGTTGCCCAGAATGCCATGTAGATGCTGACTCCCGGAAGAAGATACTACTTCCAGATCGCCTCTTAAGTCTGCAATATCGATTCCTCCTGATCCGGTTTTGAAATAAGCATTGGTTACAATCTGCTCGGCTTTCAGGCTGCCAGATCCTGTGGTTGCCCGCAATCCGCCATACCTTAAGTTGCTTATCCTAACACTGCCTGAGCCATTGTCAAGGAAAACATTGATCTGGTGAGGCACCTTCAGGATTAATTTGCCATTGATATTTCCCCAACTTGAGCGGGGTTTATCTATCCAGATCCTCAATGCTTCTCCATTTTGCTCATGTCTGATCGCATAAGCAGAACTGTTGCCTTTCCCTGTTATTTCTCCCCAGAAATCAACATCATTTCTATCCTGCCCGGTAATTTCAACCGTACAAAATGCTCCTTCCACCGTAAGGTCTTTGATTCCCTCATAGCTAAACTGTTTTTGATCATAAATTGACTGGCTTACTACCGAACAACTTACTAAACTCAACCATAATAGATTGATGAATACATATTTTTTCATAGGATTATATATTAAAGTGAATATGATTAAAATTTCCCATTATTTGCTCCATTTCCAGCTTATTGGAATAGGTTTGATGTCCAGCTACCTGTTTCAAATAATCAAAGCCCAGCGTGGAGCAGGGTTCCATTTTACACAAAAAGCTGGATGAAAAATATTTCTGATTTTGGGCAATTGCTCTGAAAATCAATAACATACAAGCCTGATTTATGAATTGAAGCAGGTCAGCTTTTTGGTCTCTATAAGGATTATTTTCCAGTATGCTATTTTGAAAGTTGATCAGTTGAACCACTAAAGGATCCAGGGGAAATATTCCTGCATACTTGCTAAAGATAGTCATTTGAGAAGCTTCCAGGTCTTCCTGCAAATCCTGGAGGTCATCCAGCAATTGTAAAAAGATCCCGTATCCCATCATAAATTCTGCTTCTGCTGGCTCCAGGTTGCCGTTGATCAAAAATCCATCTGCCAAAACAGAAGTGCCACCTTTGTCAAAACAAATATGTAACACTTGTTCTTCTGATATTTTTTCAGGATTCGTGATCAATTGAACACTTCTGGTTTGGGCCCGGTGAATAGCCAGCAGGCTTTCATACACAGGCCTATGGTGGGCTCTTTTAAAATGCTTTTCGATAATTTCTACCAACTGATATATCTCATGCTCTACCGGCCAGGCTGCATTGACATAACAACCCTCAAGTCTTCGGGCAAAACGCCGGTTAAATTCTATTTTAGCTGACTTATCCAGAGAAGGATTATCCAGGAGGTTATCTGTATAAGGATATAACATACTATAAGCGAATAAGGCCTGGTTTAAATTAATAGGATCTCCACGTAAAGCTTGTATGCTGTTTACAATCCATATATTGCGTATGGCCTGATAAATATCCTGGTTGCTTATTTCCGGGTTAAACTTTTTCGCTTTTCTTACGAATGCTGAGCTCACATTCTTGTTGCTACCAGCAATGAAGGCCTTCAAATGCTCGGTTTGACAGTTGAGCAAGGAAGGAATGATCCTGAGGATTAAGTCTTCGATGCTCTGATCATTTTGTTTTGATTCAGAAGCCTGTTTGATTTTATCAATCAAACAGTCCAGGTCTTGCTGATTGACAGACCGAACTCCATTGGAAAAAGAAGGAAGAGGAGGTAAATGATTATTAGCACTTGCATACCAAAGGTCAAGGTGAGATGAAATGCTTTCCTTTACAAAATTATTCATAGTAATATTATTCTTTCGCCGGGAACATCCCTTAAAACTCAATAAAAATGCCAATTTAATTATTAAGAGAGCTTTATAAAATCGAAAATGTTGACCCTTTCACTATAAGATCGTGTACCGGCTCTAAGGGTTAATTTTAGGCAATATATTTAATATGTACTTCAAAAAATTATAATTTTTTGAAGTAAGAGGGATGCATTAACCTGTGCTATTATGAACACCGGTGTGTACAAAATTGAACAGTTTAAGATAGAAATGTGATTCAGATTTAATTCAATATTTTAAGCTATTTTAACTAATTTTAGCCGAATATTAATTCTAATTTTATTGAATATGAAAAAAAGGCTAAGAAGTGCGACTACTACCCAGGGCCGATTAATGGCCGGGGCCAGAAGCCTTTGGCGGGCCAATGGCATGCATAAGGAACAATTTGGAAAACCTATTATAGCAATTGTCAATTCCTTTACCCAATTTGTACCAGGTCATATGCATTTACATCAAATTGGACAACAAGTCAAGCGCATAATAGAAGATAATGGCTGTTTTGCTCCGGAATTTAATACCATTGCCATTGATGATGGTATTGCTATGGGGCATCAGGGAATGTTGTACTCATTGCCTTCCAGGGATCTTATTGCTGATTCAGTGGAATATATGGTCAATGCGCATCAGGCAGATGCCATGATCTGTATCAGCAACTGTGATAAAATTACCCCGGGGATGCTGATGGCAGCAATGAGAATTAATATTCCTACTATTTTTGTTTCCGGAGGACCCATGGAGGCGGGTAAGATAGAAGGTAAAAAGTATGATCTGGTAGACGCTATGGTTATGAGTGCAGATAATTCCATATCTGATGAGGAAATCAACCAAATTGAAGCAATGGCTTGTCCTACCTGTGGATCATGTTCAGGCATGTTCACTGCCAATTCGATGAACTGTTTGAATGAAGCACTCGGACTGGCCTTGCCAGGCAATGGAACCATTGTGGCAACCCATGTCAATCGAATGAATTTATTTGAAAAAGCTGCCCGGCGCATTGTTGAGCTGGCTGAAATGTTTTATGAAAATGGTGATTTCACCGTATTGCCCCGTTCAATAGCATCCAGAAAGGCTTTTATGAATGCTATGACATTAGACATTGCTATGGGAGGTTCTACTAATACTGTTTTGCATTTACTGGCTATTGCCCGTGAAGCCGGGGTCAGTTTTACCATGAAGGACATAGATCATTTGAGCAGGAAGGTGCCTTGTTTGTGTAAGGTTTCACCAAATTCAGACTATCATATAGAAGATGTAAACCGGGCTGGAGGTATAATCGGGATTTTAGCTGAATTGAATAAAGCCGGCTTAATTCATGGTCAGGAAAAACGCGTGGATGGTTTAACCCTGCAAGAAGTCATAGAAAGGTTTGATATTACCAATACTTCAGCAATAAATGAGGCTTATACCTTGTATAAAAGTGCTCCGGCAGGTAAAAGGAATGGGCAAATGGCATCTCAGGTTACCAGGTACAGGGAATTGGATATGGACCGGCAGAAGGGATGTATCAGGGATACATCTCATAGCTATTATGCCGATGGTGGTTTGGCAGTTTTATATGGTAACATAGCCCGTCAGGGATGCATTGTGAAAACGGCAGGTGTAGATCCGTCTATATTAACATTAAAGGGTGAAGCCCGGGTGTTTAATTCACAGGAAACAGCCTGTAATTCGATTTTAAAAGGGATCATTAAAGCAGGGCAGGTAGTAGTAATCCGTTATGAAGGTCCAAAAGGAGGGCCGGGTATGCAGGAAATGCTATACCCAACCAGCTATTTAAAATCAATGAAATTAGGCAAGGCCTGTGCTTTGATAACTGATGGAAGGTTTTCTGGAGGCACGTCAGGCTTATCGATTGGGCATGTCTCACCTGAAGCCGCTGCCGGAGGAGAAATAGCCTTGATACAGGATGGTGATATCATTGAAATTGATATTCCAAAGCGTTCCATACAAGTTTTAATATCTCCGCAGGAACTGGAAAAGCGGCGACAAACTGAACAGGGAAAGGGTAAAAATGCTTTTAAACCCATTGGCCGTGACAGGGAAATATCCACTGCTTTGAAGGCTTATGCTTTATTTGCCTCTTCTGCAGACCAGGGAGCAGTAAAGATCCTGCCGGACTAACTTTCCTTTTTCTGGCTTACCAGGATAACAGAAGAATTCCGCTCCATGATGTATGTTTTAGCATTGACTTTTGTTTGAGACAATTCTTCATTAAAATCATCCGGAGCATCCAGAGAAGTATCCACCAACCGATACCAGCTATTATCATGATGCAGCAGAGGCAGTTCAAAGGTTAATGGTTCCTGATAGGCATTGAGCATGATATGGATTGACTCTGAACGTTTGGGGTAATTGAGGGTAAAAGCCAGTGTATGGGAATTAAAGGAGAGGTCTGGCTGGCCTATTTTTACCCCATGCCAAATGATATGGGCTCCCCGGGTATGGTAAGAAGTTTTAAGTATATTGTCTAGCTTAAATAAATTAAATTTTTGGGTGAAACGAATCAATCCTTTGGTAAATCGTAATAAACCTGCCTCTTTCTCCAAGAGTGTCCAGTCAAACCAGCTGATCTCATTATCCTGGCAATAGGCATTGTTGTTTCCCCACTGCGTTCTTCTTACTTCATCACCCATGAGTAACATGGGAGTGCCTTGTGAAACAAACAAAATGGTCAGGAAATTTTTGATTTGTTTCAATCTTAATTTGTCAATGGAGGCATCGTTTGTGTCACCTTCCACTCCACAATTCCAACTGAAGTTATGATCAGAGCCATCCAGGTTTTTTTCTCCATTATCTTCATTATGTTTAACATTATAACTGACCAGGTCATTGAGCGTGAAGCCATCATGACAGCTGATAAAATGAATACTTCTGTTTATTTCTCTGGCCGGATCGGGAAAAATATCGGGGCTGCCAATGATCCTGGAAGCTAATTTTGTTACCGTATCATCATCACCCCGGACAAATCGTCTCACATCATCCCGGTAATGCCCGTTCCATTCTGCCCATTTATCCCCAATAAATGAACCTACCTGGTATAAGCCGGCAGCATCCCAGGCTTCGGCAATTAATTTGGTCCTGGCCAATACCGGGTCTGATTCAATTTCCCATAAAATAGGTGGGTTTTCCAGGGGGTTGCCATCTTCATCTCGTGATAATACTGAAGCCAGATCAAACCTGAAGCCATCCACATGCATTTCAGCAACCCAATAGCGTAAGCTGTCCCTGATCAATCTGCGTACAATGGAATGATTAGCATTAAAAGTATTGCCACATCCTGTATAATCAGCATATATGCCTTTGTTTTCTTTTAAAATATAGTAAGCTTTATTTTCAAAACCTTTGAAAGAATATATGGGGCCGTCAGGCTCTCCTTCAGCCGTATGATTAAAAACCACGTCCAGAATGACTTCAATGCCTGCTTTATGTAAAGCCTTCACCATGTCTTTAAACTCTCTTACAGGACCTAATGGGCTTTGATCAGAGCTGTACTCTGTGTGGGGAGCAAAAAAATTAATTGGGCTATAGCCCCAGTAATTGGTCAGGGGAGGAACTGCATCCTGAGGATCATACTGTTGTACTGGCATCAGTTCCACAGCTGTCACTCCCAGTGATTTCAAATAAGGAATTTTTTCAATGATCCCGGCATAGGTGCCTCTTTTGTCTTCTGACAATCCTGAACTGCTATGATTGGTAAACCCTTTTACATGTAGTTCATATATTATGGTTTCTGAATATGGCAGGTTAGTCATTTTATCATCCTCCCAATCATAATCTTCCGTATCCACCACCACACTTTTTATGGCTTCAGCACAATTATCTCCAGGATGAGAGGCTGCATCTCTTGAGAAATACTTTCCCATATAAACTGCTTTGGCATAAGGGTCTACCAACACCTTATCTTTATCAAACAAGTTGCCCTGAGAGGGAAGCCAGGGACCATGAACCCGATATCCATATAATTGACCAGCTTTCAGACCTTTAACAAAAATATGCCAATAGTAAAAAGTTTTATTCAGTCCCGGCTCAAAGGGTATCACCTGAGATGGATTTTTGGCCTCCGGGTTATCGAACAATAAGAGCTCAATCTTTTCGCAGGATTTGGAAAAAAGACAAAAGTTTACTCCATCAGGATAAACAGTTGCACCTAAAGGAAAGGTTTTACCTGGCAAGGTAGACACGGAATTTTTCATGCAGACATAATTGAAAACCTGGCAAAAATAGTTTAAAAATCTGAAATGAATTAATAGTCATTAGGGAATTAACTCAAAGAAATGATTGACATGCATTTTTAGTGGTATAAATAAGTGTTTAATATGGTTGATAATCCGCATCGGGTTGGAACAATATTAGAGTAGAGCTTATGCCTTAGCAAAGATTTTTTATTTTTCGAGTTTATAGGCAACGTTAAGTGAAATTTATAAATTATCCATCTAAGTATTATGAAGTATTTTATAGGGTGCCGGCGGCGTAGCCAGCATCCTGACCACCATTATATGAAAGATCATCGATTTCTGCCTGTTGCGGTTAAACCTGTAGCAATATTCATTCAGGTAGCCCTGCAAGAAACGATCACTGACATGGTGGTGGATCCCGGTAATCCAGGACTTTAAACCATGCATAAACCTGTTCATCAGGGGATGATTTTGCTTTGCTTCTTTTTTTTGCAGATTATAATCACCCTTTAAGGTTCGGTAAACCCTGGTTTTGTTGATGTTGACCTTAGCCCGGTTGTCAATATGGCTGTCAAACAATTTCCTGATTTCCTTTGATGAAAAGTCGTTGATTTTAACTGCATAGGCT
>JBPRGG010000001.1:0-11945 GCA_051418075.1 Candidatus Cyclobacteriaceae bacterium M3_2C_046 | reverse complement strand
CTTCATACCTGAGGTTAGGGAAAGGAAGTCCGAATAAAAATGAGCATTTTTTCTAGTTATGTAATAAAAATTTACCGGGTATTTTTAAGAATTAGGCTTAATTATTTATAAATCAGCCAGCATCATCGTTTCCCAACCAATAATATTGGTAAGCATGACTTTACAGCCCCTGGATTAATTCCGTAGCACTACCTAACTTAACTCAAACAGATCTATCCTGGCATCGAGATGACGAGCTTACCTGAACTTTAGCTAAAAAACAATTTGATAATGATGTATTCTTTGACGGATGACCGCTGCTGAATTTTCTGTATCATGATTTATATGATTACATAAGAAATATGATGATAAGAAATTCAAAAGCAGCGCTGGCACGACAGAAAATGCAGGTGCGACGGTGTGCCAGGCCAAGATGGCCCCCAGCGTAAAGGCCGCGGCAGGTGCGGGCATTTTTTTTCTGTCTTGATTTTTTTGGGTACTTTTTGCATCAAGGCAAAAAGTACCGCCCGTCCGGCCAGGACAAAATATAGGGTAAGGTAGAATCTTTACTTTAATGCAGTCAGCCAATTTTGGTTATATTATTTAAATACCGGCAACCTCCCACTGTAATCAATGGTATAACTTGAACCTTCACCCTTAAACATCAATACACCCTTTTTCAACTGCAAATCAGGACCTTCAAACACAGGCCACTCCGCATTCAGGCTCATGGGTTTACCATTGATCTTTAAAGCCGGCACTTTCCCATACCCCATGCCGTAAGGCCATTGAGGCTGACGAAACCCGGCCTTTTGCATGATCACCTCTGGCCGAATAACTCCAAAACCCCAATCCACCAGGGCTTCCTGAAATATGCCGGCTTCACCAAAATTCATGGCTATTTCCTGTTGCTGGCAAGATCGATATTGCCACCAACCTTCCCGGTCACGATTTAAACGATTTTTTGACAGGTCACTAATCTGAGGCAGGACAGACTTTTCCACCATTTCCAGCACAAAACCACAATCATCTCCGGGAGAGGCCTGGTCCAGCAGGATCAGACGGCCGGGCAACCGGATGCTATCCAATTGAGGCCTTTTCTGATTTAAACAGCAGATCAACAACCATTGCTGATCAAGATCAACTACCAGTACATCCTCCTGCCATGTAAGCGGAATACCGACAGGCAGATTAATATAACTGGCATTTTCAAAATTCACCCGCTCGGGCTGATGATAGACATCCCGTTTGTAGGATTCTGCCGGAAATCTTTTCAGAAAATCTTTTTTCCAGGCCTTGTTCCAATCTATCGCTTCCTTTTCCACCTTTCTATACAGCTGAGAAGCATTTTTAGGGACGCGGGTTATTTGAAACAACACATTTTTAAATTGCCCCCATTGGGTCCAGGGATCACGGGTTTTGCCCTGCCAGTTTTCCCAGAAAACTCCATTCCCACTGATCTCCAGAGGTAAAGCCTGCAGCTGTTGTTTGACCAGCTTCCAGTTGATGATTTGGTAAGTGGTACCGGTAAATCCGCCATAGGGACTGGCCATGCTGCCCAAGGTGTAATCAGTGCCAATGTAAAAAAACTGCTTTACCAGGGAAGGCTGGTGAAGCAGATAGCCAGGTTTGCTGTTTTGATACCAGGCTGGTTGGGTCAATGCTTTTTGAGCCAGCTTTACGGCCAATTGGGGAGGACGATAGGTACTTGTGATGGCATGAAGGCACTGGATATAATCATTTTTTTGAAAACCCTGTACCAGGTTGGGGTCAGGAGAAAACCACAGCCAGTTCAGGTAAGTGGTAGCCGTATATTGCGACCGGTTAATCCCGTTTCCCCGCATCTCTGCCCCTCCGGGAAGGCCCCAGCTGTGGTGTAGGGCCAGTTCTGCGGCATAATAATCCAGCACGGCCCGGGCCATTAGTTTTACCTCCGGATCATCGGCAAAATCAAATAAATTCAACCAGCCTATCAGGTTAAAAACTTCATAAATACCGGAATGCCATTCCCCTGATCCTACCTGATAGATCCTGCCTGACCAATAGCTGATCCATTTTTTCATTTGCTGCAACCTCAATTCAGCCCGGGGAAATGAAGTAGTACTTTTCAGGGCTTCCTGGGCATACAAATACCCACTGGTACGGGACATACTGACATGATTTTCTGTGCCCTCTCCGGTCCAGGCATTGTAGCTGTCTTTTCTGGCAAAAACCTGTTGCAGGATCTCTGCTTTATGGGCTGCAAGTGCAGGTGCCTGAGGATAAAGCATCATCAAACGGGCCATTCCTACCAGGGTAAAATGAAAAGGGGAACGGTCTTTTAATATGCTGATACAAGCATTAGCCAGTGAATCTTTGATGCCATATTTCTCAAACCGGGCCATGACCAGGGGCCAGTAATATTTCTCCGGGTCCCCAATGTTTAAGGAGGGAGGACGATAATGATCTGCTGTTTGCTCAATGATCATTCCGGCTTTATGCTGAAAATGAGATGGATCTTCCTGCCCCCATCCTACCCCTGCAATACCTGATAACCACACTATCAATAATTGTCTTAAACCATTTATGCGCATAATTCCCTGATTATAAACAGGCTAAATTTAATGTTTCTCAGCTAAAAGCTAACATGCTTTTCTTCAAAAAACGGGCAAACCGGAATTGAAGCGACTTCAACCTTTCGGTTAGGAAGCCGGTTCCGGATATTCGTAGCCATACTGCCGGGTAATCTTCTTTTTAGCCATTTTATCCACTTCCACCTCCAGGATCCGGATATCTTCTTTGGGTCGGTCAGCTGCACCGGTTTCTGTAGTGGCTATCTGGTCTACTACATCCAATCCTTCCACAACTTTGCCGAACACGGTATAGGCATCATCCAGGTGAGGTGCTCCGCCTACCGTAGTATATGCTTTCAATCGCTCTTCCGGATAATTCTTTTGAAGCTTTATATCATATTTCTTTTCCATGGCGCCTTTATAGCTCATGATAAGTTGCTGAATCTGGTCAAATTTCTGAGATTGTTGTAATCCCATCACCTTTTCTCTTAATTCTTCCTGTCCTTCTTCTTCCAGGTACTGCCGGAAATAATAATAAAGCATATCCTGATCAATCAGCAGTTCTTCCTCTCCGAACTTTTTACCATGAACAATATAAAATTGACTGCCACTGGATTCTTTATCAGGGTTCATGTTATCCCCCTGACGGGCAGCTGCTACTGCACCCTTTTGATGGAAAAGGTCCTGGTTGAATTCAGCCGGAATATTATATCCGGGTCCACCATTGCCCAAACTGGTTCCAGGTTCAGCCTCTTTAGAATCGGGATCACCGGTCTGGATCATAAAGTCCTCAATGACCCGGTGAAACAATACACCATCATAAAATCCGTCCCGGGCCAGCTTCAGGAAATTCTCCTTGTGTTTAGGCGTTTGATCAAACAGGATCATTTTGATATCGCCTTCAGTGGTTTTGAGGGTGATCAGGTAATCTTTACTATTTCCCGAATTATCAGCACAAAAGGTAAGGCTGGTTAACAAGCTGATAAGCAAAATATTTTTAAACATGCTCCTTTGTTTTAATGCTTTACAAATTTATCATATAAAGGTGATGCTGAAAATGTATTTTCAACTAAATATTAACTGAAGGACCGATTAATTATTGCCCCTGATAGCCTTTAAAATGGCTGCTCCGCCCTGTTGCAATACCATTTCTGCCAGACTGGTTCCTAAATGAGCGGCCCGGTCAGGGGAATCTTCCAGCTTCAGACTAACCATTTTCTGACCATCCAGGCTCACAATTCCTCCGGACATAGTGAGTTGATCTTTGTTCCAGCGGGCCAGGGCAAAGGCCGGAATACTGCAACCTCCCTGTAGTTTTCTGAGAAAGGCCCTTTCCGCTAACAACAATTTTTCCGTAGGTTCATGGTTTACATATTGCCGGATCAAAGCCCTTTTTTCGGGATCCAGAGCCCGGCTGACTTCTACTGCCACGGTTCCCTGTCCTACCGCCGGAATAAAATGGTCCAAAGGAAGCTCCTGCACGATCAGGTGGTCGAACTCCATCCGGTGTACCCCGGCATAGGCCAGCAACAAAGCATCGGCCTGCCCCTCCTCCAGCTTTCGGATGCGGGTCTGAAGGTTACCTCTCACCGCAATATGATGTAAATGAGGGTAATAATGCTTCAAAAAGGCCACCCTCCGGGTTGAGGAAGTCCCAATCAGGTAATCCGGGGAGGGGTTTTCCAACCGGATTGATCGCTTAAAGCTGACCAGCACATCATGGGCCTTTTCCCGTTCGGTAAAAGCAATGATCTCAAATCCTTCCGGCAGCTCAGACTGCAGGTCCTTGGCACTGTGAACAGCCAAGTCTATGGCACCGGTCAATAACTGTTCCTCTATTTCCTCGGTAAACACGCCTTTGCTGCCAATCTTGCCAATGGCTACTTCCAGAATTTTATCTCCTTTGGTATCTATGGGAATAATCTCCGTATCCACCCCGCCGGCCTGGAGTTTTCCTTCCACCTGGTAAGCCTGCCACAGAGCCAGCTTGCTTCCGCGAGTGCCTATTCTGATCTTTGATTTCATAACTATGGGCTTTGAACCAATATTTTATTTAACAAAACTATAAAAGATTTTATTAATTAATTGAAAGAATTTGTTTTAGCATCATTTTTATTAAAAAGGTTAGCTGGTGCAAGAGAAGGTTAATTTATATCTTAAGGCTTTAAATTTCTTATTTAGGGAAATTGCGTAGCTTTGCAGGTGATATTAACGGGCAGCAAAGACCTAACCCATTAAAAAACAACAATATAAATCAGAATAACTGGCCCCACAGCCAGTATTAAACACATTAAGCATTTATGATAAAAGAATTAAATCAGGAACCTGAACATAAACTCGTACTACGAAACCTTAAGATCTCCGATTATGATGACATGGTGGAAGTAATGACAGCCACCTATCCCGATATTGAGGAGCACTGGAGCTATAAACAGATCAAAAAGCTGATCAAGATCTTTCCTGAAGGGCAGATCTGTATTGATGATAAAGAAAAAGTTATTGCTTTTGTATTATCCATTATTGTCGACTACAACAAACATGGCGATGATCATACTTACGAACAGATCCTGGACAATTATGAATTCAACACGCATGATCCTGACGGAGATGTCTTGTACGGCATAGAAGTGATCGTTCACCCGGAATACCGCAACATGCGGTTGGGCCGCCGGCTTTATGATGCCCGAAAAGATGTCTGCGAAAAGCTAAACCTGAAATCCATCGTAGCCGGAGGACGAATGCCGAATTACTTTAAATACAGCTACAAACTGGACCCCGAAGAATATATTGAAAAAGTTCAATCCAAGGAGATCTATGATCCGGTGATGAGTTTTCAGATCAGCAATGATTTCCTGGTAAAAAAGGTGTTGACCAACTACATGCCAGGCGACAATGAATCCCGCTCCTATGCCACTTTACTGGAATGGAACAACATCTATTACAGCAAGAAAAAGAAGATCGTGCAGGAACAGAAGTCGATTATCCGGTTGGGTCTGGTACAATGGCAGATGCGTAATGTAAATTCCCTGGATTCCTTGTTTGAGAATGCCGAGTTCTTTGTGGATGCCATTAGTAGCTACAAGGCCGACTTCCTGTTGTTCCCGGAACTGTTTATGGTACCCCTGATGGCTGAATTCAATGAGTTGGGCACCGCCCAGGCCATCAGACGACTGGCTGGTTATTCAGAAGACATCAAAAACAAGTTTGTAGAATTTGCTTTATCCTACAACGTGAACATCATTGCCGGCAGCATGCCCGTTTATGAGGATGATAAACTTTACAATGTTGCCTGCCTGTGCCGACGCGATGGAACCATTGATTACCAATACAAGATCCACATCACCCCTTCGGAATACACCGACTGGGGAATGAGTGGTGGAGATAAGATCGCGGTGTTTGATACCGATTCCGGTAAAATCGGGATCTCGATCTGTTATGATGTGGAATTTCCTGAAGTTTCCCGCATTATGGCCAGGGAAGGCCTACAAATTTTATTTGTGCCCTTTGCTACAGATACCCAGAATGGGTACCAGAGGGTAAGGTACTGCGCCCAGGCCCGGGCTATTGAAAATGAATGCTATGTGGCCATCAGTGGCAGCGTAGGAAACCTGCCCAAAGTGCGGAATATGGATATTCAGTACGCCCAATCAGCGGTATTATCGCCTTGTGATTTCGCCTTTCCCAACAATGGGATCGTAGCTGAGGCCACTCCCAACACAGAAATGACCTTGATCGCTGATGTAGACCTTGACCTGCTGAAGGAGTTGCATATTCAGGGTAGTGTAAGGAACCTGAAGGACAGAAGGCAGGATCTTTATACCCTGAATGTGGCGGGTAAAAGGAAGGTTGTCAATGCTATGAAGGTTTAATGCGAGCTTGAAGCTCGAAGCTCGAAGTTGGAAGCTGGAAGCTGGAACAAGATTTGACAGGACCAGCTATCTATGGCTGAGGACGGCATGCAGACCGCCGGCGGAGGTTGAATAATTTATTAAATTAAAGGCAGATCTTATCTACATGGTATCAGAGAACAACGAAAAGGGGAAAGCATTTGAAGCAATAAAAAGCGGGTAGGCCTGAAATCATCTTCTAAGTATCTGAATGTTTCTTTTTTACGCTTGTATCAAGACAAAAAAAGTGCTGCTCATCCGGCCTGTACAAAAGATGAAGTAAGGTAGACTATTTATTTATAAAAGTAGAAATGATGGCAGTATAATCATTGAGCCATATTGAAGATTACCTGACACTTTAATAATCATCTGTTTTCAGAAAGAACGAGTCGCCCCCTATTTTTGCAGAAATCTCAAAAACAATAAAAAATTGATTATTTAGATAGAAATCTTTTTCTTATCCAGATCCTCAAACCGGGAATAATTACTCTTAAACTCTGGCACCAGTTCCTTCATAATACCCACCATATAAAACTCATCATCCGTTCCGGCTGCGTTCACCAATTCATCTATTTGCTGGGTAACCTTTTCATATACTCCCTGTCTGACTTTGGCAATCATGATTTTGGGATGATGGGTAGGCTGGGTATTCTCTTCCTGGTTCAGCAACTCCTCATACAGCTTCTCCCCTTCCCTCAAACCGGTAAATACAATTTCAATATCGCGCCCAAGGTGTAAACCTGACAACTGGATCATCTTTTTGGCCAGATCCACGATCTTGACTGATTGTCCCATATCAAAGATAAAGATCTCGCCACCTTTACCCATAGCACCTGCTTCAAGCACCAGCTGACAGGCCTCGGGAATGGTCATAAAAAAGCGGGTGATTTCGGGATGCGTAACTGTAATAGGGCCTCCGCTCTTGATCTGTTTTTTAAACAAGGGGATCACGGATCCATTGGAGCCCAGCACGTTACCAAACCTGGTAGTGATAAATTTAGTCTTGGCGCTAAAGGTTTTGGTGTTGAGATTGATATAGTTATTAAGTGATTGTACATAGATCTCAGCAATCCGTTTGGAAGCACCCATCACGTTGGTGGGGTTTACGGCTTTGTCGGTAGAGATCATCACGAATTTTTCCACCCCATATTCAACAGATAGATCGGCTACCACCTTGGTCCCTTTCACGTTGCATACAATAGCTTCAGAGGGATTACTTTCCATCACCGGAACATGTTTGTAAGCGGCTGCATGAAATACAATATCGGGGGCTTGCTCAGCAAAAATATTGCGCATCCGGTTGGTATTGGAAATATCGGCAATATAGCTTACCTGGGTGAAGTTGACCTTGGATTTATACTTTTCCAGTTCCATATTGAAATCAAACAGGGCTGATTCTGCCTGGTCCACCAGGATGATCAGTTCTGGCCGGTACTGAATGGCCTGCCTGACGATTTCACTGCCAATAGATCCGGCTGCTCCAGTGATCATGATCCTTTTGCCAGCCAGTTCTTTTTTGATGTTGACATTATCCAGTGTGATGCTGTCCCGGCCCAGCAGGTCTTCAATCCGGATATCACGGATCTGTTTCAGGCTTAGCTCTCCTTTGACCCATTTTTCTACGGCCGGCACATTCCGAACTTTGATATTTTGTTGTAAACAAACATCTACAATTTCATTTTTGCGGCTTAGGGAGATTTCCTGAATAGAGATAATCACTTCCCGGGCTCCACATTGCTGCAGGATCTGGGCTAATCTTTTGCGGGCATCATAGATCTTGATCCCTTCAATGCTTTTTCCAATCTTACGGGAATCATCCTCCAGGAATCCAATCACCTTTAGATTAGTAGTGGTATCGTGGTCGATGATATGCTTGGTCATTTGCCCGAATTTTCCTGCTCCAAAGATCATGATGCTGTTTTTCTTCTGAATGGCATTGGTATAGTAGGAAAAAACATACTTGACAGCAAAGCGGTAATAAAAAAGGAAAATAAGGGAGTTAAAGTAACTTATGATAATCACCGAAACCGGGATCAGATTCTCCCCATAATTCTGAAAATACATGAAATTGAACAGAATGGTAAAAACCAGGGCCAGGGTGGTGGTATAAATGATCCTGAGGCCATCCTGCAGGCTGGTATAGCGTATAATGCCGGTATAGCTACGTGTAATAAAAAGTGCAATTGTGCCGCAACTTAAATATAACAAACTGCCCTTCAGGATATTACTGTCGGAGACGGCATTGAGGTCAAAATTGAAACGAAGGAAATAAGCGAGGATAACGGATATGTGAAAGACAAACAAGTCAATCAGGATAATTATCCATCGGGGTAGTATTTTCAGGCTTTGAATAAGTTTTACCATTGATGCATTAGTTTGAAAACAAACCTAAAATCGGCTGCAAATTAATCAATAAATTCCAATTAGCAAGATAAAAATGTAAAATGTAATCATTGGTTAATAAACACTTATGTAAGGTATAGCTGGCATTATTATAAAAAAATTACAAATAAACAAAGTAAATGGTTTTAGAATTTGAATATTCCTGTTATTATCTGAATAAATCTTTCTTACACCATTAAAATCGATTGAACCTTGTAAAAAATTCGGTTTAAATATAGTGATAAAGATTTTAAAACGCAATCCGAAAAAAAATATAAAATATAACAATGAAAAGAACTAATCGAACAAAATTCAAATAATCACCTCTGCTTCTTCTACATCCAACTGTGGGTCAATGTTTTAAAAAAATCAGGATTTTTTTCGATGATCCATGATTTTTTTAATGCCAATGGCTAACCCACCCAGGATCAGGTAGATCAGACCACCGTCTATGGGGATGGGTTCTTTTGGGGGTGGATCGGGTTGGGCCAAACACATTCCAAAATCTATTAATATCAAAAAAATTGTTATTAAAACGCTCTTTATCATCTATCCTAAATCTTTCATATCATTTCAATATCATTTGTTTAGTATTTACATTACCATTAAAATAAATACTGTAATGATATAAACCTGTTTTACCAATATCGTTTTTATTAATTACCACCTTATTATATCCTTTATCACAAATCTTCTTAATATGATGCATTAAACGACCAAAGGAATCATAAATAGAAATATCAACCTGTCCTCTTTCCGGTAATATAAATTGAATATGGGTATTATCAGTAAATGGGTTTGGATAATTCTGTAGAAGCCTTAATTGATTTAAATCTCCCAGAACCTCCAGATGACCATCTAAAGTATTAAACCTGATCGGATTCAATTCTCTGTCTGCAGCCAATGCCTCGGTATAATTTGATGTTATTTGAATATCAGATTTAGAACCAGATCCTCCTTTTACTTTAAACCTTAGATTCATTAGATCCGAGTTGTCTGCAATTGAAATACTTTCTCCCTGAACATCATCCCAGGAAATGGTAACAATACCTTTATTACGCATTTGCTCTCCAACATGAACATCAAAATCTTTATCATTAACCTTAACAAATTCCAATACTTTAGGATCCCATTCAAGGGTAAACTGAAAAGCGCTAATATCTTTAAACCCTTTTACTGAAATCGGAATGTTAATTTCACTTGCTTCAGTGGCAAAGGTACTTAAAACAGCGAATTCTACTGGGTTTGTTTCTCTGATACGCATATTTGTATTCGACCACGAATTATCCACGTCACCTAATTTTATACCGGTAAAATCTACTGTAATAGAGTCTTTGTCATAATCTTCCACTTTAAAATTTTCCGGAATTAAGAACGGATCCTGATCAATTAAATCATCCGGATAAAACTTAAAAGCCCTATTAACTGGAAGGATCGAGGTTTTACCTAAAATATGGCTCCTTATATGCGCAATATCTATTGTACTGATAGACTTGCTTCCGTCCACATCACCGGCTAGTACAGCCAATGGAGCAGTTAGTTGGCTGACACCCAATATATGCCTTCTTAGATAAGCAATATCTATGGTACTGACTCCTTGAATCAGGTTATTTGTAGGCGTATAATCCACTTTCAGATTATAAGGTTTTTTATCAAGTAATTCAAAATGATAAGTTCCTTCTTCATTAGTTAACGTATCCATTGAATCAATATTTTCATACAATGATACCTTAACATTCTCAATTGGTTTACCATTTCTATCCTTCACTTGTCCCGCAACATTTACTTTATTAAATGAACCAATCCAACCAGGATTCACCTCATGATTAAGCTTGATCAGATCTCCACTGGCAATTTCAATGGTCAATGGTAAATCATCTAAATATATTTCGCTAGAATCTCCCGGACTGCTTTTCAATTTAAAAATAATATCAAACAATGATTCATCATCTGCTAAAGATTGGGGCTGCAAATCTGCCTGATCCCAGGAAAATGTTAAATACCCATTCTCTATATTTGTAGTTCCAAAATTGCCTGTACTCATTGAAGATATACCAAAATTCTGAACTTCCTGATACGAAAGTTGTTCCTGATCCCATCTGACGGTAAATTGTGTAGTTATGATATTCTCATAATTTTTTACTGTTAGAGGTACTGTAACATAGGAGCCTGCTTTAGCCTTCTTATTATCAAAACTAAAAATAACAGGAGTTGAAAAAATAATTTCAAATCTATCTACATAACTACTTGAATCTACGGTAACCTTAAAGGGGTAAATGGTTTGATTATTTACAGCAGTAATCTTCCCATTCAAATTATCTTTAAGTGATATTAAGACATTATCAGAAAAATTATGAATTCCCGAGAAAGAAATAGAATAATCACCTTTTTGTTTTACCTTAACTTCTAATGGAATAATGCTGTTAGCTTCTCCATAAGGTAAGGTGTTTACCGCCAGTTTTTTCCCGTCCGGTGTGATACTGGATAAATTTAATATATTTCCATACCATTTTACGGCATCCATGTTTTTATCGAATTGCACTGTAGCATTTTCACCAAATCGAATAACTGCTTCATCCTCCAAATTGTCAGAGTTTTTGAGAGCAATTCTTAAAATATCCTTTGGTGCTTTTTCTCGTAGGAAGGTTGGGTTTTGATCTGTTACTTTGGCATCTTCATTGACAGAAAAAGTTCCACCGTTACTGGCCTTTACAAAAAAGGCCTGCCCTGCAGGAATATATTGGCTGGCACTTCCTGTGGCAACACCGGTTAAGTTGCTACCGCCAGATCCAACATAAACATTATAACTTTGGCTGACTTGATTCCAGAAATAAATGGAATTATTAATATTGGATTTATTCCAGCCAGTTTCAACATCCCAGTCAACAGTACAAAGGTACGGATTAGCCACAAGATTCCATCCACCATCTTCAAATGAACCTTGTTTAGTCAAAGTAACATTCACATCACCAGTCACTGCTGGCCCAGTAAAATCTACATTAAATGCACCGCCTGTAATATCTTCGCTCTCAACATATACCGAAACACCTGTTCCAGGTGCAATTATGGAACTTCCAGGATCAACCCAATTATCTGTAGGTTCACTATAAGCTAATACAGTTCTCGAAGTATACTGGGTGGGCAG